>NZ_JBLFFN010000001.1:0-649897 GCF_051400855.1 Variovorax stachyos | reverse complement strand
CGCGAAGAAGGTGGTGGTGACGATGTGCATCGGCGGCGGGATGGGGGCGGCGGGGGTGTTCGAGGTGCTTTGAGCACCACGGCCCACTAGGGCTCGGATCGGAGGCGGAACGCGATGCCTTGAGCGCTGAATGCGGCACGCCGGGCATCGCCGCAGACATCGAAGCCTTGCGCCGACGCGTTGCGCACCAGCGGCGCGAGTTCGGCCGCAGCGAATTCCAGTGCGGTCACGCCCGTGCGCCCGTCCGTGGCGAAGGCGAAGCGAAGGTCGAAGCTGGCGAGGGTGACGCGGGGCAACCCACCATCGTCGCGAGACGACCGCGCATGGAACAGCTGCGCCCAGTGAAGGGCCACGCGCTCGGGCGCGCGCACGGCCAGCTCCAAGCCGCAGAGGCGGTCCGCGCCACCAGCGGCTGCAGCACGGCCATCCCCGGCCGAAACCACCGGAGCCGACTGCTCGCGCAGGTCGACCGTGCAGGCGCCGGTGTCCATCGCGTCGAGGCGAAGGCGTGCGGTGCAGCCCAGCGCCGAACCGTCGAGCGCCTCGATGCCGAGGCGCCGCAGGTGCGTGCGCTGGGTGCCGAGGTCGTCGCAGCCCAGGTCCAGGGTGTCGCCCGGCGCGGCGCGCACTTCGAGCCATTGGTCGTCGAGCAGGAAGCGCCCGCACGGCGAGTCCGCGGCTGCGCGCGGCGGCAAAGGCGCGATGCCCAGGACCTTGTCGAAGACAGAGGCCACGGCCGCGGCATCGGCCGCCGCGAAGCGCAAGCCGCGAAAGCGGGGCGGATGCAGCACTGGCGGCATCTCGCGATCAGCGGCCCTGCGCGGCGCGCTGCCAGCCGAGCTCGGCCAGTTGCCGCGCCTGGCGGCCGGCGTCGAGCGCGTGCGCATTCGAAGCGTTCCCCGCCAGCGCGCGGCCCATGATGCCTTGCGCAATGGCGGCGGCGCGGAACAGGTTGAAGGCGGTGTAGAAGCGCCACGTCGCCGGCGCCACCGGCGGGAGCTTCCGGCGCTCGCAGTAGCGTGCCACGTAGCGCTGTTCGGAAGGCAGCCCCAGTGCCTCCAGCTGGTTGGCAGAGAGGTCGCCGAGCCCGCGGAACGGCGGCGGCAGTTGCCAGGCCATGCAGTGGTAGGCGAAGTCCGCCATCGGGTCGCCCAGCGTCGAGAGCTCCCAGTCGAGCACGGCGATGATGCGCGGTGCGTCGTGCGCGAACACCAGGTTGTCGAGGCGGAAGTCGCCATGCACGATGCGCGTCGCAGTCTCTTGCGGCACGTGCTGCGGGAGCCATTCGATGAGCTTCTCGACCGCCTCGATGCGCTCGGTCTCGCTGGCTCGGTACTGGCGGCTCCAGCGCGCGATCTGGCGCTCGATGTAGTTGCCGGTCCGCCCGTAGTCACCGAGGCCCACCGCGTGGACGTCGACCTCGTGCAGCGCGGCCATCACCCTGTTCATCTCGTCGCAGATCCGGCCGCGCTCGTTCGCGCTCGCGCCGGGCAGGCGAGGGTCCCACAGGATGCGGCCATCCATGTAGTCCATCACGTAGAACGCGGTGCCGATGACCGCGTCGTCCTCGCACAGCGCATGCACGCGCGGGACCGGCACGTCGGTGTCGGCGAGCGCCTTCATCACCCGGAACTCGCGGTCGACGGCGTGGGCCGAGGGCAGCAGCGTGCCGGTCGGCTTGCGGCGCACGACATAGCGGCTGCCGCCGGTCTCGACCAGGAAGGTCGGGTTCGACTGGCCGCCCTTGAACTGCGAGACACGGAAGCCCGCGCCTGCGCGCTCGTCGACGTGCGAGGCGAACCAGCGTTGCAGGGACGCTTCGTCGAAGCGGTGGCGCTCGTGGACCTCCGTCGTGCCGCTGAACACCTCGCTCATGGGGTCGAAAGTCCGCGTGGCCGCCGGCGGATCGAAGGGATCATCGGGCTTGTCTCCTCGGTGAATGCGTGTGAAGGCCGTCTCGCGGCATGATGGTGCGCGTTCTCGGGAGACAGCCTAAGGGCGCGCCCCCCCGGAAGGCCAATGAATGCTTGGAATAGACCTGGATACAGCGAATGCATATCTCGAGAGTCGACCTCAACCTGCTCGTGGTGCTGGACACCATCTACACGGAAGGCGGCATCACCAAGGCGGCCGAGAAGCTGCACCTGACGCAGCCGGCCATCAGCCATGCGCTGGCGCGCCTGCGTGACCTGTTCAACGATCCGCTGTTCGAGCGGCAGGGTCACAGGATGGTGCCGACGCCGCTGACCAAGCGGCTGATCGACCCGCTGCGCGGATCGCTGCAGTCGATCGGCTCGCTGCTGAACGACACGCAGAGCTTCGAGCCCGCCGTCGCGAGGAAGCGCTTCGTGATCGGGTTGCGCGACTTCATGGAGTCGACGGTGATGTCGCCGCTGATGCGCGCGCTGGCGATCGAGGCGCCGGAGGTCGAGGTCTCGAGCGTGCGCGCCAACCGCCGCAGCCTCGAGAGCGAGCTCGCGGCCGGCACGCTCGATCTTGCGGTGGACGTGCTGCTTCCGTTGTCGGACGCGGTCAAGTTCAAGCGGATCAGCGTGGACGGCATGGCCGTGGTCGCACGCAAGGGGCATCCGGCGATCGACGGATCGGTGGACCTCGACACCTACCTGGCGCAGCGCCACATTCTCGTGACCTCGCGTCGCCAGGGGCCCGGCTTCGAGGACATCGAGCTGCGGCGCATGGGCGTCCAGCGGCAGGTCGCGCTGCGATGCCAGTTCTACTTCGCGGCTTGCCGCACGGTGTCGGAGACCGACCTCGTGCTCACGATGCCCGAGAGCTACGCGCACATGGCCAACCGGCAGTTCGGCAACCAGGTGCTGGCGTTTCCGGCTCCGCACTCGTCGATGGATGCGTACATGTATTGGCATGCGAGTACGGACAACGATGCGGCCAATCGGTGGCTGCGTAACGTGCTGATGCGCTGCTGCGTGCGGTGAGTACGCGGCAGTTCGCGAAGTCGTGTTGAAGAGCATTGATACCGCCGGGGCGCGGAGGCGTGCGGTATGCCCTGTGCCGGCCGACGTCGCCGGCCGCTTCGCGGCTGCCCTGCGCTGCTCGCGTCAGGCGGGGTCTCGCTCAAACTCGCTTCGCTCAAACGGTCGCGAGCCCTGATCCGCCTGCCGCTGCGCTGCTCGGCGGCGCCTCGACGGCCGGCCCAGGGCATACCGCACGCCTCCGTGGAGAGGTCCGGCTGCCCCCACCCCAACCCTCCCCCGGAGGGGGAGGGAGCAAGGCAGGGCACTCGCAGCATTGTTTGACGCGCAGTGGTTTGGCTCCCTCCCCAATCCGGGGGCGTGCATCCAGCGACTAACCCCCACTCCACATTCACGCATGCGGGTTTCTGCCAGTACGGCTCCTCCCCCTCGACCTGTAAATTTCAATCTGTTATAACAAATAACGCGACGGAGATTGTTCCGGAGCGTCACCGCAGGAGACACCGATGTCCATGAAAAGGCGCCACTTCCTCCAGTCCACCGCAGCCGTCGGCGTGCTGGGCCTGCCCGCGGTGCGAGCCGCCCACGCCCAGGCCGGCCCGGTTCGCATCGGCGTGATGCTGCCGATGAGCGGCATCGGCGCCGAGGCCGGCGCGGCCTGGCTGGCAGGCGCGAAGGTCGCGGCGGAGCAGTGGAACGCAAAGGGCGGCGTGCTCAAGCGCCCGGTCGAGCTGGTCGTGCGCGACGACAAGTTCACCAGCGCGGGTGCGGTCGCGGCGGCGCGCGAGCTGGCCGGCAGCGGGGTCAACCTGTTGATCGGCGGTTCGCAATCGCCGATGGCGCTGGCCACCGCCCCCATCCTGCCCGAGCTCAAGGCCATGATGGTCGCGCCGTGCCCCACCGTGATGTCGCTCACGCACGAGAACTTCCAGCGCAACTTCTTCCGCCTGTCCTGGAACGCCTACATCGCCTTCGCCGGCATCGGCAACATGCTCACCGACCGCTTCAAGGAAGTGCAGAGCTGGTCGTGCATCGTGCCCGACAGCGAGAACGGCCGCGACATGGCGCGCTTCTTCGCCATCGGCGTGCAGCGCGCCGCCGCCAAGGCCGGGCGCCAGGTCAAGGTGCTCGAGCCGGTGTTCGCCAGCCTCAACAAGGCCGACTACAAGGTCGAGATCAACAGCCTGATGAACGCGCCCTCGCAGGGTCTGTTCGTCGGCCTCACCGCAGCGCCCTGCATCAGCCTGCTGCAGCAGGGCCGCGCCGTGGGCATGGACAGGAAGTTCAAGGTGATCGGCGACGCCGGCACGGAGCTGATGATCGCGAAGGCGATGCAGAAGTCCACGCCCGCCAACCTGTGGAGCATCAGCTACTGGGTGCCGGGCACCGACGCAGGCCGGCGCAACCCGCTGAGCACGCCGCTCTACGAAGGCTACGTGAAGCTCACCGGCGACAAGAACCCGCCGAGCATCGTGCAGTCCAGCCACCGCTGCGCGCTCGGGCTCTTCAACGCGATCGAGAAAGCGGGCAACACCGAGACCGACGCCGTCATCGCCGCGCTCGAGGGCCTCACCTTCGACACCGCAGTGGGCAGCTATCACGTGCGCAAGGAAGACCATCAGGGCCTGGGCACCGCGTACATCGCGAAGGTGGGCGCGCGCGATGCCGACCCGGGCTACGGCATCGTCGATGCCATTGCCTACAACGAAGCCGACGTGGCCGAGCCGCCATCGCCGGGCAAGGCGATCTCGCTGTGAGCGCGAAGGAAACGACGATGACACTCAGGCGCAGAACCCTCGTGCAAGCCGCCGGCGCGGCGACCCTGCTGGGCGCCGCCGGCACGCGGTTTTCTTCAACGGCCCGGGCGCAGGGCACGCCGATCCGCATCGGCGCGATGCTGCCGATGAGCGGCATCGGCGCCGAGGCCGGCGCAGCGTGGCTGAACGGCATCAAGGCCGCGCAGCTGCAATGGAACGCCAACGGCGGGCTGCTCGGCCGCCAGATCGAGATCGTGGTGCGCGACGACAAGTTCACCAGCGCCGGCGCGGTCAGCGCCGTGCGCGAGCTGGCGGGCGAGGGCGTCAACCTGTCGATCGGCGCCGGCCAGTCGCCGATGGCCCTGGCCATTGCGCCCATCCTGGCCGAGCTCAAGAGCGTGGTGGTGGCGCCCGCGCCGAGCGTGATGTCGGTGACGCACGAGAACTTCAGCCGCAACTTCTTCCGCCTGTCGTCCAACGCCCTGATGCTCTACGGCGGCATCGGCAACCTGATGACCAGCAAGTTCACCGACGTGGACACATGGGCCGTGATCGCGCCCGACAGCGAGAACGGCCGCGACGTTGCCCGCTACTTCAAGCACGGCGTGACCGGCGCGGCGGCCAAGGCCGGGCGCAAGGTCCAGGTGATGGAGCCGGTGTTCGCCAGCCTCAACAAGGCCGACTACAAGATCGAGATCAACAACCTGATGAACTCGGGCGCGCAGGGCCTGTTCATCGGCCTCACGGCCGCGCCCTGCGTCAGCCTGCTGCAGCAGGGCCGCGCGGTGGGCATGGACAAGAAGTTCAAGGTGATCGGCGAAGCCGGCACGGAGCTGCTGATCGCCAAGGCGATGCAGAAGTCGACGCCGCAGAACCTGTGGGGCGTCACCTTCTGGGCGCCGGAGCTGGAGCCGTTCAAGAGCCAGTTCCCGGTCAGCAAGCAGCTGAGCGAGTACATCCTCAAGGTGGCGGGCACGCCCTACGTGCCGGGCATCGTGCAGGCCTCGCACCGCTCGGCGCTGGCGATCTTCCACGCGGTGAAGAAGGCCAACTCCACGGAAACGGAGCCGGTGATCCAGGCGCTCGAGGGCCTGCAGTTCGACACGGCGGCGGGGCCGTACCGCATCCGCAAGGAAGACCACCAGGGCATCGGCTCGTTCTACTTTGCAAAGATCGGCGCACGCGACACGCCGCCAGGCTATGGCCTTGAACAGGTGATCCGCCTGGACGAAACCGAGATCGTCGAGCCGCCGTCGCCGGGCCGAAAGTACGAGGGCTGAGCGTGATCAATGAACTGATGTTCGCGGTGTTCAATGCCGCGGCGTTCGGCATGGCGATCTTCGTGGTGGCTGCCGGCCTCACGCTGATCTTCGGGCTGATGCGCCTGCTCAACATGGCGCAGGGCGGCTTCTTCATGATCGGCGCCTACACCGCCTACTCGGTGATGGGGCGCGACGTGCAGTCGCTCTGGCTGTTCCTGCTCGCCGCGCTGGTGGGTGGCATCGTGGTGGCGCTGCTGGGCCTGGTGACCGACCGGCTCGTGCTGCGCCGGCTGCGCAATGTCGACCCTCACTACGTGCTGATCGCGACCTTCGCGCTCATGATGGTCTGCTCCGGCGTGACCAAGCTGATATGGGGCGTCGACTTCTTCTCGGTCAATCCGCCGCCGGGCCTGGACCAGCCGCTCAACCCCTTCGGCATGTTCTTCTCGGCCTACCAGATCTTCGTGATCGCGGCCGGGGTGCTGGTCTACATCGTGCTGGAGGTGGCGATCCACCGCATGTGGTTCGGCAAGCTCATGCAGGCGCTCGCGGCCGACCCGTGGATGGCGGGCGTGCTGGGCCTCAACGTCTCGTTCGGCATCGCGCTGAGCGTGATGGTCAGCTTCTTCCTCGCCGGCCTCGCGGGCGGCCTGCTGTTGCCCAACCAGAGCCTGTCGACCGGGCTGGGCGATTCCTACCTGATGTATGCCTTCTTCGCCGTGATCATCGGCGGGCTCGGCAACATCCGCGGCGCCTTCATCGGCTCGCTGGTGCTGGGCCTGGTGCAGAGCCTCAACACCGTGCTCCTGCCCTCGGTGCCGGGCCTCGCCATCTACGTGGTGCTCGCCGCCTTCCTGCTGTGGAAGCCCAGCGGCCTGTTCCCTGCCGTCGGCGCACAGGCCGAGTCCGGCAGCGAGGCGCACGGCTCGGGCGCGCTGCACCGCCCGCGCATCCCGCGCGGCGTGTGGCAGGTGCTGGGCGTCGCCACGGTCGGCATGCTGGCCACCCTGCCGCTGTGGGTGAATGCAGGGCCGCTGTACGTGGTCGGGACGGTCCTGGTGCAGGTGGTCTTCGCGCTGTCGTGGAACATCCTGTTCGGCTACACCGGGCTGGTGTCCTTCGGGCACGCGGGCTTCTTCGCCATCGGCGCGTACCTCGCCGCGCTGGCGCTGCGGCACATCGCGGGCGTGCCCTTCCTCGGGGTGCTGGCGGCGGCGGCGCTGTTCGGCGCGTGCGCGGCGTGGCTGATCGGCGTGCTGGCGCTGCGGCGCATGAGCGGCGTCTTCCTCGCGGTGCTCACGGTGGCGCTGGCGGAGGCGCTGCGGCTCATCATCGGCTTTTCGACCTTCCTGGGCCGCGAGGACGGCATCACCGACATCCCGCGGCCGGTGCTCGACCTCGGCCTGCTGCGCATCGACCTCACCAGCTCGAGCGCCTACTACTGGTTCCTGCTGGTGGCGACGGTGCTGATCACCGGCTTCCTTTGGTGGCTGCTGCACAGCCGCTTCGGCCGCACGCTGCAGACGGTGCGCCAGGACGCGGAGCGGGCGGCCTTCATGGGCACGCACGTCGCGCGCTACCGGCTCGCGGCCTTCGTGATCTCGGGCGCTGTCGCGGCGGTCGCCGGCGCGCTGTACGCGCCCTGGTCGCGCATCGTCACGGTGGAGGAGGTGCACTGGCTGGCGTCGGCCCAGCCCATGCTGAACACGCTGCTGGGCGGTGTCAGCTCTTTCTGGGGACCGGTGGTGGGGGCGGGGCTGTTCGCCGCCATCACCTACGCCACGCGCACGCTGGTGGGCCTGTCGGAGCTGATCGTCGGCACCGGCTTGCTCGCCATCATCCTGCTGGCGCCCAACGGCGCGGTCGGGCTCTGGCGCAGCGTGGAGGAGCGGCTGTGGGGCCGGCGCGCGGGCGTGCCTGCCGGCGAAGCGGGCAGCGGGGCGGCGGCCGGCGAAGCGCGTCTTCCCACTGTCGGCAAGCTCGAGGCAGGAGGCGTGCGATGAACGACGAACTGCTGCGCGTGGACGGCGTGCGCAAGAACTACGGCCCCATCGAGGTGCTGCACGGCGTGAGCCTGTCGGCGGCGCGCGGGGAGGTCTTCGCCATCATCGGGCCCAACGGCGCAGGCAAGACCACCATGTTCAAGGTCATGACCGGCGAGGTGCCCTGCGACGGCGGCACCATCCGCTTCGAGGGCAAGGACGTGACCCGGCTGCCGGCGCACGAGCGCGTGCGCCAGGGCTTCGGCCGCACCTTCCAGGTGGCGCGCGTGTTCCACGACTTCACCGTGCTCGACAACGTGATCGCCGCCGTCGAGGCGCGCCGCCAGTACCGGCGCGAGCCGCTGGGTGCGCGCTGGCGCTGCGCCCCGTCGGCGGACGTGCGGGCCGAAGCCATGGCGCTGCTGGAGGACGTCAAGCTCCATGCGCTGGCGCAGGAGGCGGCGCGCTTTCTCTCGCACGGCGACAAGAAGCGGCTCGAGTTCGTGATCGCGCTGGCCGGCAGGCCGACCATCCTGATGCTCGACGAGCCGACCGCCGGCATGTCGCCCAGCGACCGGGCCGAGATCGCGCAGCTGGTCGCGCGCACGCAGAAGGAGCGCGGCATCACGGTCGTCATGACCGAGCACGACATGGACGTGGTGTTCGGCCTGGCGGATCGGATCATGGTGATGAACTACGGCGAGGTGGTGTCGACCGGCACCGTCGGGCAGGTGCGCAGCGATCCGAAAGTGCGCGAGGTCTACCTCGGCAAGGAGATGGTCGGTGCTTGAAGTCCGCGAACTCGACGCCTTCTATGGCGACAGCCACATCCTGCATGGTGCGCAGGTGTCGGTGAAGGCCGGCCAGCGCGTCGCGCTGCTCGGGCGCAACGGCGCCGGCAAGTCGACCCTGCTCAAGAGCGTGATGAACGCCGGGCCGCGCGTGCGCGGCATCCTGCGCTTCGATGGCCGCGACCTGCATGGCGTGCCGACGCACCAGCGCACCCGCATGGGCCTGTCGCTGGTGCCGGAGGACCGCCGCATCTTCACGCACCTCACGGTCGCGGAGAACATCGCCATCGCACGCTACGGCGCCTCGGCCGATCGGCCGGCGATTCCGGTCGGGGACATCATCGCCCGGTTCCCGATGCTGGCGCCGCTGCAGCAGCGCTACGGAGGCCAGCTCAGCGGCGGCCAGCAGCAGCTGCTGGCCGTGGCGCGCGCCATGGCCGCCAACCCGAGGCTGCTGCTGCTCGACGAGCCCACGGAAGGATTGGCGCCGATCATCGTCGAGGAGATGGCGCGCGATGTCGTGCGCACCTGCACCGAGGGCAACGTGGCGCTGCTGCTGTGCGAGCAGAACATCTGGTTCGCGCGCCGCTGCACCCAGTACGTCTACGTGATCGACACCGGCCGCGTGGTCTTCGAGGGCGACTGGGACCACTTCGACCGCCATCCCGAGGTCCAGCAGCGCTACCTCGCGCTCTGAGCCCGACCGGACTTTCCAAGCAACCTTCCAGACTTCCCATGGATCTCCAGTACACCCCCGAACAGAACCAGCTGCGCGAAAGCGTGGAGCGCTTCGTGCGCGAGGAATACGACTTCGCGCACCGCCGCAAGCTGGTCGCGAGCGAGCTCGGCCACGACGAGAACTGCTGGCGCAGCTATGCCGAGTTCGGCTGGCTGGCCGTGCCCTTCAGCGAAGAGGACGGCGGCATCGGCGGCGACGCGACCGACACCGGCATCGTGATGGAAGGCATCGGCCGCGGCCTGCTGCTGGAGCCCTACCTGGCCAACGTCGTGCTCGCCGGCGGCGTGCTGGCCGGGCTCGGCGGCACCGATCAGAAGGCCCGCTGGCTGCAGCCGATGATGGCCGGCGCGCACAAGCTGGCGCTGGCCTATGCCGAACCCGAGTCTCGCTACGAAATCGCGCATTGCGCCACCACCGCGCGGCGCGAGGGCCGGGGCTATCGCATCGACGGGCGCAAGTCCCTGGTGCACGGCGGCGCTGCGGCCGACCACTACGTCGTGATCGCCCGGAGCTCGGGCCAGGCCTCGGACCGCGCCGGGCTCACCGCGCTCGTCGTCGACGCCAAGGCGCCGGGACTCGAGGTGCGCCCCTATGCCACGCACGACGGCAGCCGGGCCGCGGACCTGGTGTTCGAGGGCGTGCGTGCCGATGCATCGCAACGACTGGGCGAGGAGGGTGCTGCCCTGGCCGCGCTCGAACTCGTGATCGACCAGGCCATCGCCGCCATCGCCTCCGAAGCCGTGGGCGCCATGAGTACGCTGGTGGACATGACGCTCGACTACCTGAAGACCCGCCAGCAGTTCGGCCGCCCGATCGGTACCAACCAGGCGCTGCAGCACCGCATGGTCGACATGTACATCGCGCTGGACGAGGCGCGCTCGATGGCGCTGTACGGCGCGCTGATGCTGGGCGTGGCCGACGCGGCCGCACGCCGCAAGGCGCTCTCGGCCACCAAGATCGAGATCGACCGCGCGGCGCGGCGCGTGGGGCAGGAGGCGGTGCAGCTGCACGGCGCCATGGGCGTGACCGAGGAGCTCGCGGTGGGCCACTACTTCAAGCGCCTCTCGATGATCGGCGTCAGCTTCGGCGACAGCAGCTGGCACCTGCAGCGCTATGCGCAAGCCTGATCGAGCCGCGCGAAGGAACGGCACCGCATGAACCTCGATCTTTCCCCGCAGGAGCGGGCCTTCGAAGCGGAGGTGCGCGAGTTCATCGCGCGCGAGCTGCCGCAGGACATTCGCGAGAAGGTGCGGCTGGACCGGCACCTCGGGCGCGACGACTTCATGCGCTGGCAGCAGATCCTCGGGCGCAAGGGCTGGTTCACCGGCGCCTGGCCGCGCGAGTTCGGCGGCCATGCCTGGAGCCCCATGCAGACCATCATCTTCAACCGGGTGGCGGGCGAGATGCACTGCCCCGAGCTGCAGGTCTTCGGGCCGGCCATGGTGGGCCCCGTCATCTACACCTTCGGCACGCCCGAGCAGAAGGCCGAGCACCTGCCGGCCATCCACGATTCGTCGGTGTGGTGGTGCCAGGGGTACTCCGAGCCCGGTGCCGGCTCCGACCTGGCGGCGCTGCAGACGGCGGCCGAGGACGGCGGCGACCACTACATCGTGAACGGCCAGAAGATCTGGACCTCGTACGCGCACCATGCGGACTGGATGTTCTGCCTGGTCCGCACCGGGCGCGAAGCCAGGCGGCAGCAGGGCATTTCCTTCCTGCTGATCGACATGAAGACGCCTGGCGTGGAGGTGCAGCCCATCCGCATGATGGACGGGCGGCACTACCTCAACGCGGTGTTCTTCAACGATGCGCGCGTCCCCAAGCGCAACCTGATCGGGGAGGAAGGCCGCGGCTGGACCTACGCCAAGTTCCTGCTGGAGCACGAGCGCGTCGAGAACGCCAACCTGCGCTTCATCACGCAGGAGCTGCAGAAGCTGCGCCGGGTTGCGGCGGAGGTGCGCAGCGACGGCCGGCGGCTGGCCGACGATCCTTCCTTCATGGCCGAGGTCGGCGCGGTCGAGGTGCAGTTCAAGGCACTCGAGATCGGCCTGCTGCGGATGCTGTCGGACATGGATGCAGGCGCGCCGGCGGGGCCGGGCAAGTCGTCCTTCATCAAGATCCGCGGCACCGAGATCGCGCAGCGCATCACCGAGCTGCTGGTGCAGGCCAGCGGACCCGATGGCTTGCGCTACCAGCCCGGGCCGCTCTTCGGCCAGGGAGGCGACGCGCCGATCGGGCCCGCGCACGCGCTCGGGCCGGTCGCCACCTACCTGTTCTGCCGCGCCATGACCATCTATGGCGGCAGCACCGAGGTGCAGAAGAACATCATGGCCAAGCACGCACTGGGCCTGTAGAGCATGAACGACGACGACATCGACTATCTCCAGGGCGAGCAGCCCCTGCACGACTACCTGCGCGGCCACGCCCGGCGCAATCCCGACAAGGCGGCACTTCTGTGGTACGGCCGCGCCATCAGCCATGCCGAGCTCGACCGCTGGAGCGATGCCTTCGCGCAGGCGCTGCACGAGCGCGGGGTGGCGAAGGGCGACCGGGTGGCGCTCTTCATGCAGAACTGCCCGCAGTACCTGATCGCGCACTTCGGCATCCAGAAGATCGGTGCCATCGTGAGTCCCTGCAGCCCGATGTTCAAGGCCCACGAGTTCGCCTACCAGGTCGGCGACCTCGGCGCCAAGGCGATCGTGGCGGCCGACCACCTGGTGCCGATCGTCCGGTCGGTCGCCGACCGGGTGCGCGTGCCGCATGTGTTCAGCGTGCGCTACGCCGACTTTTTGCCGACGACACCGAGCATTCGCGTGCCCGAAGAGGTGGCGGCGCGCGCACCGCTGCCCGAAGGCACGCTGGACTTCCACGCGATCGTGACGCGCGCCGGCGAGGTGAGCGCGCCGGCGGTGCAACTGTCGATGGACGACGTATCGCTGATGACCTACACCTCCGGCACCACCGGCATGCCGAAGGGGGCCATGCTCAGCTACCGCAATGCGCTGTACAAGACGGCGGTCGGGCAGGACATGTTCCGCATCCGCGCCGACGACGTGATGCTGGCCGTCGCGCCGCTCTATCACATCGCCGGGATGATCTGCGGCGTCACCATGCTCGCCTACACCGGTGCGACGGTGGTGCTGCTCAACCGGATGGACCCGCTGGCCGTGCTCCAGGCCATCGAGCGGCACCGCGTGAGCTGGTGGTACGCGATGGCGCCGATGCTGGTGTCGGCCATGAACGAGCCGGGCGCCGGGCGCTTCGACCTGTCGTCGCTGCACACCACCATGGCCACCAGCTTCGGCATCAAGCTCACCGAGGAGCTGGCCCGCCGCTGGAGCGCCTTTGCCAACGACTGCCTGGTGTACGAGGCGGGCTACGGGCTGTCTGAGACCCACACCAACGACGTGCTCATGCCGCGCGATGCCGTGCGCTGGGGCACCAACGGCGTTCCGGGCCGCGGGGTGGAGCTGAAGATCCTCGGCCCCGAAGGCCGCGCGCTTCCGCCGGGCGAGAGCGGCGAGATCGCGGTGCGCAGCCGCGGCGTGTTCCACGGGTACTGGAACCGGCCCGACGCGACGGCCGAAGTGCTGCGCGATGGATGGGTCCACACCGGGGACATCGGCAAGATGGACGACCAGGGCTACCTCACCTTCATCGGCCGCGTGAAGGAGATGATCAAGGTGTCGGGCTACAGCGTCTTTCCCGAGGAGGTCGAGTCCATCCTGATCCTGCATCCCGGCGTGCGGCAGGTCGCGGTGATCGGCGTGCCCGATGCCGACAAGGGCGAGGTGATCAAGGCCTTCGTCGTGCCGCAAGCCAGGGGCCTGGATGCGGAGGAACTGCTGCGCTGGGCGCGCGACAACATGTCCCACTACAAGGTGCCGCGCCAGCTGGAGTTCCGCGAATCCCTGCCGGCAAGCGGCACAGGGAAGGTGCTGCGGCGCTTGCTGAAAGAGGCGGTCCGCTGAAGAGGCGCCCGCGCCGGCTCACGACCGCCAGGTACTCGAGAATTTGGACTTGAACGACCACCCGAGATTGAGCCCCGCCGCCGCCACCAGGATCGCCGCTGCGCCGGCCAACTGCACCGGCTGCAGCCGATGGTCGAAGGCCACCATGTCCACGCCGATCGCCACGATCGGGTAGACGAAGGAGAGGGCGCCCACGGCGTGCGTCGGCAGCTTCTGGATCGCGCCGTAGAGCAGCACGAACACCAACCCGGTGTAGATCACGCCCATCACCGCGAAGCTCCCCCAGGCGCCCGCGTCGGTGGGCAATGCCGAGAGGTTGGCAAAGGGGCCGATCATCACGATGCCCACGCACACTTGGGCCAGCGCGATCATGTGCGGGGGCGTGCCGCTGAGCTTTTTCGTGATCATCGCTGCGACCGCATAGAAGAAGGCTGCACCCAGCGCCATGAGCACGCCCGCGACATAGCCGGCTGCGGTGTAGCTCGCGCCGGGCGTGGCCTGGACGATCAGCACGACGCCGGCGAAGGCAATCCCCAGCCATCCGAGCTGGGTGGTCGTGACGCGTTCGGAAAACAGCAGCGCGCCGAGCGCGACCATCATGAAGGGCTGGGTGTTGTAGACCGCGGTCGCGATCGCGATCGACGCGCGCGAGAACGAGGCAAAGATCAGCAGCCAGTTGAGCACGATGGCGACCCCGCCCAGCGCCGCCCAGCCGAGCAGGCGAATCGAGAGCTTGCCGCGCAGCATGCCCAGCGCAGCGCAGACGGCCAGCAGCGTGGCCGCGCCGAATGCGCAGCGCCAGAACAGCAGGTCGATGACGGGCTGCCCGGAACGCACGACGAACCACCCGATCGTCCCCGAAATCACCATGGCGGCGGTCATCTCGAGCGTGCCGCGGGTCTTTTGCTTCATCGAGTGGGGATCTCTAGGGTGCGTTCGAGGTATGGGCCGGAGAGGGCCGGTCGTGCATTTTGAGGGAATCGCGTGCGCGATGGTGACACCCCCGGCGTGCTTCACGGGCACCCCGCGCGGCCGGGTGGCGGGATTGGTGATTCCCCTCAAAAGAGTGGACGCACACAGGAGAACTAAGGAACTACACTGATCCGATGTCCACTTGGCTGACCTCGGCTCTTCAGAGCGAGCGTTGGGCGGTGGGCGACCAGACATGGTCGCGCAATCCGACAACGGGCGTCTTCGAGCTGGCCGACTACAAAGGATGGGGTGCGCCTGCGCCGGCGTGCGACCCTCTCGACCTGGCGCCCCTGGTCGGCGCGCGCGTGAGCGTCGACGGGGCGGATCGGGGAGGCAACGTCGTCGCGCTCTATCCCGGCGCCTTCAAGTTCTCTCCCGTGACAGGCAAGGCGCTGCCCGCGCCGTCCGCCGCGCATCGGGACACCTGGCTGCCGCCCTTCGGCGGCGACAGTTCCGCCGCGGACTCGCCGCAAGGGTTGCGCCTGACGGCGACGCCCGTCGCGCTGCGTTCGACGCTGACCGTCGAATCCCTGCCCGACCGTCAGCTGGCGGCGCCTCCGGCGGGCCGCCATCAATTCCTCGTCACCGCGTGCCAGACCTGCGATGCCCGGTTGCTCGCACTGGAGTTTTCGCGAGGGCGCATCTACCACTGGCTGCCGCACTCGGAGCGCTGGCTGGAGCTCCGTCCGGCCGGCGTCCGGGTGCTCGGCAAAAGCAGCCTCGGCGAGCAGGGGTGGGGCACGGCGGTGCACGATCCGCAAGGTGTCAGCAGGATCTTCATGCCGACCGACGACGGCCTGGCCATCGTCGCCATCAACCTGATCGCCGGCACCTTCGAGTCGCAAGTCGTCGGCACACGCTGCCTGGGCGCACCTGTCCTGTGGCAGGGCAAGGTGTACGTGCCCATGCTCGAAGAAGACGGCAAGCTCGGCGTCCATGCCCTGGATCCGGCAGGCACTGCGCTTCGCCGCGTCGAGGCACCGGTGCTCGATGCCGCGTCGGTGGCATGGGCCCGCCCGCTGGCTGATCGCCGGCAGATCGTCTGGATGTCGACGGCAGGCCAGCTGGTCGTCAAGCCTGGCGGCGGCGATGCGCTCGAAGCATCCCTGCTGCCCTGGCCGCCCGGCATCGTGCCGAGCTTCGAGCTGGGCAGTCCCTACCTGTCCCGCAGCGGCCACCTCTGGCAGCAGTGCACGCTGCAGGACGAAGAGGGACAGCGCTTCGCCTTCATTCAACTGGGGCTCGACAACCCGGAGATCAGGCCGGCCAGTTCGCCTCGGCTCAGCACCGGCGCCGCGTGCTTCCAGCGCGATGCACGCCTGCGGATCGCGCCTTGGTTCGATGCCGACGACTGCATGGATTCCGACCCCGGCGAAGTGATCATCCCCTTGCTGGAATCCACCTCGGCATCGACCGTGCTGTGCGCGCGGGTGGCGAGCACCGCGCCGGTCGACAGCCTCTTCGCGTCGAACGAAACGCACACCGCCACGTTCGAGCTGCATGGCGAGCACAACGTGCAGTTCTGGGTCGCCCGCCTGCCGCGGCCGTGGGCGACGCAGCCCTTCGTCTATTCGGGCCACCTGTATCTCCATCACCCGGACAAGCGTCGATTGCCGGGCTGGCGGATCGACCCATGAGCCGCGCGGCCGCTCCGAAGGCGAATAGCACCGCAGCCGAAGGCGAAGGTACTCCAATGAACGGTCCTTGACCTTTCTCGACCATGGCGAACCTGGCGGAACTGGACCTGGCGTTTTCGCAGCCGTGCAAGCGCTGCGCGCAGCTGCTGCATGGGCGCGTCAAGTTCTGTCCGTACTGCGGCGGCGAGAACGATGCGCCCCGGTGGCGCGACGAGGCGGCGAACACGCCTTTCAGGCCTGGGCGCGCGGCGCCTGATTCAGCCGAGCCGGTGGCTCCGCCGGCGGACGAGCCGCCCATCGTGCCGCGCGACGAAGTGCGGGAGGCAACCGATCGTCCCCTCGTTCTCGAGGTGCGCAACGAGGCCCGGGGGGAGGTGGATCTCGACATCGCCCATATCGTCCCCGCTGCGTTCGAGTGGCCCGAGGAACTGCCGGTCGGGAGCACGACGCCGGAGCCGCGAGCGCCGGCACCGCGCCGCGGTGCGGTTCTGAAGTACACCGCGATCGGCGTGGCGATGGCCGTGTCCGTGCTCGTCCTGGTCCTCGGCTACTTCCGTTCCAACGAGGAGGGCGAGGCGGGAAGGCCGCATGCGCCCACGGCGCAGCGAACGCAGGCCCGGATAGCGCCGACCGCCAGGGAAGAAGATGCGTCGCCCGCACTGGCGCCGCAGGCCGCGGAAGCACCGCTCGCTACGGCCCCTGCGCCAGTCGCGGCGGTCGCCGCCTCACCCGCACCGGCCCTGGCACCGGCACCGCCGATGGCCACGCCGCAGTCCGAGAAGACCGGGTGCAGCGAAGCACTCGCAGCGCTGGCCCTGTGCCCCGATACCGGGGGCGCCCGATGACGGGCGAGAGCGGCGCGATGCAGCAGCCGTGCCCCGCGCCGCGACACCACGAAGAATCCTCAAAGGAGCCAGCATGCCCATCCGATCACTGCTCACGGGACTCATGTGGATCGCCCTCCTGCCCGCGGCCCTCGCGGCGCCGCCCAGGGCCGAGTACAAGATCGTCACCGCGTCGAAGAGCGGCACCTACATCCAGATCGGCCGCGACCTCGCCAAGTGGGTGGCCGAGCCCATCGGCATGAATCTCGAGGTGCTGGAGTCGAAGGGCTCTGCGGAGAACGTGCATCGCATGCGTTTCGAGCAAGGGGTCAAGCTGGCGCTCGTGCAGTCCGACGTGTACCAGGCCTTCCTGGACGAGGCCAAGGCGGGCAGCGCCGACGCGGGCAACATCATCCGGCCGCTGCGGCTCATCATGCCGCTCTACGACGAGGAGATCTACTTCGTCGTCCGCGCCGACTCGCCGCTGAACTACATCCACGAGATCAGGAACAGGAAGATCAGCGTCGGCGCGCTCGGCAGCGGCACCGCGCTCACTTCGAGAACGCTCTACCAGCTGATGTTCGGGGAGCCGATCCCCGCGGCCAGCACGGAGTACCTGAGCAACGAGGAGGCGCTCGCCAAACTGACCGTCGACAAGTCGATCGACGTCGCCATCATCGTGGCCGGGCAGCCCGCCAAGCTGTTCACCGACATGAAGCCCGAGGCGCGCAACTTCATCAAGATCCTGAAGCTGGACGAGAAGGTGCCCGAGACCGCGCGCGCGAGGAAGACCTACTTTCCCGCGACCATCCGCGCGGCGAGCTATGCCAGCTGGCTCGAGGCCGACATTCCCACGCTGACCGTCAAGGCCTACCTGGTCACCTACGACTACGGCCTGCAGTCGACCGTCGGCAACCTGGGCCGCTTCGCCGAATCGCTCTGCACCAATTTCGACAAGCTACAGGCGAATGGGCATCCCAAGTGGAAGCAGGTGAAGCTGGAACTGCCCGCGCTGGGCCAGGGCTGGCGCTATTACCCGCCCATGGAGAAGCGGCTGCGCGCCTGCATTTCGACGCAGACGGGCTCGAGGACAGGGGCCTTCGGCAAGGCGACCTCCCAGTCCCCGCCCCAACGCCCCTGCACGGAGCAGGAACTGGTGCTGGGCATCTGCAACAGATGAGTCAGGAGGGCGCGACGATTTACCACGCGGCCGCATCACCCTGCAGCGCGCGCCGAGCCAGCAGAAAGGTCGCCGCATTCCAGCTCTGGCCCGCCATCCCCCTCGGCGCCAGCGTCCGGCCGTGAAACCACTCGGTAAAGCGCCACTCGTCGAGTGCGTTCACTTGCGCCACCCGCGCGAGCTCGGACCAGGCCGGCTGGTGCAGCCCCAGGCGCGCCAGCATCATCACCCAGAAGCCGCCGACGAAAGGCCAGATGCCGCCGTTGTGGTACTGGTGCACGAGGTTCTGCTGGTGGCGCCCCATGTAGAGCCGCCACAGCGCGTGCTGGGGCGTCAGCGGATGCAGCACCACGCGCACCGGATACGGCACGCTGGCATTCGCCGCGGTGAGGGTCTCGACGACGCGGTAGGCCATGGCGGTATCCGCCAGTCCGCTCTGGATCGCCAGGATGTTGCCGAACACGTCGCCTTCGTGGCCGACCACCGAGAGATTGACGAAGCTCAGGTAGAGGCTCGGGTCGCGCCGGCCGCGGCGCGCGTAGTGCCGCAGCAGCCGCGCGCGGTGGTACTTGGGCAGCTCGGCCTGGAAGGGATTGAACAGGTGGTTGAAGTGATAGTGCGTCGCCTCGGCGTGGTCCAGCGCGTAGCGGCGCTTGACCTCGTACCAGAGCGTGTTGGTGTAGAGCACGTAGCCCGAGCGCGGCATGATGTCGGCCCAGTCGCTGGCCTCGTTCTGCTGCAGCAGCCGGAAGTGCTGGTGCTCCTGCGCCAGCAGCCAGCCGATCGCGCGGTCCACCTCGCCGCTCCAGTGCGAGGGGCCGACGCGGCCATGGCGGCGCACGTGGTCCACCGCGATCAGCCACCACAAGGTGGCGTCGATGCAGCCCAGGTACCAGAAGTCGGCATCGCGGCCTTCGGGGTCCACGTACTTGGGGATCTGCCCGTTGGCCGCCTGCTGTGCCGCCAGCGCATCGAGGCTGTTGACCGCCCCCTGCTCCAGCGCCGGCACGCCGCTGCCGCACATTGCCATCACGCAGATGGCGGCGTCGCGCCCGAAGATCCGCGTGTAGCGCCGCGCCTCGGCGGCGTCGGTCCGGCTGGCAGCGAGGATGCCGTGCGGGGTCAGGTTGCGCTCGAGGAGGTCGAGTGAAGCCTGGGCGCAGGTGTCGATCAGCGCACGGGCGGGAGCTTCGAGATGATGGGTCATGGGTTCGGTAGTCGCCGGAGAGTCTGCCAGCGGCAATTCTCGCGGCTCGCGCGTTGGTGCGAGGCTGCGTGGCTAAGATGTCCGCCGACCGGGTCCGGAGGCCCGAAGGCGAAAGGACGCCCCTGAACATGAGTGCCGACGACCCCATTCGACAGAGCCGCAGGCGTTCGGCCTGGGAACGCGCCCGCTCCCCCTCCCGCGCACGGGCACGCGCGCGGGCGCGCAGGAGGGGATTGATGGCGTTCTTCGCCGCCATGGCGGCCGTCATGGTGGTCGTGGGCGCGGGGCTGTATCACCTCGTGACCTCCGAGCGCGAACCGTCTGCCGCGTTGGCCGCAGCGCCGCCGCAGGCAAGCCGCAAGCCGGTGGAGCGAACGGCCGCGCTCCCGCCCCTCAGGCTGCCGGCCGACGATGCGCCCCATGGATCTGCGATGGAGTGGTGGTACTACAGCGGCATCCTCGGCGCGGAGGCGGGCCAGCGCTACGCCGTCCACCTGGTCGTCTTCGTGGCCAACGGGCTCGTCAAGCACACCGTCATGCATGCGGCGCTGACCGACCTCCAGACCGGCAAGCGCTACGTCAGCCAGAGCCGTACCGGCGGCACACCCGCGAGGAGCGTCGCCTACGGCTACGACTTCAGGCAGGAGGGATGGCAGGTCACCGCGTCGCCGTCGTTCCACGTGCTGCAGGCCGGCTTCGACGGCGCCTCGATCGCCGTCGACCTCGGCGTTTCCGGCCCCGTCGTGGCGCATCGCGCGCCGGGCTCCGAAACGCCGGGCCTGCTCGACTTCGGCAAGAGCGGGATCAGCTACTACTATTCGCGCCCCCGGCTTCCGGCACGCGGCAGCATCGCCATCGGCGGGAAGTCGCTTCCGGTGAGCGGCGAGCTCTGGTTCGATCACCAGTGGGGCGAGTTCGATGTCCTGACGCTGGGCTGGAACTGGTTCGCCCTGCACCTGGACGATGGATCCGACCTGATGGTCTACGAACTCTTCGACACGGAGGGCCGCAAGATCATGACCGCGGGCACCCTGTCGAACGCCCAGGGCTCGCAGCCCCTCGAGCCCGGACAGGTCGAACTGGTGCCCGGCAAGACATGGACGAGCCCGAGGACCGGCATCGGCTACGTCGTCGAATGGGGCATCAAGCTGCCATCGGGCGTCCTGAACATCAAGCCCTTCTTCGCCGACAGCGAATTCGATTCGGGCGCGACGACCGCGAACGTCTATTGGGAAGGGCCCGTCAAGGTGAGCGGCAGCCGCCAGGGCCAGGGCTTCCTCGAGTTGAGCGGGTACGACCGCTTGAGCGCCCAGTCCGCGAAGAGCAGGTGATACTGCGCCGGCAGCACCCCGCCCAGGACCGCACGGGAGAAGGAAAGCTTCATGTCAACGCTCGCACTGTTCGACACCGCGGTGGCCGCCTTGCGTGCGTCCTTGGCCACGCCGTCCGGCATCGTTGCACTGTGCTCGGCCGGCGTCGCCGGCACGCTGATCATCGTGAGCTCCTTCGTCAAGACCATGATCCCCTTGCGCTGCCTGGCGATCGGGGGCAACCTGGGCTTCCTGATCTATGGCGCGCTGCATCCGTCGCTGATCCTGGTGCTGCTGCACGGCGCGCTGCTGCCGATCAACATCTTTCGCGCGGCCCAGATGGTGCGCCTCACGCGCCGGGTGCAGCTCGCGGCAGCGACGAGCGATTTTTCGGGCGTCTGGCTGCGGCCCTACATGCGCCGGCGCCGCCTGCGAAAGAATGCCGTGCTGTTCCGCAAGGGCGATTCGGCAAAGCGCCTGTATTTCCTCGCCGAGGGGCAGATCGAGTTCGTCGAGATCGGGCAGATCATGGAACCCGGCCGCCTGTTCGGCGAGATCGGCTTCTTTGCGCCCGACAAGCGGCGCACGCTGACCGCGCGCTGCGTCACGAACTGCACCGTGCTGCAGATGGACGAAATGACGTTCAAGTCGCTCTACTTCCAGAACCCGGCGTTCGGCTTCGAGGTCGTGACGCTCGTGGCGGGTCGGCTGCTGGCCGACCGGCAGCGGCTGGAAGAGCGACTCGCCGCCGGAATGCCGGCGGCCTGAGACGAGGCATTCAGCGCACGTCGCGCAAACGCACTCTGGTTTGCTCTCGAGCTGCCGGCCTGACCGCAGCCACCAGGAACTGTTCCCTGGCGACCACCAAGGGGCTGCGGTGGGCATCCGTCTCGAGCCTGTCGATGGCCCATCGGGCAATCTCCTCGGCGCTGAACCGATCGTCTGCGAGCCGGCGGAGCTCATCCGAGAAGGCGAGCAGCCAGGCCTCTTCCGGCGTGGGCGTTCGTGGGTCCCACACGGTGTCTTCGTGACGCGGCCCTGGTCGGGGTACGTCTTTCTTCGGGTCGCGCACGGCCGACGCGCGGAGGGTCGTGGTGAAGTCCCAGGCTTCTCGTTGGTCTTTGTCGAGCGCTACCGCCGGGTCCGGCCGCTCTTCCCTCTGGGTCGCAGCGATGGCGTCCAGATCAGCCGCCGTAAAGGGCCCCGCACCCTTGGCACGCGCCGTGAGCGCCACATCGAGGGCAAAGGCCCAGTGCGACGGAACCAGCGGGTCCTTGCACAGCATTCGAGAGGCAAGCTTCGCGGCCTTCGGACTCATCCGTTGGATCCACTCGTAGCAATCGTTCCAGTGCATTCCGCTGCCTCCATTATGTAGTTAATGTGTTTTCAACGGGCAATCGACGTGCCCGTGCGGCAGCCGGAACCGCAGCCAGATCCGGCGCGCTGGCAGGGACTGGCAAGCCATCGTGCGTCGGCGAAATTTGCTGCAAGATGTTCCACGAGGTGCGGCGCGCAGGCTGAACGATGCACGCCTTCGGCCGCTGTGCGCGCGATGCCAGAAGTGTCCGACAGGAAGGGTGGAAGCGCGCAGGCAAGCCACGTTCTGGGCTGTCTCACAAGCGGCAGCGGGGCCCGCCACAAGATCCGGTTTGAATGGGCAGCACGTCCGCTGTTACGCAACCGAGAGGAGTGAAACATGAAGACGATGATTCGCATGAGCCTTCCCGTCCTGTTTGCTTGAGCAGCCGCGGGCCCCCATGCAACGCTTGCTCATTGCGCTGGGCGTGCTCCTGGTCCTCGCGGGCCTTGCCTGGCCCTGGCTCTCGCGACTGCCCTGGGGCCGCCTGCCGGGGGATTTCTCGATCGTGCGCGAAGGCTTCAGCTTTCACTTTCCGCTGATGACCTCGCTCATCGTGTCGATCATCCTGAGCCTGATCTTCTGGTGGTGGCGCAAGTAGGCCTCGGCTTCCCAGGGAGGTGAAGGGCAAACAACCTCTTGCAAATCTGCGACTAGCCAGCGGGCGGGCGCGGGAACACAATGCGCAACATCATGCAACGCGCAACGACACTTCGCCGTCTGGCGGTGTGGTTCTGGTTCCTGATCCTGCCGGTCGCCGTGCAGGCGCAGGCACAGCTCGGAAGCGCGGCTGCATTGCGGGCCAAGCACGACGCCGTGCAGGCGCAGCTCGAGCGCAACGTCTTCGGGCGGCCGCTGGTGCTCGAATCGACGGAAGCCTCGGGCCAGTTGAGCGGCGACATCTTCGCGGTGCTGAGCCACCCCTTCGAACAGGTGAGCGGTTCCTTGAGCCAGCCCGGCGTCTGGTGCGACGTGCTGATGCTGCACCTCAACACGAAGCATTGCGCGGTGCGCGGAACAGCCGCTGCCAGGATGCTCGCCGTCTCGGTCGGTCGCAAGTTCGACCAGCCGCTCTCGGAGGCGCAGCGCGTCGAATTCATCTGGCAGCCGCCGAACCTCGCCGACGACTACCTGAGCGTGCGGCTGAGTGCTGAGAAGGGGCCGCTGTCGACCCGCGACTACCGCATCGAACTCGAGGCGACGCCGCTCGGCAACGGCAAGACCTTCATTCATCTCGGCTATGCCTACGCGTACGGCGTCGCAGCGCGCATCGCGATGCAAGGCTATCTTGCGACGCTCGGCGCGGACAAGGTGGGGTTCACCGCCACGGGCAAGGATGCGGCGGGCGAGCCGGTGTACGTGGGTGGCGTGCGCGGCGTGGTGGAGCGCAACACCATGCGCTACTACCTCGCGATCGACGCCTACCTGGATGCCCCCAAGCAACTGCCGCAGCGCCTGGCCGCCTGGTACGACAGCACGGAGCGCTACGCGCGGCAACTGCACGAAGTGGAGCGGGAGGACTATCTCGCGATGAAGCGCAACGAATACAAGCGCCTCGCGAGCGGCGTCTCCGAGTGAGCGCCGGCAGCGAACCGGCGCTGACGACGCGCCGCGATCCGATGCCTCAGTAAACGCCCAGCGCCAGCCCGGCCGCGAGCGCGGCGCCGAGCTCGCGGCATCGCGCAAGGTCGTCCGCGCCGATCTGCTTGGGCCGCGCGATCGCCTCGGGGGTCTGTGCGTGGGTGCAGACGATCAGCGCCGGCGCGACGCAGCGCAGCCGCCAGCCGGTTGCGATGCGCTCGATCTGCCGCGCGGCGTTCTGGCCGTCGCTGCCGGCGCAGATCAGCGTGGCGTAGGGCCGGCCGTTCACCCGGTCGAGCGCGGCGTAGTAGCAGCGGTCGAAGAAGTCCTTCATCAGCCCGGCCATCGCAGCGAGGTTCTCGGGCGTGGCGAACACGTAGCCGTCCGCGCCCAGCACATCGTCGGGCTGCGCCTCCGGTGCGCGCAGCAGACGCACCTGCACGCCGGCTTCGTCGCGCGCGCCCTCGGCCGCGGCCTGCGCCATCTGTGCGGTGCCGCCGGTCATCGTGTGATACACCACGAGCAGCGTCTTGGGATTCATGCCGCCCAGCATAGCGGCACGATCCCGGGCCGGACGCAGTTCAGTCGTCGTGGTCCTTGTCCCTGGGCCGGTCCGTGAGGAATTCGAGCGTGGCCTGCCAGGTCTGCGGCGAATTCAGGATGCCGAGGTGGCCGGTGCGCAGGATGGGGTCGTAGGCGCCTTGCCCGGTAAGCACGAGCTCGCGCGCGCCGCGCAGGCTGGCGCTTCTCGAGAAATCGGTGGGCTTGCCGAAAGAGTCGATGGCGGGCACCGGCGCCACCGC
This sequence comes from Variovorax stachyos, assembly GCF_051400855.1. Taxonomy (NCBI): domain Bacteria; kingdom Pseudomonadati; phylum Pseudomonadota; class Betaproteobacteria; order Burkholderiales; family Comamonadaceae; genus Variovorax; species Variovorax stachyos. Next base: position 625,573 of record NZ_JBLFFN010000001.1, on the reverse strand, counting down.
GCCGTCCTGGACCGGAAAGTAGACGAAGCTGGCGTCCCCGTTGCGGATGACCAGCACACGGGTGGGCCCGTCGTTCTCGCGGCCACCGTTGCGGCCGTTGAGCAGGCGCAGGAAGGGTGTGTCCGGCGAGCCCAGCTCACGGCACACCTCGCTGGTCGGGGTGAAGCCGCCCGCCGCCGGCGCCTGGAAGTAGTTGGCCGGATCGGGGGAGCAATTGATGATGCCGTGGTTGGGGCCATCGATCGCCACGAAGCGGCGCACGAGGTGCTGCGCCTCGTCCTGCCGCATCCATTCGCGCGCCAGCGTCACCCCGAGGCTGTGGCCGACGATGTCCACGCGCTTCGCGCCCGTGAAGTCCATCACCGCCCGCACGAAGCGGCGCAGGTCCGGCACATTGGCCGCGTTGGTGTGGGCGATGCTCGAGCGGCGCGTCTGGTCCGAAGCGAGGTCGCACTGGTCGCCCTGGTAGCCGATGCCCCAGAGCTCGCTGGTGGAATAGCCGTTGTCGGCGAGGAATTGCGCGAGCGCCTGGACGCGCCCGTAGGGGCTGCAGGCGGTGGCGAACGGCGTGTCGTTGTTGCCGTGGATGAGGATCACCGGCGTTCGCGTCACCGGCCCGGCGGCACCGAAGCCGATGAGCGGCTTGGCGAGCGAGGTGTCTTCGATCGAAGGGAAGCCGGGCGGCAGCGTGTTGCCCACGATACCCGCCGCATGCGCGGCGGCCGTGGCGACGAAGGCTGCAAGGGCGGCTGCATGGCGAATCCACGTTTTCATTTTCATCAGCGGTCTCCTTCCTCTGCGGCGGCGATGATGCCGGTGAAAGGCGGTACTGGCAAGGCCGCGTGCATCGCGCCCGCGCGGATGCAGGCCCGCGGGCACGAGGAAACCGAATCCTGGAAGACAACGGTCCGGCAACTCGACATCGAGGTGGAATAAGCATGCGACCCTGCGCAAAACCGCACGGTCGCAGGCTCCCGAGCGGCGCAGAATGCAGGACTTCGCCTCAGCCTCCCAAGGTATAGGAACGCTATGGATCCTGTCGTTGGCCAACTGCTGTCCCCGAACTACGAAGCCGGACCCATCGCGCTCTCCTATGTGATCTCCTTCTTCGGGTCGCTCGTGGCCCTGCTGTGCACCGACAAGATGGTGCGCAGGGACGGCACGCTCGACCTGTCCATGCTGGCCTGCGGCGCGGTGGCATTGGGCGGCATCGGCATATGGTCCATGCACTTCATCGGCATGGTGGCTTACAGGTTGCCGGTTGCGGTCGCCTATGACGTGCCGCTGACGGCCCTGTCACTGGTCGCCGCGATCGTCATCTCGGGCATTGCCCTGTACCTGGCCGGTGGCAAGCGCTTCACCCGCGGGGGCTGGCTGGCCGGCAGCCTGGTGGCCGGAATCGGCGTGTGCGTGATGCACTACATCGGCATGTTCGCCATGAACATGCGTGCCAGCATGGAATTCGACCTGGCCATCGTCGCAGCATCGGTGGCGATCGCCATCGGTGCCGCAGCGGCAGCACTGTGGCTGGCCTTCAACCTCACGGAGCTGGCGCACCAGTTCATTGCGGCCGCTGTGATGGGAGGGGCCGTCTGCGCGATGCACTACACCGGCATGATGGCAGCCACCATGGTTTGCACCAGCGCCGCGGAGCCGTCCTCTTACCTGGTGCGCGACGGCAACCTGGGACTTGCGGTTTTCAACACGGCTTCGGTGGCGCTGATCTTCATCTTCAGCAGGATAGAAATCGACGACTGGCTCGACAACGTCCGGGCCAGGGGGCGCATCGGCGCGCTGCCGCCGGCCTCGGCTCATTCGGCCCCGCCCGACCGTCCGGGGCCTTGAACTGATCGGGCGTGCCTGCCGTGAGGCGAGGACTTCGCGCGACATCGTGGATGAAGACCTGAGACCTGCACATATTTCGCCGCAGCGCGAGGCTCGATGCATTACAATTCTGGTAAAGGTAAGGAGAATTCATGACGGAATCCACCATCACCGCCAAAGGGCAAACCACGGTTCCCGCCGACGTGAGGGCGCTCGTGCATGCCAAGCCCGGAACCCGGTTGGTCTGGTCCGTGATGCCAGACGGGACCATCATCGTCCGGGCCAAGACCAAGTCCATCCTCGACATGGCCGGCATGCTGAAGGCCCCGAAGGGCAAGCACGTTGGCGTCGAAGAGATGAACCCCTGGCGCTGATGCCGGCATTCGACACCAATGTCCTGGTCCGCTACGTCGTACAGGATGACGAAGTTCAGTTGGCCGCGGCGCGGCGCCTCATTCGCAAGTGCGTAGCTGATGGACAGACACTTTTCGTGCCGGTGACGGTCACGCTCGAACTCGAGTGGGTGCTGCGCGCCAGTTTCGAATACGCCAAGGACGAAGTGATGGAGGTGCTGTCAAGCCTGCTCTCGGCCGCCGAACTGAGTTTCGAGTCGGAGCGTGCCCTTGAAGTAGCGCTGCAGTTGTATCGCAATGGTACGGCCGACTTTGCCGATTGCCTGCATATCGCCCTGGCCGCACAGGCCGGCGAATCGCCGTTGTGGACCTTCGACAGGCGCGCAGCCAAAGTCAGTGGCGCGCAAATGGTGGGTCGGTGACCTCGGCTTGGACAACCGATTGCCCGGAACCACCGCGCCGGCGCAGCAGATACCAGGCCGCGGGCACCACGAGCATGCTGAGCAGCGGTGCAGTGACCATGCCGCCCACCATCGGCGCGGCGATGCGGGTCATGACCTCCGAACCGGTGCCGCTGCCCCACATGATGGGCAGCAGGCCCGCCATCACGACGGCCACTGTCATGGCCTTGGGCCGAACGCGCAGAACTGCGCCTTCGCGAATCGCGGCAAGCAAGGTCTCGTCGGTCATCGGCTCGCCGGCGCCGAGGCGCCGAGCGAGCGCGTTCTTCAGATAGACCAGCATCACCACGCCGAATTCGGCCGCGACACCCGCCAGTGCGATGAAGCCCACTGCGGTGGCGACAGAGATCGAGTGGCCGAGCGCCCACACGAGCCAGAAGCCACCGATCAGCGAGAAGGGCACGGCCGCCATCACGAGGGCGGCGTCGCTGAACGATTTGAAGAGCAGATAGAGCAGCACGAAGATGACAGCCAGGGTGACCGGCACCACCAGCTTCAACCGCTCGGTGGCGCGTTCCAGGTACTCGAACTGGCCCGACCATGACACCGCGTACCCGGCCGGCATCTTCACGGACTTCGTCACCGCGGCCTGCATCTCGTTGACGGCGGAGCGGAGGTCACGGCCACGCACGTCGACATACACCCAGCCCGACAGGCGCGCGTTCTCGCTTCGCAGCATCGGCGGGCCGTCCTCGATGCCGATCTTCGCGACATCCTGGAGCAGCAGCGTGGCGCCCCTGGCGGTCACGAAGGGGAGCTCTCGCAGGCGCTGGAGCGAGTCGCGGACCTCGCGCGGGTAGCGCACGTTGATCGGGTAGCGCTCCCGGCCCTGGATGACCTCGCCGACGTTGTCGCCGCCGATCGCGGTGGACACCACCGCCTGCACGTCCGCCACCGAAAGCCCGTGGCGTGCGGCGGCGAGCCGATCGACATCGACGTCGATGTAGCGCCCGCCCGTCAGCCGCTCCGCGAGCGCCGAAGAAACGCCAGGCACGCTCCTGACTGCCGCCTCGATCTGCGTGGTCAGCGCGTCGATGGTGGCGAGGTCGGCCCCGGCCACCTTGACGCCCACCGGGCTCTTGATGCCTGTGGCCAGCATGTCGATGCGGTTGCGGATCGGCGGCACCCAGACGTTGGACAAGCCCGGCACCTTCACGGCCTGGTCCAGCGCTTCGACCAGTTTGTCCGGCGTCATGCCGGCGCGCCATTGGTCCTTCGGCTTGAACTGGATCGTCGTCTCGAACATCTCCAGCGGCGCCGGGTCGGTCGCCGTGTCCGCGCGGCCGGCCTTGCCGAAGACACGGGCCACTTCCGGCACCGCCTTGATCATGCGGTCGGTCTGCTGCAGCAGTTCGGACGCCTTCGACACCGACAGGCCGGGGAGGGCGGAGGGCATGTAGAGCAGATCGCCTTCATCCAGCGGCGGCATGAACTCGCCGCCCAGGCGCACCAGCGGCACGACTGTCAATGCAAGCAGCAACGCCGCCACAAGCAGCGTTGCCCTCGGAAAGCGCAACACCCATTCAAGCGCGGGGCGGTAGACAGCCATCAGGAAGCGGTTGACCGGGTTGGCGGTCTCGTGGGGGATGCGGCCCCGGATCAGGTAGCCCATCAGCACGGGGATCAGCGTCACCGACAAGCCCGCTGCTGCCGCCATCGCATAGGTCTTGGTGAAGGCCAACGGAGAGAACAGCCGGCCTTCCTGCGCTTCGAGCGAGAACACCGGGAGGAAGGACAGCGTGATCACCAGCAGGGAGAAGAACAGCGCCGGCCCGACTTCCACGGAGGCTTCGGCAACGAGCTGCCACCGCTGCGAGATGCCCGGCTGCCGGCCATGCTGCGTCTCGAAAGCCTCGATGTGCTTGTGCACGTTCTCGACCATCACGATGGCGCCATCGACCATGGCGCCGATCGCAATGGCGATGCCGCCGAGCGACATGATGTTGGCGTTGACGCCTTGCCAATGCATGACGACGAACGCCGCGAGGACTCCGATCGGCAGTGCCACCACCGCCACCAGCGCCGAGCGCAGGTGAAACAGGAAGACGGCGCAGACCAGCGCCACCACGATGAATTCCTCGATCAAGTTGGAGCGCAGGTTGTCGACCGCGCGATCGATGAGAAGCGAACGGTCGTAGGTCGGAACGATCTCGACCCCTGCGGGCAGGCTGGCCTTCAGCGTTTCCAGCTTCGCCTTGACGGCTTCGATGGTCGCTCGAGCATTCTTTCCGGAGCGCATGACCACGACGCCGCCGGCCACTTCCCCCTCGCCGTCGAGCTCGGCGATGCCGCGGCGCATCTCCGGGCCGATCTGCACATTGGCCACGTCGCGCAGGAGCAGGGGCGTTGTGCCCGCGAGGGACAGCGGGATCGTGCGGAAGTCGTCGAGCGATCGCAGGTAGCCACGCGAGCGCACCATGTACTCGGCTTCGGCCAGCTCCACGACGGACCCGCCGCTCGCCTGGTTGGCCCTTTGCAGCGCCTCGACCACGGTGGCCTGGGTGATGCCCAGCGCACGCATGCGATCAGGATCGAGCACCACCTGGTACTGGCGGACCATGCCGCCGATGCTGGCCACCTCGGCGACATCCGGGACCGCTTTCAGCTCGAACTTGAGGAACCAGTCGTTCAGCGCACGCAGCTGCCCGAGATCCCGGCCGCCTGTCCGGTCGACCAGCGCGTATTCGTAAACCCAGCCCACGCCCGTGGCATCGGGGCCCAGCGATGCGGTCGCGCCGGCGGGAAGTCGGCTCTGCACCTGGTTGAGGTATTCGACGACGCGCGAGCGAGCCCAGTACGGGTCGGTCCTGTCGTCGAACAGCACGTAGACGAACGAGTCGCCGAAGAACGAGTAGCCGCGCACCGTCTTTGCGCCGGGCACGCTCAGCATCGTCGTGGTGAGCGGGTAGGTGACCAGGTCCTCCACCAGCTGGGGCGCCTTGCCCGGGAAGGGCGTGCGGATGATGACCTGCGTGTCCGACAGGTCGGGCAGCGCATCGAGCGGCGTGCGGGCGACCGACCAGACCCCCGCTGCGATCAGGAACAAGGTCGCGAGCAGCACCAGGAACCGGTTGCCGATCGACCAGCGGATCAGTGCGGCGATCATTGCTTTGCGGCCGGTTGAAGTCGTTGCACCGAGAGAAGCTGGTATCCCATCGGGCCGCTCTCCTTGAACTCGAAGCGGACCTGATCCCCCGGCTTGATGTCGGGGTAGGCATTCGGCGCCGGCTTGGAAAAGCCCATGGTCATCTCCGGCCACTTCAGTGACGCGACCGGCCCGTGGGAGATGGTGATGGAGTCCGGCCCGACGCTCTCCACCTTGCCTTCAGCGCGGTGCGAAGCACTGGCGGCTGCCGGCGCTGAGGCCGCAGAAGCTGCCGAGGCCATGTTGCCCAACACGGAGCGCAGGCGCGCTTCCGAGTCGATGAGGAACTGGCCGCTGGCGACCACCTGCTCGCCCTCTGCCAGGCCCTGCAGGACCTCGATGTCATCGCCGAGGTCCGCGCCCGGCGATACGTCCCGCGGCTCGAACGCCCCGGTGTCCTTGCGCACGATGACCACGGCGCGCCTCCCCGTGCGAATGACGGCTTCCGAGGGAACGACCAGGCGCGTGCCCGTGGCGCCGGACACCTGCAGCCGCAGCAACATCCCCGGGGTGAGCTTGCCCTGCGCGTTGTCGACCTCGAAGCGGGCCTTCAGGGTGCGTGTGGACGAGCTGACCTCCGGAAGGATCTCCTTCAGCTCGCCGTCGAAGGACTGGGAGGCATCGGCCTGCAGGGCCGCCTTGACCTTCTGCCCGGGTCGGAGGCGCACCGCTTGAACCTCCGGAATCTCGGCCACCGCCCAAACTTTTTGCAGGCCCGCAATGCGGAACAGCGTCATGCCCGGCGTGACCGCCATGCCTTCGCGCGTGCCCAGCTCGACGACGACGCCACTGGCCGGGGCCGTCAGAACGAAGCGGCCTTGCGCGCTGCCGGTCTTCTCGCTCTGGCGGATGAGCTCGGGCGGGATGGACATGGCCCGCATGCGGTCTCGCGCAGCCTCGATGAGCTCCCCCGGCGCGCCGGCACGCTGGAGCGCGAGCAGCTCGTTCTGGGGACCCAGCCACTCCGGCGCGAAGAGCGTGGCCAGGGCCTGCCCCTTGCGCACCCGCTCCATCGGCGCTCTGACCGAGAGCCGCTCGACATAGCCCGCGACGCGGGTCTGGACCGCCACGTTGAGCCGTTCGTCGAACTGCACTGCCCCGATGGCGTCGAAGGACGAAGAGATCTCGGCGCGCCGCACGGTCCCGTATCGAATGCCGAGGTTCTGTTGCACACCGGGGCTGATCTTCACGCCGCCGGCGCCGGGGTCGGTATCGGCGTACACAGGCACCAGCTGCATGTCCATGAAGGGGGACTTGCCGGGCTTGTCGAAGCGAGGGCCCGGGACCATCGGGTCGTGCCAGTAGAGTACCTTGCGGCCGTCCGTACCGGTCGGCGGCGACGAAGGTGCCGTCGTGCGGCCGACGTAGAACGCGCCGCTCGCGATGAGCAGGGCAGCCAGCAGCGCCAGCGCCGCCAGGTGTGTGCGTTTCATGGTGCCACCTCGGAGGAAAGCGGACGGAAAGCCAGTTGCGCGCGGACTTTGGCCAGCTCGCGCCGGAGTTGCAGGATCTTTCGCTGTGCTTCGACTTCCGCATGTCGCGCCTCGAAAAGCGTCACCAGGCCTGCCTGGTTGGAGCGGTAGGCGGCCGTGGCGGCGGCCGTTCGTTGCTCGGCTGGAATCGCCACCCCGCCCTGATAGCGCTCGATGCGCTGCTGCAAGCGCTGGGCGTCGCTGGAGAGCGTCTGGTACTCGGCGGCGGCGGCGCGCGTGGCCTCCGCCAAAGCGGCTTCTGCTTTGTCGACGAGGGCCAGCTTTGCGGCGGTTTCGCGATCCTGACGCTCGCCGGGTGCGATCGGGAGCGGGATGCCCACGCCGAAGGACAGCATGTCCGAATAGCCCGTGCGCTGGCCGTAGGCGAGCTCCCAGGTCCAGTTCGGTTTGCGCTCGGTGCCGGCCACCGTCGCCGCCCGCTTCGCCAGCTCGAGGTCTCGCCGCATCGCCGCCACGGAAGGGTGGCCCGCGACGTAGGCCTCTTCGGCAGGGGGCGGCGCATGCGGCACGGGCGCCAGCGCACCGGGCATCACGCCGACCCAGCGCTGCAACGCGAGCCTGGCGGTGCTTTGCACTTGCCGGAGCTCGGCCGATTCGTCCTCCGCGCTGCCCTTGGCGCCGGTGAGGGAGAGCACTTCCTGGCTGCTGCCGGTTGCGGATGCGAGCCGGGCACGTGCGGCTTCGAGCTCCTCATGGGCGTGGCGCTCCATCAGCGTCGCGAGCTCGAGTGCCTCGGCGGCGTAGAGGGCATCCAGGTAGGCCAACGCGGTCTGCAGGCGGGTGTCGGCGATGGCGACTTGTGCCTGCACCGCTTCCCGTTCGACCGCCGCTTCCGCCGCAGCCTGCCGCGCAGCGCGCTTGGCTGGCGACACCCACTCCTGGCTGATGCCGATGCGCTTCATCGTCATCGAGTCGCGCGTGGTGCTGAAGCGGTCGGCGCCGGTGACCGGCAGGTTGTCGACGCCGACCCGCAGCACTGGATCAGGAAGCTGGCCGGCCGCTCTGGATGTCTCCGTGGCACTCAGGACGCTCGCACGGCCGGCGCGAGCGGCCTCGGAGCGCTGGACCGCCATCTGCAAGGCAGACTCCAGGGACAGCGGGGCGGCCGCTACCAGGTAGGGCAGCATCGCGGCGGCGAATGCGGCCGCGCGCAGCAGGGGGATGGACATGGATGCTCCGAAGACGAATGAAGCGTTCGCCGGCAAGCGGACAAGCCGCGCCGGCACCGGTCAGAGGTCGACGGAGATTTCAGACTCGAAGTCTGCGCGTTTCGAGGTAGACGGGATCGGGTGGTGGCCGCTCGTCGGGGTGCACCCGAGGCGGCAGGTGGCGGCCATCGGAAGCAAGGACCGCTGGCATCACCAGGACATGCAGGACAGCGGGCAGCGATGGCGTCGCGACCTTCACGGGTTCGAACGACAGCGACATGTCGGCCGAGTGCTGATGGCACAGCACCGGCTGGGCGGCATCCATGCCCTCACAGGGCTCGCCCGCCGCCATCGCCGCGGCCATTGCGGCTGCATCGGGCATTCCGGGGCAGACATAGCTCGCCAACGCCAACTGCGAGAACAGCAGCGAGATCACGAGCACAGCGGCCGTGACACAGCGGTGGGCAAAACAAGCGCGGGCCATGTACGCTGCAGTGTACGCCGGACCGTTGCCGCTTCAGAATGCCGGCCAATCCTCACATCCAGCTTCGCGAGTGCCTGCGTGATTCGGTTGGCACAGTGGCCACAGGTCATGGACGAGCGGCCGGACTGCCCATCATCGCGTTTCCAGCACACGCCGATATGCGGCCAGGTAGTTCGCCATCATCTGCGCTGCCGAGTACTGCAGGGCGTTCTGCAGTCCCAACGAGCGCATCTCCTGAAGCCGTCCGGACGCCCGCTCAATGGCCAGGGCCATGGCCTCGGGGTTGTGCGGATCGATGTAGCACGCGCCAGCTCCTCCAATTTCGTTCATGGGCGGCAGGTCGGACGTGAAGACGGGACACCCGCACGCCTGTGCCTCGATCAAGGGCCAGCCGAAGCCTTCCTGCAGGGAGGGGAACAGGAGCGCGGTGGCCCGGGCATAGAGCGCGCGCAGTTCCTCGTGGGAGATGCCCTGGAGCGTTTTTATCCGGTCGGCAAGGCCATGTTGAGATGCCAGGGCGATCAGGCTCGGCTCCAGGCTTGCTCCGACAAAAACCAGGTGCTGCACGAGCGGCGGAGAGCCACGTTCTGCAGCGTGCCGCTGAAGAGCAATGAAGGTCTCGACGACCGCCCTTCGATTCTTGCGCGGGAGGTCGGAGCCGACGTGGATCAGGTAGCTGTCCTCTGCTCGTAACCCGAAGCGGCCTATTAGCGCTTGGGCGTCATCCGTCGGCACAGGACAAAAGTTGTCGTTCAATCCGTTGAGGACCGTCGTGACCCTATGCTCATCCACGAGGTGCAGGTCGAGCAGGTCGCGCTGCGTCAAGGTCGATACGCAGGCGATCAGGTCAGCCTTCGCAAGGCCCGAGGCGATGAGCCGCTGCAGGATGCGTCCGCTCCAGCCGACCTTCCACCCTTCGACCATGCCTCTTGCGGCCTGCATCGCAATGACGTCGTGACAAGTGATCACCGTCGGTCTGCTTCTCACCCAGCGCACGTACATGGCATTGGAGTGATCGCAAATATGGATGACGTCCGCCCAGCGCGCCTGCATGGCAAGTGTGGGTATGAAGAGGACGAACTTGTCGATGTATCCCAGCCACTTCCACCATCGGGAACTTGGCGGTACCCGCTGTAGCAGGCGAGGCGGCATGATGACTCGCAGCTCGCAGCCGAGCGCCGGCAGTTCACGCTCGAGGAGCCGCACGAACGCCAGCATGCTGGTTTGGCCGTCCGGCAGGTAGTTGCCGATCAGCAGGAGCTTGATGCTTCGAGGGGCTTCCTCAAGGCTCCCGGGCGGGGGCGCCATGACGCTTGGAAGCACGCGATCCAGCGTGTCAGCGACGCGACGGTCTTCTTGTGTTGTCATCTGTCGCTCTATCAGCGCGCCGCCTCGATCCTGGTGACCGTGAACTTGCCTTCGAGCTTCTCGGCCTGGAAGCGGACCTTGTCGCCGGCCTGGACCTTGTCGAGCATGGCGTCCTCTTTCACCTGGAAGACCATCGTCATGGGTGGCATGTCGAGGTTCTTCAGCGGGCCGTGCTTGAGCGTCAGCTTCTTGCTCTCCTTGTCCACTTTGCGGACCTCGCCTTCGGCGAGCTCGGCGCTGGTGGTGGCGGGAGCGCCACTTGCCGCCGGCGTGGCGCCGCTTGGCTGTGCGTGCGCCATGGTCGAAATGGCGAGCGCGGCAACCGAAGCGAGGAATGCGTATCGAATGCTGATCATGTGAACTCCTTGAAATGAGGGGAAAGGCCTGCGACCGGGAGCAGCCGGGAAACACGACGCAGCTGCGCCCGCTTGCCTACTTCCTGGCGGCCTTGGACACATTCACGGCGCCTTTCATGCCGGCGTCGTAGTGACCCGGTTGCAGGCAGGCAAAGTCCACCTTGCCCGCCTTGGTGAACTGCCAGACGATCTCGCCGGTCTTGCCGGCGGCGAGGGTCACCATGTTCGGATCGGCGTGTTCCATCTCCGGGTTCTTCTTCATGAGTTCGTAGTGCTCCTTCAGCTCCTTCTCGGTGCCGAGCACCAGCTCATGCTTGAGTTTTCCGGAGTTGGTGACGACGAAACGTACGGTCTCGCCTTGCTTCACGTTGATGCTCGACGGGTTGAAGCGCATGCCGTCCGTCATGTCGACCTTCACCGTGCGGGTGGCCTTCGCGGCAACGCCGGGTGTCCCGATGGCCTCCCCGTGGCCATGGCCGCCGGCATGGTTTCCAGCTGCAGATGCGCCACTTGCTGCAAGAGCAAGGAACGAGGTTGCGGTGATGTTTCTGAGATTGGGTCGCATCGTGTTTCCTTGAGGAAGAAGAGCTTGAAGAAAGGTCAGTGGCCCGAATGAGCCCTGCCGGGTTTCGGAAGGTGGGCTTCGGATTGCTGCGCCGGTGTCCTGTGCGCACCCTCGATGGCTGCAGGCGCGTTCGTACCGCTCGGCATGTCGTAACCGCGTAGCTGCGCATAGCGTCGGATCTGTTCAGCGCTCAATATGGCCGTTTGCGCCAGATGTGTGCTCAAGTGCTCTTCGCGCAATCTCGCCGAGCGCCTGCCGATCTCTGCGGTCATGGCATTCAGGCTCGCTGGATCAATGCGCTTGCTCGCAAACGCTTCGTCCAGCGCCCGCTCTGCTTCCATCAAGTTCCGGCCAAGCTCTCGCGCGATCGCCTTGTGCGAGTCGAAGAGAGCCTTGGATCGTTCGCGCTGCGTCGCGGTGAGTTGCAGCGCGTCGGCGTGCTCGAGCACATGCGCTGGTCCAGGATAGCCGTTGAGTTCGGCAGCTTTGGCCAATCCCATGCCCTGACCCGCTTGCAGGTCGGCAATGTCCTTCTCGGAGAGCGCCTTGATGGCCCGCTGCTGTTCGCCGGCGTACGGACTGTGTTGCGCCAGCGCGCTCACTGAAAGCGCCAGCGCACCGATCGGCACGAGGTTTTTGAGGTACATGGAGATACTCCTTCTCAATGGCCGCGATGGCCAGAGGGTTTGCGAACCTGGACTTCGATGTTCCTGGCCGGCGCGTTCCGCGCTGGCATGGCGGCTGCGCCGACGCCGCGGGCCCTTGCCGGATCGGGCAATTGCCCATCGAACTCGTAGGCCACCGTGCCTTGCGGGTGCTTGAACCAACCGGGGTTCGAGTAGTCGCCCGGCTTCTGGCTGCGGCGCACCTTGACGACGCTGAACATGCCGCCCATCTCGACTGAGCCGAAGGGGCCTTCGCCGCCCATCATCGGCGCGGTGTTGTCAGGCAGCGGCATCTCCATCTCGGTCATGTCGGCCATGCCGCGCTCGCCCATCACCATGTAGTCGGGCACGAGCTTGGTGATCTTCCGGACCATGTCCTTGTGGTCGACGCCGATCATGGTGGGCACGTCGTGGCCCATGGCGTTCATCGTGTGGTGGCTCTTGTGGCAGTGGAAGGCCCAGTCGCCTTCCTCGTTGGCGAGGAACTCGATCTGGCGCATCTGGCCGACTGCCACGTCGGTCGTGACCTCGTACCAGCGCGTGCTCTTCGGCGTCGGGCCGCCGTCGGTCCCGGTGACCAGGAACTCGTGCCCGTGCAGGTGCATCGGGTGATTGGTCATCGTCAGGTTGCCGAAGCGGATGCGCACCTTGTCGTTCAGCCGGACGTTGAGCGAATCGATGCCGGGAAAGACCCGGCTGTTCCAGGACCACAGGTTGAAGTCCAGCATGGTCATGATCTTCGGCGTCGCGCTGCCGGGCTCGATGTCGTAGGCGTTGAGCAGGAACACGAAGTCGCGGTCGACCTCGTCGATCAACGGGTGCTTCGCCTTCGGGTGCGTGACCCAGAAGCCCATCATCCCCATGGCCATCTGCGTCATCTCGTCCGCGTGCGGGTGGTACATGAAGGTGCCGGGCCGCCGAGCGACGAACTCGTAGACGAAAGTCTTGCCGGGTTGGATCGCAGGCTGCGTGAGGCCGGTCACGCCGTCCATGCCGTTGGGCAGGCGCTGGCCGTGCCAGTGGATGCTGGTGTGCTCGGGCAGCTTGTTGGTGACGAAGATGCGGACCCGGTCGCCTTCGACGACTTCGATCGTCGGCCCGGGCGACTGGCCGTTGTAGCCCCACAGGTGAGCCTTGAAGCCCGGCGCCATCTCGCGAACCACGGGTTCGGCGACGAGGTGGAACTCCTTGACCCCGTTGTTCATGCGCCAAGGCAGCGTCCATCCGTTGAGGGTGACGACCGGGTTGTAGGGCCGCCCTGTCGACGGCGAGAGCGGGGGCATGGTGTCGGGCTTGTCCTGGAGCACAGGCTCGGGCAGGGCGGCCATCGCCACCTTGCTGACCGAAGCGGCGGCCATGGCAGCCGTGATGGCGCCGGCACCGCTGAGAAAGTTGCGTCTGTTTGTCATGGAGGTTGTGCGTCGAAGAGCCGCTCAGTGGGCGGCGCCCGAGGTCCCTTGCGGACTCGAGCTGGTCATCGCGGCGGGTGCAGCGATGGGCTTGCCGATCACGGACGCCGCGAGCGCGGCGTCTGCGAGCCAGAACTGCTGCTGGGCATTGATGGCGTTGTTCACGCTCGCGATCTGGTCGCGCGCTTCGGCCAGCAGCTCGAAAACGCCGATCAGCATCCCGTTGTAGCGCAGCACGTTCTCGTCCTGCATGGCCTGGCGCAGCGGCACGATCTCGTCGCGGTAGTGGCGTGCGATGTCGTAGGCAGTTCGATAGGCGGAATAGCCCTCGCGCAGCTGTGAAGTTGCACCGCGCACGGTGGCGTCGTAGCGGTTGGCCGCTGCGAGCGCCCGGGCATTCAGCGCATCGCGCTGGGCAGATCCCCAATCGAAGAGCGGCAGGCGGATGTCGAGCTCGAAACCGCGCCGGGTCCCGCGGGTTCCCTCGGCGTTGTCGAAAATTGTGTCCCTGCGGATGCCGGCCTCCACATCGACAAAAGTCGACAGCAGATTGATGCCCTGCGACTTTCCGGCGAGGTCGAGCTGAGCCCGGGCTTGCTGTACATCCAGGCGTTGCTCGGTGGCGGTCGCTGCCACTTCGCCTGGCTCGCGAGGAGCCTTGGGCAGATCCGGCAGGCGCTCCGGCAGCTTCAGCCTCATGGCTTGCGCATCGTCGAGGCCGAGGGCGCGGACCAGTTCCTCGCGGGCGGCCGTGTCCGCATGGCGCGCCGAGGCAAGCTGCGTGGTGGCATCTGCATAGAACACCTGCTGGCGTGCGCGCTGCAGCTTGCTGAAGTTGCCGACGAGTTGCATGCGCCGGGCGAGCTCGGCGCTCGCCTCCGCCGATTCCCTGACCTGCTCGGCGTACTGCAGCGACTGCCGGGCCGCGACGGCACGTACCCAGGCTTGGCGCACTTGCGTCACCTGGTCCACCACCGCGCCGCTCAGCTGCACCTGCGCCTGAGCGGCCTGGCTCCCGGAGATCGACAGCCGCTGCGGCAACAGGATCAGGTCGACCAGGCCGAAGGACAGCAGGCGTCCGATCTCGAGCTCGTCGCCCAGGCGCAGGCGCTCGAAGGTGAGGACCGGATTCGGCAACCGGCTCGTCTGGTTGGCTGCGGCAATGTCGGCCCAGCCTTGCGCGATCAGCGCCTGCAGTGCGGGGCTGTTCGCGAGCGCGAGGCGGACTGCATCCTCTTGCGACAGCGACTTGGCGAGCAGCTCTTCGGAGAGCGCCGCACGGGCCTCTCGCTGCTCCCGGGTCCGGCTCAGCTCGAGCTTTCCGTCCGTGAACTGCGAGGCAGAGGAGTTTGTCGCCTTCAGCGCATCGTCGATTCCGACGGACGCGCAGCCGGCAAGAAATGCAGCGGCGAGCGCGATCGAGGCGATCTGCAGCGGCCGCCTCACTGGAGTACCTTCGCCTCCGGCTGCGGTGCTATTCGCCTTCGGAGCGGCCGTGCGGCTCACGGCTTGTCCTTCGGTGCCGCCGACCTGGGCATGGACATCGAATGCCCGGCGTGCGGATCAGCGGCGCCGGATGACTTGTCGTCGGCCTCGCTCTCGGTCTCCTTGGCATAGGCGCGCCAGCCGCCGCGCCGGTGGACGGTCTCGTTGGCCTCTTTCCACGGCACGGGCTTTTCGTCGGCAAATGGCTTGTAGCCATCCATTGCCGATCGGAAGGAAAGTGCTGCCGCCGGTCCGGCGGCGGTAGCGGGGGCGGGCGCAGGGCCGGTCTGTGCCCCTGCAGCCAAGGCAGCCAGGGCAGGCAAAGCAGCCAGCCAATGGGCCGGCAAGAAAGTGAACATGGGATCCTCGCGATGTTCATGAACGGCATGCCGTCAGTCAGCCCGCGAAGGCCGTGACGACACGAACGGTGCATGCGCGTCCGCTCGCCGGCAGCAGAACTGCCGGGGGCCGGACGCAGTTACGCGCGAGGTGGTTTGTGGGGAACGCGGGGCGACACGGTCGCCATGGCTCGCAGCGGTTCGGCGAGATCGGCCTGGGGCAGGCCGTAGAGGATGGGCGTGTCGAGCGTCGGCATCATTCCGACCGCATGGCACGCGGCGCAGTTGCCGCATTTGTGGGACGCGTCCGACGCCTCGTCATGCGCGCCTGGCGCGTCATGGCGGTCCGCGTTGTCATTGCTGCTTACATTCGAATGATGGTGCTCCGCATCCGGCGTGCCGTGATCGTGCCCCTTGTGATCGTGGACCACGCCCGAGCCCGAGTGCGCCGACGCAGGTGCGCAAAACGCCATGGCCGCGGCTGCATAGCCCTGATAGGGCACTGCAAGCATCATGAGCCACAGCAGGATTGCGCGGAGACTGACCATCGCCGAAATTGTAGGGGGTTGTCCGGCCTTGTCCATTGGAGGCCTATCCGACGTTCACGGTGCGCAGGCGCAACGCATTGCCGATGACGCTCACCGACGACAACGCCATCGCCGCGGCTGCAACGATCGGCGACAGCAGCAACCCGAAGAAGGGGTAGAGCACGCCGGCTGCCAAGGGAATCCCGGCAACGTTGTACGCGAATGAAAGGAACAGGTTCTGGCGGATGTTCCGCATGGTGGCATTCGACAGCACCCGGGCCCGCACGATACCCATCAGGTCGCCCTTGAGCAGGGTGACGCCAGCGCTTTCCATGGCGACATCGGTGCCGGTTCCCATCGCGATGCCGACCTCGGCAGCGGCCAAAGCCGGGGCGTCGTTCACGCCATCGCCGGCCATGGCGACCACGCGGCCTTCGGACTTCAGCCGCTGGACGACCGAGGCCTTGTCTTCGGGGAACACTTCCGCGACCACCTCATCGATGCCGAGCTGGCGCCCGACCGCCTCGGCGGTCGTCTTGCCGTCGCCGGTGAGCATCACGATCCGGACGCCGGCCGCCTTCAGCGCCTGCAGTGCGGACGGGGTCGTCGCCTTGATGGGGTCGGCAATGGCGACGAAGCCGGCCAGCTTGCCGCCTGCGCCCACGAAGATCACCGTGGCTGCCCGCTGGCGCCGGGCTTCTGCCGCCGCTTCGAGTCTGCCCACGTCGATGGAATGCTCGGCCAGGAACTTGGCGCTGCCCGAAACGACGAGCTCGCCGTCGACCGTGCCAATGACGCCCTTGCCGACCGGCGAGTCGAAGTCGGTGACCGGCGACAACGGCAGCTTGCGCTCCTGGGCCTCCATCACGATGGCCATGGCCAAGGGGTGTTCGCTGGCACGCTCGACGCTGGCGAGCTTCTGGAGCACGTCCTCGGCACTGAAGCCGGGCGCCGGCTCGATGTGGACCACCTTCGGGCGGCCTTCGGTGAGCGTGCCGGTCTTGTCGACCACCAGCGTGTCGACCTTCTCCATGCGTTCCAGCGCCTCGGCGTCCCGGATGAGCACGCCGTTCCGGGCGCCCCGGCCGACCCCGACCATGATGGACATGGGCGTGGCCAGGCCGAGCGCACAGGGGCAGGCGATGATGAGTACGGCCACCGCGGTGACGAGTGCGTAGCTGAAGGCAGGCGAGGGCCCCCAGGTCAGCCACACCGCAAAGGTCAGCAGGGCCACGAGGATGACGACCGGCACGAACCAGCCGGCGACCTGGTCGGCCATCCTCTGGATCGGGGCGCGGCTGCGCTGCGCGGCGGCCACCATGTGGACGATCTGCGAGAGCAGGGTGTCGGCACCGACCTTCTCGGCACGCATCACGAAGCCGCCGGTCTGGTTCAGCGTGCCCGCAGTGACCTTGGAACCCACGGCCTTCGAAACGGGAATGGGTTCACCCGTGACCATCGACTCGTCGACGTTCCCCTTGCCCTCGGTGAGCTCGCCGTCCACCGGCACCTTCTCGCCCGGGCGCACGCGCAGCAGGTCGCCGACCTGGATGGCATCGACCTGGACCGTCTCGTCCGTCCCGTCATGGCGAACCCTGAGCGCGGTCTTGGGCGCGAGGCCCAGCAGTGCCTTGATGGCGCCCGATGTCTTCTCGCGCGCCCGCAGTTCGAGGACCTGGCCGAGCAGCACCAGCACGGTGATCACCGCGGCTGCCTCGAAGTAGATCTGCACGGCACCGTCGGGAAGGCGCAGTTCCGCGGGGAACAGGTGCGGCGCCACCGTGCCGACCACGCTGTAGAGCCAAGCCGCCCCCGTGCCCAGTGCGATGAGCGAGAACATGTTGAGGCTGCGGTTTTTTACCGACGCGGCTGCGCGTACGAAGAAGGGCCAGCCGGCCCACAGCACCACGGGCGTCGCCAGGAGCAATTGAATCCAGTTCGACAGCTGTTGGCCGAGCAGGTGATTCAGATTGATCAGGTGGCCCCCCATCTCCAACGCAAACACGGGGGCGGTGAGCGCGGTACCGATCCAGAAGCGCCGGGTCATCCCGCGCAGCTCGGGGCTTTCGCCAGCCGCCTCGGTCGCCACGACCGGCTCCAGCGCCATGCCGCAGATCGGGCAACTGCCGGGCCCCATCTGCCGGATCTGCGGATGCATCGGGCAGGTGTACTCCACCTGCTCGCCCGAGGGCATCGTGACCGGTGATTTCGCCTCCGAAGGGATGTGATGGGAGGAGTGTCCTGAATGGCTGTGAGCGGGGCGGTGTTGTTCCGTGGTGGATGGCGGCATGGCGTTCTCCTGTTCTTGTTCGCCAGTTTCAACCTTGCCAGCGTGGGAAGGTCAAGGGGGCGGTCTGCGCCCGTGCGGCCTATCGCAACTGGAAAGCGCCGGACACACGCTACACGCTGGTGGGCATGCCGCTGGTGCGGGAGGACTGAGCCGGCGGCGGCTCGATGCTGGCGGCGCGCGGCCGCCCGTCAAGAGCTGTCGGGTCTGATGTCGGGTGCGGGAATTGGGGACACGCCCTGTGCCTTCGCAGCGCTTGATTGCGCGGCCATCGCTGCCTTGAAGCCTGGTCGTGTTCGCAGACGCGCCCAGTAAGCCGCCACCGAGGGGGTGAAGCGCTCGGCAAGGCCCAGATGCTCGGCCAGCAACAACGCGTAGCCCACAGACACGTCGGCCGCAGTGAAGCGCCCGGCGCAAAGATGGTCGTGCTCCGCGAGCAGCGGCTCCAGTGTTCGCAGGCGCGCCAGGAACCACTTGGCATAGTCGTCGGCAACCTGCGGCTGCTTTCGCTCAGCCTCTTCGAAGTGTGCGTACCGCAAGACGAGCGTCTGCGGAAAGGTCAAGGTCGCCTCGCCGAAATGCAGGTAGTTGAGATAGGGCCCGAACTCTGGCTCGTCACGACCTACATCCAGTTGGCCCGGTGAAAAGCGCGCAGCCAGGTATTGGCAGATCGCGGCCGATTCGGTCATTCGCATGGCGCCGTCGGACAGCATCGGTACCGTGCCGAGCGGGTTGACCTCGAGATAGGGCCGGGACAGCACGCGCGGCGGAAAGGGCAGCATCTTGAGGTCGTAGGAAAGCCCGATCTCTTCGAGCATCCAGAGGGGCCGGAACGAGCGTGCGCTGACGCAATGGTGCAGGGTGATCATGTTTTGGTGACCTCTGGGTCGTGCCTGGTGGCCGCAGCGTACCTGGTTGAGCAACTGCTCATCGGGGCGAGACGAACAAGGACTCGATCTCCCGGGCAGCAGAGGCGATGCGTGCCTGCATGCCGTGCAAGTGTTCTGGGGACGAGTACCGCGTGCTTGTTCCCGAGAGCGAAAGCGCGCCGAGCAACTTGCCTCTCGCATCGAAGACAGGCGCGGCGACGGCCGCAAGTTCGGGATCACGTTCGCCGATGCTTGTCTGAACCACGTCTGCATCGCCAGTGGGTCGACCTCCTTCGAACAGCCTCAGCACCCGTCCTCCAGCTCCACGCTCCGTCGGCAACACGTCCCCGACCTTCAAGACATGGCCGACTGCATGGTGGCCCGCAGCAAGCGCCACACACAACCGCAGATCACCGTGCCTCACGAAGAAGCTGGCGGTCTCTCCGGATTCCTTGGCGATCCGATCGATGACCGGCTGCACGACCGCTGCGATTCCTTGCGTGGTGTCGCCCGTGGCCTCGAGAACAGCTGTCGCCGGCCCCAGGCGATAGCGCTCATCGGCGTCCTTCACCGCGAACGAATAGCGCATCAACGACCGAAGCAACCGCGATGCCGTGGCCTTGTCGAGTTGGGTTGCACGAGCCAGATCGCTGAGCTTCTGGCCTTCGTCCTTGCGCAGCGCCATCAAAAGGCGAAGTCCGCGTTCGAGGGCGTTGACCCCGAGACCTTTCGGAGACGCAGCTTGGGGCGTACTTTCGTTGATTGACATCGGTTGTCTCGGCTTCTATAGTTTCATGCAACGATCATATAGGATCATCAGATGAAACACAAGCGCGATGAAGCCAGCACAGAACTGCCGTTGGCCGGCGTGAAGGTTCTTGATTTCGGTCACACCGTCATGGCGCCGACCTGCGGGCTCGTTCTTGCGGACCTGGGTGCCACGGTCGTGCGTATCGAGCGGGTGGAGGGAGACCCGACGCGTACCCTGGCAGGCTTCGGCTCGGGCTTCTTCGGGTACCTGAACAGGAACAAGGAAAGCGTGGCGGTCGATCTGAAGAATCCGCAGTCACGTCCCATTCTGGAAAGCGCCATCCAGTGGGCTGACGTCCTGATCGAGAACTTCGGCCCCGAAGTCATGACGCGCCTGGGCTACGGCTATGCCGCTGCAAGCAAGTTGAACGAGCGTGTCGTCTACTGTTCTCTGAAAGGCTTCTTGCCCGGCCCCTACGAAGCCAGGACCGCGCTGGACGAGGTCGTCCAGATGATGGGCGGCCTGGCCTACATGACCGGGCCGGCCGGACGCCCGATCCGTGCAGGCGCATCGATCGTCGACATGGCGGGCGGCATGTTCGGCGTCATCGGCATCATGGCGGCCCTTCGCGCACGCGAGCAATCCGGACGCGGCGCCTTGGTCACCAGCGCGCTGTACGAAACCACGGCATTCCTGGTCGGCCAGCACATGGCCATGGTGCAGCTGGGCGGCACTGAACTGGTACCCATGCCCGACAGAACGCAGGCGTGGGGCGTGTACGACCTGTGCCAATGTTCCGATGGCCAGATGTTCATCGGCCTCACGAGCGATGCGCAGTGGCTGCGCTTTTGCAACGAGTTCGGCTTCGACCAACTGCGCGACGACCCACGCCTCGCAAACAACACGGCTCGAACGGCTGCACGCAGCTGGATGCTGCCGCGCTTGAACGAGGCCCTGTCGGCGTTCTCGATGGCGCAGGTGCAGGCGCATTGCATTCGGGCGCAGGTCCCGTTCGGACCTGTGCGCACACCCCTCGACCTGCTCGACGACGAGCACCTCGGCGCAAACGGCTCCTTGCTGGATGTCTGGGTGGAAGACAAGCATGCGGCACTCCCGGCAATGCCGTTCCGCATCGACGACCAGAAGCCTGCAGTTCGCCTGCAGCCACAAGGGGTGGGCGCGCAGACGGCCAAGTACCTCGAGGCGTGGGGGCTGTCAGCAGCGGATTCACGCGAACTCTTTGCATCAGGCGCCGTCGCCGGCCCGCATTGACGGCGCAAGAACGCATCGGGCCGCGACGCAGCGCAGCCGCACAACAGGATGAGTTTCGCGCACACATCAACCACACGGAGACAACATGCCCCACCTGAACCGAAGAATGATCGTCACCGCGCTTGCAGGCCTCGTCGCCACATGCGGGCCCGCCTACGCAGCCGACGCGTACCCCAGCAAGCCCATCCGGATGATCACGCCGAACTCGGCCGGCTCGGGCGCCGACAACATGACACGACGCCTGGCCGACCAGATGTCCAGGGCATTGAAGCAGCCTTTCGTCGTGGAGAACATACCGGGTGCCGGCGGCGTCGTGGGCACCGAAGCCCTGCTGCGCGCCCCTGCAGACGGATACGCCATTGCGGTCATCAGTTCGAACTACGTCGTGTTTCCTCACGTCTACAAGAAGCTGTCGTTCGATGCGATGAAGGACATCACGCCGATTGCAGCCATTGCGACGGCCCCGATGGTTCTGGTCGCGCGTTCGGAACTGCCCGTGAGCAATGTCGGTGAACTCAAGGCGCTCGCGTTGAAACAGCCGAACAAGCTCACGCTCGGTTCCTCCGGCAACGGAACGATTCTTCACCTTGCAGGGATGTTCATGCAGGACAAGGGGCAGTTCTCGCTGATGCATGTTCCATACAAAGGCGTGGCGCCGGTTCTTCCCGATCTCGTCAGCGGCGTGGTCGATGTGGCCTTCATGTCATACGCCGCCGTGGAAGGATTGGTCCAACAGGGTCGACTCAAGGTGCTGGCGGTATCGAGTGCCAAGCGTGCCCCGGCGCTGCCCGATGTGCCGACCCTGTCTGAAACCATTCCCGGCTGCGTCCTGGAAGCCTGGTACGCCTTGATCGGTCCCAAGGGAATGCCGCCTGACATCGTTCGCAAGCTCAACGAGACCATCAACACGACCCTGCAAAGTCCGGCTTTTCAGCACCAGATCGCGGCCGAAGGGGCGGTGATCTCGCCCATGGCGCCGGACCAGTTCAAGGCGTTCATGGCGTCCGAGTACGTCAAGCACGGCGAATTGGTCGCGCGCTCCGGAGTCGTCATCCAGTAACCGGCACCGTCTTGCCATGGCGCCACGCACCCTGTTCCAGAAGCTCTGGGACCAACATCACGTCGCCGACCTTCCGGGCGGCGAGTCGCTGATCCACATCGATCGGCACCTGCTCTACGAGATCACGAGTCCCCAGGCATTCGAGAGCTTGCGATCCACCGGGCGCACCGTGCGCAATCCGGAGCTGACCTACGGAACAACCGACCACCTCATCGCTACGGAACCCGGCCGCGGAGACGACACGGTCGAAGGAGGGAAAAGACTCATCCAAGCCTTCCGCAAGAGCACGCGTGAGCACGCGATACGGCACTTCGATGTGCACGATCCGCAGCAAGGCATTGTTCACGTCATCGCGCCTGAACTCGGCATCGCGCTGCCCGGCGTCACCCTGGTCTGTGGAGACAGCCACACCGGAACGGTCGGCGCCCTGGGTGCATGGGCCTGGGGAATCGGTACATCTTCGGTCGAGCAGGTGCTTGCAACACAGACGCTGGCGGTTCGCAAACCGAGAACGATGCACATCCGCGTGGATGGCTTCCTGGGCAATGGCGTCACCGCCAAGGACCTCATCCTGTACCTGATCGGTCGGATCGGCACTGCGGGTGCGACGGGTTATGCAGTCGAGCTGTCAGGCCAAGCCATCTCGGCAATGCCGATGGAGGGCAGGTTCACCCTGTGCAACATGGGTGTGGAAGCGGGAGCCAGGACGACGTTGATCGCGCCGGACGAAACCACCTTCGACTACGTCAGGGGACGCGAATTCGCGCCCGCTGGCGATGCGTTCGAGAAGGCTGTCTCGCACTGGCGCCAACTTGCGAGCGATGCCGGTGCCGTCTACGACGCCGAGCTCTGCTTCGACGCAAGCGTCGTCGCTGCGCAAGTCACGTGGGGCACCAGTCCGGACCAGGCGATTGCACTCGATGCAGCGGTGCCTGATCCGGCGGGCATCCTGGACAAGGAAGAGCGCGAGGCTGCGCAACGTGCCATCGAATACATGGGCATTCGACCGGGAAAGCCACTGCTTGGCCTGAAGATCGACAACGTCTTCATCGGGTCCTGCACCAACAGCCGCATTTCCGACCTTCAGGCCGCGGCCGCCGTCGCACGAGGCCGGAAGGTCGCCGGGCATGTGCGCGCCATCGTGGTTCCGGGGTCGATGACCGTGAAGCGAGAGGCGGAAGCACTCGGCCTGGATCGCATCTTCCTGGATGCAGGATTCGAGTGGCGCGAGCCCGGGTGCTCGATGTGCGCCGCCGTGAATGGCGATCGTGTCCCAGCGGGAAGCCGTTGCGTGTCGACTTCGAACCGCAACTTCGAGGGGCGTCAGGGGCCCGGTGCGCGAACGCATCTCGCCAGCCCGGCGGTGGCGGCCGCAGCAGCCATCGCCGGCGAGCTGACCGATACCCGAAACCTCGGAGCAAGCTGATGGAACCGTTCATTCGATTGCAAGGCACTGCGGCGCCGCTGCCCAGAGTCAACGTCGACACCGACGCCATCATCGCAGCCCAGCATGTCTACACGCTGTCGAAAGCCGGGCTGGGAAAGTATCTCTTTCATCGATGGCGATATGGCGGGGACGGCAGCGAGACGCCGGAGTTCGTGCTGAACCGAGAGCCTTTCCGGCGCGCCTCGATCCTCGTTGCGCGCGCAAACTTCGGCTGCGGCAGCTCTCGAGAGCACGCGGTCTGGGCAATCGCCGACTTCGGGTTCCGCAGCATCATTGCCCCGTCGTTTGCATCCATCTTCTATGAGAACTGCATCAAGAACGGCATCCTGCCGGTGACCCTGGCAGAGGAGGCGGTGGAAGAGCTATTGACCGTCCTGGAGCAGGACCTGGGCGCGACAGTGACCGTGGATCTGCGCTCGTGCCAGGTGGTGTTTCCCGATCGATCGATCCACGCCTTCGAGATCGACGATGCGCGCCGTGACACCTTGCTCCAGGGGCTGGATCCCATCACTCTCGCTGCAAGCCACGAGGAAGACATCGCCGCCTACCAGCGCAGGGACCGCCAGGCACGTCCGTGGGTGTGGGCTCAACGCATCGATACGAAGGATGGCCTCCCATGACGACACCCACGCCTGTGATCGTTCGCGAAGTCGGCTTGCGCGACGGTCTCCAAAGCATCGCCAGGACGATCCCGACGGAGCAGAAACTCGAATGGCTGCATGGCGCGTACGCAGCAGGCTTGCGCGAGATCGAAGTCGGCTCTTTCGTGCCGGCGCGGCTGCTTCCCCAGTTGGCGGACACGGCGGACCTGGTGGCCAGCGCAAGGAGCCTTCCGGGGCTGGTGACGTCCGTACTGGTTCCCAACCTCAAGGGCGCGCAAGCCGCGTTGGACAGCGGCGCGGACGCCATGTTGCTGCCCCTGTCCGCGAGCCATGCCCACAGTTTGGCCAACTTGCGCAAGACGCCCGATGAAGTAGTGGCGGAAATCGCCCGCATCCGCAGCCTGCGCGACGGCAGCGGATCGAACTGTTTGCTCGAGGTCGGCCTCAGCACGGCGTTTGGTTGCACGATCCAGGGTGTCGTCGCTGAAACCGAAGTGCTGAGGCTGTTGCAAGCGGTGCTGGATGCCGGGGCTGACCGCGTTGGACTTGCCGACACTGTGGGCTATGCGCAGCCGATGCAGGTGAAACGCTTGTTCGAGAAGGGGTTCGCCGTTGCTGGCGATCGCCTGGCGTGTGGACATTTCCACGACACGCGGGGACTGGGGCTTGCCAACTCGTTCGCGGCTTGGGAGGTCGGGGTCCGTCGATTCGATGCCTGCACTGCCGGCATTGGCGGATGCCCGCATGCACCGGGCGCGAGCGGCAATGTGTCTACCGAAGACGTGGCCTTCCTATTTGCAAGCATGGGCGTGCCGACAGGCTTGGATTTCGACGCGCTCATCGCACTGCGCGGCAGGGTTGCGCAGTGGTTGGAAGGGGAGACTCTTCACGGCGCCGTGTGGCGTGCGGGGCTGCCCAAGACGATGCTGCTGGGAACGTAGATACCCAAGAGCCATTCAGGGCAACGACGCAACGCAACGATAGCTCTCCGCCTTGGTCGCATCGCCCGCCACATACGCCGGGTGGTTCGGGTAGCGGCACATGGGGCGCGTCGCCAGGGTGGTGAATGGAGCAGTGGGCGAGTTGCGTACCTGCACGAGTGCATCGGCTGGCGCGCTGCCACTCGTCACCCAGTTGTCGAGCGTCGTGAGCAAATCGTGGTTGGTGGGAACTTCGGTGCCTGTCGTGAGGCTTGCCGCCGTACCGCCGTGATTCGACGCGGGTGACACGTAGAGGCGCACGAACTCGTCGACCACCGGCTGCGTCAGCTTGTCGACGACGCTCTGGTAGTACTGGATGCCGGCCACCGCGCTCTGCGCCCAGTCACCCGAGTTCTCGCGAATGATGAGCTTGCCACCTCGTGCGTGAAAGGCTGCGAGATCGGGATTGGTCGAGTCCATCAGCGCCGACACCTCCTGGATGCGCGCCTGGAAGTTCGAGGCGTTCCAGGTGCGGATGTCGAAGGCGGCGTTCTTCGCGATCACGTAGCGGGCGTAGTTGCTGCCGTAGATCACACCGCGAGCATCTGTCGCGGTGGGTGGCAGGTTGGGCGCTTTGCCGGTCGTCACCCAGCGTCCCACGCCTTCGCCGCCGGGTTGGATCTCGCCGCCGTACAGGCGGCCCGGGTAGGTGGTGAGACCGTTGGCAAGCGGGAAAGGCATCACCGTCGGCCCGTACGAAGCTTCGAGTACGGCAAGTTGCGCGTCGGAAAGACAGGTGTCGCCCGTGTCCGCACCGCCAGGGCAGCGTAGCGTCTGCAGGTCGACACGCGACGGGCAAGCGAGGTAGTTGCTCACCACACCGTCCGCGCTGTTGTCGAGTGCGTCGCACGCGGTGTTCACGTAGTTGGCGAGCACGCGCACCTTGTTGGCGTTGATTGCGCCGCCGGAGAACTGCGGCAGCTGGTAGTTGATGAAGCCGTTGAAGAGCCCCGTCCAGTGGATCACCGGCACGACCGACACGATGCCATCGAAGTCTTGCGGGTAGCGCTGCGCCATGGCGAGGCCTTCGCGCCCGCCTTCGGACCCTCCGTAGAAGTATTGCCTGGATGGTGTGCGCAGGTAGTACTGCTGCAGCAACACGTGCGCGACATCCTTGACCTTCTTGTATGACTGATGCGCGAAATTCAGGAACATCTCGTCGTTCAGCGCGAACTTGGCAGGGTCGGCTGCTCCGTAGCTCGTGCCGTCGTGGCCGGAGTCGGTGCCGAAGGTCGCGAAACCTTGGGTGATCGGCTGGGCCTGGCCTGGGGCTGCGTCGCGCAGCGGCGCGACCGCATCGATGAGCGTGCCGTTGAAGCCGCCGCCGCCCACCATGACCGCCTTTCCGTTCCACGCGGTCGGCAGGTTGAGTTGGAAGCGTATCGGATCGGCACCCGCAGTGAGGGGAGCGATCGATCCCTGAACCTTGCAATATTCGGCGAAAGCAGGCGCGGTGGTGACAGCCGGCACGAGTACGGCCGACGACACGGTTGCACTGCCGCTGGCCAGGCCGATCTGCCGCGGCGCGACCGTCTTGCCGGCCATGCCGACGCAAGCTTGTGCGAGCGACGTCTTGTCCGGAACGGGCAGGAGGACCGCATTGCCGCCACCGCCGCATGCGGCAAGCAGTGCCGAGCAGGCGACGAGGCTACCGACGCCGGCCCAGCGGCTTGAATGCTCTTCTCCAGTCATACGTGTCTCCGGTCTCGGCTCCTTGGGGCGTTGCAGATCACAGGGATGGCGGCACCTGCCGCCTCCTTGAACTTGCACTTTAGTGCCTAACAGCAGCTCGAGGCCGCACAGCGCATGAAGCACTATGCCTATGGCCCGAAGCCGCAATCCAAAGGGTAAACCCGGATCTAGGGAATACACCGTGCACTGAGAAGAGCGCTTTGGGCCGGGCAACCCGGTCTGAAAACTCAGCTCACGTTGGTGGTGCTGGCGCAATATAGTGCATGTTCTCTGGAGACGCGAGCGTCTGCGGGGCCGATCTGGTGTAGGCGTGGTGGCGGCCGCGTCGAGCGCGATGGGCGCCACAGTGAGGACGGCTCTCGCCCATTGTCAGGAGCGCATCGCGGATTTCCACGACGGCAGGATCTGCCGTAGCGACTCGCACAACCGCAGCCTGCTTTGCGCAAGACCCTCATTGCAGCATCGGCGCGAGGGGCACGCAGCCTAAGCTTCTGGACATCCAAAGGCTCACCCTCAGCCCCGAGGTCTTCAGTGAAATCAACGCGCAACTCGCAGGAGCAATCATGACCGTGGCCATCGTGCTGCATCGCGCCGACGGCGCACCCGTCTCAACCTCTTTCCGCAGGGCGGCGTTCGGCAAGAACGATCCTTTTTCGCGGCATCGCGAGATCGCGTGGGAAGGGCCAGGCGCCATGATCGCGGGCCGGACCAGCTTCATCGGTGAGCTCGAAGTTGCGAGCTTTCCTCACATCGAAACCATCGTCGTGGTGGAAGGAGAGCTGACCCTGACGGCGTTCGGAGAGGCCCCGCTGGTGCTCGGTCCGGGAGCGGGCGCTGTCATCGGATGCGGTACCGCGCTTCACATCCACGCCGCATCCCGCGTGCGCTTTTCCTTTTGCGCGGCCGCTTGCGAGAAACCGACAAAGCGCGGCCTGATCCCCTTGCGTGCCGAGGCCGACTTCAAGTCGTCCACGCCGCCGCCGGCGGAGACGCTGCTGGGCCCGACGCCGCAATGCCGCAGCGACAATGTCTTCACCGACGACGGTGCGGACTACCGTGCAGGCACCTGGGACTCGACGCCCTACCACCGGGTCGTTCGCCCGCATCGCATGAACGAGTTCATGCACCTGCTGGCCGGCAGCGTGCGATTCGCAGCGCCGGATGGCAGCGTGCTGTCGGTGGGCACCGGCGATGCGCTCTTCGTGCCTCAGGGAGCGCCGATCGGATGGGAAAGCAGCGATCGCGTGGCGAAGTTCTACGTGGTTCAAAGCGTCCAGGCCTGAATCGACGAGCGAGATTGATCATGTCCCCTCCGCTGCGCCACATCAATACTTCGCCCAGGCTGCCCGCCTCCGCTGACGTCGTCGTGATCGGCGGCGGCATCATCGGCGTCTTTACTGCCTACTACCTGGCCGAGCGCGGTGTTTCAGTCGTCCTGGTCGAGAAGGGCAGGATCGGCGCCGAACAATCGAGCCGCAACTGGGGCTGGTGCCGGCAGCAGAACCGCGACGCTCGCGAACTGCCGATAGCGAGCAAGAGCCTCGACCTGTGGGAACAGTTTGCCGCCGAGAGCGGTGAAGACACGGGCTTCCATCGCTGCGGGCTCTTGTATCTCAGCAATGACGAGGCCGAGATTTCCCGCTGGGCCCGCTGGCACGATTTTGCGAGAACCGCAGGCGTGACGACCTACATGCTGAGCAGCCGTGAGGCCGCCGAGCGCGGACAGGCGACCGGCCGCGCCTGGAAAGGCGGCGTCTTCTCGCCCAGCGATGGCACCGCCGATCCTGCCAAGGCTGCGCCGGCCGTGGCCGCTGCACTCATCAAGCTCGGGGGCAGCGTCCATCAGAATTGCGCTGCCCGCGGCATCGAGACGGAAGGCGGACGGGTCAGCGGCGTGATCACGGAAGCCGGGGTCGTCAAGACCAGGACGGTCGTGCTTGCCGGTGGCGCCTGGGCTTCATCGTTCTGCCGCCAGCTCGGCATCCGCTTTCCCCAGGCCTCGATCCGCCAGTCCATCCTGAGCGTGTCCCCTGTGGAGCATCGCTTGCCCGATGCCGTGGTCAGCGGGGGCGTGTCCGCCACGCGCCGCAACGACGGACGCTACGCACTGGCCATCAGCGGACGCGCACGCGTGGATCCGACAGGGCAGTTCTTGCGCTTCGCTCCGCAATTCGTGCCGATGTTCGCCAAGCGCTGGCGCAACCTTCTGCCAGGAGGACTGGAAGGCCTTCGTGGTGGCCACGAAACGCTGAAGCGGTGGAAGCTCGATGCGCCGACGCCGATGGAGCGGGTGCGCATCCTGGATCCGAAGCCCGATGCGGCGGCGGTCAGGGAGACCCACCGCCGTGCCGTCGAACTGCTGCCGCAGCTGCGCGAAGCAAAGATCACGCACGCCTGGGCCGGCTTCGTCGACAGCACGCCGGACGGTGTTCCCGGCATCGGCGAGGTGCCGTCCATACCGGGGTTCATCCTGGCCGCGGGCTTTTCGGGACATGGCTTTGGAATCGGCCCTGGCGCCGGCCATCTGATCGCGGACCTTGCGACCGGTGCCGAACCGATCGTGGATCCCGTGCCGTACCAGCCGGGACGGTTCAGCAGCTCAGCATGGGGCAAGGTCGCCGATTTCTAGGCCGCGCCTGCGACGCGATAGCCGGGCACCAAAGGCATACGTGTTTTCGAGCGATGTCATCGTTGTTGGCGGCGGCCTGGTCGGCACTGCGGTGGCCTACGGGCTGGCGCAGCTCGGCAAGAACATCACGGTCCTGGATGAAGGCGACGATGTGTTTCGCGCTTCGCGCGGGAACTTCGGCTTGATCTGGGTTCACGGCAAGGGGCGCGGCGTTCCCCACTATGCCCGCTGGACCCGCGAATCCGCCCGGCAGTGGCCCACGCTGGCGGCGCGGCTTCAAGGCGAAACAGGCATCGATGTCCAGGCTCGGCAGACCGGTGCCTTCAACCTGTGCTTTTCCGACGCCGAGCTCGAGGCGCGCCGGGAGCGGCTTGCCGCCGTGCGCGATGAAGTGGGCGGCGAATATCCCTACGAGATCCTGGACCGCGCGGCCCTGCTGCGGCGATTGCCGCACGTCGGACCGAAGGTGGCCGGCGCCAGCTACTCGCCGATGGACGGCCATGTCAATCCGCTCAAGCTGCTGCGTGCCCTGCACACGGCGTGCACCCGGCAGGGCGTGATGTTGAAGACAGGCCACGGCGTGGAGCGCATCACGCACGCAGACGGCCTGTTCACGGCTCACGTCCGAGGGCAGCAGTTTCGCGCACCCAAGCTCGTACTGGCCGCGGGGCTCGGCAACGCACGCCTGGCCGGTCAAGTCGGCCTCCACGCGCCGGTGCGGCCGAATCGCGGGCAATTGATCGTGACCGAGCGCACCCAAAAGCTCTTCGAGCATCCCACAGGGCATATCCGACAGACCGACGAGGGCGGCATCCAGATCGGGGAGTCCATGGAAGATGCGGGCTTCGACGACAGCACGACGACCGGCACCTTGGCCGAGCTCGCGCGCCGCGCCGTCACCAGTTTTCCCGTGCTCGGCCAGCTCAATGTGGTTCGGGTATGGAGCGCGTTGCGGGTGATGACGCCCGACGGTTATCCGATCTACCAGGAATCGAAATCCTGCCCCGGCGCCTACGTCGTCACGTGCCACAGCGGCGTGACCCTGGCCGCGGCCCACGCCTTTCGCATCGCCCCGTGGATCAATGGCGCAGCCGCGCCAGAGGAGCTGAACGCTTTTCAGGGCGATCGCTTTTCCGCGGCGGACCCTCCGGCACAGCCGCTGGACCACCACCATGCCCACTGAACCGCTCTTTCACCCGATCTTGGCCGCAACCGAGCCCTTCATCGATGTCGAGTTCGACGGTCGCCGCCTTGCGGTGGCGGGCCAGTGCTCGGTGGCCGCCGCCTTGCTGGCGGCCGGTGTGTCGCGCTTTCGGTCCACCCCCGTGTCGGGTGCGCCACGTGCTCCCTATTGCATGATGGGCGTCTGCTTCGAATGCCTGCTGGAAATCAACGGGATGGCCAATCGCCAGGCCTGCCTCGTGCAGGTTCAGCCGGGCATGAAGATCCGCCCGCAGGAAGGCGCCCGCAGCTGGGAGCCCATCCACACTGCCGGCGGCGGCAGCAACGAGAGCACCACCGAGGTGGAAGCCATGCCTGACGCGGTGGACGGCAATGTGGATGTCGCTGTCGTGGGGGCAGGTCCGGCGGGTCTCGCAGCGGCCGCCACCGCGGCGGAACTGGGGCTGTCGGTCGCGCTGCTCGATGAGCAGGCGCATCCGGGCGGCCAGATCTACCGCGACGTCACGCGGGCGGGTGTCGATCGGCTGCAGGTGCTCGGGGACGACTACGCGGCAGGCCGAGCGCTGGTGGAGCGCTTCGCGCAATCGACGGCGCGGCACGTGGGTGGCGCGTCCGTCTGGAACATCTCGCGCGATCGCGTCATTCACTACTTGAAGGATGGGCGGTCGCAGTCCATGACTGCCCGTCAGGTCATCCTGTGCACGGGTGCGATGGAGCGGCCATTTCCGATCCCGGGCTGGACGCTGCCGGGCGTGATGACGGCGGGGGCGGCGCAAATCCTTCTCAAGAGCGCCGGCGTGGCGCCATCGCAGCCGGTCGTGCTGGCCGGCTGCGGACCGTTGCTGTACCTGCTGGCCTCGCAGTACTTGCGGGCCGGTGTGCGCATTGGAGCCATCGTCGACACCACGCAGCGCGGCGACTACCTGCGGGCGCTGCGCCATCTCGGCGGCGCGCTCGCTGGATGGCGCGACCTGAAGAAAGGCCTCGGCCTGGTCGGCAGCATTCGCTACGCAGGCATCCCCTACTACCGCGGAGCCACCGATCTCGCCGTGGAAGGCAGCGCACGAGCGAAGGCCCTGCGCTTTCGTATCGGAGCTAACTCGCATCGCGTGCAGACCGACCTCGTACTGCTGCACCAGGGCGTGGTGCCGAACAACCAGATCACGGCGTCGCTGCGCCTGGCGCATCGTTGGGACGACCAGCAGCTGTGCTGGGTGCCGAAGGCCGACGCCTGGGGCCGCCTCGAACTGGGCGGCTTCCTGGTCGCCGGCGACGGGCGTGGCATCGCCGGCGGGTTGGCAGCGGTGTTGCAAGGGCAGATCGCCGGCGTGGCCGCGGCGCACGACGCAGGGCGCATGTCCGAACGCGAACGCGACCGCCAGGCCGAGCCGCTGCGGTCGTCGCTTCGTCGCCAGCTGCACATCCGGCCTTTCCTCGATGCGCTCTACCGTCCCAAGATCGAGCATCGCGTGCCGGCCGACGACGTGATCGCCTGCCGCTGCGAGGAAGTCTCTGCCGGCGAACTGCGGCGTATGGTTGCTCTCGGTTGCCAGGGGCCGAGCCAGGCAAAAGCCTTCACGCGTTGCGGCATGGGCCCCTGCCAGGGCCGCCTATGCGGCCTCACGGTCACCGAGGTCATCGCGCATGAGCGCGGTGTTTCTCCGGCCGAGGTCGGCCACTACCGGATCCGCCCTCCCATCAAGCCGATCACGCTCGAAGACCTGGCCGCACTTTGATCCGAGGGCCACCTCGCCAACGCCGGAACACGACAAGACGCCCATGCCGTCGGTGCAGATCTGGTTGCGAATCTGCGGCCCTCCTGGCGATGCTCATTTCATAAGCAGCATCGCCACCACGGCTGCAACGACCGCCAAGGCGACGAAAGACAAGTTCCGGCGCCATCCCGCGGCAACCTTCTCGCGCTCCTCTTGACGGAGGTCCCAGAGTGCTTCCTGGAGCTGGGACGGGTTGGTGTCGAGCTCTGCCTCGAAGCGGTTGTGATTGCTGATCTTGTTTGCCATGCCGTCGGGTCTGAGAAAGTTGCGGAAGGCGAAAGTGTAGCCATTTGTACTACTTCGAAGCCGGGCAGGCGATGCTAGATGTGAACTTTTTAACTAAATTCAACTAAGCATCTGCTCAGCTAGAACGCACGCCCAGAATGTGGCGCCCACACCAGCTATCTAGCTCGACAGCTGCCTGACGACTCGGCGGACTTCCATCAAATAGTCCGGAATTGCTGGCTTGTCCTGCAGCTCAGGCGCTGGGCAGGCCCGTTGTTCCGCCAGGGCGAGGCGCTGCAGAAGATCAATCCATTGCGCGCGCGTCAACGCGTTGCGCCGAGCACCTGTGCCAGTGATGTGGTCGACCATCCGCGACTCAGGGGCCGACAAAGGAGATAACCAGCGCTACCGTCAGGGCGATCGAGCCGATAGATACGGCTTCAACCAGGCGTTCCCGGAATGAGACGACGCGAACTTGTGTACCAAGGGGCGGCGGAAGGCTGCCGGAAATTGTGACTGGGTTCGGGGTCATGACCTGCACGCTTATTGCTCCACGTCCTACGGTTGTGTCAGACACCCACTATAGGGCAAAAGCGCTCAATCTGGGAAAATTTCACACGAAAAAGCGCGTCTAATGAATACCTAAGTAGCGCACCGGGAAGAATCCTTGCAAGCAGGACGAACACAGCCGGATCGTGGACCAGCAACCCGGCAAGAACGACGAGGCACGAATGAACTCAAGAACGCAGGCCAGGTATCGACGGCTGTTGGGCAGGGTCGCCGCAATGTCGACGATCTTGGTGCTCGGCTTGCTCAGCACGGAGATCATGTTTCCAACAATGCCAGGGGCACCTTTCGCATCGTCGCCTAGCGGGGAATTTCAACGATTGCTCCTGCTCATCGCGGTGGTCGTTGCTCTGGCGTCGTTCGCTGGCGCGATCGTCACGACTGTGCTGACGTGGCTGACGAAGTGGAAAGAACGGGAAGAGAACGCGAGCTCTGCGCCTAATGGTCGCTTCGGGCTTACTGCGGAACCCGCCAATGAACGTCTGCGTGCCCTCCGGGCGGTGACATTGGAAGAAATCTCAGCACGAGAGCCCGGACACCCGACCTGAGATCCTGCGGCCCAGGCTGTTGAAGCAGGGGGGAGCCGATTCCCAGGAGGGCGGACGACGGGGGGACCTCGCACCGGATCAAGTTCAACATGGAAAAAGCCCGCACTTGGCGGGCTTCGGTGTGTGGTCGTGAACTCTTACGCGGTCCACGCTACGTGCTTTGAGATGCAGTGTCGCCCAGTTGTTTTCTTGTCGGTGGCAACATTGATCGACTTTTCGCCGTGAGAAACGGTGACCCGCTCGGTCGTGAGCGGGTGAGGCATTGTACGACTCGTTCATGGTCGCGGCGGTTCCCGAACGCACCGCCAAATAGCTCTCCTGCGCGATTCACCTAGGCGTCGTCGCGAGGCCACCACCGCTTGAACCTGCGCAGCACCGGTAGCCCTCTTTTCTTCTTCGAAACGCGATTCAGGTTTTCGCCATAGAGGTCGCGCTGCAAGGCCACCGCCAGCTGCAGCGCGAGCAGGCTGTCTTCTGTGTAGACCCAAACACCGCGGACCACGAAGTTGCCGGGATTGCTCGGGTCTACCTGCGGCCGCGCATGCACGTCCGTCGCCCCGATGCTCCTGAGCAGTTCAGCGCGTGCTGCAGCGACCATCATGCCGTCGCCGTACACCTCGATCTCCCGCCTCAAGTTGAAGTGCACGCTCTGGATATGCCGAAAGCGCTCGACCAGGAACAGGGTGACCTCGACCAGAAGGAGCGGGCCGAAGTTGCGTTGCCTGCTTCCGACGGACGGCGAGGAAGAAAAACGACTGATGCGAACTTCCGACCTGTCCGGGCTGACTTCGATCGGTTCAACCGTGCCAAGGAAGCGGGTCCCGTCATGCACATGCATGGGCTCGCCCAGCTCGTAGGGCGACCCGCCCGGGCCGGTCAGGTGCAGTTTCTCAAAGATCAAGGTTCATCGGATTGATTCAGTGCCATTCAGTTGAATGACGTCCGGGAAGGATGACACATGCAGCTCTTGCCGATTTCCCTCATCAGAGGGAGCAAAGTGCCTTTGTTCGTGTTCCCACCTGCCGGATGCCACGCAGCGCCTGCGTCATCCCATCCACGAGTGGCGCATTGGCGGCATCGCGCAGGCGCACCACGCCGACGGGCGGCAGGTTCCACTGCAGGCGCTGTGGCATCACGCGCGCGCCACTCGCATCGGCCACCTCCTGCGCAATGTCGTCCGGCAGGATGGTGATCGCGTCGGGCATGTGTCGCAGCACGGAGACCAACGTCTTCTGCGCGTAGCCCTCGAGCATGGGGGCGGGCACCGGCTGTCCCGCCGAGGCAAAGATGGCATGGATCATCTGACGGATCGGCGTGTCCACCGGCGGAAAGATCCAGTGCAGGGACACGAAGGCCTCCCAGTCCAAGCCGCGCCGCAACAGGCGCTGGGCAGCCGCGCGCGACACCACCAGCCGCGGCTCCTGCTTGTAGAGAAACTCCTGCTCCAGCCCTGCTTCGGCGCTCGCCGGCGTGAAGCGGCAGATGGCGCAGTCGAGGGTTCGCGCCCGTACGGCCTGCACGAGCGCATGCGTCGTGGCTTCCTCGACCACAAACCCGAGGCGCGGCCGCAAGGCCAGCAGGTGCTGCCAGACGGCATCCTGCGTCACGCGCGAAAGAAAGGGGATGACGCCGATGCGCAGGCGTCCCTGAAGACCTGTCGCAAGTGCCGCCAGATCCCGGCCCAGCGACTCGGCATCCGCCAGTGCGATCCGGGCGCGCGCGAGCACCAGCGCGCCCGCGGCCGTAGGCTCCAGCCCGCGCCGGCTGCGCGTGAACAACGCGGTCATGAAGATGTCCTCGATCTCTCCGAGCGCCCGCGTGACCGTGGGCTGGCTCAAGCCCAGGTGCTGCGCCGCGCGGCTGACAGAGCGGTGGCGATCGAGCTCGGCCAGAAGCGCGAAATGGCGCAGCTTGAGGCGCGCAGCGAGATGTTGCAGGGTCGGCGCAGGCATGCCGCCATCCTAAGCGGGTGCATAGCGCTTAATGCATGCATTCATCAGCAAATATGCGTCGATGGCTATTCGATGTTCCTACACTCGATGGATGTTCACCACCCGTCCTGAGATCATCGGCACCTTTGGCGTCGCGTCCTCGACCCACTGGCTGGCCTCGCAAACCGCCATGGGCGTTCTCGAGCGCGGCGGCAACGCTTTCGATGCCGCCGTTGCCGCAGGCTTCGTGCTGCAGGTGGTGGAGCCCCATCTCAACGGGCCGGGCGGCGAGGCACCCATCCTGCTTTGGAGCGAACGCGAGCGGCGCATGCACGCGATCCGGGGCCAAGGCTGCGCGCCCGCTGCCGCCACCGCGTCGGCCTTCCGCGCCCTCGGCTTCGAGCAGGTGCCTGGCATCGGCTTGCTCGCCGCGACCGTGCCCGGCGCCTTCTCCGCCTGGCTCACCCTGCTGCGCGAACACGGCACCTGGACCCTCGGCGAAGTACTCGCACCGGCGATCGGTTATGCGCGTGACGGCTTTCCGCTGGTCCCGCGCGTTGCGCAGGCGATCCTTGCCGTGCGCGGGCTGTTCCTCGAGCACTGGAACTCCTCGGCCGAGGTCTGGCTGCCCGCAGGCAAGGTGCCACAGCCGGGTTCGCTGTTCCGCCTGCCGGTGCTCGCTGCGACCTACAGCCGCATCGTCGAGACCGCCGAGCGGGAAGGCAGCGGCCGCACCGGTGTGATCGATGCTGCGATACGCACGTGGCAGCAGGGATTCGTGGCACGCGAGATCGATCGCTATTGCCGTGGCACGGCCGTGCGCGACAGCAGCGGCGAGGCGCATACCGGGCTGCTGCGCTACGAGGACATGGCCGAATGGAATGTCGCCACCGAAGCGCCGCTCACGGCGCAGTTCGGCCGCTACACGGTCGGCAAGTGCGGCTTCTGGAGCCAGGGTCCGGCATTCCTCCAGCAAATCGGCATGCTGCGCCATGCGGGACTCGAGCAACACCTGCCAGGTAGCGCGGGCTTCGTGCACCGGGTTACCGAGGCAGCGAAGCTCGCGTTGGCCGACCGCCTGGCGTGGTACGGCACCGCAGCCGGCGCGCGTGCCGACGCGCAGCAGGCGCTCCTGTCCGAAGCCTACCTGCGCGAGCGCTGGGCCCTGGTCGATCCACAGCGTGCTTCCGACCTGCTGCGTCCCGGTCAACCGCTCGGGCTCGCACCGCGCCTGCCCGACCTGGAGGCGAGCGCGCGAACCCTGGGCGCGGCCGACACACGCTTCGGCATCGGCGAGCCCACCTTCGCCGCACTCCCGCCAATCGCCGAATGGGCAGACCGCGAGATCTTCGTGGGCGACACCTGCCACATCGACGTGATCGACAGGTTCGGCAACATGGTCGCGGCCACGCCTTCGGGCGGCTGGCTGTCGTCGAGTCCCGCGATTCCGGCGCTGGGCTTCGCGCTCAACACCCGGCTGCAGATGACGTGGCTGGACGAGAACCTGCCGAACTCGGTCGAGCCGCGGGTTGCGCCCTGCACGACGCTGTCACCCTCGATCGCGCTGCGGGACGGCGAGCCCTGCATGGTCTTCGGAACCCCTGGCGGCGATCAGCAGGACCAGTGGTCGGTCGGCTTCTTCCTGCGCCATGTCGTGCACGGGCTCAACCTGCAGGAAGCCATCGACGCGCCGGCTTGGCACGTCAAGCACGCCCCCAGCTCCTTCTGGCCGCGCCAGACCACGCTCAACACGCTCAGGCTGGAGTCGCGCTTCGAACCCGAGGTGCTCGACCAGCTGCGCGCAATGGGCCATGGCGTGGAGGTTGGCGACCCCTGGTCCGAAGGCCGGATGTCCGCTTGCAGCCGCGAACACGATGCGCTGGGCCGCCTGGTGCTGCGTGCCGGTGCCAACCCGCGCGGCATGCAAGGCTATGCAGTGGGCCGCTGAACTCCGCCTTCCTTCAACTTCATCTTCATTCCAAGGACAACGCCCATGCTTCAACGTGTCTTCCGCGGCCTGTTCGTGCTGGCCCTCTCGTGTGCAGCGCAGGTCGCCCTGGCCGCATACCCCGACAAGCCGATCACGCTGATCGTCCCCTGGGCCGCCGGTGGCTCGACGGACATCCTGGCGCGCGCCATTGCCGAACACATGGGCAAGTCGCTGGGCCAGCCCGTGGTCGTCGAAAACCGTGCTGGCGCCTCCGGCAACATCGGCTCCAACCTGGTCGCCAAGGCCAAGCCCGATGGCTACACGCTGCTGATCGGCTCCATGAGCACGCATGCGATGAACCCGGCGTTGATGAGCAGCATGCCTTTCAAGGGCGCCGACGATTTCACGCCCATTGCGCTCGTGGCCAACGTCATCAACACGATGGTGATCAACCCCTCGGTGCCGGCCAAGGACCTGCGCGAGTTCATCGCCTATGCCAAGGCCAATCCGGGCAAGCTGGCCTATGCCTCGGCGGGTGGCGGTTCCACCAACCATCTCAGCGCCGAAATGTTCAAGAAGGCGGCGGGCATCGACATGCTGCACGTGCCCTACAAAGGCGGTGCGCCGGCCGTTGTCGATACGGTGAGCAACCAGACCCAGGTCCTGTTCTCGGCCGGCACGCAGACTTTGCCGCACGTGAAGGCCGGCAAGCTGCGCCTGCTCGCCGTGACCGAGCCGAAGCGATCTCCCCTCCTGCCCGACACGCCCACCGTCGCCGAAACGCTGCCGGGCTTCGACATGAGCGTGTGGTACGCCGCCTTCGGGCCGGCCGGGATGCCAGCGGAACTCGTCACACGGCTCAACGCCGAAATCAACAAGGCCCTGGCGGTGCCGGAGGTGCGCGCGCGCATGGACGCCATGGGCGTCGAGCTCGTGAAGAGCACGCCCGAACAACTGGCCGCCTCGCTGCGCAGGGACACCGAGCGCTATGACAAGGTCATCAAGGAACTGGGCATCAAGCTTGACTGAAGTGCTGTCCCTCGCCGTTTGCGAGCGGCTCTGCGACGAGCTGCCACGGGCAGGCACGCTCGATGCCGCCCTCGGGCGCATCGAGGAGGCACGCGAGGCGCTGCTCGGGCCCGGGCTGCTCACTGTCAATCTGAATGCGACAGCCCCTGGCGATCCTGCGAACGAGGTGCAGCTGCAGCGCCTCTGGTCTTCAGATCCGCAGGCCTATCCGGTGGCCGGCCGCAAGCGCAAGACGCTGACGCCGTGGACGCGGCAACTGCTGATGCGCGCGGAAATCTTCATCGGGGAGGGCGACGCCGCGCTGGCCGAGGTCTTCGATGATCACGCGCTCATTGCCGACCTTGGGCTGCGAGCGGTCGTCAACGTTCCGTTGCTGGAAGACCGTCGGTGCGTGGCGACCTTCAACGTGCTTGGCACGCGGGCGCACTGGCTGCCGGCGGAAATTGCGCTGGTGCGGCTGCTGGCCCTGCTCGCCACACCCTGGGTACTGGGTGCGCGACGCGCTGGCTGAGGGCGATGGCGGAGGTCTGGCGCTTTCAGGTCAGGCGCCGATATCTTCAAGCGCGAGCCGTATGGACAGTTGAGCACTGTCGACCGTCTCCTTCAGCGTGAAGCCGAAGTGAAACCGATAGTAGTGCCAGGTGCTGCCCGAAAGAAAAAAGCGGATGTTGGCTGCCGCGAGCTTGCGGTCTCGTGCCGATCGGTGAGGGGCGTGCTCGTCGACGATGCGACGCACGGCCGCCCAGCGCTCGTTCGCCACGCCCAGGCGTAGACGGTCGTACAGCTCGGTGTGCAATGCCGCTTTCACCAACTCCGACTTCTCCTCGAATCTCGAGAACAGTGCACCCGGATAGGTGCGCAAATCATCGATGCTCCGTGGCGGTGCGGGAGCGTCGATCTGGCGCGTGACTTCCGCGGCGACGGCATCCAGGAACTGCTCTCGGGATGCGAAGTAGCGGAACAGCGTGCGCTCGGACATCCCCCCATGTCGCGCGACAGCGCGCATCGTGAGCTCGGAAACGCCATAGCGCTCGAGCAGTTCGATTGACGAGCTGAGAATCAGCTTCTGCGTCGTGTCGGCGTGGCGGTCAAGAAGCGATGGCGGGGTTGACATACATCATGCCTCGATGTCATACTGTATGACATCCTAGCACACATCTCGAAGGAGAGTGAACATGGACAAGCAAGCCATCGCCGTGCGTTGTGGCTCAGCGGAATCGCTTTCCGTACTCGGCACGCAAGTGCGATTCCTGTGCGAGGCAGAGCGCACCGGTCGTGCCTTCTCGCTGATGGAAGTCGTCCTGCCGCTGGACCAGGGACCTCCGCCGCACGACCATCCATGGGACGAAGCCTA
This sequence comes from Variovorax stachyos, assembly GCF_051400855.1. NCBI lineage: Bacteria > Pseudomonadati > Pseudomonadota > Betaproteobacteria > Burkholderiales > Comamonadaceae > Variovorax > Variovorax stachyos. Next base: position 585,822 of record NZ_JBLFFN010000001.1, on the reverse strand, counting down.
TTACGTCCTGGAGGGCGAGGTGCGATTTCTGCTCGGCGAGCAGGAAGAAGTCTTTCGCAAGGGCGATTTCATCTATGCACCCGGCGGCACGCTGCACGCCTTCAAGGGTGCGCTGCCCGAGCCAGCCCGTGTTCTCGTACTGGATGCGCCGGCCACGGCCGAGGGATTCTTCAGGGAGGTCGATCGAGAGGTCAAATCTCCGTCAGACCGCAGCAAGATCCCGGAGATCGGCCGGCGTCACCAGATGCGGTTTCATGCACTTGGTTGACACCGCCTGTCCGGTGTTGGCCCGCGCTGCGGTGCAGGCCCTAACGCAGCCACCGAAGACCGGACCAGAAACTGTCACCGAACCGAGCCGCGCCCACGGCGCAAGCGGCAATGGCGAACCCGATGAGCATGCATGCGCCCAGGGTGCTCAGCGGCCACAGGCTGACACACATGCCCAAGCCGACGACGAGGCCCAGCAGCGCCCCGCATGCCAAACGCACCTTCATCTCAAAAGCGTCGGGCTTCCTGCCCGCGAGGGTCGGTCGTGATTCAGTTTCCATATGCTGTGGCTCCAGGACGCCGGCCATGATCGCGGTTTGGTCGTCCATCCCGACCGACTCCGCACTCAGGTCGAAGGCAGCGTGATCCAGGCACTGAGTCCGACGCTGCTCGAATCCGTCTCGTTCGGCGCCCGCCAAGGCCGATGACGGCGTGCCCGCTGACAGTCACTTGGCGGGGCTCGAGTTGGCAATGAGCGGGAAGATGGTCTCCCGAACGAGTTTCATCGCGTGTCCCCGTGCCTGGCTGGCCTCGGTGGCGGTCGCGGTGGTGGCAATCACCAGATCCAGCGGTGGGTGAACCCAGACAAGCTGTCCGCCGAATCCGCTTGCGAAAAATGTTCGATGTACACCGCCTGAGGGTGTGAGCCACCACATATAGCCGTATGGCGGTTGGGCGTCGGAGGTTTGCCGTCGCACAGCTTCGCTGGCATACGTCTTCGAAACGACCTGCCGATCGTTCCACCTGCCTTCCTGAAGCATCAGTTGGCCGAGCTTGGCCATGTCGCGGGTGCGCAGGCTCAAGCCGCTCGAACCATAGTTGTGGCCGTTCGCCCCCTTTTGCCAGGTGAACGCGTCGATACCGAGCGGTGCGAAGAGATTTTGCTGGGCGAACTCTGCCGCGCCACGCCCCGTGGCGTTTTCCACGGCGATTGCAAGCAGGTTCGCGGCGAGGTTGTCGTAGAGAAACTCCGCGCCCGGCCGGCCCTTCATAGGCCGATTTGCAAGGTACTGGGCATTGTCGGAATTCGCTCTGCCCACCCGACCCGATGCCGCATAGCCGCCGGTCATTGTGAGCAAGTGCTTGATGCTCGGTTGTCGATCCGGGTCGTGAGCGGTCGCGGTGCCGGCGGGTAGCAAGGCTGCGACCGATTGGTCGAGCGAGCTCATCGCGCCTTGATCCACAGCGATGCCCACCAGCAGCGAAAGGACGCTCTTGGTCACTGACTCCGTGTTGCGTAGGGTGTCCTGGCTTGTTCCCGATTTGTAATGTTCGAAGAGGACCCGACCGCTGCGAACAACGACGACGCTTTCGACATCGGTGAACGTGTCGACGATCGTCTTGGGAAGGCCGGTGAATGCTCGCTGCTGTATTTCGAGGTCGTTGTTCGATGGGCCGCCCGGCGTGCTGTCGGACGCTGCGGCGGCCTGTGTGCCGAGAAGCCAGGCAGCAAGAAGAAGCGGGACTGAGACAGCACGCGCGATCGGGCTCGTTCGGCCCATTGGCAGCATCATGCCGGCGGTGGCCTTGTCTCGCGTGATCGCCCACCTGGCAAGGGCTGCGGCTACGAGCAAGTGAAGGACGGCGATCATGCGGCTCCTGAAGAAGCGAGGGCTGGTAACGATTCTCCGCGCGTTGCCTTGATGCCGACTAAGGATGAGCCCGAGGGGCAATGTTTTCACCTTGACAACCGCCATTGCCTGAAATAACCTCTTGGTTATATAACCAATCGGTTGACGACATGCCAATGGACCCGCTGAGCCTTACATTCGCCGCACTGGCCGACCCCACTCGCCGCGCCATCCTGTCTCGCCTGGCCATCGGGCCCGCCAATGTGACCGAGCTGGCGCTGCCGTTCGAGATCAGTCAGCCCGCGGTCTCCAAGCACCTCAAGATTCTCGAGCGCGCCGGATTGATCGCCCGCTCCCGCGAGGCACAAAGCCGTCCGTGCAGCATCCGGGCCGCCCCTCTCAAGGGAGTGGTCGACTGGGCCGATGCCTATCGACAGCACTGGGAGACCAGCTTTGACCGCCTGGATGCCCATCTGGAACAACTTCAGCAAAAGGAGGCCACCCGTGCCAAGCGCAAATGACATTTCCGTTGCCACCCAGGACGACCTGGTCATCACCCGCGTATTCAAGGCGCCGCCCGCCCTGGTGTTTGCTGCGTGGACCGAGCCGGCCCAACTGGCCCGCTGGTCAGGCCCTGCGGGCTTCACGACACCGCACCACGAGATGGACCTGCGGCCTGGCGGGCGCTATCGCGCGTGTTTGCGCTCGCCGGAAGGCGTCGATCATTGGGTGCAGGGCGTCTACCGTGAGGTGCAGCCGCCGCATCGGCTGGTGATGACGCATGCGTGGGAGAACGAAGGCGGCCAGCCGGGGCCAGAGACCCTGGTCATCGTCACTTTTGCCGAGGAAGGGCCGGACCAGACGCGAATGCATTTCCGGCAGACCGGGTTCGCGTCCAGGTCTTCGCGCGACGGCCACGAAGAAGGCTGGTCCAGCAGCTTCGACAAGCTGGCGGTACATCTCGAAGGTGCAGCGGCATGAAGCTCTACTACGACGAGACCATCAACCCGCGCAAGGCATGTGCGGCAGCTCGGCATCTCGGCGTGCCGGTGGAATTGGTGCGAGTGCATCTGGCGCGGGGCGATCACCGCGCGCCGGCTTTCCTGGCGCTCAACCCGAACGGCAGGGTCCCCGTGCTGCACGACGGCGATCTGGTGCTGTGGGAAGCCAACGCCATCATGTGCTACTTGTCAGACGTCGCGGGGGCGGATTTCTGGCCGCGCGAGCCTCGTGCCCAGATCGAGGTCCAGCGCTGGCTGAGCTGGGATGCGAGCCACTTCACGTCTCACGCGGGCACGCTGTATTTCGAGAATCTGATCAAGCCCGCCATCGGCCTGGGTCCACCCGATGCCGCCGCGACCGAGGCTGCCACACGCATGTTCGCCTCCTCGGCTGCGGTGCTGAATGCGCATTTGGCAACGCGCAGTTTTCTGCTCGGCGACGCACTGACCGTTGCCGACTTTGCCGTCGGCGCCGCCTTGCCATACGCGGAGGGAGCGCGCATTCCCCTGTCTGATTTCCCGGCGATCGCGAGATGGCATGAGCGCCTGAATGCGCTGCCGGGGTGGCGCGATCCGTTCGGCGCTTCCCCTGTGTCGCACCTGCGGGCGGAGGCACTTAGCCGAACCCGATAGATCACGCAAAATCCGTGTCAGACAAGCTGAGGACTGGATTCAATAGTGCTGAAAAAACTGCGATGCGCGGCGGCAGCGCTGGTGCTACCAACGGCTGCCCTTGCTGCCGAACCCGATGCGGCAATGTTAGGGAGCGCTCAAGAATATGCGGCGTCCGAAGTTCGCGCCTGGCCGAGCTTGCCGCGCCTTCAAAAGCCACTCGAGTTGGAGTATCCCCTGATCGCAAGTCGAGCACGGCTCGAGGGGGCCCTGATCGTCGAAGTGCTCGTCGATGCGCAGGGTAAACCGCAGAAGACCATCATCAGATCACGCACACCACGCTTCATCGACCTTTTCGACGCTCCGGCGCGAGCTGCCGTGATGCGCGCAAGCTTCGATCCGGCACTCGACTCCGACGGCAAGCCAGTGGCGGCTGTGGTGAGACAACCAATCTCGTTCAAGCTTCATGGCTTCGACGAAGATCACTCCGCCACTTGCATCGTCGATGCCGCCCCACACTATCCCTCTGAAGCCCGCGCTTTGGGTGCTGAAGGGCTGGTCGGCGTTCTGGTCAAGATCGACCAGACGGGATGGATCGACAACGCCTCCATCGCCGTAGTCGGCCGCGAACCTGCCAATGCGAACATGTTCGACAAAGCGGCGAAGGCTGCCGTTGTGCAGGCACGCTGCCGGGCAGCACGGCACATGGGGAGATCGATCGAGAGCTATGCCGTCATCGAGGTGCCGTTCAAGGTCGACGTGTCCGGCGCGCCGAAACCTTAGCGCCTCTGCTACAAGATGCGTGGCACTGTCGCTTCGATCGAAGGGCCGGCGAGCCCTTGGAGAAGGCCAGGATCGGGACGGGTCGATCGACGAGCCAACATTCAGGTGTGGCTGAGTTCATTCCCGACGAAGCGTCAAGGAAGCTGCAGGCGGTGCCAGGAAGAGACCGTTCGGCGGCGAACCTTGAAGAGCGTCGACCAGAAAGTCGACCATCATCCGCACCTTTGCGCTGAGACGGCGACGGCTTCAAGCAGTTCCTTCAACGCCGCGAGGTCTCGTTGTACATGCGCGATGTCTGCATCAAAGCTCTCCTGGCTGACGCCGGCCAGTCGAGGCACCACGAAGGTCAGCAAGCAGCCCTCCCCACAGGGCGTGACCCGGAATGCGTTGTGGACGCTGACGCCATTCGGTAGCGTGACATCGTGGTCGAGAACGCCGAATGGATTGGCAGGAACCATCGCCACTTCAACCTCGCCCATCGGGGAGTCGGCAAACCATTTGCCCTCACGTTGCTGGATACCCTTGGCCAAGCCGGAAGCCCATAGCGGCAGATTGTCCATTCGACTGGCGAAGGCGTAGGCGGCCTCCGCTGAAACACCGACCGTCTGGCTGACCACACCGGGCTTGGACGTTGGCGGCGGCGTCAACTGTTCAATCACTCGAATGCGGCGGACAACCAGCTCGTCGATCTCCAGCCGGCGAATTCGGGCCCGACCCACGAGGAGTCGACCGATGGACATGGCCCCGACGGCCACGGCACCGAGGGCCGCTGCGCCAATCAGCATCGAGCCTAACGCGGCCGTCCCGATGGCGTGCGCGCCCGTGGCGGACGCCGGCAAGGCACGTGTGGACTTTGATGGCATCAAGTTCATTGCTAAGTCCCAAAGCGCAAGCCTTCGGTTGAAACGACCCTCACCCTCGGCCCGAAGCTGCTGATGTTGGCGAGTGTTTCGTTGTGATGGCGAATCACCTGGGGTGCGGACAGGTGCTGATTGCCTCCGCTGGTATGCGCGTCACCAACCAGGATGACAGGAAATCCCAGCGCAAGCGCTCTGCGCGTGGTGGTGTCGACGCAGAACTCCGTATGCATTCCGCAAACCACGAGATCCGTGACCGCATGCCTCCTGAGCACCTGTTCCAGCTCCGTGCGATGGAAGGAGTCAGGTGTCGTCTTGCGCATGCGTATGTCCGTCGCTTCAACATGAAGGCCGCGGGCAAGCCGCCACGCATCCGTTCCGAACTCGAGGTAACCAGAATTCGATTCGTGCTGGATGAACACCACGACGCCGCCGGCGGCACGGGTCTTTGCCGACACCTGGTTGATCCGCTCGATAACCTGCTGCGACTCGAAGGCGCCGTGCTCACCTTCGCAAAGGCCCTGCTGGACATCAATGACAAGTAGTGCAGTGGTCATGGTTGCGGTCAGACGTTTTCATGCTCAGACATGGCGCGCTCGACAACGGACGCCATTGCCGCTGCGTTCTCATTCCCTTCGGCGACAAGCCCGGCGACCGTGCCTCGCCTGTCTTGCAATGCTTCATCTTGACTGGCCTTGAGCTCTCCGACCAGGCGCTCGATCGGTATCTCTATGCCCACCACCGCACGCAAGAGTTTGTCGATGAAGCCCGCTGGCGCGTCCGTCACCTTCCAAGGCTGTTGCCGTGAGGACTCATGAGCGGCGGTCAGGCGAACCAGCATGTCACGCAGCCAGCCTTCGTCGTCGACGGCTCGAGCCACGCCGTGTGCGTGCGCGACCGCGTAGTTCCAGGTCGGGACAACCTTCCCGTGCTCTTGCTTGCTCGGGTACCAGCCAGGCGTGATGTACGACTGAGGGCCCTGGAACATGACCACTGAGTGATTCGATGCGAGGAGTTGCGTCCACACGGGATTGGCGCGCGAGACGTGGCCAAGAAGCGTTCCGAGCTTGCCGCGCGACCTGTCCAGCAGAAAGGGAACATGGTTTGCGACCAGCCCTTCGCCGCTTGGCGCGACCCACGCGCCCAGTGGGTAGGCTTCTACCAATGCCTGGGCTTCGACGAGATCGGGCTGTGCGTGGTGCTTTGATACGTACACGAAAACTCCAAAGATTCAGTTGAACCGTGCACCCCCGCCCGCGGCCGCATCCAACCGCATCCGCCTCTCGCGAGCTGCGCTCTGTACGCCACAGGGCGAGCAAGCGCTGGAGAACAGGCATCAGCTCGCGATGACATTCAAGGTGGTCGTCATTGCCGCGGAGTCGGCCAGAGTATGCCTGACACTCCGGTCAGCCGCATTCGCTGCGGCGAAGCTTGTAACGCTGCTCAGTACGCCAGCGATTTCTTCATGGAGGCCAGGTAGAAGCCGGGCGCGTAGTCGTCGATCCGCGCGTATTCCTCGTAGCCGTGCTTCCGGTAGAACGCGGGCGCCTGCCACTCGAAGGTGTCGAGCTTCGCGTTCTTGGCACCCAACTCGACGGCCTGCCGCTCGGCTTCGGCGAGCAGGCGGCTGCCCAGGCCGGAGCCGCGCACGTCGGCTTCGACAAACAGCACGTCGATGTTGAGCCAGTAGAGAAAAACAAAGCCTCGCAGCCCACCGAGCAATCGGCCGCTTCCGTCTCTGGCGTTGAGCCGGATGTACCGCTGCTCGGGATACTCGCCGACGAAGCCGTAGTTGTAGTGGCGCAGTTTGCGGCCGAGCTCGCCGGAGCGGAGTTCTTCGGGCGTGGCGGCGGTGATGGTGATGTTTTCCATTCGGGAGAAGGGTAACGGAGCAGCGCCGCGGCCTGGGACATCGCCGATGCTGTCACAGCCCGCCTGGGGCCCGCCATGCCTTTGCTTCTCATCGACGCCGACTCAAAACCTCGGGATTCACCACGTTGATCGGATTGCCGGCGGCGTACGCAACGATCTGGTCGAAAACGTCCGTGAACTGGACTTCGTACTCGTCGCGGGACACGTAGCCGATGTGTGGCGTGCAGATCACGTTGTGCAGCTCCAGCAGCGGATGGGAGGGATCCCGCACGGGTTCGTCTTCGTAGACGTCGACCGCAGCCCCGCCGGGACGGCCGGCCTTCAGGGCTGCGACCAGCGCCCCCGGTGCAATCAGGGCGGCGCGGCTGGTGTTCACCAGCAGCGCCGACGGCTTCATGCGCGCCAGATCCTCGGGCCCAACAATGGCGCGTGTGCGGTCGACCAGGCGCAGATGCAGGCTCAGTACATCGCATCGGCTGAAGAAGTCGGCCTTGCTCTCGGCGACCTGGTAGCCGTCCGCCCGTGCGCGGGCCAACGACGCTTCGCTCGACCAGATCAGCACTTCCATGCCGAAGGCCCGGCCGTAGCGGGCGACCTCGCTGCCGATGCGGCCGTATCCGAAGACGCCGAGGGTCTTGCCTCGCAGCGTAGTGCCCACGCCGATCTGCCAGCGTCCGGCCTTCATCGCGGCCACCTGCTGGGGGATCTGGCGTGCCGCGGCAAGCACGAGGGCCCAGGTCAGCTCTGCTGCGGCGTAGGAGGGCGTGCCGGGATGCTGGCTGGACGACACCACGATTCCAAGCCGGGTGCAGGCATCGACGTCGATATGGGGGTACACGCTGCGCTGGCTGATCAGGCGCAGCATCGGCAAGCGCGCGAGCAGCGGTGCGCGGATCTGGGTGCGCTCGCGAATCAGCACCAGCGCCTCGGTGTCGCGCAGGCGCTGCGAGAGCTCGTCGTCGTCCTGCACGTGGTCATTCCAGACGGTGACCTGATGGCCCTCGAGCTTGCGGAAGCACTCCAGGGTGCGCAGCGTGTCGAAGTAGTCGTCGAGGACGGTGATTCGCATGGCGGGGCTCCAATCGATGGCTGGCGGTTAGCCGGCAACGCGCGATGCAGTCGAGCCAGGAGGTTAACAGTTCGTCGTGCAAAGCGTTGTTGCAATCGCCGGCACGGTCCTCGGCGGCGCCTCTGTCGTGTTGCTAGCATTGGCCGTCCGACGACCCCCAGAGAGACCTGAAGCCGTATGACGAATGCATCCAGCCAACGAGGCGAGCTGAACAACCTGGCACTTTGCGCTTCGTGCGCTGCAATCCAGCGCAACTGGCGCCGTGCGCGGGGCCATGCCGAGCTCGTTCAGATGTCCAGTCGCAAGGTGGAGCGCAGCGATGGGGACAGCGGTGCTCGCACGGTCACCATCACCAGCTACCGTTGCGACGCCTGCGGCACGCGGTGGGAGTACGAGAACGACAAGACGAACCAGCAAGCGGGCTGGTCAGTCGTCGAGAAGTAGGGTCCCATCTCAGGGTCGCCACCCAGGGCTTTGATCACGAATACGGCAAGGCGCTACATGGCAAGCGAAAGCCTGGCCCTGACGAGCGCGTACTTTTCCTCAGACGTATCCGCGAGTGCTGCTTCGCGCGACGGCAAGCTCGCGCGTTCTCAGCCATGCTTGTTTGGACAAGCGATAGAGGACATGCCTTTTCAGCGGGTGACCAGCCGGAACGAGCGGATGGTCGAAGTCGTCGGAGGGGGTTCGAACCATCCCCAGCCTGGCCATCACAGCACGAGAACGCGCGTTGCCTGGCACGGTCAGCGCCACGATTTCGGGTAGGTCTACGGTTTCGAAGCCGAACGCCAGCGCCGCTCGAGCTGCCTCGGTGGCGAAGCCCTGTCCCCAGTACTGGCGGCCCAAGCGCCAGCCCGCTTCGACGCACGGCGTAAAGGGTGCCGTGTAGCTCGGGATGCCAATGCCGACCATCCCGATGAAGCCGGCGACGCCTGGCGCCTCGACCGCCCAGAAGCCAAAGCCTTCACGAAGGAAGTGCTCGGTGATGCGCCCAACGAGTGCGTCGCTCTGCGACCGAGTGAGCGGACCAAGCAGGTGCTCTGTTACTCCGCTGTCGGCGTTCAGCTCCGCGAAGCGAGGCAGGTCCTCATCTCTCCAGGCTCTGAGGCGCAACCGCCGGGTCTGCAGTTCTGGAATTGATCGGGTCATCGGGCAATAGGAAGGTAGGTCCGGGGCATCGCTTGCCTGACGTGCTCAGCGGCTTGAACAATCTTCGTTGCGCAGTCCACCGCAGGGAATGGCGTTGAGCTTAGGCTGATCGTAAAACACGCTTATAAAGGGCTCGCCCCAATCAACGATTGCCCGCAGCTGGCGAAATGGTCAGTGCAGTCAGTCCAAGATTTGTATGCAGTTCAGCGTCCTTGGCTGTGTGGCCGCGCACAAGGCGGTTCAGATCGCTGCAAGCGAGACTTCAATCGCCCGCTTGACGAACCGAACGAACGCGGCCACCTGCGCCGGTTGCCCGAGCTCGTACGCTTCGTGGCCCAGATACGCGTCGAGAGCGCGCTTCAGCAGGGGCCGATGCTCGACGGGCAAACGCTCGAGAGCCCACGCACCGGCAATGTCCTTCGGGCCAATTTCGCCCGTAACGGCGCTGTACCAGATGCGGGCCAAAGCCAGCACAACCGTCTGCTCGTCGCCCTCCCAGTCGGAGCTTTCTTTCCACTGAGCGATGGTGTCTCTGAACGACGCCTGGAGGTCCGCTGCCGGGACGTTCTCGAACAGTTGGTCCGCGTCCGGCCCGAAAAGGCTGACGCTGCTTTGCAGGACCTGCGTCACCAGGATGGCGAGGTCAGGGTCCACCAGCGCGGGCTCGAGGGTGCCGGCCACGATGTCATCGCGGAGCCACTCTCCGAACTGCATCTCGCGCCTGGCCGGATACCGCCAAGGCACGAGTTCGTTCAGGACGACGACAGTCACTTCGAGGGCTCGCAGCGACTTGTCGGTACCGGGAGGCGCGGACACCGTGAGCAATTCCTCCATCAGGACACGACGCGTGGAAGCATCCATGGGCGCCTCGACGGTGACCATCAGATCGATGTCGCTGCGTGGCTTCAGACCTCCATTCACGGCCGAGCTGAAGAGATGGATCGCCTTCAGCGTCCCGCCGAGGTGGCGTTCGATCACCGCGCGGGCACTCGAGAGCTGGGGCTTGATTTCGATGGGCAGGGTAGGCACTTCAACACGAAGCCAAGGTCGCTGGAACTGCATATCAAACTTGTTGTTATCAATGATAATCATTATCATTTGAGTCAACAAGTGAGGGAATTTGATGTCGCATGAAGCATCTGGAGGTCGCGCTGTTTCGAAGAAGCGCCTGGTCAAAGCCATCGAACTGGCGCTCGCGAGCGGCGCAGTGCTCTATCTGGGAGCAGCAACGGCACAGACGACCTCAGGTCCCGATGCAGCAACACCGAATACGCTGCCTGCCGTCACGGTGTCGGGCAGCCGGGAGGCGATGGACGAGGCGCCTCCTGCGATCGCCGGCGGTCAGGTCGGCAGTGGCGCGCGGATGGGTATTCTCGGCAATGCACCCGTCATGGACACGCCCTTCAGCGTGACCAGCTTCACCGCGCAGGCGATCGAGAACGATCAAGCTCGTTCGGTGGCTGACGTGGCCGCCATGGACCCGTCGGTGCGCATGGGCAGTGCGCGATCCAACATCAACGAAGACCTCACGATCCGCGGCTTCACGGTGCCCACGGGAGACTTCGCGTTGAACGGGGTGTTCGGCCTGTCGCCTTACTGGCGAGCTCCGGTCGAAGCATTGGAACGGGTGGAAATCATCAAGGGCCCGTCCGCCGCACTGTTCGGCATGACGCCGGCCGGCAGCGTCGGCGGTGTGGTCAACCTCGTGCCAAAGCGCGCAACGAATGAACCCATCACGCGCATCACGGGCAGCGTGTCGTCGGATTCGGTCTTCGGAGCGCACGCGGACATCGGCCGGCGCTTCGGCCCGGACAACGCCTTCGGTGTGCGGGTGAATGTGGTGGGCCGTGAGGGCGATACGCCGATCAAGGCCCAATCGACCCGCGAGAGCCTCGGCTCGCTGGCGCTGGACTATCGCGGACGCTCGCTGCGCGCTTCACTGGACCTGCTATGGCAGCAGGAACGCATCGACAACGTCGTGCGCCAGTTCCAGCCGAGTCCGACGCTGGTCGCCGTACCTGCCGCACCGAACAACACCTATCCCTATCCGGGTCTGGGCTGGAGCGATGGGCGCAATGGCTCGGGCCTCCTCAAGGTCGAATACGACCTGACGGACAACATCACCGCCTACGCCGGCTATGGCGAGCGCAAGTTGAACTGGGATGCGATCGCCGCCAATCCCGTCCTCCTGAATCCACTCGGCGACTATTCGTTCTTCGGTGGCTGGCAACGGATGACGGTCGACAGCAAGTCGACGGAGGCCGGCCTTCGCGGCAGGTTCTCCACCGGGCCGGTGGGTCACAACGTAGCGTTGAGCTATACCGAGCTGGATCAGGATCAGCTGCTTGCCTTCTACACCGGCTTTCAGGGGGGCAGCTCCAACATCTACTCCGGCCGGTTGTTTCCAACGCCTTCCACCTCCGGCATCTACAACCCCCTTCAGCCGTATCTCGATACCAAGCTGACCAGCGTTGCATTGGCGGACACCATGTCCTTCATGCAGGACCGCCTTCAGGTGTCCTTGGGCGTGCGCCGGCAGCAAGTGAAAGGGCAGGACTACAACTTCGTCACCGGTGCGGCCAGCGGTCCTCAGTACGACGAGCGCGCAACCACGCCGTTCGCCGGCATAGTGTTCAAGGTGAGGCCCGACATTTCGCTGTACGCGAGCTATGTCGAGGGTTTGTCGCGCGGTGAAACCGCTCCGGTGAGCGCGGCGATCTCCAATCCGGGCCAGTCGCTGCCGCCGTACGAGTCCAAGCAGAAAGAGATCGGCGCCAAGTTCGACCTGAGCGGCAACATGATGGCCACGGTCAGCCTGTTCGAATTGACCAAACCGAGCGCGGGAATCTCTGGCACGACCTTCGGTGTGTTCGGCGAACAGCGCAACCGCGGCGTCGAAGCCACGCTGGCGGGCGAAGTCACGCGCGGAGTGCGCCTGCTGGGTGGCATCAGCTACCTCGACGGCGTCATCACCAAGGCGGCAACGCCGGCACTCGAAGGCAGGAAGGCCATCGGTGTGCCGGACTGGCAGTTGAATCTTGGGGCGGAGTGGGACACGCCGTTCCTCCCCGGCTTCACACTGACCGGGCGCGTGATCCACACCGCACGCACGTTCGTCGATGCGGCCAACACGCTCTCCATTCCCAGCTGGAACCGCCTCGACGTCGGCGCCCGCTACGCGACGAAGATCAGCGGCAAGCCCGTCACCTTCCGCCTCAACGTGGAGAACATGCTCGACAAGGACTACTGGGGCATCGCAACAGCGGGCTATCTGTTCGTGGGCTCGCCGCGGACGTTCACCTTGTCGGCCAGCGTCGACTTCTGAGGACAGCCCGATGTTCACGCGCGCCTGGTCCTGAAGGCGGTACCAAGGGCTGTTCGAAGAACGCGGGAGCCATCGCAGTTCGAACACAACCGCGGCCCTGCCGGGCGCAGAGACGGGCAAAATGCCGCGCCATGAACAAGAACAAGCCGGCCGGCATCGAACTGCGTCCATTTGGCGGGGACGCCGATTTCTACGCGATGGCCGATGTGGCCAATGCCGTGTTCGCTGCCGACGGGATGGGATGGGTTCGCGAGCCCGAACACATCCGCCGAGACTACGCAAGCTTCATCGACTTCGACCCGGCGAATGACATCGTCATGGCGGAGATGAAGGGCGAACTCGCGGGCTACGTGCGCACTGCGCACTGGACGACCGAAGAAGACGTTCTGGCTCAGGCGCAGGTTGGCTTCGTGCATCCGAAGTTCAGGCGCCTCGGTATCGGTAGCTTGTTGCTGGGCTGGGTCGAGCGTCGCCAGCGCGAAATCGCGCGCATGAAAGGCGCCGTTGCATCTGTCCATCATGTCTTCGTGACCCAGGGCGAGATCGGTCGCATCGAGATGCTGCGCCGGGCAGGCTATGAAGCGGTGCGCCACTTCCTTGTCATGGAACGACCAAGTCTCGATGACATCCCCGAGTTTCCGCTCCCCGCCGGCTTCGACGTGCGGCCAGTGCAGCCGGAACACCTGCGCGCCATCTTCGATGCCCATGCAGAGGCACTACGCGGACACTGGGGCGTGGCTCCTCCCAAGCCGGGCGACTTCGAGCGCTGGACCCAACTGCCCAGCTTCCAGCCGCATCTGTGGCAAGTGGCTTGGCACACCGGCACCGATCAAGTGGCCGGCCAAGTCAAGCCATGGATCAACGCGGAGCAGAACGCGACTCAGAACCGTCGACGAGGTGAGACGGAGTTCATCAGCGTCGGCGCACCATGGCGACGCCTCGGCCTCGCGCGTGCGCTCATTTCGCGAGCGCTCCATGCGCAGCGCGCCGCAGGCATGACCGAATCAGTGCTCGGGGTGGATGCAGAGAACGAACACCATGCAGCGCGCCTCTATGAAACCTGCGGTTTCCGGGTCGTCCGGCGCAATGCGGTCTTCCGCAAGGCCATCAGGCATTCGCCTGCGTGAACTCAATGCGGGTGCCACGAAGAGACCACCCTCGGAGTCTGCGGGGTTGAACTGCCGGCAAGTGCGTACGACAACTCGTTCGCGGCCTTCATGATCGTCTTGGCATATCGGATCAGCTTGTTCTTCGGCAAGCGATCCGCAGGCCCCGAGATGCAGACCGATCCGAGCAGTCGCCAGTTCAAGCCGAACACAGGCGCGGAAACCGTGGCCACACCCTTCTCGCGTTCGCCAATCGAGAAGTGGTAACCGTGCTGTCGAATCTCCTCGTAGATGGCGCCTGGCTCGCCCGAGAAGGCCAGGATCACGCGGCCTGGGGAACCCTTGTCCAAAGGGAGCGCTGAGCCCATCCGCGCGTGGTGGCGAATCGGCTGCGGTCCTTCGACACGCGCGATGCACGTCCGGAAGTTTCCTTCGCGCACATAGAACGCCGCGCTCTCGCCGGTGGCCTGCGTCAATTCGAGCAGCATCGGCTCGACGACATTGTTGACGTCGAACGCAGCCTGGTAGCGCGCACCCAGCCAGCCCGCTGCCGGCCCCAGACGCCATTCGCCGTCCTCCCGCTGAACCACATAACCGCTGTGCGCCAGGGTCCGCAGCAGGCGCAAGGCGGTGGTCTTGTGCATGCCGCTGCGGCGCGTCAACTCTGCCAGGGACAGCCGCTGGTCCTGCATGCCGAACGATTCAAGCAGTTGGAGTGCCCTCGTGACGGCGGTGACGCCGCCGGATTGATCAGGATCGGAAGCTCCCGTTCCGGCTGTGGGAAGGGCCGCCGGCTTGTTGCCTGTTTTGGTTCGTGCCATGGTTCGTGGTTCACACAGTGGACCCCAATTGTACGTATCGGAACGCAAATCTACAGTTCGACCGAGCCTGAACTGGCGATGAACTGTCAACTACGAACCGGAGACAACCGTGACGATTTCGAAGCTCGCATCCTCTCGCCGCGCCGCCTTGGTGGCGGTCGTGGCATTCGCCTCCTGCGCCGCTTTCGCGCAGAACTACCCCTCCCGTCCGATCAAGCTGATCGTGCCGTTCCCCGCAGGCGGTGGTACCGACGCCGTTGCGCGCGAGGTGGCCAACAAGGTGGCCGCGCAGCAAGGCTGGTCGGTGGTCATCGACAACAAGCCAGGCTCGGGCGGCAACCTCGGCGTCGATGCAGCCGCGAAGGCAGCGCCCGACGGCTACACCATCGTCCTCGGCCAGACGAGCAACCTGGCCATCAATCCGACGCTGTACGCGAAGCTGCCGTACAACCCCGTCAAGGACCTCGCACCGATCGGCCTCATCGCAAGCTCGCCGCTCGTGCTCGTGGTCGCGAGTGACTCGCCCCACAAGACGCTGGCGGACGTGATCGCGGCGGCCAAGTCCAGGCCGGACGCCATCAACTACGCCAGCTCGGGCAGCGGAACCGTCGCCCACCTTGCGGTCGAGCAGCTCCAGAAGATGGCTGGCATCAAGCTCACCCACGTACCGTACAAAGGAGCGGCGCAGGGCTCCACCGATCTGATCGGCGGCCAGATCCAGCTGTACATGTCTTCGATCCCGACGCTGATCGGCCACATCCGCAGCGGCAAGATGCGAGCGATTGCAGTCACCTCGGAGAAGCGCGTCAACGACTTGCCCAACGTGCCGACGGTGAGTGAGTCCGGCTACAAGGGATTCGAAGCCGTCACATGGTTCGGCCTGGCGGGCCCCGCGGCGATGCCCAAGGACGCCGTCGTCAAGCTCAACGGGGCCTTCAACAAGGCACTGCAGGACCCGGAAGTCAAGAAGAAGCTCGAAGGCCAAGGCGTCGATGTGCTCGGCGGTACTCCTGAGCAGTTCGGCAAGCTGATCCAGGACGACATCGGCCGCTGGGGCAAGGTCGTCAAGGAGTCCGGCGCCAAGGTGGACTGACCCGCCGTCCAGGAAGCTCACAGGGCCTCCCATCCCTCTGGCGACATCACCGGCCCTCGCCGGAAGCGCTGTCGACAACACAGACACGACTCGGCAGGGCGCAGCCAAGCCCTGCCTCACCTTCTCCCACCTACGTACCGAAAGACCGTCATGAGCGACCAGCTTCCCGAAATCATTCGCGACTTCCCGCGCGTGCCCGCCGCCGTCGTTGCGCAGGCCGCAGAACTTCAGCCCGCCATCCTGGCCGACGTGGCTGGCCGCCGCGGTGCCATGAACGGCCGCATCAAGGCGCTGCGCCCACGCATGAAGCTGGCCGGCACTGCCTTCACCGTCGAGGTGCGTCCCGGCGACAACCTGATGATCCATGCGGCGATCGCCATGGCCAAGCCCGGTGACGTGCTGGTCATCGACGGAAAGGCCGACCAGAGCTCCGCACTCATGGGCACGATCATGATGACCGCGTGCCAGAAGCTCGGCATTGCAGGCGTGGTCATGGATGGCGCCTGCCGCGACAGCCTCGAGATCGACGAGATGGACTATCCGGTGTTCTCGGTCGGCACGAATCCGAACGGCCCCACCAAGAACATTGGCGGCCGAATCGGACACCCTGTGTCCGTCGGGGACGTGACCGTCCGTCCGGGCGACTTCATCATCGGTGATGGCGATGGCGTGGTCGTCGTCGAGCGCGAGAAGATCGAGGCGCTGCTTCCTCTGGCGGCCAAGAAGGTCAAGGACGAGGCGGGCCGCATTGCTGCGATCAAGGAAGGCGACACCGCTGCCAAGTGGCTCAATGCTGCCCTGCGCACGGCCGGCGTGCTGAAAGAAGGAGAGACGCTGTGAGCGCGATCCTCGTCACCGGCGCCGATCTCGCGCCCGAGGCATTGGGCCTGCTCGAAGGCCACGACGTGGTGTACGCGGGCAAGGCGCCGACCGAAGCGGATCTCGTGGCCCTGTGCCGCACGCACGATCCAGTGGCCATCATCGTTCGCTACGGCAAGGTCGGCAGCGCGGTGATGGACGCCGCGCCCTCGCTCAAGGTCATCTCCAAGCACGGCAGCGGCACCGACACGATCGACAAGGCTGCGGCGAAGAAGCGGGGCATCGAAGTGGTCGCGGCGGCCGGCGCGAATGCAGCGGCGGTTGCCGAACAGGCGCTGGCGTTGCTCCTGGCCTGTGCCAAGTCGGTGGTGCAGTTGAATGCGCGCATGCACGATGGCCACTGGGACAAGGCAACGCACAAGAGCCTTGAACTGGGTGGTCGAACGATCGGGCTGATCGGGCTCGGCGCGATCGGCTTGCGATTTGCACGCATGGCGGATGCGATGGACATGAAGGTGATTGGCTTCGATCCTTTTGCCAGGAACCTGCCGGACTACGTCAAGAGCGTCGAGCTGTCACAGATCTGGAGCGAGTCCGACGTCATCTCGCTGCACTGCCCGCTGTCCGAGGACAACCGTGGCCTGCTCAATGCCGACACGCTGGCTCGATGCAAGGCGGGCGTCATCGTGGTGAACACCGCGCGCGGCGGCCTGATCGACGAGGCTGCGCTCTTGATGGCCATCAGGTCAGGCCACGTGGCCATGGCCGGGCTCGACAGCTTCGCGGTGGAGCCCATGACGCCCGGTCATCCGTTCCAGGGCGAAAGGAACCTGGTGCTCAGCCCGCACATCGGAGGCGTCACGAGCGATGCCTACGTGAACATGGGTGTGGCTGCCGCGAAGAACCTGTTGGCGGTCCTGGCCGGGCAGGGGGCGCCCGCGTAGTTCCCACGAGGTTAGGCCGATACCAATTCTGTTGCGCAATCCATCGATGAGGACGGCCCAGCCCGCTGGGCCGTTTCTTCGGGGGCGCGGGAACAGGATCGTTCGATCGGCCATCCAATGGGCACAGCTGCCAACTTGCGAACCGAGGCCAGCACCACAGCAGCCCTGGGCTGCGAAAAAGGAGCTCGACATGACCACGCCGCGTCGTCACTGGTTCGCCGCCGCCGCGGCTGTACTGACTGCCGCGTGCGGCGGCGGTGGGGGAGGAGGTGGCGGCGTTGGCGTCGCTCCTGGCCCGCCAGCAGACCCGGCTGCCCTCGCCGCCCAGGGCAAGCAGATCTTCCGCTTCGACACCTTCGGGGACGAGGCCCATTGGACCGATACCTTGCGGATGCACAAGGTCATCAGCACTGCGGTCGCACCCGCGACCGCGCTGGCCGTCGGGCTGAAGGTCGACGCCGAGGCGCTGCCGGCTGCAGTCGCGAAGGGCATTCAGGATGGGAGCGTTGACCTGGCGAGCCCGGACACGACGGTCGCCCTTCTGAAGCTGGACGCTGTCGTCGGTCTCAAGGGCACGGTCCAGACGGTCAATGGCAAGGATGCGCTGACCCGCGTCGGCGTTACCTGCGCCCTGTGCCACTCGACCGTCGACAACTCCTTTGCGCCAGGCATCGGCAAGCGGCTCGACGGCTGGGCCAATAGAGACCTGAATGTGGGCGCCATCATCGCGCTGTCCCCCGCAGTGGATGCTTCCAGGAAAGCCGCCTATCTCTCCTGGGGCAGGGGCAAGTACGACCCGCGCTTCAACATCGACGGCCTCAGCAAGCCGGTGGTCATCCCGCCGGCCTACGGACTCGAGGGAATTCACAGCGTGACCTTCACCGGCGACGGCTCCGACGTTGCCTACTGGAACCGATATGTGGCCGTGACCCAGATGGGCGGGCGAGGGAGCTTCTCCGAGCCGCGCCTGAACCTGAACGTCACCAACGGAACCGAAGACCTGGTCACGAGCAAGTTGCCCGCGCTGCAGGCGTACCAGTTGTCGTTGAAGGCCCCCGCGGCGCCGGCGGGCAGTTTCGACGCCGCTGCAGCCTCCCGGGGCAAGGTGATCTTCGAAGGCGCAGGCAAGTGTGCGACCTGCCATAGCGGCGCGCTTTTCACGGATGCCAATACCACCCTGCACCCGCCCGGGGACTCGATGGTGGAACCGGAGACGCCGAGCTACGCGTCCCGCTCTGCGACCAAGATGTACCGCACCTCGCCGCTGAAGGGTGCCTGGCAGCACCCGCCCTATTTCCATGATGGATCGGTCGCCACGCTCGAAGAAGTTGCAGCCACCTACAACATCAGGCGATCGCTCGGGCTCACGCCCCAGGAGATTGCAGATCTCGCCCAGTACCTGAAGTCGCAGTGAGGCGCCACGCTTGCCTACCGGGCCATGACTGGTACCGGGTACCTGGCAGGATGCTGCGGCTGCCCGTCGGGGGTCAGCCTTGCCTTCGCAAAGCAGTCAATCTCGGCAGGCAGGGCGACTCCCGACTGCGCCGAGCGGGTCCAAATGTGCGCTGTTACTTCCACCGCATTGGGGTTGTCGTAACAACCCCGCGAGACTGCGCGGAGATTAGGCCAGCGCTCAAAGGTAAGGCCGAGGGTCGTTCCGCAGCTTGGGCAGAATTCAACGCAGACTTTCCTCCCGCTTACATCCGATGTGTGCTCGTACTTGCGTACCTCGCCATCGTTGAACTCGACTGCGTCGATGGGGAACACGGAGTTGGCGTAGAACGAGGAGCCTGTCATCCGCTGACAGAAAGTGCAGTGACAAACAAGGGTTCGAAGCGGCGCCTGGTTGACGTGGAACCTGACCGCTCCGCAGAGGCAGCCACCGTCAAGAAGAAACGACATCGTGAAGCTCCTGGTTCAATTCCTTGATGACGCTAGGCGGCATCCTTGAATCCTGCCAAAGACCGGCCGCTTCTGGCCGGAGTCATCCTTTCCGCAGGGGTTCCCACGGGATCTTCATCTGGTCGTTCGCCAGCGTGAGAACGCGTAACGCCTCGTCTGCGACACGCCGTGCGTAGCCGTCGGACTCGGTCGTCGCCGGCATGGCAGCGCGGTCTCCCAGAATTCCGTCGATCATTTCTTGCATCAAGCCAGGCTGCTGCTGCTCAAGGCGCTGAAGGAGCATATGAAGGATGAAAATTCCCGCATCGGTGCGAGCGTCGTCGTCTTGCGCAAGTGCATCCATGGTCGGAAATCAGCTGGAAGTGGAAGGCCGGGTCAATTCTGCCGCAAGCTAAAACGTGCTCAAGGGATCCGCCCGCCGAGCATTGGCGATGCGCCCGGAAAACCTCGCCATGTCCGACAAGTCGAGCCTGCATCGCGAGGTAGAAGGGATTCTTCATTCCAAGGAGCCCCAGATGCCCCATCAAGCGCTCTTCCTTCGTTCCTCGCTCGCCGCCCTGGTCTGCGCAGCATGCTTCTTCAGCCTCACCGCATCCGCGCAAGGCACCGACTCGCAAGTACAACGCGACCGCGCCACTTGCGACGGCGTGCAACAGGACCGCGAAGCGTGCCGACGCGAGGCGGGCGCGGCGAAGCAGGAAGCGCAGCGCGGCGGGCTGGCGCCGGCCGGCCAGGCCGAGCAGAACGCGCTGGCGCGCTGCCAGTTGCTGCAGCCGGCGGCGGATCGCGCCGACTGCGAGGCGCGCGTCAGGGGCGCGGCCACCAGCACCAGCGGCAGCGTGATGGGTGGTGGCGTGATCCGCGAGAGCGTCACGCCGGTCCCGGCCCCCCCGCCATCGCCGGCTCGCTGAAGTCGCACCTCCATCCCCGACGTACATCTTCCAGAGGCCAGCATGAAAATCGAAACCCCGCACACCCATCCCGCCCCACAACAGGCCGAATCCGGCGCGGAGACCTTGCCCATGCCCGTCGCGGGAAACGATATCGGTCCTGCGCCCGCGCTGGATGATGGTGCGATGCGCACAGAGACGCCATCGACGCTGCACAGCACCTGGGACAAGGTACGCACAACGGTGACATCGCTGCCCGACCGTGCCCGGCAAGCCAAGGTGCAAGGCGCGCAGTACGTGGCCGAGGAGCCGGTCAAGGCCGCGATGATGGCTGCGGCCGGCGGTGCGGCGCTGGCCATGATCCTGCGGGCCGCGGCGCGCCGCGGCCGGCACTGATCCGCAATCGCCGAGGCTCTCGCGACGGCCTCGGCATCTGAACCTACGCCAACAAGCGCCGGGCGCAACTGGCTGCGCGGGTGCCGCCTCGGGACGATGCGCGCATGCCCGACAGCGATGCATTGCCCTTGCCCGACGCGCGAGCCCACCCCGCGGGCGGGAGCACCCTCTGGCAGCGCGTTCGCCGCTGGGCGCTGCCGGTGCTGGGCCTGGTGGTGCTCGGACTGCTGCTGTCCCACGCGCACAAGGTCGACTGGGCCGGCGCCTGGCAGGCGCTCAGGCGCTACTCGCCCGGGGTGCTGCTGGCTGCGCTCGCGCTGTGCACGGCGAGCCATGCGCTGTACGGCTGCTATGACCTGATCGGCCGGCACCACACGCGGCACGGCCTGCCGCGTTGGCGCAGTTGGGCGATCGCGGTCACCAGCTACGCCTTCAACCTCAACCTGGGCTCGCTCGTGGGCGGCGTGGCGATGCGCGCACGGCTCTATGCACGGGCCGGCATCGACGAGACCACGGTGGCGCAGATCGTGGGCCTCAGCCTCGCGACCAACTGGTTGGGCTACGGACTGGTGGCGGGCTGCGTGTTCGCCTCCGGCGTGGTGAAGCCGCCGGTGGAGTCCCCGCTGGGGGAGGGTGCCTTCCGCGCGCTCGGCGTGTCGATGCTGCTGCTGGGGGCGGCCTATGTGCTGGCCTGCGCAAGGTTGCACGGCCGGCAGTGGCACGTGCGCCGGCGCCGCATCCAACTGCCTTCGGCGCGGCTGGCCCTGGTGCAGCTCGGCCTGTCGGCCGTGAACTGGGCCTTGATGGCATTGGCCATGTACCTGCTGCTGGGCGGCAAGGTGCCGTATGTCGTCACGTTGGGGGTGATGCTGGCGGCCTCTATCGCCGGCGTGGTGACGCCGATCCCGGCCGGCCTCGGAGTGCTGGAGGCGGTGTACCTGGCGCTGCTCTCGGGCTCGGTGCGCCAGGGCGCGCTGATGGGCGCGCTGCTGGCTTATCGCGCGCTGTACTACCTGGTGCCGCTGGGCGGCGGGCTGGTGCTCTATGCGCTGCTGGAGCGCTACGCCTCCGCGCATCCGCCGCCGGAGGCCGAAGGCACCACGGTGCTCAGCCCACCACCACCTCGCTGATCTGCATCACGGGCTTCAGGTCCGTGTAGTTCGCGACGTCGGCCATGATCGCCTTCGCGTGCGGGCCGAATGCGGTCTGGAAGCTCTCCACCGAGTCGCAGTAGATGTGGCACATGCCGATGTAGGGGGCCGGCGCGCCGGGTGCACCGCCCGCCAGGCCCTTGTCGATGGTGTAGGACTTGCAGGCATCGCCCATCTTCTCCTTGAGCATGGGCATGTGCTTGTCGCGGTAGTAGTCGTGGTCGAAACGGGCGCCGGCGGTGTTGGGGTACATGACGCTGACCTTGATCATTTGCTTATCTCCGTGTGGCAGGGCCCGTGAGCATAGGAGATGGCGCGGCGCTGAACAAGCGCGGCGGCGCCGGGGCTTGGCGAAGCCTCAGCCCTTTCTTGCACGCATGGCCTTGGAGATCGACGACACCACGGCGGCCCATTCCTCGCGCGTCAGCAGCAGGGCGGTGTGGGAGTGGAGCAAGGTGTCCTCCTTGTCGAGATGGTCGAGCAAGAGGCGGCGGTGCTCCGCCAGCAGGTTCTCGACGGCGGCGGCAGCAAGCGCGTCGCCGCTTTGCGCCCGCTCCAGCTTGGCTTTTGCCCGCGAAAGCAGTTCGTCGCAGCGCTCGCGTTGCCGCTCGAGACGGGCGAGTAGATCGTCGGCCTCGGCAGACCTGCCGCGCAGCACCCCGACGAGGGCCACCCCTTTGGGGCGATGCGTCGCTTCGTCGAAATCCTGGAGGCGTTCGATCAGGCGCGCGATGCGCACAGCCGCAGAGCCCGAGTGTTTCAAGTCGCCAGACTTCAATTCGCGTTCGATTAGGCTCAGCAACTCACGCATTCGGGCGTGCTCGGCACGCAAGACGGTCCACGCGCATTCGGCGGCCAACATGTTCGCCCCTTTCAGGCAGTGGCCTCTCGGAGAATGCCCCGGGAGGTTCAGCTGTACCCACGAGGCCGTTCTACTGCGTTGCGGCCGGTGCCGCAAGGTGGACTTTTCCGCTTTACGTGGCGGACCCGGGCGGCAGCGTGCTGCAGCTCACCCGAAATACATGCTGCTCGGGATCGGCCAGCACCGCCTGCCATTGGCCATAGTAGGTGGCATAGGCCGGCTTCAGCACGCGGCCGCCGAGCGCGATGGCCTGCGCGACGGCGGCATCGACTGCGGCGGGCGTGTCGAGCATGAAGGTGGCGTAGGCGGTGATGGGCGGCGCCTCGGCGGCGGGCGTGCGGTCCTCCAATCGCAGCAGGACATACGCATCCGGTGCATTGAAGCCGAATTGCACGCCCTCATGCTCGAGCGCGCGATAGATGGGCGAGCGGCTTTTCACGGCTTCGCCCCAGCCCAGCAGCGCGGCGTAGAAGCGCAGCTGCGCGTCGATGTCGCGGCACAGCAGGTTGAACCAGAGCTTTATGCGGTCTCGTGCGCTGTGGCGTTCAGTCCGTAGGTCTTGCGGTACATCTCGCGCAGGTGCTCGCCGGCGGTGCAGGGCGCGTAGCGCGGCGCCTCGCCGGCCGGCACGGTGCCGGGCACGGCCTCGATGCGCGCGAAGTAGTCGGGCTCGTAGAAGAAGGGGATCGAATAGCGCGGCGCGCCGCCCGAGTGGATGTTGCGCACGCGATGCGGGTTGGAGTGGTAGCGGCCGTTGGTCCAGCGCGGGATCATGTCGCCGAGATTGACGACGAAGCAGCCCTCGATCGGCGTGGCCGGCACCCATTGGCCGTCCGGCATGCAGACCTCGAGCCCGCCGTGCGCGTCCTGCGCGAGGATGGTGATGGCGCCCCAGTCGGTGTGCGCGCCGGCGCCAAAGGTGCGCTCGTCCGCGCCAAGCGGATGGGCCGGGTAGCGGACCATGCGCAGCGTGACCATCGGGCTCTCGCTGCTCGCGTCGAAGTAGGCTTCGGGCAGGGCCAGCGACAGCGCCATCAGCTGCATCAGGCGCCGCGAGAGCGCCAGCATCGTGCGGATGTAGGCCTCGCATTGCACCGGTGCCTCCGGCAACTCGGCGGGCCACTGGTTGTGGCCATAGGTCTGGTAGCCGGCGACGACGTAGGGATGGTCTTCGGGGTAGGCCATGCCGCAGTAGAAGCTCTCCTTGAGATCGGGACGGGCCTCGGCGTCCAGCGTCTGCGCACCGAGGTTCTCGAAGCCGCGCATCGTGGGCGAGTTCTGCATCGCGAGCGCCTGGCGCGTGGCTTCGGGCAGTTCCAGCAACCGGCGCGCCAGCTCGAACTGGCTTCGCACCTGCTCGGTGCCGACGCCATGGTTGCGCACGTAGAAGAAGCCCGAGCCCATGGCAGCCTCGCGCAGCTGTGCGGCCACCGCCGTGCTGCACGCGCCGCCGGGCGCGAGAGCGTCCTGCAGGTCGATGACGGGGATCGCCATGGCGCTGCGTCAGGCCTTGAGCTTGCGGTCGGCAGCGCCCGGCAGGAAGCGCTCGGTCCAGATGTCGGCCACCGCCGGGCTGCTCTTCAGGCCGAAGGCGGCCACGGTCTCGTCGACGGTGGCCTGCAGGCGCGCCGCGGTGGCAGCGCCCCAGCCCTGGCTGCGGGTATCGGGCGTCTTCATGGTGCCGTCGACGATCAGCTTCAGGCGCTCGTACTCGATCTCCTCGCTGGCCAGCGGCTCGCGCGTCTTGATGGCGGCGGCGCCGGCCTTGGGATCGGCAATGGCCTCGATCCAGCCCCGCGTGGAGGTCTTGATGAAGGCCTTCATCGCCTCGCCCTGGTCCTGCATGCTGCGCGCGTTGGCCACCAGGCCGTTGCCATAGGACTTCATGCCGTGGTCCGAGAAGCGGAACACCGTGATCTGCTCCGGTCCCATGCCGCGCGCCTTGAGGTTGAGCAGGCCGGTGAAGAAGAAGTAGGCCGATGCGTCGAAGTCGCCCTTGACGAAGCGGGTGTCGCCGATGTCGGGCGCGACGTTTTCCCACTTGACGCCCGAGGCATCGAAGCCCTGCGCCTTGGCGAACGCCGGAAAGAGCTTGCGCGACGCATTGAAGGGCTGGCCGAGGATGCTCTTGCCGGCCAGGTCGGTGGGTTTGGCGATCGGGCCGCCCTTGCGCACGAGGATCGCGTTCGGGTTGAGGTCGTATTGGATCGCGACCGCCTTCAGCCCGGCGCTCGGGTTGTTGACGTTGAACTCGATCATCGTGGCCAGGTCGGCCGAGGCGCAGTCGTAGGCGCCGCTGCCCACCAGGCTGATGGCCGAAGCCGAGCCGTTGCCGGTGTCGATCGCCACGTCGAGGCCTGCATCCTTGTAGTAGCCGCGCTGCTGCGCGAGCAGGAAGCCGGCGCCGGAGGCTTCGACCTTCCAGCCGAGGTTGAACTTGAACTTCTGCAGCGCGCCCTGGGCGCGCACGAAGGGCGAGGCGGCGACGAGGGCGCTGGCGCCAGCGGCGCGCAGCAGGGAACGGCGTTGCATGGATGAATCTCCGTGGACGGTTGGAAACAGGGCGCCGAAGGCGCGCGCGTGCGCTGCCTTCAGGAGCAATTTCCGGCCGATACGCCCGCAAGACGCGCCAGGTCCGGGCGTCTTCGAAGGCGAAACGGTGAACGCTTCTACTCCGCGGTATGCGGTGCAGGTTCCGTGCCAGCGCCTCAGCGGCCGCGCAGTTCCCAGAAGCCGCGATGGGTGGCGATCATCTCGTCCTCCACCTCGGGCACCGGGCCGATCACCTCGATCGTCTTCTGTCCGCGCGCGAAGACCTCGCGGCAGGGGAGGGAGAGCGTGGGGTTCTCGGGATGGCTGCCGGTCAGTGCCAGCAGCGCGGACTCTTCGGCGCCGTACACCACGCGGCCGATGTTGGCCCAGTACACGGTGCCCGCGCACATGGCGCAGGGTTCGAAGGTGGTGACCAGGGTGCACTGCGCCAGGTACTCGGGCGGGTAGTTGAGCGCGGCCGTGCGTGCCAGCGTGGCCTCGGCGTGCTGCACGGTGTCGATGTTGCCCTGCTCGGCCAGCACGGTTTCGCCGTCCGGCGCGACCAGCAGCGCACCGAAGGGGTGACGGCCCATCGTCATCGCGCGCCGCGCGACCTGGTCGGCGCGGCGCAGGGCGCGGATGGCTTGCCGCCTATTCATTCTGGGAACCGCGGTGCGCCCAGCCCGTGGTGTGCTTCTCGATCGCGCTGAAGAGCTCGTACATCAGCATCGCCATCGCGCCCACCACCATCAGCCCGGCGAAAGCCAGGCCCATCTGCATGGCCGAGCCGGCCGAGATCAGCAGGTAGCCGATGCCCTCGTTGGCGGCCGTCATCTCGCTCACCGTGGTGCCGACGAAGGCGAGCGTGATCGCCACCTTGAGCGAGCCATAGAAGTAGGGCATGGAGCGCGGCAGGCCGATCTTCACCAGCACGTCCCAGCGCTTGGCGCCCAGCACGCGCAGCACGTCTTCGAGCTCGGGCTCGAGCGTCGCCAGCCCGGTGGCGATGTTGACCATGATGGGGAAGAAGCTGATGAGGAAGGCGGTGAGGATCGCCGGCCCGACGCCGATCCCGAACCACACCACCAGGATCGGGACGAAGGCCGCCTTGGGCAGCGCATTGAAGGCCGTCATCAGCGGGTACATCGCCGCGTAGGCCAGCCGCGAGCTGCCGATCACGAAGCCCAGCAGCACGCCCACCACGATCGCCAGCCCGAAGCCCGCCATCGTGACCCAGAAGGTGCGCCACGCATGGCCCGCGATGATGGTCTTGAACTCCCAGAACTGCGTCCAGATGCGCCACGGGCTCGGAAAGATGAACTCCGAAACCCCGAAGCCCGCGCAGATGATCTGCCACAGAACGATCACGGCCACCAGCAGCAGCCAGGGCGACCAGCGTTCGAGTTGCCTTGTGTTCATGGAGTGCCTTCGCCTTCGGCTTCGGTATTCGCCTTCGGAGCGGCCGTTCGGTTCATGTCGCCACCCCCGCCGTCCCGCGGATCGCGCCGATGTGCCCGCGCAGCTCCAGCACGATGTCGGTGAATTCCTTGGTGTAGGTGAGCTCCAGCTCGCGCGGTCGCGGCAGCTCGATCTCGCGCTTGACGACGAAGCGGCCCGGGCTCTTGCTCATCACGTACACCGTGTCGGCCAGGAACACCGACTCGCGCAGGTCGTGCGTGACCAAGATCACGTTGAAGCGCTGCTCGGTCCAGAGGTCGCGCAGGATGCACCAGAGCTCCTCGCGCGTGAAGGCGTCGAGCGCGCCGAAGGGCTCGTCCAGCAGCAGCATCTTGGGCTCGTGGATCAGCGCGCGGCAGATGCTGGCGCGCTGCTGCATGCCGCCCGAGAGCTGCCAGGGGAACTTGTCCTCGTAGCCGCCCAGGCCCACCTTCTGCAGCAGCCGCCGGGCGCGCTGCTCGTATTCCTTGCGCTTGGCCTTGAAGCTGGAGCGGTAGGGCTCCACGATCTCCAGCGGCAGCAGCACGTTGCCGACCGTCGTGCGCCAGGGCAGCAGCGAAGGCGCCTGGAAGGCCATGCCCGAGATCTTGACGGGGCCGGTCACCGGCTCGCCGTCGATGCGGATCTTGCCCATCGAAGGCATCTTCAGCCCCGTCGTGAGCTTCATGAAGGTCGACTTGCCGCAGCCCGAGGGCCCGACGATGGCGATGAATTCGCCGCGCTTCACCTGCAGGTCGATGGCCTCGACCGCGAAGTGGTTGGCGCGCAGCAGCTCCTCGTTGTAGGCGAGCCAGACGTCCTGGAAATCGACGAAGGGCGAGGTCTCGGCGACCGCCATCACTTCTTGAGGATGTTGAGCTCGGCCGCGGGCGGCAGCAGTGCGGCCGTCCACACCGCGTCAGGGCTCACGCGCGTCTTGGTGTTGAAGGCGTCCGAGACCTGCGAAGCCATCAGCGAAAGCCGGCCCGCGTTGACCGTGCCGAAGCCTTCGGCCCGCGCGTCGGGGCTGTTGATGACGGTGTCGATGGCCAGCTTGAGGCGGCGCGTTTCCAGCGCGCTGTCGATGATGCCGTCGCGCTTCTTGACCGACTCGATGCCCATGGCCGGATTGGCGAGCACCTCCTTCGCGCCCTTGGCAAAGGCCGAGAGGAAGGCCTTGACCGCGGCCGGGTTCTCCTTGATCAGCTTGGGCGAGGCAATGATCACGTTGCCGTAGAGCTTCACGCCGTAGTCGGGGTAGGGCAGCACCACGATGTCGGCCGCCTTCGCGCCGCGCGCCTCGAGGTTGAGCAGCGAGGTGAAGGTGAAGCCGGTGATGGCGTCGACGTCGCCGCGGATCAGCATGGTCTCGCGCAGCGTCGGGTCCATCGCAGTCCAGTTCACCGCGCCGATGTTGTTGGCCTTGGCGAAGATCGGGAAGGCGCGGCGCCCGGCGTCGAAGACCGGCGCGCCCAGCTTCTTGCCCGCCAGGTCCGCGGGCTTGGTGATGCCGCTCTTCTTCAGCGTCATCACCGAGGCCGGCGTGTTGTTGTAGACCATCATCACCGCGACAGGCTTGTTGGGGCTGTCGGGGTTGTTGGCGTGGAACTCCATCAGCGCCGCGAGGTCGGCGAAGCCCATGTCGTAGGCACCCGATGCCACCCGCGTGACGGTGCCGCCGGAGCCGTTGCCCGCGTCGATGGCGACGTCGAGCCCGGCGTCCTTGAAGTAGCCCTTGGCGGCCGGGTGCAGGAACAGTGCGGCCGGGCCCTCGAAGCGCCAGTCGAGCTGGAACTTGATGGGCGTGGGAGCCTGGGCGTGGGCGGTGACGAGGCCGAAGCTGAGCGCCGAGGCGGCAAGAAAGGAGTGGAGCAGTTGGCGCTTGTTCATGCGAAATCCGTGAAAGGTGAGTGCCCGGCATTCAAGCAAATTCGGTGCCGGCACGCACTTGGTGCGAACCCTTCCGCCTGAGCCAAGGAAGTGCATGCGCGGCCTTCGCTCCCAATGAAGAACGCCCTGGCGCGTGCACCGCGGCAGGGCGCTCATTATGGTGCGCGGCTACTTGGCCGAGCTCGCGTTGGCCACGGCCAGGGCCGTCATGTTGAGCACCCGGCGCACCGTCGCCGAAGGCGTGAGGATGTGCGCCGAGCCGTTCGTGCCCATGAGGATCGGGCCCACCGTCACGCCGTTGCCGCCGGTCATCTTCAGCACGTTGAAGAGGATGTTCGCGGCATCGAGGTTGGGACAGATCAGCAGGTTGGCCGAACCGCTGAGCGTGGTCTCGGGCAGCGCGTTGCGCCGGATGGTCTCGGACAGCGCGGCGTCGCCGTGCATCTCGCCGTCGCACTCGACGTCGGGCGCCATCTTCGCGAACAGGTCGCGTGCCATCCGCATCTTGCGCGCCGAGCTGCGCTCCGACGAGCCGAAGTTGGAGTGCGAAAGAAACGCCACCTTGGGCGGCAGGCCGAAGCGCCGAACCTCTTCGGCCGCCATCGCCGCGATCTCGGCCAGTGCCTGCGCGTCCGGGTCCTCGTGCACGTTGGTGTCGGCAATGAAGAGGGTGTACTTCTCCAGCATGATCGCGTTGAGCGTCGCGAAGCCCGGGGCGTTGCGCTTCAGGCCGAGCACCTGGTTGAGGATCTTCAGGTGGCTGTCGAAGCGGCCGACCAGGCCGCACAGCATCGCGTCGGCGTCGCCCAGGTGGACCATCAGCGAGCCGATGGTGGTGTTGGAGCGCCGCACCATCGCCTTCGATGCCTCGGGCGTGATGCCGCGGCGGCCCATGACCTTGTGGTAGGCCTCCCAGTAGGTGCGGAAGCGCGGGTCGTCCTCGGGGTCGACCACGTCGACATCCGTGCCGAGCCGGATGCGCAGGCCGGCCTTCTTGAGGCGGGTCTCCATCACGGCCGGGCGGCCGATCAGGATCGGCTTGGCCAGGCCTTCGTCGACCGCCAGCTGGGCGGCACGCAGCACGCGGTCGTCCTCGCCTTCGCAGTAGGCCACGCGCTTGGCGCTGGCCATCTTGGCGGCGCTGAACACCGGCCGCATGAACATGCCGGTCTGGTAGACGAAGCGCGCCAGGTTCTGGCGGTAGGCCTCCAGGTCCTCGATAGGCCGCGTGGCCACGCCCGAGTCCTGGGCCGCCTTGGCAACCGCGGGCGCGATGCGCAGGATCAGCCGCGAGTCGAAGGGCTTGGGGATGATGTAGTCGGGGCCGAAGGCCAGCTCCTGGCCCTGGTAGGCGGTGGCCACCTCTTCGCTGATGTCGGCCTTGGTCAGCTCTGCGATCTCGCGCACGCAGGCCAGCTTCATCTCCTCGGTGATCTTGCTCGCGCCGCAGTCCAGCGCGCCGCGGAAGATGTAGGGGAAGCACAGCACGTTGTTGACCTGGTTCGGGTAGTCCGAGCGGCCGGTCGCGATGATGCAGTCGGGCCGCACCTCCTTGGCCAGCTCGGGCCGGATCTCGGGTTCGGGATTGGCCAGCGCCAGGATGATGGGCTGGTCGGCCATGCTCTTGACCATGTCCTGCGAGACCACGCCGGGCGCCGAGCAGCCGAGGAAGACGTCGGCCTTCTTCATCACGTCGGCCAGCGTGCGTGCGCCGGTGTCCGCCTGGGCGTAGCGCGACTTCGAGTCGTCGAATCCGCCCGGGCGGCCGATGTAGATCAGCCCCTTCGAATCGACCGCGAAGATGTTGGCCGGCTTGGCGCCCATGCCCACCATCACGTCAAGGCAGGCGATGGCGGCGGCGCCGGCGCCCGAGACGGCTATCTTCACTTCCTCGATCTTCTTGCCGACCAGCTCCAGTCCGTTGATCAGCGCCGCAGCCGAGATGATGGCGGTGCCGTGCTGGTCGTCATGGAACACGGGGATGTTCATGCGTTCGCGCAGCTTGCGCTCGATGTAGAAGCACTCGGGCGCCTTGATGTCCTCGAGGTTGATGCCGCCCAGCGTGGGCTCCAGCGAGGCAATGATCTCGACCAGCTTGTCGGGGTCGGATTCGGCCAGCTCGATGTCGAACACGTCGATGCCGGCGAACTTCTTGAAGAGGCAGCCCTTGCCTTCCATCACCGGCTTGGCGGCGAGCGGGCCGATGTTGCCCAGGCCGAGCACCGCCGTGCCGTTGGTGACCACGCCGACCAGGTTGCCGCGCGATGTGTACTCGGCTGCCTTCGCCGGGTCGGCCTCGATGTCGAGGCAAGGGTAGGCGACGCCGGGGGAGTAGGCCAGCGACAGGTCGCGCTGGTTCAGCAGCGGCTTGGTCGGGGAAATCGAGATCTTGCCCTTGACGGGGGAGCGGTGGTATTCGCGGGCTGCATCGCGCAGTGCTTCTTCTGCGGGGGACAGGGAGGCGGCCATGAGAGTCTCCTTCGTTCTGATGAGCAGAGGCTACTCCAAAAGCCCGGGCTGCTCGTGCAGTGAAAGCACGAACGCAAGGGCTGCCGGATGATGGTCGTGCCGACCCAAAGACAAGGGCCCCCACGTCGTGTGGTCGCTGCCCCCGAGGGGGTGCTTTTCATCTTGGGGCGCCCCGGCGATGAAAAAAGCCCCAGCCGAAGCAGGGGCCTGGTGTGACGCTGAACTCAGCGCGGCACGGCACGTTCGCTCAGTTCATCACGGCACGTTCGAAGAGTGCACCGCGAAGGGCTTGAAGGGCAGCGCCAGCTTGCCGGCGTATTCGCCGTTGGGTGCCAGCGTGGGGCAGACACCGGCCACCGAACAGAAGTTGTTGTCGGGATAGATCAGGTCGCCGAAGCGGTAGTTGTCGATGCTCTGGCCGCTGTAGTTCGCCACGCTGACGATGTTGCCCTGCGTGGAGTAGTTGTCGGACATCGTCACCATGACCGGGTCGACGCGCGAGTCCTCCATCGTGCGCAGGATGGTGCCGCTGTTGCCGTCGGCGGCGAACTTCACCCAGCCCCATTTGCGATTGGCACGATCGGTGAAGATCAGCATCGTGTTGATCGGATCGGCCTGGCCCGGGTAGTCCTTGGCCGCAGCGAGGTGCGTGATGTTGCTGCCAAGGCCTGTCATGACGCCGACTTGCGCGATCTCGGCGGGCGTGCCGGCGGCCGGCTTCGGGCCCTGCACATACGCGCCCAGCGAGTACATGTGCACCTTGCCGTTCTCGGTGGCAACCCAGGCGCGTGCATGGTGCGGGTTCGCCTCCCAGTACATGTCGTTCGGCGGCGCCATGCGGCGGCGGTCGTCCTTGCTCCAGTAGTTGTAAGTCGAGGTCGTCAGCACGCTCGTGGGCTTGTCGGCCAGCGTGATCGTCTTGATGACGGTCGGCGTCGCCTGCGGCCGATCGGCCAGCAGGTAGGGCCACTGGTTGGCGGCAAGGCCGACGTTCTGCGTTTCCAGGTTGCTCGCTGCGCTGCCGAGGTACATCTCGTTCGTGTACTTGAACAAGGGCCCGAGGTCCACGAAGGCGACGGTCTTTTCCGACTTCGACGCAACCACCGCGATGCCGCCCTTGGCGTATCGCTCGTAGTACTCGCCGCCGGGCAGCAGCTTCGCCCGGTTGTTGGCCATCGGCGAGGCTTCCTTCGCCATGCCCGACAGGCCACCGCCGCTGGTGTACACGACCGCCGCATACGGGTGCATGCCGGTCGTCACCTTGATGGAGGTCGGGGCCTTCATGCTGGCAGGCAGGTCGACGTAGCCGAGCACCTTCATGAAGATGTAGTTGCCCTGGTTGAAGAAGCCGGGGTGGACCATGTCCATCCAGTCGTGCCACCAGTCGTACTTCGGGCCGTCGAGCGTGCAGCGCTCGCAGCTGCCGCCGAGCGAGATGACCGCGACCTGGCCCTTGTGGTTGATGGTGTCCCACACCGTCACGAACGCGAACTCGCCGCCGCCGGTGACGGAGATGGCGGTCGGTACCTTGCCGAGGGCCAGCTTGACGCTGGCGCGGTTCTGCGCGGTGAACGTGCCGACGGTGAAGATCGTTGCCGGCTTCGTCGGGCTGCCCTGCGTCGCGATCAGCGAGAGGCGCGTCGACGGGCTGTCCGCCGCGTTTTCGCCGCGGTCTTCGACGATGGGCAGGTCTGCAGGGTCGTTCGGCGACAGCACGCCCGCGGCGTAGTAGCTGTCGATCGCGGTGGGCAGCAGGCGCTTGTCTTGCCACAGCAGCTGCGGGCGCTGCATGAAGGTGACGCGGTCGGTCGCCTGCGACTGGAACCACGCCACCGAGCTCGACAGCGAGCTTCCGCTGGCGGGCGTGCCGATCGCCGCGGCGTGGATGCTCACATAAAAGTTGTACGCGGAGTTGTTCTCGGCACCCAGCTGGTAGAAGAGGTTATTGCCTACGCTGTGGGTGATTGCGCCGACGTCGCCCCGCAGAGGAAGCGTGTTGACGCCGGTGCGGGTCGCCGCCGGTCCGAATCGGTACGCCACGCCCTCGGCCTGGCCGTACTTGTAGGCGAGACTGGCGTAGGCGCTCGCCACGATGGCGCCGGAGCTGTCCACCACGTCGCCGGCGATGGGCGTGGGCGCCGGAGCCGGTGCGGGAGCCGGGGCGGGAGCCGGAGCGGGGGCTGTCGGAAGCGGAGCGGGTGCGGGTTTGGTGGGCGAGTCGAGCTCAGGCGCAGGGCCAGCCGATACGCATGATTTCACCGTCATGAACGCGGGATCGCCGCCGAAGAAGGTGTTGGTGCATGCGGCCGTGCCGGTGACCACTCTGGTGATCCACCGCGAGTCGGCGCCGTACTTCACCAATGTGGGCGCCGGCACGGTGAACGAGGCACCTTCCTGGGCGAGCACGGTTCCGGCGGCAGGCGCGGGCTGCACATAGCACGCCTTCACCACGTATTCGAGCGGATCGCGGCCGAAGGTGGCGTTGTCGCAGGTCACGGTGCCGGAGAGATCCTTGCTGGTCCAGCCCGAATTCGCGCCGTACTGCACGAGCTTCGATGAGGACAACTGGAAGGTCTGGCCTTCCTCGGCGACCTTGACCCAACTGGAGTCGAGCTTGCTGAGCACAGCCTCCTTGGCTGCCGCGGGCGCCGCCGCCGGGGCAGGCGTCGACTCGGTGGTCGGTGCCGACGTTGCGGCCGGCGCAACTGTCAAGCCATCCGTGCCCTGAGTAACAGCGAAACCGCCGCCGGAGCCGCTTCCGCCCCCTCCACAGCCTGCGAGTGCACCTGCTGCAACAGCGAGCAGAAGCGTGCATTTGTCGATCCTTTTCACGCCGAATCTCCTGGTCAATCTCTAAATCGAGAAAAAAGAAATCCCCTGCGCCTCTAAAAGGGCGCAAAAGAAATTGCTGAATAAATGATGGAAAGGGGGCGGCTAATTGCCGCTTGGGCTAAAGGGATGTGGCACGTTGTCTGTGCTCGACCCTGTGCGGGGGTGCGGGCCTGGGGCCGCTGTAACCGGACTTGCCGTCGGCTTAGTTGAATACTTAAGTCGACTGCATTGACTGCGCCTAGTCGCTGCGAGTGGCTGCGAGAGAATTCTTCATCGTGTTGCCTTTGTTCGTGTCAATAGTTTTCGGACGGATCTATTGTCAGCCAACGCCTCGAATTTGCGTAAGACAAATGCCCGAAGACAGGCACAACTTCACGTCTTCCCCAGCGTCAAATCGAAATTTTCCTCAATGAAACAATTCGGCTTAATAACTATTTCGGGTACGTTAGGCTCGTTTTTTTGGCCCACCGAAAACGCCCGGATCCAAATTAAGTTGAAAGAGTTAGAGAGCCCCTGATTTCCAATCAGGCTGGTGAACGCACGAGCGAGTCGACCGGCGCGACGCCCGCTGGCGCGCCCAAATGACAGTGATTCTCATTTGTGTGGCTACAATGCGCCCTCCAATGAGCGCTTCCGCCACCACTGCCGCCACCCCCTCTCGACGCCGTTCCTACTGGCTCAAGACCCTGCACGAATGGCACTGGGTCAGCTCGGCGCTGTGCCTCATCGGCATGCTGCTGTTCAGCATTACCGGCATCACCCTCAACCATGCCTCGCAGATCGAGTCGCGCCCGGCGGTGACGCACAAGGCGGCCACCATCGATGCCGCGCTGCGCGGACAGCTGGCCGGCCTGCAGCCGAACATCGCGAAGACCGCCAAGGGCAAGGCCGAGCTGCCGGTCGAGCTGCAGCGCTGGCTGCAGGCGCAGTGGGGCGTCGACACCGCGGGCAAGGAAGCGGAGTGGTCGCAGGAAGAGATCTATCTCTCGCTGCCGCGCCCGGGCGGCGACGCGTGGCTGCGCGTCGGGCTCGAGGACGGCGAGGCCGAGTACGAGCTGACCGACCGCGGCTGGATCTCCTACCTGAACGACCTGCACAAGGGGCGCCACACCGGCGCGGCCTGGAGCTGGTTCATCGACATCTTCGCGGCGGCCGCGCTGCTGTTCTCCATCACCGGCCTGCTCATCCTCAAGATGCACGCGGGCAACCGGCCCTTCACCTGGCCGATGGTCGCGATGGGGCTGCTGGCGCCTTTCCTCCTCGCGCTCCTCTTTATTCATTGATCGAAACCCGAAGAAGAAAGGTCTTTTCGTGCACATCCGCTATTCACTCGCGCCCGTTGCCATGTCGGCGTTGTTCGGGGCGCCCGCACTGGCGGCGAGCCTGGGGCTCAACATCGAGGTGCCGCGCCTCAATGCCGCGGAATACCACCGGCCCTACGTGGCGGCGTGGATCGAGCGGCCCGACAACACGCTGGCCGCGACGCTGGCGGTCTGGTACGACGTGCGCACCAAGACCAACAACCCCGAGGGCGAGGGCACGAAATGGCTCAAGGACCTGCGCCAGTGGTGGCGGCGGGGCGGCCGCGAGCTGGCGGTGCCGGTCGACGGCGTGACCAGCGCCACCAAGCCGGCGGGCAAGCACCAACTGAGCTTCACGGAAGGCAGCGGCGCGCTCCCCAAGCTTGCGCCGGGCGCATACAAGCTCGTCGTCGAGGCAGCGCGCGAGGTCGGTGGCCGCGAAGTCGTGAGCATCCCGTTCCAGTGGCCGCCGGCGAGTGCGGCGCAGCCGGTCGCCGCCGGCAAGGAAGAGCTCGGAGAGATCCGGCTCGAGCTCAAGCCGTAGTTGGCCGCAGCAGCCCACCAAAAATTTCTTCAAACGAGAGGAGTCTTCATGATCCAGCCTGCCCTGCGCCTCGCCGCCATCGCTTTCGCACTGTCGTGCGCCGTCCCTGCCGTGCAGGCCCACAACGCCTGGCTGCTGCCATCCACCACCGTGCTGTCGAAGGGCGACACCATCACCGTCGATGCGGCGGTGTCCAACGACCTGTTCGTTGCCAACCATGCGCCGCTGCGGCTGGACGGCCTGCAGATCGTCGCGCCCGACGGCAGCCAGATCAAGCCCGAGAACGAAGCCAGGCTCAAGCACCGCAGCGTGTTCGACGTGCCCGTGGCGCAAGCGGGCACCTACCGCATCGCCGTGCTGAACAACGGCGTCTTTGCGAGCTGGAAAGACAAGGCCACCGGCCAGAACAAGCGCGCGCGCGGCACGCCCGAAACCATCGGCAAGGAGATCCCGCCCGATGCGACGGACGTGAACATCACCCAATCGGCAGGCCGGATCGAAACCTTCGTCACCGTCGGCAAGCCCAGTGCGCTCAAGCCGATCGGCCAGGGCCTCGAACTCGTGAGCACGGGCAGCCCGACCGATCTGGTCAAGGGCGAGAAGTCGACCTTCGTGCTGCGCCTCGACGGTCAGCCCGCCAAGGACCTCGAAGTGACCGTGACCGCCGGCAACACGCAGTACCGCGACAAGCTGAGCGAGGTCAAGCTCAAGACCGACGACAAGGGCCAGTTCAGCGTGACCTGGCCCAGCGCCGGCATGTACTGGCTCGACGCCTCCACGCGCGACGACAAGACCACCGTGCCCCAGGCCAAGGAGCGCCGGCTGAGCTACGCGGCCACGCTCGAAGTGGCGCCTTGAGCCCCGCGACCGCTGCCGGCACCGCGCCCGCACCGGCGCCTTCGTTCGCATGCCGGCTGGCCGATGGCTATGCCGCCGCGGCGATGCCGCGCCGCGCCGATCCGTCCAGCCTGCAGCGCCTGGAAGGGCGCACCATGGGCACCACCTGGTCGCTGCGCTTCGACAACCCACGCATGCTCGCGCTCGACGAGGTGCGCGCGGCCGTCGACGAGTCGCTCGACCGCGTGGTGGCACAGATGAGCCATTGGGAGCCCGACTCGGACATCAGCCGCTTCAACCGCGCACCGGCCGGATCGCGCCACCGCCTGCCTGCCGGGTTCGCCACCGTGCTGGCCTGCGCGCTCGAATGGGCGCGCGCCAGCGGCGGCGCGCTCGACCCGACCGTCGCGCCCCTCGTGGCCTGCTGGGGCTTCGGCCCCGAGGCCGCTTCCGCCGCGCCTGATGCGCACACGCTGGCCGATGCCGCCGCGCGCGTGGGGTGGCAGCGCCTGTGCTTCGAACCCCGCGATGCCAGCGTGCTGCAGCCCGGCGGAGTGGTGCTCGACCTGTCGGGCATCGCCAAGGGCTTCGCGGTCGACCAAGGCGTCGAGGCCCTGCGCGCGCTCGGCTTGCGCGACCTGTTGTTCGAGGTCGGCGGCGAGCTGCGCGGCGCGGGCCGCCGTCCCGGTGGCCTGCCATGGCAGGTGCAGGTCGATGCGGGCACGGGTGCGGCGCTGCGCGTGCCGCTGGCCGACATGGCGGTCGCGACCTCCGGCGACCGCTGGCACGTGCGCGAGGATGCGGGCCGGCGCTGGTCGCACAGCATCGATCCGCGCAACGGCCAGCCTGTGGGGCCGGCACTGGCCGGCGTCACCGTGCTGCACGCGCAGTGCATGCAGGCCGACGCGCTGGCCACCGTACTCACGGTCCTCGGGCCCGACGAGGGCCTGCGCTTTGCCGATGCCCACGACATCGCCGCGCTGTTCAGCGTGCGCGGGGCCGAAGGGCTCGAGTGGCGCGCCAGCACCGCCTGGAAGAAGGCACACCGGGACTGATGGACTGATGGACGACGGTTGGCGTCAGCTCGCGGCGACCGCGTCGGTCCTCGCCTACGGTGCCCTGTGCGCCGCGATCTGGCAGCGCGAGCGCCGGCGCGCGCAGGCGCTGGTGGCCGACGCGGCCTCGCTCGCCGCCGCCGGTGAACCGATGCTGGTGCTGCACGCCACGCAGACGGGCCAGGCCGAGGCCATCGCCTGGCAGACCGCGCGCTGGCTGCATGCCCGGGGCGCGGCAGTGCGCGTGATGTCGCTCAACGAGCTGGACCTGCCCACCCTCCAGGCCACCCCGCGCGCGCTGTTCGTGGCCAGCACCTACGGCGAAGGCGATGCGCCCGATGGCGCCAGCGCCTTCGTCGAGCGGATCATGGAAGCGCGCGCGCAGTTGTCGGGCCTGCGCTACGCGCTGCTCGCGCTGGGCGACCGCCAGTACGCGCATTTCTGCGGCTTCGGCCGCCGCCTCGATGCGTGGCTGCGCGACAGCGGCGCCGTGCCGGCCTTCGAGCGGATCGACGTCGACAACGGCGACGACACCGCGATGGCCCGCTGGCGCGAACAGTGGCAGGGGAAAAACGAGGGCCAGGGGCAGGGCGCCATCACCGCAAGCGAAGCGCCTCCCGACGATGACTTCCGGCCATGGCGGCTGGAGGCGCGCACGCAGCTCAATGCGGGAAGCGCCGGCGCACCGGTCTTCCATCTGGCCTTCGCCCCGTCGGGCGGCGCGCTGCCGCACTGGGCGTCCGGCGACCTGGCGCAGATCCGGCTGGCCTCCGACCCGCAACGCCCGCGCGACTACTCGATTGCCTCGATCCCGGCCGATGGCGAACTGCAGCTGCTGGTTCGCCAGGAGCAGCACCCCGACGGCACGCTCGGCGCCGCATCCGGCCTGCTCACTGCGGCCCTGGCGCCGGGCGATGCAGTGATGCTGCGCCTGCGCCCGCACGGCAACTTCCGCCTGAACGGCAACGCCGAGCGACCGCTCATCCTGATCGGCAACGGCACAGGCCTGGCAGGCTTGCGCAGCCATCTGCGCGAGCGCATCGCCCGCGGCCTGCACGACAACTGGCTGGTGTTCGGTGAGCGCAGCGCGCGACATGACTTCCTGTACCGCGACGAACTCGAAGCCTGGCTCGCCTCCGGAGCGCTCGCCCGGCTGGACATGGTGTTCTCGCGCGACGAGGAATCGCTGCACGGCGAGCGGCGCTACGTGCAGCACCGCCTCTTCCGGGCCGCGGAGGAGTTGCGCGCCTGGGTCGAGCGCGGCGCCGCGCTCTACGTGTGCGGCAGCCTGCAGGGCATGGCCTCGGGAGTGGACACGGCGCTAGGCCAGATCCTTGGCCGCGATCGCCTGCATGAAATTGCCGCTGCCGGGAGATACCGGCGCGATGTCTACTGATCCCTGCCTGGAGCCCGCCACGTTGCGATGGGACAACGCAATGCGAAGCAATCGTGTTGCGAATGTGTACATAAGTGAACTTTGTTATTGATAGTCGTTATCATTTACCTTGAATTCGCGCGGCACATCGCGCGAAGGAACGAGCCAGCCAATCCGCCCGCACAGGCCTGACGTGCGCGGCGCCGGACCCGCCAGTGAAGTTCTCGTCAATTTCAATCTGGAGGATCCTTTCATGGCGTATATCAAGAGCCGCAAGCACGCAGTCGCGCGCGGCCTTCCCCCCTTCGGCACGGCAGCGGCAGCGGCCACCTTGATGGCCTTTGCCGTGCCCGCCTCGGCGCAGACAGCGGGCGGCGCCTCGGCTTCCACCCTGCGCGAGGTGCAGGTCGAAGCGACCGCCGACAGCTTCAAGGCCGACCGCGTTTCATCGCCCAAGTTCAGCGAGCCTTTGGTCGACACGCCGCAGACCATCACCGTCATCAAGAAGGAAGTGCTGCAGGAGCAGGGCGCCGCCACCTTGACGGAAGCGCTGCGCAACACGCCCGGCGTCACCTTCCAGATGGGCGAGAACGGCAACACGAGCACGGGCGACGCGGTCTTTTTGCGTGGCTTCGACACTTCAGGCAGCGTCTTCATCGACGGCGCGCGCGACATCGGCACCGTGACCCGCGACATGTTCAATGTCGAGTCGGTCGAAGTCGTCAAGGGCCCGGCCAGCGCCGACATCGGACGCACTGCGCCCACCGGCTACATCAACCTCGTCAGCAAGGTGCCGCTGGCCGAGAACTTCTTCACCGGCAGCGTCGGCATCGGCAGCGGCGACTACAAGCGCGTCACCGGTGACTTCAACCGCGTGCTCAACGAGTCCGGCTCCATGGCCTTCCGCCTGAACGTGATGAAGCAGGACAGCGGCGTCGTCGGCCGCGACTACGTCGAGAACACCGGCTGGGGCGTTGCGCCTTCGATCGCCTTCGGCCTGAACACGCCGACCCGCGTGATCCTGCAGTACCAGCACATCGACCAGAAGAACCGCCCCGACGGCGGCCTGCCGACCATCGGCCTCGACGGCTTCTATCTCTCGCAGCTCGCAGCGCGGGGCGGCAACGGGCCGCGCGTCGACACCCGCAACTACTACGGCTACCTGTCGGACCACGACAACGTCAAGGCCGACATGTTCACCGCGCGCGTCGACCATGACTTCGGCAACGGCCTCAGGCTGCGCAACCTCACGCGCTGGGGCAAGACCGACCAGGACCTCGTGCTCACCGGCGTGCTCAGCAACAGCCCGCTGACGCCGAACGTCTTCAACCCGCTGACCTGGTCGACCCGCGTGGCGCCGCAGGGCAAGCTGCAGCGCAACGAGATCCTGACCAACCAGACCAACCTGACTGCCGAGCTGGCGACCGGGTCCGTCAAGCACACGATCAACGCCGGCATCGAGCTCACGCGCGAAGAGCAGGACAACGGCACGATGGCCGCCCTCATCAACCGGACCAACGGCCAGCTGGTGAGCGGCACCTTCCAGGCCTACAACAGCATGTACCTGCCGAACATCTACCGGCCGTTCGTGCCCGTGCTGCCGACCGGCGCATCGGTGGAGGGCAAGACCTCCACCGCCGCCGCCTACGTCTTCGACACCATGAAGTTCAACGAGCAATGGCTGCTCACCGGCGGCCTGCGCTTCGAGCACTACCGCACCGACTACTTCAGCCTCAATGCGCCGACCACCGTGGGCGGTGCGCAGACGGCCATGACGCAGGAAAAATCGGACAACCTCATTACCGGCAAGATCGGCCTCGTCTACAAGCCCGCGCCCAACGGCAGCATCTATGCCGCCTACGCCACCGGCGCACAGCCGCCCGGCGGCAACTTCGCCTTCCAGACCACGGCCACCGCCAACATCAACAACCTGAACCTCGATCCGCAGAAGTCCAAGACCGCGGAAATCGGCACCAAGTGGGATGTGCTGGATGGCCGTCTCGCGCTGGCGGGCGCGCTCTTCCGCACCACCAACGAGAACGAGCAGGTCCAGGTCGACACCTTCGGCAACTTCGAGCAGTACGGCAAGACCCGCGTCCAGGGCGTGGAGCTGAGCGCGGTCGGCCAGATCACGCCGGCCTGGCAGTTGATCGCCGGCCTCGCCCACATCGAGACCGAGATCCTCGAAGGCTCGCGCACCAGCACTACCCAGCAGGGCGCGCAGGTCCGCTACTCGCCCAAGCTCACCGCGACGCTGTGGACCAGCTACAAGTTCCAGAACGGCCTCACCATCGGCGGCGGCGCGCGCTACGTGGCGACGCAGCAGCGCGCGACCAGCAACGCGGCCGCAACGCCGACATCGTTCTTCCCCGAGATCCCGAGCTACGCGGTGTTCGACGCCATGATCGGCTACGAGATCAACAAGAACGTTTCGGTGCAGCTCAACCTGTACAACCTGACTGACAAGTTCTACCTGGCGCGCGTCAACAATGCCGGCAACCGCCTGGTGCTGGGAACGCCGCGCTCGGCGCTGCTGTCTGCCAACTTCAAGTTCTGATCGCCGCGCCGCGTTGCACGCATTCGCGGTGCGACACTCGGAGCCCCGGCTGCAAGGCCGGGGTTCTTTCCTTCTTTTGGAGGCCCTCAGATGATGTTGCATGTGCCTGGCGTCCTCACGCCCGAGCAGGTGCGCGGCATGCGCGCCGCGCTGGATGCCGCGGACTGGGTCGACGGCCGGGAGACCGTGGGCCCCCAGGGCGCACGCGTCAAGCAGAACCGCCAGCTGCCGGAGCTGTCGCCCGTCGGCCGCGAGCTCGGCCAGGCCATCCTTGCCGCGCTGTCGAAGAACCCGCTCTTCTTCTCCGCCGCCTTGCCCCTGCGCTTCGTGCCGCCGCTCTTCAATCGCTACGAGGGCGGCGAGAACTACGGGCTGCACATCGACGGCGCCGTTCGCTCGGTGCCGGTCAGCAACATCCAGCTGCGCACCGATCTTTCATGCACGCTCTTCCTGTGCGAGCCCGAGGAGTACGACGGCGGCGACCTCGAGGTGGTCGACACCTACGGCACGCACGAGGTCAAGCTGCCGGCCGGCGACCTCATCCTCTATCCCTCGAGCAGCCTGCACCGCGTGCACCCGGTGACCCGCGGCGCGCGCGTCTGTTCCTTCTTCTGGGTGCAGAGCATGGTGCGCGACGACCGGCAGCGCGCGATGCTGTTCGAATTGGACCAGTCGATCCAGAAGCTGCGCGCCCGGGTGGGCGACTGCGAAGAGACGGTGTCGCTGACGGGGCACTATCACAACCTGCTGAGGATGTGGGCGGAGGTGTGAGCGCCCAGCCTGGCTCTCCCGCCGGAGGCCTCGACTAGCGTGCCTGCGCGCGCGTCAAGAGATAGTCTTGGCGCACCACGTTCTCGGCGTAGTACGGCGCGACCAAAGCGTCGAACTCGGCCTTGAAGCTGGCGAGCTTCGCGGGCTCACTCGAAAGGCGCTCGAACAGTTTCTGTATCGGGCCGACCGAGCGCTCCATGAACACGCGGTAGTGTTCGATGCTGAGCGCCGGAAAGGCCATGGTGCCGCGCTCGAAGAAGGGCGTTTCGAACTGCATGCCCAAACGCACCGCCACCGTCTCGGGATGGCCCCACAGCTGAGGCGGCGAGGCCTCGGGCGGCGGGGGTGGGTAGTGGCGGCCCACCAGGGCGAACATGCTGCCGATCAGGTGCTCCGGCGGCCAGGTGGCGAATGCAATGCGTCCCGTATGCCTCAGCACGCGGCGCATCTCCCCTATGGCCACCTCCGCCCGGGGCGCGAACATGTGTCCGAACTGGCTCAGCACGACGTCGAAGGACTCGTCGGCGTAGGGCAACTGCTCGGCGTCGCCCTCGGTCCACACGATGTCCTCCTGGCCGGCGACGCGCGCGTTCTCGCGCGCCTGCTCGAGCAGCTCGGGCGTCAGGTCGAGCGCCCGGACCTGCGCGCCGATGCGCGCAGCCGTGATCGCCACGACGCCTGTTCCGGTGCCCACGTCGAGCACGTCATCGCCGGGGGCTATGTGGGCGAATTTCACGAGGTGGCCTGCCACCGGCGTGGTGAACGTGGCCGTGGGCGCAAAGGACGCCCACATCTCGCGCTGCCGCTGCTTCAACTCTGCAATGGAATCCTGGCTCATACCGTCCTCCTTGGCGCTTGCGAATCGCGGACAAGAAGGAACTTTAGTCATTGCAGCATCGAAGGCAAGTGCCACCCCATTCGCAGACGCTACCGGCGCAGCGGTCGGGTAAACGACGCCAACGCCACCGAGCGAAGACGCAAGCGCAGGCAAGCGGCAGCTACCCCACTTGCACCACGACCTTGCCCTTGGCGCGCCCACTCTCTACGTAAGCCAAAGCTTTGTGGGTGTCCTGAAACGGGAATACCTTGTCGACGACCGGGCGGATGGTGCCTGACTCGATGAGGGCACTGATCTCGCGCAACTGCGCCCCATCGGCCTGCATGAAGACGAAGGTGTATTGGACGCCGTTCTTCCGTGCCTTGTTCCTGATGCCGAAACTCAACAGGCGCAGCACTTGCCTGAGCGGCCAGGCCAGCCCTCGCGCGACGGCGA
Source organism: Variovorax stachyos (assembly GCF_051400855.1). Taxonomy (NCBI): domain Bacteria; kingdom Pseudomonadati; phylum Pseudomonadota; class Betaproteobacteria; order Burkholderiales; family Comamonadaceae; genus Variovorax; species Variovorax stachyos. The sequence goes on along the minus strand of NZ_JBLFFN010000001.1, from coordinate 542,459 downwards.
ACGCCGGGGTGGGCGGCCCCGAGATGGAGATGAGATGCCCGCCCGGCTTGAGAATCTGGAGGGATCTGTTCAGCTCGTCCTTGCCGAGGCTGTTCAGCACGACGTCGTAGTCACGAAGCACCGTGGCGAAGTCCTGCTGCTTGTAGTCGATGACGAGGTCCGCGCCCAGGGCCTTCACCCAGGCGATGTTGGCCGTGCTGGTCGTCGTGGCAACGAACGCCCCCAGATGCTTCGCAAGCTGGATGGCGATGGTGCCGACGCCGCCGGAGCCGGCATGGATCAGAACCTTCTGTCCCTTTTTCAGCTTGGCGGTTTCGACCAGCACCTGCCAAGCGGTCAGGGCCACCAGAGGAACGGAGGCGGCCTCGACCATGCTGAGATTGGTGGGCTTGAGCGCCAGCGACGACGCCTTGACGGCAATGAACTCGGCGAAGGTGCCGATGCGATCATCGTCGGGGCGCGAATAGACCTCGTCGCCCGGTTTGAAGCCGCGAACGAGAGCGCCGACCCGCACGACCGTACCGGCCACGTCGTTGCCCAGGATCAGCGGGAGGCGGTAGGGAAGAACCAACTTGAATTCGCCGCTCTTGATCTTCGAGTCAAGGGCATTGATGCTCGCCGCGTGGACCCGGATCAGGACGTCATCGTCCCGCACCTCGGGTTCAGGCATTTCGGCAATGCGGCCAGCCTTCTGCTTTTCATAGCGATCGATGATGAAGGCTTTCATGTGGGGCTGTTCTTGCTCGCGAGCAGTGCCTTTGATGGTCATGTGCTGTTCCTTCGGTTCTGAGCTTTTTTGCCGGTTCAGGCGGCGGTTCGGTAGCGCTCTGCCACATGCGCCTGCCGGATGTCTGCGATCAGGGTCTGACGTGTCGCGTTCAGCACCTCCCAACGCGCGGCATCATGCAGCGGCGGGATGGTCACGAGTTCACAGCGGTCGAATCCGACAAGCGCGGCATCCACCAGCTCTTCCACGGCCATCAGATCAGGCATCGCACTGATATCCATGCCCGCGCGTTCCCAAATCTCGGTACGGGTTCCGGCGGGCAACACCGCCTGCACATAGATACCCTTGGGCGTGAGCTCCAGGCTCAGCCCCTGGGACAGGAACAGCACGAAGGCCTTGGTCGCGCCGTAGACCGACATGCCGAACTCGGGCGCCAGGCCAACCACCGAGCCGATGTTGACGATCGCGCCCTTGCCGGCCCGCACGAGGCGCGGGGCGACGGCACTGGCCAGCCTGACCAGCGCGGTGGTGTTGAGGGTGATCAGGCGAGCGACTTCGTCTGTCGTTTGGTCGATGAACTGCCCGGACAGCGCGGCCCCGGCGTTGTTGATCAGGGTTTCGATCCTGGCGTCCTCGCGCAGGCGCGCCTCGACTGCGGCAAGGTCGCCGGCTTTGGTCAGATCGGCCGCAAGGATATCGACGGCAGCGCCGGTCTCCTCGCGCAGGCGCGCAGCGAGCGTCTCCAGCCGCGCCTTGTCGCGTGCCACCAGCACAAGGTCGTGGCCGCGGCGTGCGAAGCGCTCGGCATAGATCGCGCCAATGCCGGTCGAGGCGCCGGTAATGAGAACAGTGGAAGGGGAAGTCATGTGGTTTGCTCTCGATCGAAAGGATGAGCCCATGCTGCGACAGGCAGCATGGAAAGGACGACTACCGACGCTGGAACCGTCTGCTGTGCCGTCGGGGAGATCTAATGATGTTGCCCATCATCTTTAAAGTCAAGGGTTTTGATGATGAGTAACATCAATGTATATTGATGCCTTCCCTGATGGGACATCTAGAGAGATCCTGGACATGAAGGTCACCAAAGCGCAGGCACAGGCGAACCGGGCGCGCATCATCGAGACCGCCTCCACGCTGTTTCGCGAGCGAGGCTACGACGGAGTGGGTATCGCAGACTTGATGGCGGGCGCAGGCTTCACACACGGCGGGTTCTACAAGCACTTCTCGTCCAAAACCGAACTGATGGCGGAAGCGGCGACCTGTGGTTTTGAGCAGACGGCCGCCAAGGCCGCAGGCGTCGATGCGGTGAAGTTCGTCAAGCACTACCTGTCCCGTGAGCACCGCGATGCTGCTGGTGACGGTTGCACGATGGCCGCACTGTGCGGAGATGCTGCGCGTCAGCCGGAGCCGGTCAGGACGGCTTTCGCGACCGGCCTTGAAAACATGCTGGCGACCTTGGGAAACCAGTTCGACGCGCCAGAAGAAGGCGATCAGGGCGGCGACGTGCGCGCCAAGCAGATCGAAGTCCTTGCGCAGGTCATCGGCGCCATAGTGCTGTCGCGGGCGTGTCCTGACGACTCATCACTCGCCGATGAAATTTTGGATGTCTGCCGCGCCGCAGTCCTGTCGAGGCTATCCTCCGCCTCTTGACTCTTCCGGTTCTCAGACATGAGGAGAACGACATGATCCAGCCGTCGATCGAGATCCGCAGTGCCACGTCCGATGAGATTCCGCGCGCCGTCGCAGCCATCGTGGCTGCATTCCTCACAGACCCGCCTGCGCGATTCGCGTGGCCTTCGCCGCACGACTATCTCTCGGCCATGCCCGTGGCCTCTGGCGAGTTCGCAGGCAGCTGTTTCCAGCATGGAACGGCCTATGTGTCCGTGGACTTCTGCGGCGCCGCACTCTGGCTGCCTCCCGGCGTGGAGCCGAACGGCGAGGCGCTCGCAAAGGTGTTCCATGACACAGCCAAGCCTGAACACATGGACGATCTGCTGGCCACCTTCGAGAAGATGGAGCAGTCGCATCCTCGAGAAGCTCATTGGTACTTGCCCCAGATCGGCGTCGACCCGAACACACAGGGAAAAGGCATCGGGGCGGCGTTGATGCGCCACGCTCTCGCCCGCTGCGACGAGGAACGATCACTGGCATATCTCGAGGCATCGAAGCCGGAGAACATCCCGTTCTACCAGCGCCATGGTTTCGAGGTGATAGGCGAGATCCAGGTGGGCTCGGCACCGCTCATCACGCCCATGCTCCGCAAGCCCCGCCGACCCTGACACCTGCTAAGGCGAACTTCGCCATCAGGCTTTGCAGGCGGTCGCAGGCATTCGGAAGCTGCCGCTCGATGGATGTCGCCACACCCAGCAGCAGTCCCGACCGCTGCGTGGAGGGCGAGCAATACCAAATGGACAACGGTGCTGGCGCAAGCCCGTACGCGTAGGCCTCCCGGGCGACCGCCTTGTCGTCGGCGCCATCGGGGAGCCTGACCACCACCGCCAACCCGGACGGATACGCCTCGATCCCTCGCGCCTCGAGGGCGGCAAGGAGAGCGTTGCTTCGGTCGCCATAGATGCGCTTCATGCGACGCAGGTGCCGCATGTAGTGACCGCCACGCATGAACTCGGCGATCGCCATTTGCACAGCCGGGCCAGGCGCGCTGCCCAGACAGGCCACCGCTTCGTCGAAACGAGTGACGAGGGACGGGGGAACGACGGCAAACCCGAGCCGTAGCGTCGGGCTGATCGTCTTGCTGAACGAGCCGATATGAATGACCCGGCTCAATCTGTCCAGCGAGGCCAAGGCTGGCGCCGCTCGGCGTCTCAGCTGGAGCTCCCCCAGGTAGTCGTCCTCGATGATCCATGCGTCGGCGCGTCTTGCCCAGTCGAGGAGTTGCACGCGGCGAGCGAGCGACAGTGTCGGCCCCAAGGGGGCCTGCTGTCCTGCGGTCACCAAGGCCAACGCCGCATCGGGAGCATGCAGCTCCCCGTAGCGGACATCAAGACCTTCTTCGTCAATGGGGACCGGGACTGTCTTGAGCCGCGCGATCTCCAGCGCCCTGCGGCTGAGGAGAAAGCCGGGGTTCTCTACCCAGGCTTTGCGGCCTTCGGCCTGAAGCACTCGCAGTGCGACGCCGAGCGCTCCTGAAAAGCCGGCCGAGATGAAGATCTGGGATGGCTTGCATTCGATGCCGCGTGACAAGGCCAGGTGGGCCGCAATCTCTCGTCGGAGCTCATGCTCGCCGCGAGGGTCTCGATAGCTCGCCGGTGCTTCGACTTCATCGCGTGCCGCACGCGATCGCAGCCGTGCGAACAAGGTATCCGGAAAGCAGTCCGATGCCGGCACGCCCATCTGAAAGACCGCAGGTCCTGGCATGAAGTGCTGATAGATGGCGGATGCCAGGTCCGTCTCGATCGAGCGTGCGCGTTCCGCGGCCGGTCGGGCGGCGGGGACGTGATTGGCGACTCTCGTCCCTTCGGCTCGAGAGGAAACGATCAATTGGGTATCGGCAAGCCGCTCATAGGCAGCCTTGACGGTACCGCGCGCCACGCCGAGTTGCGCAGCCAGGTCTACCCACGACGGCAACCTGGCACCGGGAACGAGGACCCCGTTCTGGATCGCGACGGCGACGCCCAGCCGAATCTGCTCTGCCAACGAAATTCTCGAGGCGCGGTCTAGCTTCAGATCCAGGAGGGTCATCGCATCTGGTGCATTGGAAATCGACGTTTTTGGTTCTTTTTCTTGGCCTTCGACGCCCTCATGATTCCAGGCACCAAGGAGCTAAACATGAACCTGAATCGCATTCTCTCAGTTGCCGTGGTGGCTACGAGCCTGGCCGTCGCCGGGGCCGCCGCAGCCCACGGCCGCGGCGACACGGTGGTGCCGAAGTTCGCAACCGCCATCCCGAACATCCCGGGCAAGTCACTCATTGCCCTGGAGGTCCTCTATCCGCCTGGAGGCGGCTCGCATCCGCATACCCATGCCAAGTCGTCCTTCATCTACGCCTACGTCGTCTCCGGCAGCGTGGTCAGCAAGGTCAACGACGAACCCGAGCGCGTCTACAAGGCGGGCGAGAGCTTCCACGAACTGCCCGGATCGCGCCATCCGGTGAGCCGCAACGCGAGCAAGGCGCACCCCGCGAAGCTGCTCGCCGTGTTTGTCGTCGACAGCGACGACAAGGAACTGACCATCAACGACAAGTAAAGGATCAACATGAGACTGGATTACACGAAGGCATCCCCTGGCGGTGTCAAGGCGTTTGGCGGCGTGTACGGCTACGTCGTGCAGTCGGGCCTGGACGACACCCTTGTCGAGCTGGTCTATCTGCGCGTGAGCCAGATCAATGGATGCGCCTACTGCCTCGACATGCATACCGCCAGCCTGATCAAGAAGGGCGTCACGCCGACGAAGCTTGCGCTCGTGCAAGCCTGGCATGAGGCGGGGCCGGTTTTCAGTGAACGAGAAAAGGCTGCGCTTGCCTGGGCCGAGTCCGTTACGCGCGTGGCGGACACGCACGTGCCGGAGCACGACTTCAACGCAGCGGCCAAGGTATTCAGCGAGAAGGAACTCGCTGACCTGACCATGGCCATCGGGTTGATGAATGCCTACAACCGGCTCGCGATCAGCTTTCGGCGTGCACCTGACTCGGCGTTGGCGGCGAAAGGCTAAGGCTGGGGACTACTTCTTTTGCCGCGGGCCCGCCGGTTGCGCTCGCCTTGGTTCTGCGGCAGAAGTCACTAAATCCAGCGCCTCCTCGTCGAACACAGCACCGTCGTCGTTCAGCCGGCGGCTAGAGTCCCTCGAGCCACATGTTGCGCAGTGGCACCAACAAGAACGAGGAGCCCCATGCCCAGACGCAGGAAGTCGAGTCCCCTGCCTGAACGCATCTGTTTCGGGTTGCGGTCAACTGCGGACCTTCATCAACGCCGCAGTAATCGGCGACTCCATCGTCTGGGGGAGACTCCAGTCATGCCATGTATCTGCTCGGCTCGGCCCTAAATGGGCACGGATCCGTTGTGGCGCGCCGGTAGTAGATCAGCTCGCCGTTTCCCGCAGCAAAGGTACGCAGCTTGAACCGGCCCGTGTTGCAGAGGAAGAAGGTGTCGTCCTGCTGGATGTCGACCGGATAGTCGCGCACACGCACGCCGGTCGCGTTGTAGATCGCGTTGGCGACGGCCGCAGCCACCCCGCGGCAGTGAAAGATCATTCGCTGAGCATTCGGGTTGCGCCCTTGACCAATGCGTCGTGCAACTCCTGCGTGACGCGTGACGAAGTCAGCACCACCAGCGGCACCATGATCCGTTCTCGCAGCGGTCTGGGCTGCACGCCCGCATAGCGATGCAGCGCAAAAGGCGCGGGCAGGCAGGTGCAGCCGCGGCCGGTGCCGATCTGCGCGAAGACGTGCAGCGGATCGGGTGCCGGCGCCTCCACCTTGGGACGAAAGCCATGCGCTGCGTACTGGCGCGTGAATTCGTCGTACATGCGCGTGTTGACGCTGCGGCTGAAGCGGAAGAACGGCGCCAGGGACTGCAGGTCACGCACCGCGATGCGCCGCTGGCGCGCGAGCTCCGAGGTCGCCGGAACGAAGGCCACGAGCGGCACCTGGTCGACCAGGTCGCCGCGCAGGCGATACATCGAAGCCGGCCAGAGCACGATGGCGGCGTCCAGCTCGTTGCGCCGTAGCGCCGAGGCGGCGGCGATCGTGGTCGTCGTCTGCACGTCGATCCCGCTCGCATGCCCCGCCTCCACCAGGCTGCGCTCCATCGCAGGCAGCCGGCGCAAATGGACCCAGTTCAGCACCCCCAGGCGAAGGCGGGGCAGCTTGTTCGCGGCCTGGGCCACGTGCTCGAGCGCGGCGTCGAAGCTGTGCATCAGTTCCGCGAAGCTGCGCATCGCCAGTTCGCCGGCGCTGGTCAGGCGCACGCCGTGCGTGTCGCGCTCGAGCAGCTGCACGCCCAGCTCGGCTTCCAGCTCCGCGACCTGCCGCGACAGCGGCGGCTGCGTGATGGCCAGGCGCTCGGCGGCGCGCCTGAAGTTGCACTCTTCGGCGACGGCCAGGAAGTAGCGGATCTGGCGGACGGTGACGGGTCTGGTCATCCAAAAAAGGTATCACAAAAAACGCAATTCCAAGGCCGGCCAGCGCTCCCTACAGTCGCGGGCGCAACAAGCCGTTGCGCCCGCCGGCCACCTGCAAATGCGAGCCGGCCGCCTCTTGCACCTCAACGATGACATCCAAGAAACGCCGTCTACCCGCGCCTTCCTCCTCCCGTTCCCTGGCCCTTTCCCCCGGTCGCCGCAGCTTCCTCGGCCGCGCATCCACCGCCGCGCTATGGCTCGGCGCGCCCTCGCTTCTCGTCGGTTGCGGTGGTGGCGGTGGAGGCGGCGACGCGTACGGACCGGCCTACGGACAAGACACTGGATCAGACAGCGAACTCGCGTCCTCAAGCCGCTTTGCCAGTATCCGCGCCGTGGAGGCAGCGTGCGCCGATCTCGAATCGCGCAAGCTCGAACCGATCGCCTACCTCACCGAGCTGACGGCGATCATGGCGAAGGACCGAAACTACGCGGAGACCGGCATCGACGAAAGCTCGCTGACGGCCTGGGGCACCTTCGTCGATGGCCGCGTGCACATGGTCACGCACAACTTCAAGCCCACCGGCACTTCGGCGCCGACCGCCGAAACCAGGGAGAGCCAGAACCAGAAGACGGCCGGAGTGCTGGCCGCCAAGCCGCCGGAGCTGCCCAGCTCGCGCAAGGCGCGGCTGATGCACTCCTTCTTAACGCCTTTCGACGGCCAGCCTGCCATCGCGGAGATGTCCGGCTGGCTCAGGTCCCACGACTACACACTGCAGCCGGGCGTCGAAGGCGATGCGCACATCACCACGCTGCGCCAGATCAAAGGGGACGGCTTCTTCTACATCAACACCCATGGCGGCGTGAAGCGCACGCGCTACCAGGACGACAGCACACCGCAGATGTACTCCATCCAGTCGTCCACGCTGATCGACACGGCACTGGAGGCCCAGCCCGATTTCAAGGCCGATCTCGCCGCCTTCCGCCTGACCTACTTCACGGCATACAACGGGCTCGCCACGGTGGACAGCAAGGGCGAAGAAGTCGCCTTGAAAGATACGCGCTACGGCATCACCGCCAACTTCGTCGATACCTACTGGGAATTCGCGCAGGACAGCGTCGTCATCATCAATGCCTGCAACAGCGCCAACAGCGCGAACAACAATTGGGTGATCGACTTCCTGATCGCCTGCCACCGCAAGGGCGCGGGCCTGTACCTGGGCTGGACGGAGATCTGCTCGCCGCCGGCCGCCTTCGACATACCCAAGTACTGCGTCGACCGGATGCTGGGCGCCAACCTCTTCAAGCCGCAGACGCCGAAGCAGCGCGCCTTCACGGGCGAAGAAGTGATCGCCCATATGCAGAGCAAGAACCTCAATCACGACACCGGCACGAAGGTCGGCGCGTACTTCATCGCCAAGCCCAATCCGCGCAGCGCGGTCAGCCACATCCTCTCGCCGTCCATTCACCATGTCGAGGTCGACGAACTGAACGACCAGATCAACCTCATCGGCGCTTTCGGCCGCACGCAGGGCAAGGTCTTCGTCAACGGGTCGGAGCGCCAGGTGACGCGCTGGGAACACGAGCTCATCGTGTGCGACCTGCCGCGCGTGGGCACGGGCTCGCACGGGCCGGTCTGGGTGGAGCTGGGCGCCGACCAGAGCAACCGGCGCACCATCAGCCAATGGAACATGCGCATCGACACGCACTGGTTCAGGCAGAACTACCCGAGCCTGGCGGTCGACGGCCCGATACGCACCCGATGGCGCGCCGACGTGGGACCAGTGCGCGACACCTGCGGCGAGGAAGTGAAGCGGCCGGTGCGCTACGCCATCGGCACCTACGAATCCTTCATGGAGCTCGCGGCGGGAGGCTCCTTCCCCGTGGCGCCGGACTGCACCATCACCTGGAGCGGCCAGGCCAGCTTCGCCTCGCAGGTGAAGCTGATGCAGGAGCCCGGCGCCGGCGACCGCGTGATCTTCACGTACCTGCGGATCGATACCGACACGAAGCTCGGCGCCATGGGCCTGGCAATGGGTGCGAACGCCGGACCGTTCGTGGAGCACGGCTGCAGGTCCACCGAGCCGTTCGCCTCGGCGCTGGGCCTGCTGGACGGCCCGCAGGATTTCGAGGTCATGGGCGCGGCGGCGACGATCCCCCTGCCGGCAAAAAAGATCGCGCTCAGCAGCGATCTCTCCATCCTCGGCGATGGCCACCTGGACGACAGCCTGCGCCTGCAATGGAACACGGCGCCGATCGAGTCGCCCCCTGCCGATGCCGAACTGATCTGATCCGGCGCGGCACTGCGCCGGCGTCAGGAGATCAGGCCGTGCTCCTGGAGCTCCTTCTTCTCGTCGCCGGTCACGTATGTTTTCCAAGTCCAAGCAGCCGCGATAGTGGAACGTGTCACGTTGAACGGACTTCGTTTTGCCACGTGAATAGCTCTGCTCATCGCAGTGGGCTGCACGAAATCGGAGCCACTGCCTTTGAGCGACCACCAGTTGGCGCTCTCGCGGTTTACTAGTGAGAAGCAGCTTCGCTCGGGTTTCCCGATACGAGGTGTTTAGACGCTCGTCGGAGTCAGCCAGAAAAGCGCTGGAACAAGCGTCCATTTCGCTCGGTGAGCTTGCCGTGGGACTGACCTGGTACACCTGGTTCGAGCAGGGGCGAGACATACGCGTGTCGGAGAAATTCCTGCTGAGCGTGGCCCACGCGCTCAAGCTCGATGACGCCGAATGCATGCACCTCTTTCTTCTGGCTCACAACCGCCCGCCGCCGCCCGAGGCGCACCAAGGTGCCTGCGTCACACCGCTCATCCAGACACTGATGGACGAGCTGGCGACAAGGCCGGCGTATGTCGCCAACCTGCGCTGGGATGTCATTGCCTGGAACACGGCCGCCGACGATCTGTTCGGCTTCAGCGCTCGGTCACCTGGGCTGCGCAACATCTTGCGCATGGTGTTTACCGATCCCGACACGCGACGGCGCCTGCCGGGGTGGCGCGACGATGCGCCCAAGCTGCTGGCGCAGTTCCGCTACGACCTAGCCCTGGCGCCGGAGGACCCCTCCATGGTGGCGCTGGTCGAGGATCTGATGGAGCTGTCGGCGGACTTTCGGCGCTGGTGGGAGACGCCGGACAGTGCGCAAGCCTGCCGAGGAATCGAATCCGTCATGACTGCAGCGGGAGAGCGCAAGGAGTTCCAGCACGAGACCTTGGTCGTGGATGAACACCGGCACCTCAGGATGGTGGTGCACTTCGCCGAACCGGCGGGCCACTGAAGCATCCACCGGTCTCGAAGACGAAGCGAACCATGCTTGAGTGAGTACACCTTCACCTCTAAGGAGGACCTTCGCAAGTGTTTCGTTCCGCGGTGAACAACGGCGCGTTCGTGTCGTCAAAGTACATGCTCACTACACGCCGCAAGACGCCTGTCGGCCACAAGCATCGGTGATCGGGCGGGCCGAGTAGCTCGCAGAGTTGTCTCTCTAGACTCGTAGTCCCTTTACGAAGGAGAGCTCGAATGACGTACTTCACCGGAATCGATGTGTCGCTGCGTTCCGTTTCGATCTGCATCGTCGACGAGCATGGCGAGGTGTGCCACGAAGCCAAGACGGCAGCGCAGCCCGCGGCAATTGCTCAATGCTTGAGCAGCTTCAGCGCAGATGTGAAGTCCGTCGGCCTGGAAGCGGGCACCTTGACCCAGTTCCTTGCCTACGGCATGCAGGCGGCCGGCTTTGAGGTGATCTGCATGGAAGCCAGGCAGGTCAAGAACACCCTGGCTGCCATGCGCAACAAGACCGACCGCAACGACGCGCGTGGTATCGCGCAGATCCTGCGCACCGGCTGGTACAGCCGTGTGCACGTCAAGAGCATGCATAGCCACCGCGTGCGAGCACTGCTCGCCAGCCGCAAGGCGATCCTGAAGAAGTGCGTCGATCTGGAGAACGAGCTGCGCGGGCTGCTCCGGGTGTTCGGAATCTGCCTGCCACCTCGCGTGGGCCATGGCAGCTTCGACGCCCAGGTGCGGCAGACCTTCGCCGCCGACGAAATGCTGGCGTGCGCGCTCAACCCGTTGCTCGACGCCAGGACGGTGCTCTACAAGACCTACCTGAAGCTCGACAACGCCATCAAGGGACTGGTGAAGACCGATCCGGTCTGCAAGCTGCTGATGTCGGTGCCCGGGGTGGGCCCAGTTACCGCCTTGTCGTTCAAGGCGGGCGTGGACGATCCGGGTCGGTTCACGTCCTCTCGCACCGTGGCCGCGCACTTCGGGCTCACGCCGAGGCGCTTCCAGTCTGGGGAGAGCGACAGCCCAGGGCACATCTCGCGCGCCGGCGACGCCGATGTGCGCTCGGCGCTCTACGTGGCGGCGCACTCGCTGCTCACGCGCAACGAGCAGTGGTCATCGCTGAAGGCCTGGGGCATACGGCTGGCCAAGACCCGAGGCCATCGGCGCGCGGTGATTGCGGTGGCGCGCAAGCTGGCGGTGATCCTGCATCGCATGTGGGTCGATGGCACGGTGTTCCGCTGGGGTGCTCAGGAGGTCGTCGCATGAACAGCTGAGCGAGACGAACCCTGCTGAATGGTTGTTGTGAAGATTCGTTGAGGTGTAGACGATGGTCCGGATGAAGCCGCAAATGACTGCTGCGCATCAAAGCGCGTCCATAAGCGTGGCTCTCCGCTCCGTCTGACCAATGCGTGCAGCGCCGAGCCAGAAAAAGGCCCCGGGCCCGACTGCGTAGAGAAGCGTGACCTGCACCGAGACGATTCCAGCACAATGCCCACAACACAAAGACAGCCCCCTGTTGACAAACGGGCCCGATCAGAGAAGCGGTCTGTCGACCTCGGCTCAGAATTGGCGCGATAGCGGACGTTCGTTCATTTGGGCCATTGAGCCTTCAAAGCTGCCGCCACTGGCGGGCACCCTCCAACATCTGCCTTCCGTGGGTGGCGTTAAAGGCGCTGGGCTGCTGGGCTCCTTCCCGGCGAACTTATGGGGTATACGGCCCTAACATGCAACTCGCGATCAACCGCCTCGGGAAGAACCGGAATTTGCCGGAAGCGTCCTATTCACCCCAAGGCACACCGAACAAGATGACTCTGCGACCACTCTTCTTCGGCGAGCTCGCTCGTGCAATTGCAGATCAACCAGCACGCGCGAAGTGTTAGGCAGGCGACCGTAATGGGCACCACGGGGCCTCCCGCCCAGCGGCGCTCAGCTTTCCTGGCTAGAGTGCCTTGAAATCATTGATTTCGAAGTCTTGAGTTCTCTGCGGCGACCGGAATTCAAGGGGAAGTGCCAAGGCATAGTCAGTCAAGAAGACTGACTTCTTCTTCGTTTCAAATCCTTTGTCTGTTTTCGTCGAGCACGCAAACCAGACCGCGTTACCAGAAATATTCGTGTTCAGTGCGGCTGCGCTCCCGATTTTTTCGACGACGCATTCGGAATTTTCAGTCAAGAAGTTAAATGCTTGCGGTCTATTGCCGTACTTCGCCTCGGTCAAAAGCTTGTCGCCGATCTTCATGCTCGCGGGCGCGAACTTGAATGGAACAACGTCCTTCACTTCGTTGTACGGGACGGGGAAGGTGTCACCTTTGATGATGGCATCGCTTCTCAGCTGAAAGAAGCCAGCCCAATGCAAATACACGAATCGGGCAGTCAAGAAATCATTGTTCCTGAGTTCGCGGACTTCCCGATAGAAGCCGTCACCCAGGTTCGTAAACTTGACATCGTAGGGAGTGACCTTTGGGGCCTGGTCCCCTACACCAGACTGGCGCAAGGTCATCTTGATCGCAATATCACCGACGCCCGCCTTCGGCTTTAGGCCGACGTCAGTCAATTTGGCTTTCAGAGCAGCAGACGGATAAGCAGTGGTGTATTCCTTCGTCAGGTACCCACTGAAATCAGCGTCGATCTTCTCGACGGTTGGATAGGCTGCACAGCCAGCAAGAACTGCCGCAAAAGCAGCGCACGAGAGACCTTGAAAGAACCGCCGTTGAATCAGCATGTGCATTGCTCAAAAAACGATGAAGCCGCAGATGGTAGCAGGGTGCTACAAGATGTGTGCTGCGCAACAGCGCCCAACACAAGGGTCGCGACGTGGGATGTGGGTGCTAGATCGGCTGCAGCTTTCCAGCCCGATCCCGCACGATTTCTCCGACAAACACCTTGTCGTCGTCGATGTACTTCACTTTCCTCACTTTGCTCGTCGGCAGCGTGGATGGGCCCCCCTTGCTCCGGCCCGGTGTGAGGCTACAGTCGGCAAAACCGGTCCAATGAACTCTCGTCTATGAACATCCAGGAAGCGCGCTCCTCCGATGCGCCGATGATTGCCTCCGTCCTACAAGAGGCAGCTGAGTGGCTCGCCGGCGACGGTCGATCTCTTTGGTCAGCAGCCGAAATTGGTCACGAACGCGTCCTGCGGGACGTGAGCAGCCGGCTCTTCCACGTTGCCCGGCAGGGCGAGGAAGTGGCCGGAGTCATGAAGTTCGAGTTGGAGGACGTCTATTTTTGGCCCGAGGTCCTGCCTGGCACCTCGGCCTTCGTTCACAAGCTCGCCGTCCGCCGAGCGTGGGCGAAGAAGGGAGTCTCGACCGAGCTTCTATCCTATGCCCGGACTCGAGCCCAAGAGCTTGGGCGTGCTCACCTTCGCCTGGACTGCGTCGCGGACCGCCAAGGGCTACGAAGTCTCTACGAAGACTTCGGCTTCGACTTGCACAGCGTCGTCGAGATAGGAGCCACCTCGTTTGCGAGGTATCAACTCTCGACGGCAGCACCGTAGGGAGCGCGCGAAGGCGCCAACCGGCTACAGTCGGCCATGAGCCGTCATTCGCTCAAGCAGCCTGTACGTCCGCTTCAGGACTGATCGCGTACGTGTGCAAAGTGTCGACGTCCGCTTGTCAGTCCGTCACTTCAAAAACCGGCATCTGCCAGCTATTGGGCAAACTTGAATAGAGTTCGCCGCTAGCGCATTGCCTCGAGAACACGCCTGGCCTCCCGCAGGTCATGCGTGTCGAATCCCTCCGAGAATTCTTCGTACACCGGCCGCAACAAGCCGCGCGCATCATCCAGGCGGCCCTCGTTCATCCACGCCCCCGCCAGGCTCGTCGCGCATCGAAGTCGCCAGGCCAGGGCTTCGTGCTGCCGGGACGTCTCCACCGCTTCGACCAGCAGGGCCTCGGCCAAGTGGCTTGCCTCAGGCCTCCGGCCCATGAGGTTCGCTTTTGCGCGCAGCAGCTCCGACAACGAGCATCGATCCTCGAAGCGTCGGGCGCGCTCGATGCCCGCCGTGGCCAACTCGATCCCCTCGTCTTCGCGGCCGAGCCGGCCTAGCGCCTCACACACCGCCGAAACGAAGCCCGTGTAATGCAGCACGTAGAGTGCTTCGCCGATCTCGTCGAAGGCCGGACGCAGGTCGCGCTCATAGGCCAGGCCGTCGCCGACACCCAGCGCGTGCAGGCCGCTCCACATGCGTCCCCGGGCCTTCCAGGTCGAGATGCCGTGGCGGCGCGTGGCCGCGACGGCCGCTGCGGCAGCGTCCGCCAGCGCTGACACGCCGCCGGTCAGGACGGTGATCGCGCACAGCCCTTCCGTGAGCGCGTAGCAGATCGACGGCGCGTGGTCGAGGGCGCGTGCGCCTTCTACCGCCTGCCGCGCCGCACGCATGGCCTGGTCCGCAAAGCCTTGAAGCCACAGCGTGTGCGCCAGCGAGCTCAGGGAAATCATCTTCTGCTCGTAAATGAAGCGGGTCGGGTGCGAGCGGTACAACGGCGCCTCATAGTGCTCGGCCACGCGTTGCAGCCCGCCGCGGGCCTCGCCCAAGCGTCCGAGGCAGAGCAGCGACATGCCCGTCATCCGGGTGCCGATGAAGCTGTCGGCCTTGTGAGGCCGCGTTTCGGACAATGCCGAGAAGCGCCGCGCCAGGGCCAGAGCGGCGTCGTAGTTGCCGTTGAGGTAAGTGACACTCCACGTCCCCCAGATCGCACGCAGCCGGTACTCATCGTCGCTCAGCCTCTCCGCGTACTCCAAGGCGCGCCTGAAGGCGGCGCCGGTCTCCGAGCCGACGCCTTGGTACAGCAGGGAGGCGCCCTTTGCGGCATACAGCTTCATTCGGGAGCGGCCGTCCACCACTTCCTCTTCGTCCAGATGGGCCAGGGCCTGGTTTACGCGCGCCAGGCATTCCTCAAGAAGCCCGAACTGCATCCACAGCGGCACGGCGCTCGTGGTCAGCGCGATGCCGAGCGATGGGTCGCCTTCCGGCGAAAAGCTCCAGTTGACCGCCGCCCGCAGGCCCTCGAGGTGGCCGGCGTACCGCGCGACCCACTCGGCCGTGGGCAGGGTCTCCCACTCGATCTCGGCCCGCACGAAGATGTCGCGGTGGTGTTGCGCGTGGCGCAGGGAATACTCCCGCAGGACTCCGCGAGCCTGCATCTTCTCGCGCGCATAGATCTGGGTGGTCTCCAGCAGGCGGTACTTCGCGCGGGCCGCACCATCTACCGAAATGAGGGACTTCTCCGCCAGCTGCGCGAGGCACTCGACCACTGCGGCTGGCGGTATGTCCGGCGAGGATGCGACGGCCGATGCGGACTCCATCGAGAACGAACCGGAAAAGATCCCCAGCCTGCCGAGCACCTCGCGCTCCTGCGTGGGCAGGAGCTCGTAGCTCCAGTCCAAGGTGGCGCGCAGCGTCTTCTGCCGCGGCAGGGCGGTACGGGCGCCGCCCGTGAGCAGGTTGAACCGGTCGTCGATTCGGTCGGCAACGCCCTCCAGTCCGAAGACCCGCACGCGCGCGGCGGCAAGCTCGATGGCCAGCGGAATGCCGTCGAGGTGCCGGCAGATGCGCGCCTTGAGCGCGGCAGCCTGCGCCTTGCCGGACGGCGCCTCGCCCCCAGCTGAAGCGGCGCGGGCATCGAAGAGTTGCAGGGCGCCGAAGCTCAGCAGCTCGTCCACGTCGCGGACCTCCTCGCCAGGCACGTCGAGCGATGCGACCCGGTAGACATATTCGCCGTCGACCTTGAGCGCCTCACGGCTCGTGGCGATGACGCTGGCGAACGGCCCGGCGCGCAACAGCTTCTCGGTGATTTGCGCCGCCGCGTCGACCAGGTGCTCGCAGTTGTCCAGCACGAGCAGGATGCGTCGATGGCTGATCGCCGCGGCGATCCGATCCAGCGAGGGGGTGCCTGCGCCCTGCGGAAAGCCGAGGGCCTCCGCCACGGTGGCGGGAAGAAACTCCGCCGCCCCCACGGGCCCCAGCTCGGCGATCGACACGCCATCGGGAAAGCCGGCGGCCAGGCGGCGGGCGGCCTCGATGGCCAGCCGCGTCTTGCCGACGCCACCGGCTCCCACCAGGGTAATCAGCCGGCTGCTCGCGGCGAGCTCAACGATCTCCCGCAGTGCCGCGTCGCGCCCGATCAGGGGCGTCACGCTTACCGGCAGCGCACGCCCTGCCGAAGCGACGTGCGACGCGGCTTGCAGGCCCTCGGAACCCGGAGCGTCGAGCCGATCCGCGATCTCGGCGACGAACTGGTAGCCGCGGCCGGCGACGGTTCGGATCACCGTCCGGTCCTCACCGAGTGCGCGGCGCAGCGCCGAGATCTGCGCCTCGAGCGTGTTCTCTTCGACGATCCGGCCGGGCCAGGCCCGCAGGATGAGGTCGTCCTTGGCGACCACGGCGCCCCGCCCGTCGATGAGGGCGACCAGGATGTCGAAAGCCCGGCTGCCGAGGCTGACCGGGCGGCCTTCGCGCAGCAGCTCGCGCCGCTGTACAGACACCTGGCAGCGGCCGAATGCGAACGACTGGCTCGGGGAAGCGGCGAGTTTCATCCTGAACAAAGGCGGGCCTGCACAGCCGGGTGCGCGGAGTTTAAGGCGCGTCATGCGCGGGGTGAATACGCCTGAAGGAGCAGCTTTCAGCTGTTTTCAGTTTTCGCCAGCGCGCATCCGGGACGCCCAGGAGGCGGCCCGGTACCTTTGCGCCATCACCCGGCCATCTTCTCCGCTGGATCAGGAGCACCCCATGAGCTACGTCACGTCACGGGACGGAACGAGGATCTTCTACAAGGACTGGGGCACGGGCCGCCCCGTCGTCTTCTCCCATGGCTGGCCGCTTGACGCGGACGCTTGGGACGCGCAGATGCTGTTCCTGCTGCACAACGGCTACCGAGTGATTGCGCACGACCGCCGCGGGCACGGGCGCTCGGACCAGCCGGCGGCCAGCAACGACATGGACACCTTCGCGGATGACCTCGCGACCCTGATCGAGGCGCTCGACCTCGAGTCCGCCGCCCTGGTCGGCCACTCGACCGGGGGCGGCGAGGTGGCCCGCTACGTCGGCCGTCACGGCACCCGGCGCATCGAGCGGATCGTGCTCATCGGCGCGGTGCCGCCGCTCATGCTGAAGACGGCCACGAATCCACAAGGGCTGCCGACCGATGTGTTCGACCGCATCCGGGCCGGCGTCGCGGCCAACCGGCCGCAGTTCTTCCTGGATCTCGCTATCGCGTTCCATGGCTACAACCGGCCCGGTTCGACGCGTTCGCAAGGGGTGGTCGACGGGTTCTGCCTCCTCGGCATGCGCGGCGGCATCCGGCCCGAGTACGACTGCGTCGAGGCCTTCTCTGAAACGGACTTCAACGAGGACCTCGAGAAGTTCAACGTGCCGACGCTCTTCATCCACGGCGACGACGATCAGATCGTGCCCTTCGTTGCCTCTGCCTCGGCAGCATCGAAACGCGTCCGGAACTCGACGCTCAAGGTGTACGCGGGCGGTTCGCACGGCATTTGCTCGACGCAGGCAGACCGGATCAATGCCGACCTGCTGGCCTTTCTGGACGACTGAACTCAAAGGAGAACACCATGCTTGGACTGACACCCCTGGGCGCGATCCATACGGCCATCAGCCTCGTGGCGCTGGCGTCGGGCGTACTCGCGCTCCTGCACCACCTGGAGATCTCGCCCATCACGAGGCTCGGGCGTGTCTACGTCTGGACCACGGTGCTGACCTGCATCACGGGCTTCGGCATCTTCCAGCACGGCGGCTTCGGCCAGGCGCATGCACTGGGCGTGGTCACGCTGGTGGTGCTGGGCCTCGCCGGGCTGGCGACGAGGCGGCGCGTCTTCGGCAAGGCATCGCCCTACGTCGCGACCGTCGGCTATAGCGCGACCTTGTTCTTCCACATGATTCCGGGACTGACCGAGACCTTCACCCGTCTGCCGCTCGGTGCCCCCCTGTTCTCGGGCCCCGAGGATCCGGCGCTGCAGAAGGCCGTCGGAGCTTGCTTCGTCCTGTTCGTCGCCGGGGCGGCCTTGCAGGTTCGCCGTCTCTTCGGACTGCGGTCGCAAACCTCGATGCCGGCCGGGCAAGGTGCAAAGCCATGAACCCGTTCAGCTGCTTCCTCGCCTTCGCGCTGGTGCTGCTCGGCTTCGCCGGTCCGGCGCAGGCGGCCGATCAGGGACTGGTCCGCGTCCGGGTGGAGCCCTTCATCAGCCTTCCCGACAACGTGCGCCATCCGGAAGGACTGGCCTCCAACCCGGTGAACCGCGAGATCTACGTCGCGACCTTCGATGCGCGCATGCCCGAGGCGGCGCGCAACAACCAGCTGCTGCGCTACTCGCAGGACGGTCGGCTGCTGGCGCAGAAGAGCTTCGGGGCTATGCCCCTGACCGGCATCGAGCACGCCGACGGCAAGCTCTACATCCTGAACTTCGGTGCCTCGAAGCTGCAGCGCATCGACGCCGACTTCACTGCATCGTCGCCGGTCGAGGACCTGGTCGAGTTCAAGGCATTGATGCCGCCTGTGCCGTCGCCGAGATCGATCTCGAACCCCGACGGCAGCAAGGACGTCATCACCTTCGGATCGAGCGGCTTCCCAGCGCCCAACGGCATGGTCTTCGACAAGGCGCGCAACCTCTACATCTCCGATTCGTTCCAGGGCGCGATCTACCGCATCGAGCGGGCGACGCGTTGCGCACCGTGCGCGCTGCAAGTGCTGTCGCGCGATCCGCTGCTGACCACTGCCGGCGCCTTGCCCTTCGGCGCAAACGGCCTCGCGTTCAATGCCGACGAGAGCGCGCTCTACGTCAACAACGCTGGAGACGGCCGGCTGCTGCGCATGGCGCTGTCCAGCGGCGCGGTCGAGATCGTCGCGGAGAGCGTGTTCGGCGCCGACGGCCTGCTGTTCCACAAAGGGCTCCTCTGGATCGCATCCAACCAGGCGGACGTTGTGCTCGGACTGGACGAAAAGGGCCGGACGCTAGTTCGTGCGGGCGAATTCGAGGGCATCGGAAGTGACGGCGCGCCGAGAGGCCTGCTGTTTCCTGCCACCACGGCCGTACAGGGCGACTGATGGTGGTCACGAACCTGGCCCTGGCGCTGACGGCTGCCGAGGGTGACGAGTGGGAGGAGCAGGTGACCCGCTGGAACCTGGTCCGCTTCAGGATCCCCGGCGCCGTGCGCTGAACAGTAAGACCGATTTTTTCCTGCCTGGGCCGCCGAATCCGCGCCGGCGTCCAAAAGGCTTCCGCGCGGCGACTCACCACTCGAAAGGAACATCATGGGCACGATCACGACCAAGGACGGCACGGAGATCTACTACAAGGACTGGGGCAAGGGCCAGCCGATCGTTTTCTCCCACGGCTGGCCGCTGTCGGCCGACGATTGGGACAACCAGATGCTCTTCTTCCTGGCGCAGGGGTACCGCGTGATCGCGCACGACCGCCGTGGCCACGGACGCTCCAGCCAGACCTGGACCGGCAACGAGATGGACACCTACGCCGACGACCTGGCCGCGCTCACCGCCGCGCTGGACCTGAAGGACGCGATTCACGTCGGCCACTCCACGGGCGGCGGCGAAGTGGCCCGCTACCTCGGGCGCCACGGCACGAAGCGAGTCGCCAAGGCCGTGCTGATCGGTGCGGTGCCGCCGCTGATGCTCAAGACAGCCGCCAACCCTGGTGGGCTGCCGATCGATGTGTTCGACGGCATCCGCGCCGGCGTCGCAAGCAACCGCGCAGAGTTCTACCGCGACATCACGCTACCCTTCTACGGCTACAACCGAGCGGGCGCGAAGATCTCCGAGGGCATCCGGCAGCACTGGTGGCTGCAGGGCATGATGGGCGGCATCAAGGCGCATTACGACTGCATCAAGGCCTTCTCGGAAACCGACTTCACCGAAGACCTGAAGAAGATCGATGTGCCCACCCTGGTGATGCACGGTGACGACGACCAGATCGTGCCCATCGGCGCCTCGGGCCTCATGTCGGCCGAGCTGGTGAAGCACGCGCAGCTCAAGGTCTATGCCGGCCTGCCACACGGCATGTGCGCGACGCACCCCGACGTTGTCAACGCCGACCTGCTCGCGTTCATCAAGGGCTGATCTGCGTGCGCCCGGAGCCATCATGAACACCTTCAAGCTCTCCGCGGCCACGGTGCTCGGCCTCTCGCTGATGGTGCCGCCGGCCGGCGCGGCGGGGGGCGGCTCGGCCGACACCACCACGGCGCCCACGCGGCGCATGAACGTCGCGGACAAGAGATTGCCTATCGCGTGATCGGCGCCGGACCCGGCGCGCCCCTGCTGCTGCTCAATCGATTCCGCGGCACCATGGACCACTGGGACCCGATGCTGATTGATCGCATCGCGACGAAGCGGACGGTGATCATGTTCGACCAGCCCGGCTTCGACGCCTCGCTATGGCAGGTTGCGACCAAGCCTGTGAACGACGATCAGGACTTCCTCTTCCTGCTCTTCGAGCCGACGGCGACGAGCCGTTCCGCGGGGCAGGCCTATCTCTCCCGCCTGAACGCACGCAAGGACGCGTTCGTGAAGCACGTGGAGCCGGCGGCCTGGCAGGCCCAGCTGAAGGCCGCCATCGCAGTGGGGTCGGAGAACACGTCGCTGCTGCCCCGGTTGGGCGAGGTGCCGCACCCGGTGCTGGTTGCCAACGGACGCCACGACGTCATGGTCCCGACCTACGCCTCCTTTGCCATGGCGCAGCGGTTGCCGAACGCGAGGCTGGTCGTCTATCCGGATTCCGGACACGGATTCCTCTTCCAGTATCCGGAGGAGTTCGCGCACGAAGTTCTTAGGTTCGTCGAGCAACGGTGAACCATTCCGTCACAAGCCACCATTTGAGTTGTACCTGCGCTTCTCCGGAAGGTAAGAAGCTAGCGCAGCTGCTTTGAATCCAGCGGTCACGCCGGAGTGCTCGTCTATGCAGCGCTCGACGATCGCTCGCGCTTGTAGAGCAGACGAGCAGACGTTCGGTGCCCTGGGTGGAAGGACTGAGTTGGGCCCCACTGCGACATTCAGGCGTCGCGACCTTAGGACCGCAACCAGTAGTCTGAAGCAGAAGCTTGATTCAATTGCTGGCGCAGTCGACCGTTGCCGGCAATGCGCCTTCATTTCGGTCTCGGGCCCTAGCCACTGCTCCAACCCTCCCCTTGAAGCGCTATCCACCCCGATCGGGTGATCTCCCGAACTACAACGCCCGCTTGGGGACCTCCGCCCCTCGGGTCCAGCACAACCTGCACGGTTGCCTTTAAATGACCGGCGATCACCAGCTGACTGGCCGCCTCCGCCTCCGGATCGTCCGTCAGGATGAGGGGAAGCCCTTCGCGAGCGATGCGATGCAGCAGCGCGATGCTGAGTGGAGTGGGGAGGCGGCGCGACACGCGGGCGAAGGTACATGCGCGTTGCAGATATCCCAAATCGGGATACTCGCGCAGACCACCTGACCGGTCCTGGCTTGAGATCTGTCGGGGAGGGGCGCAACAGCCCTTGGAACCGCCTGACCTTGGAAATGCCGTGACGCCGACAGTCCGAGGCGCGGAAGCCCTGCCAAGACACGAACGTCCGGCAGGGCTTCTTTTTTGGCGACCCGCTCGGCACCGGCCGTTCGGCGCGGTAAATGCGCCGGGCATCGCCGCGTGCGCGATGCCCCCTTCCGTTAAGTCTTCGTTCAGGGCCCCTACCTACCATCCCCAGCGTTCATCAACGAGGACCCATGAAAACCAAACTGTTGCTTGCTGCGGCATGCGCACTCAGCGTCGCACCCCTGGCCTTTGCCCACGACCAA
Source organism: Variovorax stachyos (assembly GCF_051400855.1). Classification (NCBI taxonomy): domain Bacteria; kingdom Pseudomonadati; phylum Pseudomonadota; class Betaproteobacteria; order Burkholderiales; family Comamonadaceae; genus Variovorax; species Variovorax stachyos. The sequence goes on along the minus strand of NZ_JBLFFN010000001.1, from coordinate 520,586 downwards.
CCCCATTGGAGCTACCACGGCCACGGCAGCGCGGCGCACTGGGCCGAGCTGGATGAAGGCTTCAAGCTCTGCAAGCTGGGCAAGCACCAGTCGCCGATCAACGTCGACACCCGGGCGGTCGAGAAGGCCTCTGGCGCGAAGCCCCTCGGCTTTGCCTACGCGGCCGAGACCGGCGAAGTGGTCAACAACGGCCACACGATCCAGGTCAACCTGCCCGCCGCCGGCTCGATCACCCTCGATGGGGTCGAGTACAAGCTGCTGCAGTTCCACTTCCACACGCCCAGCGAAGAGAAGATCGACGGCAAGTCGTACCCCTTGGTTGCGCATCTGGTGCACAAGAACGCAGAGGGGCAGCTCGCCGTGGTTGCGGTGCTGTTCAAGGCGGGCAAGGAGAACGCGGCGCTGAAGCTCGTGTTCGACCACCTGCCGGCCAAGGAAGGCGAGACCCTGAAGCTGGACGTCGCCATCAATCCGGCCGACCTGCTGCCCGCAAATCGCGCCTACTACGCTTTCATGGGCTCGCTCACGACGCCGCCGTGCAGCGAAGAGGTGCATTGGCAGGTGCTGAAGACGCCGGTCGAGCTCTCCGCCTCGCAGCTTGCCGCGTTCAGGAAGCTCTACAAGATGAATGCGCGGCCGGTGCAGCCGCTGAACGACCGCAAGGTGCTGGCGGTCAGCGCGAACTGAGCTGGCTCGTGGCCTCACGGGCAGGCACTTCATGGAACAGGCGTTGCGCGGCGGTGGACATCGTGGGCTCCCCGTTGCCAGGGGCTCGCCTGGGCAAGCGCTTCGGTGTAGGTGGCCAACTTGCCGCCGATGGCGCTCGCCTCGGCCGGTGCATGCACCTAACATCGAACCTATCGATGCTGCCGAACAATGCCATGAGTTCGCCCAGACTCCCAACCCCGCACGAGTTCGCCGTGCTGCGCGTGCTTCGTGCCGATGCTGAACACCTGTCGCGCACAGCCGCGAGGATGGCGGCGACCTATCTGCCCACCATCGAGTTGCCCGCCACCTGGCGGTCGGTGCTGACGCGAGCGCTCAACGAGCGAGCCGGTGACCTATCGTGCCCGCCGCTCGATGAACTGCAAGCGGAGTACGGCAGGCCTGGCGCGTGGCTGCCCGCCTCATATCACGGTGATGCCACGGACGCACGCTTCTGGCTCGTGGGTCTGCAAGAGCGCGCGGCCGAGTACCTGCCCGAATCACCACCCAGCTCTTGATCGCGCACCTTGCCCCCCGTTGCTGCGGGAGGCACCCGGGACTAAACTTTCGATGCTCGCGCATCGCGAGCGGCACCGAACGCTGGAAGGAGGGTTGTGGCATGGCCTTCTACTTGACGCGCTTCAGCTATACCCCGGAAACCTGGGCTCGATTGATGAAGAACCCCGAAGACCGCCGCGAAGCTGCACGCAAATACATCGAGTCGGTCGGAGGGAAGCTGCACGGCTTCTGGTACGGATTCGGCACGTACGACGGCTTCAACCTCTGGGAGGCGCCGGACAACGTCTCGATGGCCGCGGTCGCGATTGCGATCGGCGGGGGTGGCGCGTTGTCGAAGATCGAGACGACGCCCCTGCTCACCGTCGAGGAAACTCTGGACGCCCTCCGCCGCGCGCAGTCAGTTGCCTACCGGCCGCCCGGAGCGTAGTCGTGGCAGGTGCTGAAGACGCCGGTCGAGCTCTCCGCCTCGCCGCGAACTGAGCCGCTCACCACCGCGGCCAATCATCAGCCCGCTTCCGCTCCACCCGCGCGGCACCCCACACCACGTGCAGCTTTCTGCCCTCCCGCGCCAGGCTGTCCGCCACCTTCTCGATCACGACCCGCCGCCGCAGGCTGCCGCCCGGCACGTCCAGCTCCCAAAGCTCCAGGGAGCCGTCCGGCCTTTCCTCCACCAGGATGGAGAAGCGGCCAATGCCATCGCGGTATTTGAGGGTGCGGCAGTACATGGGGATCTGGTGGAAGAGGGAAGCGCCAGTGCGTAACCTCAAAACCGCGAAAGTTCCCTCCGCCCTTGGCGCGGCAGGCGCCTTCGAGGACGAGCCGCGAGCCACCCCACAGCGCCAGCCTACGAACGGGTTGTGTACTCCAGCGCCCAGAAGTACTGCCATTCCCGGTACTCGATGGCCGCCGCATGCGGAGCGACGATGGCCCTCAGCGCATCCCGGTCCGGAAAATTCTTCAGCACGCGATGCGTCGAGCCATCGGCCAAGGTCCGCACCTGGTAGGTGTTGCCTTCGGCATCGCTCTCCGCAATAGGCGTGCTGCTGCCCGGGACGAAGCGGTTGTCCAGAAAGACCACCTTCGCGCCCGGCTCGATCGCGGCATGGAAGCCGCGCAAGAACTCATCGATGCGCGAGCGCAGGATATGCGACCACCAGAAGCCGGCAAAACCCGCGTCGCACCTGACCGTGGAGGAGGGGAGGCGGTAGGCATCGCCCTCGACGAGCTGCACCTTCGCTGCCGGCACGCGGGTCTCGGCGATGCGCAGCGTCTCGGGTGCTGCATCGACCGCCACCACGCGCTCCGCGGCCGGCGCGTAGAACTGGGTCCAGTAGCCGGTGCCGCAGGCGACCTCCAAGACCGAGCGGCCCGCGAACACGGTCGGAAGCCAGCTTTCGATCTGCCGCAGGTCGGATTGCCGTTCAGGCTTCAGGTAGATCCTGTCGTACTCGTTCGCCCGGGCCGCGTAGTAGTCCTGCATGGATCAAGCTCGATTCGTGGGGGAGGGGACCGGGACGTCGAAATGCAGCACGTCTTCGCGCACCCCGAGCTTCGAATACAGCGCGATCGCCGGCGCGTCAGGCGGATCTGCCTGCACGAAGATGACATAGGCCCCGCGCTCGGCGCCGACGCGCTGAAGCTCCCGGATCAGCCCGGTGGCAACCCCCCGTCGCCGGTGCGCAGCGGCAACGGCAAGGTCGTAGATGTAGATCTCGCTGCGCTCCTGCTCGAACTTTTTCAGTTCGTAAGCGGCGAGGCCTCCGATGACCTGCGACGCTTCCACCGCCGCCAGTGCAATGAAGGTGTCGCCGGCGAGCAGCTGCCGAAGGTACTCTGGCCGAGGGCGCTTGGCCCCGTAGGTCTCCACATCGTCGAAAGCCTCGCCGAAGACGGAGAGGAGGGCGTTCATGAGCTCCCCCGAATCTTCGGTGAGGCGTTGGATGGTGTAGCTGCTTGTGGTGCTCATGGTCTCCATTGCAGTCATCGCCGCGGCAGGGGCTCGCCGGGCTGTGCCAGCATGAGCGCGAACAACTCGCTGCGGAAATGGATGCCGATCCGCGCGAAGGCGCGGTTGCGGTAGGTCTTGACGGTGGGCAGGCTGATGCCGAGGTCGGCCGCGATGCCCTCCTGCGACATGCCCTGGAGGATGCGGATGCAGACATCGATCTCGCGCGCACTCAGCTCCGGCTGCAAGGCCAGCAGCCGCTCGCCCATGCCCTGCTTCGGCACCGGGCCGGCCAGCGCAATGTGCTTGCGCGCCAGCGCCATCAGCAGACCGCCGAGCCGGCCGAACTCGGCGAGCTGGGTGTCGCTGAGCGCGCGCTGGTGCCGGTGGCGATAGAAGTTCAGCGCGAAGAGCGAATGGTCGGCCTCGTCCTGGACCACCGACACGCGCTCGGCCACGCCGTGGGCCTCGTACACCTTGGCGCGATGTTCGGGCGGGACTTCGCAAGCCGTGATGTGGCACAGGCGCAGTGCCTCGCCGGCATCGCGCTCTGCTGAGGGCGGGCGCAAGGTGCGATCGCCCGAGATGGGACCGGAGAGATACGCACGCCAGCAATCGCGGGTGGTGTCGGGCACGCCCAGACTGGCGCTGAAGAAGATGGTCGGCTGCGCGCCGATGCGGTAGACCGACACGGAATCGAGCGGCAGCAGCTCGCGCAGGCCGTCGAGCAGGGTCGCGCCGAACCCGGGCTCGCCGAGGGTCGACACGGCCGCGGCGAGTCCGTGGGGGGCAGTGGGGGCAGGGTCGGCGGTCCAGGTGCGCATGGGGATCGAGGGTTATCCCGTCATCTTCGGGGATGACAGGGCCGCGCGGCCACCGGACTTACGCTAGCCGGATGACCGACCCGCTCGCACCGCCCGCGCTCGAATATTTTGCCGACTTGCAGGTGGACGTCGGCACCCCCCAGGTGCTGGGGCAGGGGCCGGCCGGGCTGCGCCGCGTGGTCGCGATAAGCGGCGGCAGCGCGCAGGGCGTTGGCTGGCGCGCACGCGTGCTGCCGGGAGGCAGCGATTTCCAGTTGATCGCCAGCGAAACCCTGTCGATCCTCGATGCGCGCTACGGCCTGGAAACGGAGGCCGGGGAGCTCGTCTACGTGCAGAACCACGCGGTGCGCACGGCGCCCGCCGACGTGATGTCGGCCCTGCTGCGCGGCGAGGCAGTCGACCCGGCGCGCATCTACTTCCGATGCGTGCCGCGCTTCGAAACCGCGGCGCCGTCGCTTCGCTGGATCAACGAGCGCGTGTTCGTCGGCGTCGGCGTGCGGCACCCCGCGCAGGTGGTGATGCGCTTCTTCGCGCTGGCCTGAGCGCGGTCCAATTCTTGTTCTGGAGACACCATGATTCGACCTGCACGCCGCAGCCTTCTCGCCCTTTTGATCGGTGCCGCCCTGGCGCCCGTCGCGCATGCGCAGGTGACGGGGTACCCCGCCCGCCCGGTGCGCCTGATCGTGGGTTTTCCGGCGGGCACCGGCCCGGACATCGTCGCGCGGCTGCTGGCGCAGAAGCTGTCGGAGAACTGGGGCGGTCAGGGCGTGATCGTGGACAACAAGCCCGGCGCCGGCGGCCTGATCGCCGCCGGCGAAGCGGCGCGCGCCCAGCCCGACGGGTACACGCTGATGCTCGGCGAGACCGGCCAGCTCAGCATCGCCCCGAGCAGCTACAACAAGTTGCCCTACGACCCGCAGAAGGACTTCATCCCGGTGAGCCAGGTGGTGAGTTCGGACTTCGTGCTGCTCGTCAATCCGCAGAAGGTGCCGGCGAGGAACGTGAAGGAGTTCGTCGCCTGGACGCAGCAGCAGAAGGGGCTGTTCCTGGCGACCTTCGGCGCCGGCACGCCCGGGCATTTCGGCGCGTACATGTTCGGCGAGGCGGTGAAGCAGAAGCCCGAGCCGGTGCACTACAAGACCACGGCCGACGCGCTGGGCGGGCTGTTCAGCGGCGACGTGCAGGGGGTGTTCGCCAGCGTGGGGCTGGCCGCGCCGAACGTGAAGTCGGGCAAGCTGGCCGCGCTGGGCACCACCGGCGCATCGCGCAGCCCCTCGCTGCCGGAGGTGCCCACGATCAAGGAGCAGGGCTATCCGACGCTGGAGTTCAACTCGTGGTTCGGGATCGTGGCGCCCGCGCGCACGCCGCCCGAGATCGTGGCGAAGCTCGGCGCCGACATCCAGAAGGCGGTGAGCTCGCCGGACGGCCGGCAGAAGATCGAGGACGCAGGCTTCCGCGTCACGGGCACCACCGGCGCGGAGTTCGCGCGCATCATCGCGGCGGACACGGCAAGCTGGGGCAAGGCGGTGGCGGCAACGGGCTTCAAGGCGGACTGAGCTCCACTACTCCATCGACGGCGCATCCAGCACGATCTGCCCTGCGGTCAGCGTATTCACGGTCGCGCCGGCAATCTCCATCATGACGCTCGCACGGTCGGCGGCCATGTAGGCGGTCAGGTGCAGAACCGGACGCTCGTCCATGTCATGCATCAGCCGCACCAGCTTCAATAGCGGCGCACCCACCTCGGTCTGGATCAGGCCGGCGCGCTGCGGGTCGCTCACGGTTGCGCTGAACTCCTGCACGACGCGGCCGAACTTCACGCCCTGCATCATGAGGATCTCGTAAAGCGCCTTCTTCTTGAGTGCAGCCGCCGTCACGCGCCGGCCGACGGCGGCGGGCACCCACGCGTCCGTGAGCATTGCCGGCTGGCCGTTGCGGTTGGATCGAATGCGCAGCGCGTGCACGGCCTTCTCGCCGGGCGCAATCTGCAGCAGCCTCGCCACATCGGCCGGCGGCACGGCCTGCTCGACCTCGAGGACGCGGACGATGGTCTCGATGGCCGTCATGCGCAGGCTGTCTATCACGCTGAGGCTGGGCACGGGCCGCAGCTGCCCCGGCTCTCCCCGCACGAAGGTGCCGCGGCCGTGCCGGCGCTCGACCAGGCCCTGCGCCGCCAGGTCGCCTAAAGCGCGCCGCACGGTGATGCGCGAGACACCGAATCGATCGCACAGCGCTTCCTCTTTCGGCAACGCGCCGCTCGGGAAGAGGCCACGCGAAATCTCGTCGCGCAGCACCAGGTAGATCTGCCGGTGCAGGGCGGTGCCGCGCGCCCCGTTCATCGGCGTGGTTCCAGTCGACAGGTTCATGGCGGGAGCATAACTTGTTGACTTGTTGTTATGTTGTGATAGTCTTAGAACAACTGAGACAAGCAAGCAAGACCAACCTGCGCTGAAAGACCGCCGCTCATGACCACCCACCCCTCCCTCCGCGAGCTGCTCGCCGCGCCCGGCATGCTCATCGCCCCCGGTGCCTATGACGGCATCGGCGCGCGACTGATCGAGCAGGCGGGCTTCAACGCCGTGTACATGACCGGCGCCGGCACGGCGGCGGCGCGCGGCTACCCGGACTTCGGCCTGCTGGACATGGGCGAAATGGTGGCCAACGCCGCCACCATGGCGCGCGCCATCAGCGTGCCGCTGATCGCGGATGCCGACACCGGCTATGGCAATGAACTGAACGTGACGCGCACGGTGCGCGAGTACGAGTCGCGCGGCGTCGCCGCCATCCACATCGAGGACCAGGTCTCGCCCAAGCGCTGCGGCCATCTGGACGGCAAGGAAGTGGTCTCGCGCGCCGAGTTCGTGTCGAAGATCCGCGCCGCGGTCGATGCGCGCCGCACGAAGGAGTTCGTGATCATCGCCCGCACCGATGCGCGCGCCATGCTGAGCCTGGACGAGGCCATCTGGCGCGGCAACGCGGCGCTCGACGCCGGTGCCGACCTGGTCTTCGTCGAGGCCACGCAGTCGCTGGAAGAAGTGGCGGCGGTGCCCAAGGCCGTAAAAGGGCCGTGCCTGCTCAACGTGGTGCCCGGCGGCCGCACGCCGATCTTCGACCTTCGCGAAGCAGAGGCCATGGGCTACAGGCTGGCGATCCTGCCCGGCCTGATGCTGGCCGCGGCGATCCAGGCCGGCGACGCGGCGCTCGCCCAGCTCAAGGCCACGCACAAGGCGCCCGAGGTCACGCAGAGCGTGGCCCAGACCTTCCGCCGCTTCGGCGCCGACGAGTGGGACACACTGCGCCAGCGCTTCAATGCCGGCACCGCCATGGAACAAAAGTGATGCCCGGCCGGACGCTCTTTGACAAGATCTGGGACGCCCACGTCATCCGCGACCTGGGCGATGGCTGGGCGCTGCTGCACATCGATCGGCACCTGCTGCACGACCTCTCCGGGCCGCCCGCGCTCGCCGAGGTCACGGCGCGCGGCCTGCCGGTGCATGACCCTGAACTGGTGTTCGCCACGCCCGACCACGCGATGTCGAGCCAGCCCGGGCGCAGCGGGCTGACCTACGCGCCCGGCGGCAAGCTGTGGACCGCGCTGCGCGACCGCACCCGCGCCGCCGGCGTGCGCCTGTTCGACCTGGGAGAGCCCGGGCAGGGCATCGTGCATGTCATGGGCCCGGAGCTGGGCATCGTGCTGCCGGGGCTCACGGTGGTTTGCGGCGACAGCCACACCTGCACCAATGGCGCGCTGGGTGCGATGGCCTTCGGCATCGGCTCGTCGGAGAGCACGCATGCCCTGGCCACGCAGACGCTGCGCCAGCAGAAGCCCCGGCGCATGCGCATCCGCTGCGACGGCAGCTTGCGAGCAGGCGTCACCGCCAAGGACCTCGCGCTGCACATCATCGGCAAGCTCGGCGCTGCCGCCGGCGTCGGCCATGCGATCGAGTACGCGGGCAGTGCCATCGAGGCGATGGAGGTCGAGGCCCGGCTCACGCTGTGCAACCTGTCGGTGGAGCTTGGTGCGCGCTGCGGCATGGTGGCGCCCGACCAGCGCACCTTCGACTATCTGCGCGGCCGGCCCTTCGCACCGCAGGGCGAGGCCTTCGATGCGGCGGTGGCGCAATGGCGGCTGCTGGCCGGCGATGCCGATGCCGTTTTCGATCGGGAAGAGTCCATCGACGTCTCGCTCATCCGACCCACCATCACCTGGGGCACGAGTCCCGAGCACGCCATCGCCATCGACGGCCGCGTGCCTGATCCGCAAACCGTCGCCGACACGGCGCAGCGCGACACGCTGGCCGCCGCGCTCGACTACATGGGCCTGCGGGCGGGGCAGCCCATCGCCGGCACTCCGGTCGATTGGGTGTTCATCGGCTCGTGCGCCAATTCGCGCATCACCGACCTGCGCGCCGCTGCCGAAGTGGCGCGCGGCAGGCACGTGGCGCCGGGCGTCACGGCGTGGGTCGTGCCGGGTTCCGAGAACGTCAAGCGCGCCGCGGAGGCGGAAGGCCTGCGCGAGGTGTTCGAAGCTGCCGGCTTCGCCTGGCGCGAGCCCGGCTGCAGCATGTGCGTGGCGGCCAACGGGGAGCAGGTGCCGCCGCAGAAGCGATCGGTGTCGACCTCCAACCGCAACTTCGTCGGCCGCCAGGGGCCGGGTGCGCGCACGCACCTGGCGAGCCCCGCGATGGCGGCTGCGGCAGCGATTGCCGGCTGCATCGCGGATGTCGGGAGCATCGCATGAGCCGCACGGCCGCTGCGAAGGCTCATGGCACCGCAGCCCGCAGGGCGGAGGTTCTCCAATGACCATTTCGCCATTTACCGTCGTCAGCGGCGCCGCGCCGTACCTGCCGCGCGCCAACATCGACACCGACGTGATCATCCGCATCGAGCGCCTGACCTCGCTGCCCAAGGAGCAGCTCGGCCCCTACGCGATGGAGGCGCTGCGCTACCGCGCCGACGGCAGCGACGACCCGGACTTCATCCTGAACCGGCCCATGTTCCGAGGCGCCCCGATCCTGCTGGCCGGCGACAACTTCGGCTGCGGCTCCTCGCGCGAGGGCGCGGTGTGGGCCCTGCAGGGCATCGGCGTGCGCTGCGTCGTCGCGCCCAGCTTCGGTGACATCTTCTACGGCAACTGCTTCCAGAACGGCGTGTTGCCAATCCGCCTGCCGGCCCCCGTGGTCGAGGCACTGGCCGCGGCCTGCGCCGACGGAGCCCCGCTCACGGTCGACCTCGAACGGCGCGTGCTGATTGCGCCTTCGGGCGCGCGGACCACGTTCACCATCGACCCGCTGCGCCGCGAAGCCCTGCTCCACGGCCTGGACGACATCGGCCTCACGCTGCGAGACGAGGCCCGCATACGCGCCTGGCAGCAGGCCGACCGAGCGCAGCGGCCATGGGCCTGGCCGTCTGCGGCCCACCCGCTGCCCATGCCTTGCCAATCACGAACCAAGGAGACATGAAGATGATGAAGTGCGTATTTCAACCGGCGTGGGGCCTTTTCCGGCGCGCCGGCCGGAGGCTGCGCCCATGCACTGCAGCGCTGGCCACAGTGGCCGCAGTGGCGGCATCCGGTCTTCCGCTCGCCGCCGGTGCCGCCGGTTGGAAGCCGGAACACCCGGTGACGATGGTGGTGCCCTACGCCGCCGGCGGCGGCACCGATGCGCAGGCGCGCGTCGTGGCCAAGGAGCTGTCGCAGCTCTGGGGCCAGCCCGTGGTGGTCGAGAACCTCGGCGGCGCCGACGGGCTGATCGGCACCCGCCGCGTGATCGACGCCAAGCCCAACGGCCTCACGCTGCTGGTGCAACTGCCCTCGATCACGCTGATCCGGCACCTGCCTGCCTTCAAGGGGACCGATCCCGTGTCGCAACTGGTGCCGGTGTCGGCGTTCTCGACGCTGCCCGGCGTCGTGGCGGCCAATGCCGCGGTGCCGGTCACGACCATGGCCGAGATGGTGCGGCACTGCAAGACGGCCGCGACCCCATGCTCGCTCGGCACCACCGAGAACATGGCGCGGCTGCAGGCGCGCATGCTGAGCGCCGAGAGCGCGCTGCCCAACCTCATCGTCGCCAACTACAAGGGCGGCGGCCAGCTGATCACCGACCTGGTGGCCAACAACATCTCGTTCGCCATCGCCGGCAGCACGGCGGTGCTGCCGCATGTGCGCTCCGGCGCGCTGAAGGTCATCATGACCATGGGCGACAAGCGCTCGTCGATCTTGCCGGACGTGCCGACGGCCATCGAGCAGGGCTTTACCAGTTTCGACACGACCACCTGGTACGGCATCTTCGTGCCGAAGGGAACGCCGGCCGACATCCAGCAGGGCATCGCAAGCGCGTTGCGCGAGGCAGCGAAGAGCGAGGCGGTGCGCAAGGCCTTTGCCGCCATCGGCGCGGAGCCGCTGGGCAACACGCCCGCCGAATTCGCGGCGATGGTCCAGCGCGAGCGCGACCGCGCCGACGCCTTGGCCAAGCGCTTCCCGCTCGAATGAGATCCGCATCGACAGGAGCCACTGCACGATGAGCACCGTGACGACCACCACTCCCGCCGCTGGTCGCGATGCCGCCGCCTGGCACAGCGCCGACCTGGCCCGAGATGCGCGCTGGATGACGCACTTCGACGATGCCGAGCGCGCCGACCTGTTGCGGGTGCTGCGCGCCGGGCACCGGCCCGGGCAGCCGCTGCTGGGCTACCGGCGCAGCGACTTTCCTTTCGGTCCCGCGGCGCTCGCGAAGATCCGCCGTGCAGTCGACGAGGCGCAGCACGGCCTGGGCGTCGCGCTGCTCAAGGGCTTTCCGCGCGAGGGCGTCACGCCGGACGAGTTCGAGCTGCTGACCTGGGCCGTCGGCCTCCATGTGGGCGTGGCGCGCCCGCAGGACAAGATGACACGCTACATCAACCGGGTGCAGGACGCGGGCACCGTCTATCGCAGCCCCACGGGCCGCGGCTATTCGTCGAATGCGGAGCTGGACTTCCACGTCGACGGCGCCGACATCGTGCTGCTGAGCTGCTTCAACCAGGCGCCCGTGGGCGGCGACAGCATGTGCGCGAGCTCGACCGCGGCCTGGCGCCAGTTGATGGCCGAGCGCCCCGACCTGGCCGAGGCCCTGCGCGAGCCGCTGCCCTTCAGCCGCCAAGGGGAGCAGGCCGAGGGCCTGGCCGCCTTCCGCCTGATGCCGGTGTACGGCGAGATGGACGGCGAGGTGTTCTGCATGTGGGTGCGCAACCGCGTGGAGCAGGGCGAGAAGCTGCCGGGCGCGCCGCGCATCACCGCGAAGCAGCGGGAGGCGATGGACCTGCTGGATGAGATCGTGCGCCGGCCCGCCTTCATGTACTCGATGCGGCTCGAGCCGGGCGACCTGCAGATCCTCAGCAACTTCACCGCGCTGCATTCGCGCACCCAGTTCCAGGACGACCCCGATCCTGAGAAGAAGCGGCTGCTGTTCCGCCTGTGGCTGGCCACGCCCGATTCGCCACGCCTGCCGGCAGGCTGGAATGGCTTCTACGAATCCACCGAGCCCGGCGTGGTGCGGGGCGGCGCCTACGGGCAGCACTACGACGATGCGTGCCGGCGCTTCGATGCCGAGCAGGCGGAGGCGATGGGCATGCGGCTCGGACCCGGATTCTCGAACTGACCCACCGAACCACCGAACCACGGACCCAGGAGAAATCATGAGCAGACTCGACATCGCCGGCGACGCCCGCCGCACCATCGACGTGATCAAGAACGGCGGCATCGCCATCGTGCCCAACGACACGGGCTACGCCTGTTGCGGCTCCTCCATGGATCCGCTGAAGAAGATCTACGACACCAAGCGCCGCGGCAGCCACAAGCGCAATGCGATGGCGGCGGACCTGGAGACGCAGCGCGAGCTGCATACGCTGCCGCCCCGGGCGCAGCAGATGGTGGAGGCGCTCGTCGTCGATCACGACCTGCCCCTGGGCGTGGTCGGCACGTTCCGGCACGACCATCCCTTGATCCGCAAGCTGGACGACGACGCCATCAAGGCGAGCACGGCCGCCGGCACGATCAGCACGCTGGTCAACGCCGGCGTCTTCCACGCGGAGCTGTGCCGCCTGAGCCGCGAGGAGGTGGTGCCGCTGTTCGGCTCGTCGGCCAACATCTCGGGGACCGGCACGCGGTTCGGCGTCGAGGAGATTCCCGATGAACTGAAGCAGATCGCCGACATCACCATCGACTACGGCCTGCGCCGCTATCACATCTATCGCCGGGCCGGGACGCTGATCAACTTCGAGACCATGGAGGTGATCCGCATGGGCGCCTGCTACGAATTGATTTCCGGCGTCCTCAAGCGCTGGTTCGACGTCGAGCTGCCGGCGGATCCGGGCGTCGAGGCGCTGCCGTCCGGGCACCTCAACGAGTTCGCATTGAAGAACGTCGAATAGGAGGAGGCCATGCACGCAGCGCTCTTCGATCCGCGGCGCCGCTCGGCGCTTGCCGGCGGCGCAGCCGCCATCGCGCTCGCGATGCTGGGCGGCCGCGCGCAGGCGCAAGCCTGGCCGAGCAAGCCGGTGCGCCTGCTGCTCGGCTACACGCCGGGCGGTTCCTCCGACATCCTGGCGCGCGAGCTCTCGGTGCCGCTCACAAAGCTGCTGGGCCAGCCCGTGGTGGTCGACTACAAGCCCGGCGCGAGCGGCACCATCGCCGCGTCCGAGGTCGCGCGGTCCGCCCCTGATGGCCACACGCTCGGCCTGCTCGACAACGCGCCCCTGACCATCGTGCCGTCGCTGCGCAACCCGGGCTACGACCCGGTGGCCGGCTTCACGCCGATCGCGATGGCGTCCCAGTTGCCGCAGGTGCTCGTCGTGCCGGCGGCCAGCGGCATTCGCAGCACGCGCGAGCTGATCGAGGCGATGCGCAGGGAGCCCGGCAAGCTGAGCTATGGGTCGGGCGGCGCCGGCAGCGTCAGCCACCTCGCCGGCGAGCTGCTCAAGCTGCGCACGGGGACCTTTGCGGTGCATGTGCCGTACCGTGGCGCCGTGCCCGCGATCACCGCGTTGATCGCGGGCGACGTGCAGTTCGCCTTCCTGACCTACACGGGCACCTCGTCCTTCATCGCGAGCGGCAGGCTGCGGGCCATCGGTGTCAGCTCGCTGCAGCGGCTGCCCGCGATACCGGATGTGCCGACCATCGCGGAGAGCGGCGTGCCCAACTTCGACGCGCCGGGCTGGTTCGCGCTCATGGGCCCGCCCGGCCTGCCGCCAGCAGTGACCGCGACGATCCGCAAGGCGCTGGCCGAGGTGCTGGCGACCCCCGCGGTGGTCACGCGCATGCAGGAGCTCGGGCAAACGGTGGTCACCGGCCAGGCCGACGTGGGCCGGACCATCGCCAACGAACTGGCGATGTGGAAGCAGCTCGTCGCCCAGAGAAAGATCGTCATCGACGGATGACGGCCGTCCTTCCTGCTCCCCGCTCTCGAACCTTCACGAACGGAAACCCATGCTCCAAGGCCTGATGCAGGACCAGCCCCTGCTGATCTCCAACCTGATCGACTTCGCCGAACTCCACCACGGCGACGCCGAGATCGTTTCGCGCCGCGTCGAGGGCGACATCCACCGCAGCACCTGGACCGAGGTCGCGCGCCGGGCTCGGCAGGTGGCCAACGCGCTGGACGCGCAAGGCCTGGCGATGTCCGACCGCGTCGCCACCATTGCCTGGAACGGCTATCGACACCTGGAGCTGTACTACGGCGTCTCGGGCGCCGGGCGGGTGCTGCACACCATCAATCCGCGGCTGCATCCCGACCAGGTCGCCTGGATCGTCAACCACGCCGAAGACCAGGTCCTTGCCTTCGACACCAGCTTCCTCCCGCTGGTGCAGGCCGTGCACGCCCGCTGCCCCACGGTCAGGCAATGGATCGCACTGTGCGATGCAGACAAGTTGCCCGCAGACAGCGGCATCGCCAACCTGGTGAGCTACGAAGCCTGGATCGGCGGCCAGTCCGAGCGCTACGCCTGGCCGAGCTTCGACGAGAACTCGGCGTCGAGCATGTGCTACACGAGCGGCACCACGGGCAACCCGAAGGCGACGCTCTACAGCCATCGCTCGACGCTGCTGCACGCCTACGGCTCGGCACTGCCCGACGTGATGGGCCTCTCGGCGCGCGACGCCGTGCTGCCGGTGGTGCCGATGTTCCACGTCAACGCCTGGGGCATCCCGTACTCGGCAGCGCTCACGGGCTGCAAGCTGGTGTTCCCCGGCCCGGCGTTGGATGGCAAGTCCATCTACGAACTCATCGAGAGCGAAGCCGTCAGCTTCGCGGCCGGCGTTCCCACCGTGTGGCAGATGCTGCTGGGCCACCTGCAGGCCAACGACCTGACGTTCTCCACGCTCGAACGCACGGTGATCGGCGGCGCGGCCTGCCCGCCGGCCATGCTGCGCAGCTTCAAGGCCTACGGCGTCGATGTGCTGCACGGCTGGGGCATGACCGAGATGAGTCCGCTGGGCACGCTGTGCGCGCTCAAGAAGAAGCACCTGTCGATGGACGCCGAGGCGCAACTGGCCGTTCTCGAGAAGCAGGGGAGGGCGGTGTTCGGCGTCGACATGAAGATCGTCGACGGCCAGGGCGTCGAGCTGCCGTGGGACGGCAAGGCCACCGGGGACCTGCTGGTGAAGGGGCCGTGGATCGTCAAGAAGTACTTCAACAGCGAGGATGGCGATCCGCTGGTCGACGGCTGGTTTCCCACCGGCGACGTGGCGACCATCGATGCCGATGGCTACCTGCAGATCACCGACCGCAGCAAGGACGTGATCAAGTCCGGCGGCGAGTGGATCAGCTCGATCGGCATCGAGAACATCGCCGTCGCGCACCCTGCGGTCGCGCTGGCCGCCTGCATCGGCGTTGCGCACCCGAAGTGGGACGAGCGCCCGATCGTGATCGTCGCCACGAAACCCGGCGCCGACGTGACGCGCGAGGAGCTGCTCGCGTTCTACGAAGGCAAGATCGCCAAGTGGCAGATCCCGGACGACGTGGTGTTCGTCGAGACGATGCCGCTGGGGGCGACCGGCAAGATCCTCAAGACGCGGCTTCGGGAGCAGCTCGAGGACTACAGGCTGCCGACCCAGGTGCGCCACTGAATCCGCTAGCGAATTGAGCCGCAGCGAGAACGAGCCAGAGCTATCCCGCGTTCACCTGAAGTGAACGACTTGACGGCTGGACGTCTTCTGCGGGGGCAGGCCGCCGACTAGCATCTTCGGCTTCACATCCTGCGAGATCTTCAATGAAGCGCCTGTTCACGATCGCGATCGCGGCCCTTGCCGCGCTCCCCGCTTTCGCCGAGTATCCCGACAAGTCGATCACGATCGTCGTGCCGTTCGCCGCCGGTGGGCCGACCGACAAGGTGGCGCGCGATTTCGCGGAAGCGCTGCGCAAGCCCCTGGGCAATGTCGCGGTCGTTGTCGACAACGCAGGCGGCGCCGGCGGCACGATCGGTGCTGCCAAGGCGGCGCGCGCGCCCAACGATGGCTACACGCTGCTGCTGCACCACGTCAGCATGGCCACTTCGCCCGCGCTGTACCGCAAGCTGCCCTACAAGACCCTCGACGACTTCGAGTACCTCGGTTTGATCAACGAGGTCCCGATGACGGTGATCAGCAAGAAGACACTGCCCGCCACCAACTTCGACGAGCTGCGTAAATGGCTGGCAGACAACCGCGGCAAGATCAACATCGCCAACGCCGGTGTCGGCTCCGCCTCGCACCTGTGCGGGTTGATGTTGCAGAACGCGCTGAAGGTCGAGATGCAAACCATCTCGTACAGGGGCACGGCGCCCGCCATGACCGAACTCATCAGCGGCCAGGTCGACATCATGTGCGACCAGACCACCAACACGACCGCGCAGATCGAAGGCAAGATGGTCAAGGCCTATGCGGTGACCACGCAAAAGCGCCTGACGACCCCCGCGCTGGCCGCGTTGCCGACGCTCGACGAGAGCGGCCTCAAGGGCTTCGACGTCAGCATCTGGCACGGCCTCTTCGCCCCCAAGGGCACGCCCAAGGCGGTGACCGACAAGATCAACGCGGCGCTGAAAGTGGCATTGAAAGATCCGGTCTTCGTCAAGAGCCAGGAGGGGCTCGGCGCGGTCGTCATCAACGACGCGCGGGTCAATGGGCCTGAGCACAAGAAGTTCGTCGAGGCCGAGCTGGAGAAGTGGGGCTCGGTCATCAAGACTGCCGGCCAGTACGCGGACTGAGCATGAATGCCGTCTTGATGAATCGAGCGCGCCTGCGGCTGATCGCACTGGCAGCGCTGGTGACGATCGCAGGCACCGCCGCGGCCGCCACTTCGCAGTCCTTCTCGGTCGAGCTCGCGGGCGGCCGGGTCAAGGGCAACGAGACGCTGAAGGTGCGCCAGGGCGACCAGGTCCAGGTGCGCCTCAGCAGCGACAAGCCGATGGTGCTGCATCTGCATGGCTACGACATCGATACCAAGGTCGCACCGCCCGCGCCAGCGCTGCTGACGTTCAAGGCCGATCTGGCCGGCCGTTTTCCCGTTCACGAGCATCGCGAGGGCCCTGGCAATCACCGCGCCGTGCTGTTCATCGAAGTCCATCCGTAGGCGCGCTCTGAGCAGATCCCGATTCGAGCGCTTGCGCCGCGCGCTGGCCAGGGCCGTCCCGGTTCTTGCCATGGCGTGCGCGGTGGCCACGGCGCATGCACATGGCTTCGGGCAGCGCTTCGACCTGCCGCTGCCGTTGTGGCTGTGGCTCACGGGGGCCGGCGCGACCCTCGTGCTGACCTTCGCGGCGCTGGCGCTGTTCGCGCGGCAGCACGACTTCGGCACGGGATTCCTTCGCAGCGTCGACCTGCTGCGCTTTTTGCCGCTGCGCCGCGTGGCGCATCCGCTCGCGATGGTGCTGCGCACCGTCTCCTGCGCACTGTTCGTGTTGACACTGGCGGCCGGCTTCTTCGGCAATCCCGACGCGTATGCGAACCTGATCGTCACGATGGTCTGGGTGCTGTGGTGGGTCGGCATGGCCTTCTTGTGCGCGCTCGTCGGCGACCTGTGGGAAGTCGTCAACCCGCTGCCTGCGATGTATCGCGCAGCCGTTCGCGTGATCGGCTGCCGGGAGTCCCTGGGTCGGGCCTACCCGGCGTGGCTGGGGGCGTGGCCGGCGGTCGCGCTGTTCTTCGTCTTCGCGTGGGCCGAGCTGGTCTGGCAGGACAAGGACGTGCCGCGCGCCATCGCCACCGCGCTGCTGGCCTACTCGGCGTCGAGCTGGAGCGGCATGCTGCTCTTCGGCGTGGAGGTCTGGCGCCGCCAGGCCGACGCCTTCGCGATGGTGTTCCGGGTACTGGGTCGCTTCGCACCCTTCGAACTGCGCAGCTCGGCGCCGGGCGAGCGGGCGCGTCTGCGCCTGCGGCCCTATGCCGCCGGCTTGCTGACGAACGAGCCGGTGTCGAATTCGATGGCCGCGTTCGTGCTGCTGATGCTCGCGACCGTCACCTTCGACGGCTTTCACGAGACGCCGCTGATGGATCGCATCGGGACCGCCGCGCAGACCTCGCGCCCGGTGGCCGAGACGCTGTTCGCGCTCTCCTCCGCGACAGGCCTGGACGAGACGCAGTGGCTGAACACCGTCGTGCTGCTGCTGTTCCCGCTCGCCTTCGTGCTGATCTTTCGCGGCGTCGGCGCATGGATGCTGCACCTGGCAGGCGGCGCGCACAGCAAAGGCCGAACCCATGCGGACCTGAACGCCATGGTCTGGAGCCTCGTGCCGATCGCCGTGGCCTACCACCTCGCGCACTACGCATCGCTGCTGCTGACCACCGGGCAGTTCATCATCCCGCTCGCGTCGGACCCGTTCGGCTGGGGCTGGAACCTGTTCGGCACGCGCGGCCGTGCCGTCGATCTCGGCATCGTCAGCCCGGCCGTGTACTGGTACGTCGCGGTTGCACTGGTCGTCGTGGGCCATGTGCTGGCGGTCATCGTCGCGCACATCGAAGCGGCGCGGCGCTTCGCAAGCCACCGTGCAGCACTGTTGAGCCAGCTGCCGATGCTCGCGCTGATGGTGGCCTATACGAGCCTGAGCCTGTGGATCATGGCCCAGCCGATCGTGGGCTGATGGCCGTCAGGGCGGGGGACGCTTCTGCGTCTGGGCCCAGGACTGGAAGTCGTTCTTGTCGCTCGACCAGTGCAGGTGGGCGATGCGGAAGCTCTCGCCGACGCGCCGCACGATCGCCGTCTCGAGCATCACCTGGTCGATCGCCTTGCCGTCGGGCCGCTTGCCGCTGATGCGGTAGGTGCTCAGCACCCAGCGCTCATTGCCGCTGCCGCCGAGGCGCCGGGCCTGCAGGGTCCAGTCGGCGATGGCGGCCATGTCCATGTCGGCCGGCAAATGGCTCAGCGCATAGGCCTCGATCGTCGCGTCCGTGGTGCCGAACTCGAACACGACCAGCGAACGGTCCAGGTGGGAGAGCGCGCCGGCCGTGTCCTTGCGCTTGAGCGCCGCATGGAAGCCGTCGACCGCATCGGCCGGCAGTTTTCCGCTTTGCGCCCACACGGCGCCTGAAATCATCAGGCTCCCGGCGACGAGCAGCGGGCGCACGCGCTCAGACCACATGCGGCAGCCTGTCATCGTCCCGGCGCGAGGTGGCTGGCGGCGCAACGGGGTCGAGCTGCTCGACGACGAACAGGTCGCCCGCGGTCATCCCGTCGAGCCAGCCCTCCTTGCTGCGCACGGTGATTTCGTTCGCGGTGTTGCCGTGCACCCAGTAGACGCTGCCGAAGCGCGCTCCCTTCAGCACGGTGAGCCGCCAGCCGCGCAGTTCATTGCGCGCCGGCGCCACCATCTTCGGACCGATCGGCTCGACGCGCAGCGTGTAGATGTGGCCCGCCTTGTTGGCCGCGCCGAGACCGGTCACCTTGCCGGTAAAGCGCCGCAGCACGGGGTCGACGAGCGGGTCGTGGCCGGCGAGCCGCATGCCATCGCGCAACAGCGGATCGGCCGAAGCATGAAGCGTGAGCAGCAAGGCCCCGGCCATCACCGAGGCCCGGGCACCGGCCGAGATCCATTTCAACAACATCGTCGTCATCCTTTTCGAGAAGCCCGGCAGTATCTCCAGCGTTGCAGCCTCGCGCAAGCGCTCACCTGCGATGAACGCATTGACCGTTGATCGTCTTCCAGGCACGCAGGGGCGCGACTAACCTACGCCGCTTCCAAATGCTGCGCTGGCGAACCCGATAAGACCGACATGCAACTTTCCCAGGGAGATCGCGCTCGCTGGCCGTGGTGGCTGATGACGGTGCTCATCGTCGTATCGGCAGTGACGTGGTGGCAGCACGACGATGCCGTCGTCCCGGTCGCAGTGGCCGCGCCGCCTCCGGTCCCGCAGGTCGCGGACCACGCGGCCGCACCCGACGTGTGCAGCGCATCCACCTCCGGATCGATCGAGACCGCGACGCTCGCACCGGCGCTCAAGCTCGAAGGCACGGTTATCGCCGGCGCCGGCAGCTTCGCGATGGTGCGCCGCACGACGGACTCGCAACTTCTGCAGCTTCGCGCGGGCGACCGCGTCGAGGGCCTCGTCGTCACCGCGATCGAATCCGACCGCGTCACGCTGACCGGCGCGGGGCGATCCGTCGTGATCGAGGCCCAGGCCCAGGCAGCGGCTGTCGCGCCCGCGGTCGTCGCGCCACCGGCGCAGGCGGTTGCCGCCGTGCCGGCGCCTCACCTCATTCCCGTCGAGCAACTTCCCGCAGCGTACAGAGGGCCCGCGCCCGAGGACGAAGTCCTGGGGCATTGACGCGAGATGCCCGCGCACCCTGCTCATCCACCACTATTCCAAAGAGGAGACAACGCGTGAACATGAAACTCCAGCTGTCGATGGCCGCCCTGGCCACGGCTGTGCTGCTCGCCGCTTGCGGCGGCGGCAGCAATAACTCCGCCGGCGTGCTGCCCATCGCGGGCACCGGGACGCCCGGCACGGATTCACCCGTCGCCGCCGAGCCCATCCCGGCGCGCAAGATCGACTACTGCGAGGCCGGGCCCGGCGACCAGCCCGAGACCGGACTGCGCGGCGGGCTTCCGTTGATGGAAATGAGCCCGACCGGGGACGTCTCCGGGGCCAGCGCTAACGTCACCTTCAAGGGGTTCTGGTGCGGCGCGCGCAAGGTCGCCCAGCACAAGCTGTTCGACCGCGGCGCCTTCGGCGACTTGCAGCTCAAGGACCGTTGTGCCTACGCCTCCCGCCGCGACGGCACCACCGATGCTTTCAGAAGGCCGATCAACGACTCGGTGCAGTACGTGGGCACCATCGTTTTCGACATGAAGACGCCGACGAAGATGGCAGTCGCGCCCGATGACGATCAGGTCGGCCACGCTTCCTTCGACCCGCCCAGTCCGAACCCGTACGGGAAGGTCCTGCGCACGCCCGCGATGATCCGCGCCTACTCGGCGCTCGAACTCCAGGGCAACATCATGGTGGGCGCGTACAAGGACAACGGTCCCGCCGGCACCAACCCGCTGGACGTGTATGACGTCAGCGACTGCCTGCACCCGGTCCCGCTGAGCACCACCTACAACACGCCCCAGGGCAACCACGACGGCTGGCTCTCGCCCGATGCCAAGACCTACTATGGCATCCCGTTCAGCGGCACGGCCATCATCGGCAGCGGCAACGCCGTCAACGGCAACAAGAACCAGGTCGTCGCCGGTGCCCAGAATCGCATCGACATGCACGTGACCGACCTGTCGGACCCGAAGAATCCGAAGCCGCTGTTGACCTGGAACCGGCTGGAGCTGCCGCAGGAAGTGCAGGACAACCCCAAGTGGAAGATCCTGAACACCACCCACTTCCACGACGTCAGCACCAACAATGCCGGAACGCGCGTCTACATGGCGCTGTATGGCGGCACCAACTCGCTGGGTGGCGGCAACAAGACGGCACCCGAGGAGCGGACCCAAAGGTGCGGCAACGGCCTGCTGATCATGGACTCGAGCGACATCGTCAACCGGGTGGCCAACCCGAAGTTGAAGTACGTCAGCTTCACCTCGTGGTGCGACGAGAAGCAGATGATCAACCCGGAGTTCGGCAACGGCGAGACGGCCTCGACCCACGCCACCGAGTGGGTGAAGCACATCAACGGCAAGGAGTACATCCTCTCGACCGAAGAAACGGGCGGCGGCCTGGGCGGCACACCCTCGGGCGTCTGCAGTCATCGCTCGTACGCCCGCATGATCGACCTTTCGGACGAGAAGAACCCGCAGGTCGTCGGCACCTATGTGTCGGACGCCAACACGCAAGCCGGCTGCGAGAAGAACCTGGCCTCAGGCGACTGGGCCGGAATGACCCACTACCTCAACTTCGATGACCGCAGCAACATGCGCCTGGCGATCTACGCGAGCGCCTATGCCGGCATGCGCTTCGTCGACTGGAAGGACCCGACCCGCCCGGTCGAGATCGCCTACTACGTCAAGGAGACCAACTCGAACGACCAGATGGACTTCACCCGCCCCGACCCGCGCTATGACGCCGAGAACTGCCTGTACTACACGGGCTGGAACCAGGGCGGCCTGGTGTCCCTGGAGCTGACCAACCCCGAATACAACCCCTGCATGAGCCGCGCCACGAGCGTCAAGGGGCAAGTGGCTTCCGACAAGGGAACCCTGGATGTCACCGTGGAAGCCAGCCGCAACGGCAACGGCGCCCCCGCAGTGGCGAGCATGAGCTTGAAGGGCCAGGGCCATACCGCGGAACTGAGCTCGGTGACGCGACTCGGCTCGGCCATCGATGCGGATGGCCTGATCACGGCGACCAGGAACTCGGTGCAGATCGATGGCGAAGGCACCTTCGACGGCCAGCCGGCGACGTTCCGCGTCATGGTGCAAGACAACACCGGCAACAACGGCGTCTTCTCCTTCGCCTGCACGTCGGGATGCTCGTTCAAGTCCAGCGGCTACATGACGGGCGGCGGCAGGCTGGTGGTGAGCCAGAAGAGCTGACGCACTTCAGTCACTGCCCCCCCGGCTTTGAACGAGCCAGGGGGGCTGCTGCCTGACATAGGGACATCCAGATCTTCGTTGCGCCTCTCACCGTGGGACAATTGAAAGGTTCAGAAGACAACAACGAGACAACGTGCGCCATGCTCATCTGCGAGACCTGATTGCAGTGGTCGAAACCGGCAGTGTCCGATCCGCTGCACGCAAGCTGGGCCTCGCACAATCTGCCGTCAGCAAGAATCTCACTGCACTCGAGAAATCGGTGGGCGTGCCACTGCTGGTGCGCTCCGTGCGGGGCGTCGAGCCCACCGAATTCGGCCGTATCGTGCTGCGCCGCGCGCGCGTCGTCGATTCGGAGCTGCGCCACCTCCAGGAAGAGATCGAGCGTTTCAGCGGCGAGCGCCAGAACCTGATCACCGTCGGCCTGTCGGCCACCGCCGAGGCAATGCTGCTGTCGGAGGCCGTGGCCCGCTTCCGCAAGTACACGCCGGACGCGCTGATCAGCGTGATCGGCGGCCGCTCGTCGTCGACGATCGCGGCATTGCGCGAGGCCAAGATCGATTTCGCGATTGGCCCTTTGCCGACCGATCAGAGCGTGACCGATCTGCACACCGAGCAACTGTGCAGCTCCGACCTGGGGATCTTCGCGCGCGCGGACCATCCGGCTGCCAATGCCCGCGACCTTGCCAGCCTCGCGCCTTACGGCTGGTTGTACAGCGTGCGGCCGTCCGGCGAGCCGGCGATCGTCTCGCTGATGCGCAAGCACGGCCTGCCTGATCCGACGCTGGTGGCGCATTGCGATTCGTCGAGCGCGCTGGTCGGCATGCTGCTTCAGAGCGACTATGTCGCGCTGAACACCGTTGGGGCGATGGAGCCACTGCGGCAACGGGGGCTGCTGAAGGTCCTGCCCATCCGTCTCGATCTGCCGCCGGCCGTGCAGTACCTGATGACTCCGACGATGCGACCGCTCACGGCACCGGCCGCGGCGCTGGCGGCTGAATTCCGGCGTGCATCGCGCAGGCTGCGAAGGTGAGCAGCGGCAGGCTTGCAACGCGGCGCGCGGTGCTCGCCGCCATGGCGTACGCCGGCTGGTGCGGCCGCGACGCACTGGCCGGAAACAGTGCAACCCAGGTGCTGCGCATGATCGTGCCGCAGGCTCCCGGCGGCGCTGCCGACTTCATGGCGCGCCTGCTCGCCAAGGACATCTCGCGCGCGCTCGACCGGCCGGTGGTGGTCGATAACCGGCCGGGCGGCGGAACGATCATCGGCACGCGGGCGGTGGCAATGGCCGCGCCCGACGGCAACACGTTCGGAATGGTGCTGTCGCCGCACGCCATCAATCAGGCGATGCGTCGACAGATGCCGTACGACGCGCTGACCGATTTCGAGCCCATCTGCCTCGGTGGCCGTTCGATCGTGGTGCTGGTCACGCAGCCGGGCTTCGCTGCGCGCAGCGTGGGCCAGTTGATCAAACTGGCGCGGCGCGCTGATCCGCCGCTGCAGTATGCGTCGCTTGGCATGGGGTCGGTGTCGCACCTGGCCGGCGAGTTGCTCGCCATCGAGGCCGACGTCGCGCTCGAACACGTGCCGTACAACGGCAGCGCGCAGATTTACCGCGCGCTCATCAACGGCGACTTGCCGCTGGCCTTCGTGACGCTGGAGTCGGCGCTGCCGCACCTGCGGGCTCGGCGCCTTCGGGCGTTCGGCATCACGAGCGCACGGCGGGCTGCGCCATTTCAGCAACTGCCTGCCATTGCCGAGTTCCTGCCCGGCTTCGAGCTGGACGGCTTCTACGGCTTCGTCGCACCGGCTCACACGCCGGCGCCCTTCGTCGACGCGCTGGGCGCCGAGATCGCGAGGACGTTGCAGACCCCGAGCATCCGAGACCGGCTGGCCATCGGCGGGCTCGTCGTCTCGGTCGAGCCGCCAGCGGCTTTCGCCGAGTTCCTGCGCCAGCAGATCGACAAGTACGCGGCACTGGCCAGACGCACCGGGATCACGCTGGACTGATGTCGCTCGGGGCGACGGGCAAGATCCTCGAGACGCGGCCTCGGGAGCAGCTCAGGGACTACAGGCTGCCGACCGGGGCGGCAGGCTGAAAAGGGCCGGGGCCTCGCCGTCCAGGAAAGTCGAGGAGATCGCGCAGACATGGAAGTTGACCCGTTCCAGGTCGCTGATCAGATCGAGGTGCTGCGAGCTGGTCTCGATGCTCTCAGGCGTTCCATCCGTCAAGCGCGCCAGATGGGCATGGCTGCATTCCTTCACCCGCTCTCCGTACCGCCTTCGAGCGCAGGCGAGGTTGCGCGCGTCTTGGGGACTGCGATGGATGAACACTGCCATCGCAAGATTCAAGTTCGCCAGCGTCAGAGCGTACAACTCCCCGATCTCGCGAAGCCCTGCAGCGGAAAACTGCTTGCCCGCGGCGATGTTGCGTTTCTCGATGCGTTCCAGCAAACGCTCGATGATGTCGGCCACTTGCTCGAGGTTGATTGCGAAAGCAGTAATTTCCGTCCAACGCTGATCATCCTCGGCGCTCAAGGTCTTTCGCGAGAGGCGGGTCAGGTAGTGCTTGATGCCCGAACACAGCGCGTCGACCTCGTCGTCCATCGCCCTCATCTGGCGGGCGAGCGCTGAATCGTTCTCCTGAATTGCGCGAAGGCTGCCGCGAATCATTGTTTCGACGAGATCCGCTTCGTGGATGGCTTCGCGAGCTGCGCACGAAATGGCCAAGCTCGGCAAGGCCAGCGAATCAGCATGAAGGCGCAACTGTCGACCCCCTTGTGCAGCGTCGGACCGTTCGCGCAGCAAGATCTGGATGACCGCGGAAAACCTCTCCGTGAAGCACAAGCAGAGCAAGGCGACGGCGAAGTTGAACGCCAGATGAAAGCCGACGACGACAGTGCCGCGCGAGAGGCTCGACGCTTCGGCGGCGTTCAGCCAGAGCGCGGTGAACGGCGCGAACAACACGACACCGAAAACCTTGAAGAGCAGGTTGCCCAAGGGCAGCCTTCGTTCCTCGACGCTGCAGCGCGAAGAGCTCATGACGGCCAATAGTCCACTGCCGAGATTGGCGCCGAGCACGAGGCCGAGGCCGGCCAGCGTCGATATGGCGCCGGTCGCCGCGAGCGTGCCTGTGAGGATCACGATGGCAAGGCTCGAATAGGCGGATACGGTGAGTGCCGCACCCACGGTGATCAGCAGCAGTAGATCGCCACTGACCGATGCGAGCAGGGAACGCGTCACGGCCGAACCGGTCAGTGCCGATGTTGAGGCGCCGATGAGGTGCAGCGCCCACAGCATGAGCCCGACGCCGATCAGGCATTTGCCGACGTGGCCCGCCGTGCTCCCTTCTCGAGCTCTGCAAAGGGGAACACCAACCAGGAGGAAGAGGGGCGACATCCACGACAAGTCGAACGAGAAGATCAGTGCCATCACGCTCGTTCCCACATCGGCCCCCAGCATGAGAGCCAAGGCCAGTGGGAGACTCATGATTCGCTGGCCCACGAAGCCCGACACGATCAGCGCAGTCGCCGTGCTGGACTGAAGCACGGCGGTGATGGCAAACCCCGAACCCGCGGCAGTGACCCGGTTTCCCGCAGCGCGCGCGAGCATATACCGCAGACGCGTACCAAAAGCCTTCAGCAGCGACGAGCGCATCAGGCCGCTGGCCCAGATCAGCAGAGCGATCGCAGCGAGCAGGTTCAAAAGCTGCGCCATCGTCGCCGATCATTCCATCTTGACGCCAGCAGCACGCACCACCTCGCCCCAGGCGCGCGTCTCGCTTGCCATGAAGCGCGCGAAGTCTGTCGGATTGCCGCCGCCGGGTTCCGCGCCGTCGTCGGCGAGTGCCTTGCGCACTGCAGGCCGCTGCAGGGCGGCCCGGGTCGCCTCGGTCAACCTGTCGATCACGGCCTGCGGCGTCTTCGCCGGCGCGAGAAGCCCCGCCCAGGAGGTCACGGAAAATGATTTGAGACCTGCTTCCTTCATCGTGGGAAGGTTGGGTGCCGCGGCGGAGCGCTCGTCGGAAGTCACGGCCAAGCCCTTCAGCTTGCCGCCCTTCACCTGTCCGATGGCGCTCGGGATGGTTTCGAAGGCGAACTGCACCTCGTTCGACATCACGGCCAGCATCGCCGGCCCGCCGCCTTTGTAGGGCACATGGGTGGCTTCCACGCCGGTCATCGACTTGTAGATCTCGCCCGCGAGATGGCCCGGCGAGCCGGTGCCGGCGGAGGAGAAATGCAACTTGTCCGGGTTTGCCTTGGTGTAGGCGATGAAGTCCTGCAGATTGTTCGCAGGCAGTTCGGGCGCTGCCATGAGCAGCAGAGGGTACTTGGCCACCAGCATGATGGGCTCGAAGCTCTTCACCGGGTCGAACTTGAGATTCGAGTAGAGGTGCGGGTTGATCGACTGGCTGCTGAGCGTCGCCATGAAGATCACGTGGCCGTCGGGTGCCGCAGTCGCCGCCAGCTCAGCCGCAAGGTTGCCTGCTGCACCGGGCCGGTTGTCGACGATGACCGATTGTCCGAGCGTCTCGGTCATGGCCTGTGCGAGCACGCGGGCCAGCTTGTCGGTCGAGCCTCCGGGTGCGAAGCCGACGACCATGCGCACCGGTTTCGACGGAAAGGACTGCGCCGTTGCGGGCTGAATGGCTGCGCTCGCCAAGGCCAACGCCGCGAGCATTCTCAGACGTGGGTATCTCATCGTGTGTCTCCGTTTCTAGCCGAGGTCGTTCAATGCCAGCGAGAGCACGTCGAAGTTGCGCAGCCCCCGCGTCGGTACTGGGCGCAACCTTCGGTTGAAGAGCAGCGGCACGCGCTGCTCCGACAGCCCACCGTGCGAGCGCAGCGGCACTGAGAGACCGGAAAGGTCGTGCTTGTCCGACGAGGTACCCAGCACGGTGAGGCGATGCGACAGCACGACGAGATCGCCGATGCGATCGGGTGGAAGCTCGAACCGCGCTGCGGCCTGCTCCCGCCTCAGCACTTCCTCGACCCCGTCGATGGAGGCGATCAATTCGGCCATGACGGGAATACGCGCGGCGTCGGAGACATACACGGTGGCGTAGGAGCCGAGCGCGCCGTGGTGGACGACGTAGGGATCGGTGATGGGCAGGAGTACGCGGCCTCCCTTGCCGTCTTCGCCGGCTGCGTCCAGCACGTCCTGCAGGAAGACGATGTTGGGGCGCCCGAGCGCATCGGTCTTGGCGTTCATGCCGTGGTCGGCCGTGATGGCGATCACCGCACCCATCGCGTCCAGCTGGGCGAGGTAGCCGTCCATCATGGCGTAGAAGGCGTTGGCGTCGGGCGTGCCGGGGGCGGCCTTGTGCTGCACGTAGTCGGTCGTCGACAAGTACATCAAGTCCGGCCGTTCGGTACGCATGAGCATCACGCCCGCTGCAAGAACAAACTCGGAGAGGTCCGCGCTGTAGACCGAGGGCAGCGGCCTCCCGGTCTTCGCGATGAGTGAGTCGATGCCGTTCTGCTCCATGGTTGCCTGGTCTGCCTTCTCGGCAGAGAAGCAGATGCCCTTCAGCCCGTGTCCGAGCAGCGACCGCAGCTTGTCCTTGGCCGTGACGACCGCGACCTTCTTGCCGGCCGCCGCCATCTCGGCCAGGACTGAGGGCGCGCGAAGGTACTTGGCGTCGTTCATCAGCACTTCCTTCTGCTGTTCCTGGTCGAAGAAGTAGTTGCCGCAGATGCCGTGCACGCTGGGTGGCGCCCCAGTCACGATCGACAGGTTGTTCGGGTTCGTGAACGAGGGCATGACGCAGTCACCAGACAGCACCGTCCCCCGCCGCGCGAGTGATTCGAGAAATGGCACGGCCTTCGCCTGAACGGCCTGGTTGATGTAGTCCTGCTCGCAACCATCCACGCAGACCACGACGGTGGGCGTGAGAGGCAGGCGATAGGAGCGGTTGTTGACGGTGATGGATGTGGGGTTCATGCCCGCGACTCTAGGTCGTGAGCATTCCTGACGCTATCGACTAATATTGCGATTCATGTGAGAAAAACTGACGGAGCGCTTCGCCATGCCGCATTCCATGCCGCCACTCAACGCGTTGCGCGTCTTCGAAGTCGCCGCACGCGCCGGCAGTTTCACCGACGCTGCACGCGAGCTTCATCTCACGCATGGCGCGGTCAGCCGCCAGATCCAGCTCCTGGAAGCAGCGTTGGGCCAGCCACTATTTCGAAAGGAAGGCCAGCGCATGGTGGCCACCGAGCATGCGAAGGCCTTTGCACGCGAGATCAGCGCCGCCTTCGACCACATCACCGACGCGTCGACGCGCTACGGCAAATTGCTCACCAGCAAGGTCGTGCGCGTCAATGCACCGGCAACCTTCGCGATGCGGTGGCTCATCCCCAGGCTCGGCGAATTCCGGGCGCGCCATCCCAAGACGGAGGTGCGCGTCTCCACCGCCTTCAGCAGCGACCCGATGTTCAAGGGCAGCTTCGACCTCGCGATACGGCGCTCGCCGGGCGACCTGAGCCAGTTCGAGGTGACGCCACTTTTCCAGGAATGGAGCACGCCGATCGCGAGCCCGGCATTGGTCAAGAAGCGAGCGCTGCGCAGCCCGGCCGATCTGCAATCGAGAACGCTGCTATTCACGGAATCCAGGCCGGGCGACTGGGAAGAATGGCTCAGTGCCGTGGGTTACCGCGAGCTGCGCTCGGCACAGCAACTGCGTTTTGACCACTTCTTTGTCACCCTGCAGGCAATCGTCGACGGAATGGGGTTCGGCGTCGGCACATTTCCCACACTCTCGGCGGACCGCGACGCCGGCAGGATCTGCACCCCTTTTTCCGGCGCGCTCGTGCCAGGCAGCACCTATTTCTCGATCGTTCCACTGGATTCGGACAAGCCGAAGCACCTCCGCGAGTTTCAAGCCTGGCTCGAGCAGTGCTCCGCTACGTCATCGAAGGAGTTCGAGAACGACTTTGGTCGACAGCGGACTGTTGCCAATCGGTCTTTCCGGTTCGCATCAGCATGAATGCGCCGAGTATCGTCCCGATGGGCACTGCGAAGAGCATCAACACGCCCAGCACTCGAGAGAGATTTCGTCCCCACCGTTTGCCTGCTCGAACGCCGCGCATCGCCAGGTAGTGCAGCAGGAGCGGGATGCCAAAGACCGCAGCAAGTATCAGGACGCCCATGCCGCTCGGCTTGTCGCCCTCGAGATGTACGACGCAGGCCAGCAGCACGAGGAGTGCATAGAAAACGACCATGCCGAGATGGATGCGAGCAAGAGATTTGTTCACGACCCGTGGTGACGAAGTCTAGGAACGCACGCGGTGAATGGCGCAAAGCTTGTTTCCATCGGGGTCGCGCACGTAGGCAAGGTAGTACTTGCCCAACGCCTCGTCGCGCAGCCCTGGCGGGTCTTCGATGGAGACGCCGCCATGTGCCACCGCCGTGTCATGAAACTCTTTCACCAGCTCCGGGGTCTCGCATTTGAATGCGATCGTTCCTCCGTTTGCACACGTGGCAGGTTGATTGTCGATGGGCTGGCTGATGCCCAGCGTGTTGCCACCGTGCCGGTAGAACAGGCGAACATGACCTGTCGCTGCAACGTTGCGGACAGGCTCGCCTTGCGCGCCGATCACGCGAAGAACCGCATCGTAGAAACGTTTGGAGCGTTCGATGTCGTTGCTGCCAACCATGACGTGATTGAACATTCATTTGCCCTTTCCAACTTGTGACGAATGTGATGGTCGAGCGAGTTTAGGCACGCATCGGAAGCATGCGAAGCGCCATATCGCTCAGGTTTGGTGCCGAAATGTAGACGTTAGTTTGCAGATTTCATGCTAATTTCCGCATCTGTTGCGATAGTGCATGCCGCACCGCAGCAACCAGATGGAACGGAGCTGACGCCTATGTTGAAGAATCAGGTCTATCGCAGCGTTCTCAAATCGGTTCGCAGCTTCGGCCGGCATCGCTTTTTTCACAGCCCGCTGGTGGCGCGCCTCCTCTGGGACACGGCACCACCCGAAGCCTTGCTGCTGGCCGCCTGCCGATCCGAAATCTTCGTTGTCTCGGCGGGCGACCAGGTCATAGGGCAGTGGCTGTTCAAGCATCGCGAGCCTTACAACTTCCCCATGCTGCACCGGGTCGCCTCGCTGCTGAGCGGACGCCGCCTGAGTTTGCTGGTCGATATCGGCGCGAACATCGGAACGATCTGCATCCCTGCGGTGAAGCGAGGGCTGTTCGAAAAGGCCATCGCTGTCGAGCCGGAGCCGCTGAACTATTCGCTGCTGAGGACCAATGTCGAGGTCAACCGGGTCTCGGCCGAAATCGCAACGCACAACATTGCACTGGGGGAGAAGAACGACGAAACCCTCTCCTTCGAACTCGCGAACATCAATTTCGGAAATCACAGGGTGCGCTACTGCAGCGACGGCAGTGACGCCGGCCAAGAGAGCATCGAGGTGCCATCGCAAAGCCTCGACCGGATTGCAGAGGGTGTGGATCCAGGTTCGACGCTGGTGTGGATGGACACCCAGGGTTACGACGGCCATGTGCTGGCAGGGGGAAGCCGGACATTGCAGCGCAAGCCTCCCCTCGTCGTGAAGTTCTGGCCCGGTGGGCTGTTGCGCAGCGGCGGCATGCAACGATTCAGGCACGCGCTCCAGACCGCCGGCTACACCTCGTTCTGTGATCTGAACGAGCCGGCCAATACGTTTCGTCCGTTCTCGGTCGAGGTGCTCGACGGCCTCGCGGCCCGGCTGGGATCGGGCAACGGTCAGCACGATCTGCTGCTCGTATGACTCCGGTTCGCTGGTTGCCGGGCGTGCCGCAGGGCTTCACCGTGATGCCGGTGCGGCGAAGACTGCCTCCAACGCCGCAATGGGCAAGCGCCCCCGCAAGCCGATCGCCACCACGGCCGCTCCGTCCGATGGCGCCTCGGCCTTGCGCAGCGCGCCGTGCCGCCCTGCGAACTGGATCTCCGACCAGGCGGTATCGCCGGTGCGCAGCACGCCCTTGAGGCGCAGCAAGCCGGGCGGCGTGTCGCGCAGCCAGGCGCGCAGCGCATCCGCGTCGAAGAGCTGCCGCGGCCTGCAGGACCAGGTGTCGAACAGCTCACCGTGGTTCTCGCCGTGGGCGTGCGCCGCGTGATCGTGGTGCGCATGGTCCGCGTGGGTACAGCTTGCATCCGCGCAGCCGCCGGCCTCGCGCGCCGCGGACAAGGACAAGCCTTCGCGCAACACCCGCGGCAGCTCCGAATGCGAGGTCTCGTACTGCGGCGTGCGGCCCGCGACGGACGACACCCATTCGCGCACGCGCGCCAGCTCGTCGGCGCTCACGCTGTCGACCTTGTTGATCACCAGCAGGTCGGCCGCCCTGAGCTGGCGCTCCATCGTGTCGGCCAGCAGCGGATCGCGCGCCTGCGCCATCGCGGCGGCGGCGTCGACCAGCACGATCACGCCCTCCAGCGCCAGCTCCGGCGCCGCCATGCCCAGCTGCGCGATGCGCCACGGGTCGGACACGCCGCTGGCCTCGATCACCACCGCGTCGAAGCGCGTGCCCGATTCGAGCACCTGGATCAGTGCACGCGAGAGATCGTCCCCGATCTGGCAGCATACGCAGCCGTTGGTGAGCGCGATGGTGTCGCCGCGCGTGCCGGCGATCAGCGCCGCGTCGATGTTGAGCGCGCCGAAGTCGTTGACCAGCACCGCGATGCGCCGCCCGTCGGCCTCGCGCAGCCAGCGGTTGACGAGGGTGGTCTTGCCGGCGCCCAGGAAGCCGCCGATGACGGTGAGCGGCAGACGCGGCTTCACGTTAGCTCCCGCGTGCCTCGGCCTCGAACACGCGGCCCGACAGCACCGTGCCCCACACGCGAACGTCCTTGAGCTTCATCGGATCGACCGCCAGCGGGTCTTCCTCCAGCACGCAGAAGTCCGCACGCTTGCCGCATTCGATGCTGCCGATCTCGTGGTCGAGCTTGAGCGTCCAGGCGGCGCCGAGGGTGATGGCGCGCAGCGCCTGCGGCACACCGATGCGCTCGGCCTCGCCCAGCACGCGGCCCTTGGGCGTGACGCGGTTGACCGCGCACCAGGCGGTGAAGAGCGGCCCGAGCGGCGTGACCGGCGCATCGGAATGGATGGCCAGCGGCACGCCGGCCGCCAGCGCGCTGCCGCAGGCATCGAGCCGGTTGGCGCGGTCGGGGCCCATGGTCATCTCGTAGTGCTGGTCGCCCCAGTACCAGATGTGGTTGGCGAAGAGGTTGGCGCACAGGCCCAGCGCGGCCATGCGGCGGAAGAGCGGCGCATCGATCATCTGGCCGTGCTGCAGCGTGTGGCGGTGGTCGGGCCGCGGCGCGCGGGCAAGCACGCGCTCGATGGCGTCGACGGCCGCCTCGCTGGCCTCGTCGCCGTTGGTGTGCGTGTGGATGGTGAGGCCGGCGCGGTGATAGGCCTCGAAGTCGGCCTCGTACTGCGCCGGCGCCGTCACCCAGATGCCGTTGGGCGCGCCGTTGAAGTGACCGGGCCAGCGCAGCCGCGCCGAGAAGCCCTGGATCGAGCCGTCCAGCATCATCTTCACCAGGCCGTAGCGCAGGCGGTCGGTGTTGCGCGGCATCAGGCTCTTCACGTGCTCGGCGCCGAGGGCCGCGCCGTGCGTGCCGTGAAAGGCCTGGAAGGCGGGCAGGATGCGCACGCCGAAGCCCTCGTCTCCTGTCACGGTCTCGAGCACGCGGCAGTCTTCCTCGGTCAGCTTGTTGACCAGGTCGGTGGCGGTGGTCACGCCCTGCATGCAGGCCAGGCGGCCGAAGGAGCGCACGCCCTCTGCGGTCATCGGGGCCAGCAGGCCGGCGTTGCCGATCTTGCGCAGCACCAGGAACATCGCGGCCGGCTCCTGCAGCTCGCCGGTGGGCTCGCCGGCCATTTCGCCGCCCGCGAACTTGACCACGCCCTCGACCTCGTTGTCGCGCGTGATCTCGGCCAGCCGCAGCATGGCCGTGTTGACGTTCATCAGGTGGCCGTTGGCATGGCCGATGACGATCGGGCGGGTGCTGCTCGCGCGGTCCACGTGTTCGACCGTCATGCGCTCGCCGCCGAAGTAGATCGGGTCGAAGCCCCAGGCGATCAGCGGCTCGGTGGCGGGCCGGCCGGCCGCGCTCATCTGCGCGTCGACCTCGGCGAGGCGCTGGACCACGGCGTCCATCGAGCGCAGGCCGCTCCACGTCTTGCCTTCCGGGTCGCGTCGGTCGAACCAGCCCAGGTACGTCCAGTCCCACATGCTGCCTTCCTTCAGGTGGCAGTGGCCCTCGACCAGGCCGGGCATCAGCACCTTGTCGGCGAAGCGCTCGTCGAGCGCGAACGCGCCCCAGGCGTGCATGGCTTCCAGCGTGCCGACCGCGAGCACCCGGCCGTCGCGCACCGCCACGTGCGTGGCCTCGGGCTGCATCGGGTTCATGGTGATGATCTTGCGGGCGGGGTAGACGGTGGTCGCGCTCATGAAGAAGTACCTGGCGAGGAAAGGAAAAATAACGTGATGCGTCGGGTTCAGGCAGGCTGCATTCGAAGCGGCGGCTGCGGCTGGCCGTGCAGGACCTCGACGCGCCGGCAGCGCACCCAATGCTCCGGCGCGACTTCGCGCAACGGCGGCAGCTCGGCCTTGCAGGCCGGTTCGGCCACCGGGCAGCGGCCGGCGAAGCGGCAGCCCGCGGGCGGATCGATGGGGCTGGGCGGATCGCCGGTGAGCTTGATGCGCTGCGCCGCGCGCCGCCGCCCGCCGCTCACGGTCGGCACCGCGGACATCAGCGCCACGCTGTAGGGATGCAGCGGCCGTGCGAAGAAGCTGCGGCGCGATGCGCGCTCCACGATCTGGCCCAGGTACATCACGGCGATGTCGTCGCAGATGTGCTCCACCACGGCCATGTCGTGCGAGATGAAGAGGTAGGTCAGCCCCAGCTCGCGCTGCAGCCGCGCCAGCAGGTTGAGGATCTGCGCGCGGATCGCGATGTCCAGCGCGGACACCGGCTCGTCGCACACCACCAGCTCGGGGTTGGTGGCCAGGGCGCGCGCGATGTTGATGCGCTGGCGCTGGCCGCCCGAGAACTGGTGCGGGAAGAGCTGCTGCTGCTCCGGCCGCAGGCCCACGGCCTCGAAGAGCTCGGATACGCGCTGCGTGCGCTCGACGGGCGTGCCGATCTTCATCAGGTCCAGGGGCGCGCGCACCGTGGCGCCGGCGCGCTCGCGCGGGTTCAGGGAGGAGAAGGGGTCCTGGAAGATGATCTGCATGCGCGAGCGTGCTTTGCGCAATGCTTCGCCCTCGAGCGTGCCGAGCTGGGTGTCGCCCAACTGCACATGGCCGGCGGTGATCGGCGCGAGCCGCATGACCGCGAGGGCGGTCGTGGTCTTGCCGGAGCCGGATTCGCCCACCACCGCGAGCGTGCTGCCGCGGCGGACCTGGAAGGACACGCCGTCTACCGCCTTCACGACTTCGGCGGGGCGGCCCCAGGCGGGCTTGCCGCGTGGGAAGTGGACCTTGAGGTCGTTGACTGACAGGAGCGTGTCGGTGTCCATCAGGCTCATTGGGTCATCTCCCTCTTTTGTTGCTGGGCTCTTGCTCCCTCCCCCTCCGGGGGAGGGTTGGGGTGGGGGCACTGGGCGGTCGATTCGTACGTTGCCGTTGTGTTGAGTCCGGAGCCGGGATTTCGCCCCGGCGGGCGAGTCACTTTCTTTGTCTCGCCAAAGAAAGTAACCAAAGAAAGGCGACCCCACTGCGCGTGACCCTTCGCTTCGCTACGGGCAACCTGCGGTGCTCGCTTTTCGCGGGGTCCGCGCAAACTCGCCTTCGGCTCAAACACGCGCGGCCCTTTATCCGCGAAAAGCTGCGCTCCTCGGCACGCGCAGAGGGGACTTGGAGTCCAACGCGCCGTGGCGCGTCCTTGTGTGGTGTGCAGGTTGGCGTGAGCTCTGGGTCCTTGCTCGCGTTGGCTCTCGCGCACATGCACACGCACATGCACATGCTCGTGCTCGTGCTCGTGCTCGTGCTCGTGCTGGTGCTCGTGCTCTTGCTCTTGCTCTGGGCCAGGCTCAGGCTCACGTTCGTACGCGCGCGCATGCCCCTGTTCCAGGTCTCGCGCAGCGAGGCCGTTGGTGGCCGAGCGAAGCAATGGCCCGGCCCCTCCCCCATCCCCTCTGCGCGCGCCGAGGAGCGCAGCTTCAGGCGGATTAAGGGCCGCGCGTGTCTGAGCGAAGCGAGTTTGCGCGGACCCCGCCTGAAGCGAGCACCGCAGGTTGCCCGTAGCGAAGCGGAGGGTCGCGCGCAGTGGGGTCGCCTTTCTTTGGTTACTTTCTTTGGCGAGACAAAGAAAGTAACTCGCCCGCCGGGGCGAATTCCCGGCTCCGGACTCACAACAACAGCAACGTACGAAATCAACCCACAGAGTGCCCCCACCCCAACCCTCCCCCGGAGGGGGAGGGAGCAAAGCCTTCGACATCGGATGCCTCACGCCGCCTCCCTCAGCTTATGCGGCTGCGGCGCCGCATGCAGCCAGCAAGCCGCGCCATGCGGCATCGCCGCGTGCAGCGGAACGAACGCGCTCGGCAGCTCGAACATCGGCGGCACCTCGGTGGCGCAGCGTTCCATCGCATGCGGGCAGCGCTCCCGAAAGGCGCAGCCGCTGCCCAGCTCCCAGATCGAGGGCACCATGCCGGCGATCTCGGGCAGGGCCTCGCGGTCCTCGCCGATGGCGCTGCTGCCGAGCTCGGGCAGGCATTCGATCAGGCCGCGGGTGTAGGGATGCCCCGGCTCGCCGAGCACCTGCGCGGCAGTGCCTTGCTCGATGACGCGGCCGGCATACATCACCATCACGCGGTCGGCCATCTCGGCCACCGCGCCCATGTCGTGGGTGATGAGCAGGATGGCCGTGCCCTTCTCGCGCTGCAGCTCGCGCAGCAGGTCGAAGATCTGCGCCTGCACCGTGACGTCGAGCGCAGTGGTGGGCTCGTCGGCGATCAGGATGTCGGGACGGCAGGCCAGGGCCATCGCGATCATCACGCGCTGGCGCATGCCGCCGGAGAGCTGGTGCGGGTACTCGTCGACGCGCCGCTCGGGAGCCGGGATGCCCACCTGCTGCAGCATCTCGATGGCGCGCAGCCGCGCCGCGTGCGGGTTCATCCCGGCATGCAGCTGCAGCGACTCGGCGATCTGGTCGCCCACGGTGAAGACCGGGTTGAGCGATGTCATCGGCTCCTGGAAGATCATCGAGATGCGGTTGCCGCGCACCTCGCGCATGCGGGCCTCGCCGGCCTTGAGCAGGTCCTCGTCCTGGAACAGCACGCGGCCGCCGCTGATGCGGCCGGGCGGGGAGGGGATGAGTCGCAGCAGGGCCAGCGCCGTCATGCTCTTGCCGCAGCCGGACTCGCCGACCACGCAGAGCGTCTCGCCGCCGCGGATCTCGAAGTCCACGCCGTTGAGCACCTGGGCCTGGCCGCGGCGGGTCCGGAACTCGACGTGCAGGTCCTGCACGCGCAACAGCGCTTGGTTGGAAGAAGGCGCGGTCATGTCAACGCTCTCTCAGCTTGGGGTTCAGCGCATCGTTGAGGCCGTCGCCGATCAGGCTGACGGCGAGCACGGTGACGAAGATGGCCGCGCCGGGAAAGGCCACGGCCCACCAGCAGGACAGCACGTACTGCCGGCTCGATCCGATCATCAACCCCCAGCTCATCTGGTTGGGATCGCCCAGCCCCAGGAAGGACAGCCCGGCCTCGAACAGGATGGCCGCGCCCACCGCCAGCGTGGCCGACACCACCAGCGGCGGCAGCGCGTTGGGCAGGATCACTTTCCAGATGATGCGCGCGTTGCCGGCACCGATGGCGCGCTCGGCACGCACGAACTCCAGGTTGCGGAACTTGAGGAACTCGGCGCGCGTGAGCCGCGCGGTGCCGGTCCAGCTCACGATGCCGATGGCCAGCGTCACCGTGACGAGAGAGGGCGAGAACAGCGTCACCACCACCATCGCGAAGAGCAGGGCGGGCAGCACCTGGAAGAACTCGGTCACCCGCATCAGCGCGGCATCGACCCTGCCGCCGTAGAAGCCGGCGAAGGCGCCCAGCGTGATGCCGATCGCGACCGACAGCAGCGCCGCCACCGCACCCACCAGCAGCGTGGCCCGGCCGCCGTAGATGAGCGTGGTCAGGACGTCGCGGCCGAGATAGTCGCTTCCCAGCCAGGCCTCTTCGCTGAAGGGTGGGGTGAGCGGGGCGGAGCGGATCTCGAAAGGATCGGCCGGGTAAACCCAGGGCCCGGCGATCGCGACCAGCAGGACCAGCAGCAGCATCGCCATGCCGGCGATGGCCGAGGGGTTGCGCAGGAACATGCGCAGCGCCTCGGCACCCGGATGCTCGACCTTGGGCGCCGGGCGCGCCGCGGGCATGGCCGCGGCAGGTGCAGCTTGCAGGGTGGCACTCTTGTTCATGAGGACTTGATCCGCGGATCGATGAGCCGGTAGCACAGGTCGGTGATCTGGTTCATCACGACGACCACGATGGAGGAGAACAGCAGCACGCCGAGGATGGTCGGGTAGTCGCGGCGCAGCACCGAGTCGAAGGCGAGCCGGCCGAGGCCGGGCCAGTTGAACACCGTCTCGACGAGGATCGCGCCGGCCAGCACGTTGCCGAACTGCAGGCCCAGCACCGTCACCACCGGCAGCAGCGCGTTGCGCAGCGCGTGCTTGTAGAGCACCACGCGCTCGGCCAGGCCCTTGGCGCGGGCGGTGCGAATGAAGTCGGCGCCCAGCACGTCCAGCATCGAGGAGCGCGCCAGCCGGCTGTACTGCGCGAGGTAGACCAGCCCGAGCGTGATCGTCGGCAGCACCAGGTGGTGCAGCACGTCGAGCACGTCGGCGATGCCGCCGCCTGCGCTGTCGGCCGAGCGCATGCCCGAGACCGGCAGGATGGGCAGCACCGAAGCGAACAGGATCACCAGCATGATCCCGACCCAGAACACCGGCGCCGCGAAGCCCACCATCGACAGCACGGTGATGAACTGCGACAGCGCGCCGTTGGGCTTGCGCGAGGACAGCACGCCCAGGGCCGTGCCGACCACGAAGGCCAGCAGCACCGCGCTCAGCACCAGCAGCAGCGTGGCGGGCACGCGCTCGGAAATCAGCGCGGTGACGGGCAGGTTGAAGAAGTAGGAATACCCGAGGTCGGCCTGCAGCACCTTGCCGAGGTACACGCCCAGCTGCACCGGCAGCGGGCGGTCGAGCCCGTACTGCGTGCGCAGCTGCGCCATCATCTCGGGCGACATGCCGCCGCTGGCGCCGGCGATGGTCTCCACCGGATCGCCGGGCGCGGCATGCACCAGCACGAAGTTGAGGACTACCACCGCCAGCACCAGGGCCAGGCCCTGCAGCAGGCGCGACGCGATGTAGCGCGGCATGCTCGTCGCTCCGCGCTACTTGAAGTACACCTCGTCGTAGGGCGACATCGGGCCCCAGATGGTGGCCGGCACGTTCCCCAGCTTCTTGCTCGCCACCGTGTGGTAGGGCACCTGGTTGATGAAGACGATGGGCAACTCGTCCGTCACGATCTTCTCGAAGGTGGCGTAGTAGGCCTTGCGCTTGGTCGGGTCGATGATGCCGCCGGCGGTGTTGAGCAACTCGTCCACCTTCGGGTTGCTGTAGGACTGCGTGTTGGTCCAGACCACCGGCTTGATGTTGGTCGACAGGTAGGTGCGGTGCACGCCGATGATCGGGTCGCCCCAGTTGAACACCAGGTCCATCGACATGTCGAAGTCGTGCGAGGCCATGCGCTTGGCCCAGGCCGGGAAGTCGGCCGAGGCGCGCACCTCGACCGCGATGCCGATCTTCTTGAGCTGGCCGCGGATGTACTCGGCCACGGTCTTCTGCTGGTCGTCGGCACCGGGCAGGTAGTCGATGGTGAGCTTGAAGCGCTCGCCGTTGGCGCCGGCCTTGTAGCCCGCGGCGTCCAGCATCTCGGCGGCCTTCTTCAGGTCCAGCGGGTAGCGCACCAGGTCCGGCACGGCGAAGGGGCTGCTGGCGACGATGGGACCATCGGCCGGCGTCGCGAAGCCGCCCATCAGCGCCTTGGTGATGAAGTTCTTGTCGATGGCGGTGGCGATGGCCTTGCGCACCTGCACGTCGGAAAGCGGCTTCTTCGTCAGGTTGAAGGCCAGCCAGTTGAGCGCGCCGATGCCCTCGTAGCCCTTGGGCGTGAGCGTGACCTGCGGGTTGTTCGCCAGGCGCTTGAGGTCGGTCGGCACGCTCACGAAGGGCAGCATCTGCATGTCGCCGCGCTCCAGGCCCAGCATCAGGCTGGACATGTCGGGCGTGATGTTGACGATCACCTTGTCGAGGTAAGGCTTGCCCGGCAGGAAGAACTTGTCGAAGCGCTCCATCACGATGCGCTGGCCCGACTTGAACTCGGCGAGCTTGAAGGGGCCCGAGCCGACCACGTCGGTGCTGTTGCGCGGGTGGCCCTTGAGGTCCTGCCCGTCGCCGTAGATGTGCTTGGGCAGGATGGGGCACAGGGCAGGCGACATCGCCAGCACGATCGCCGGGTGCGGCGCGCTCATGCGGATGATGGCGGTGTGCGGGTCGGGTGTGTCCACCTTTTCCACCGGGCCCATCATGGTGGTGAAGGGGTGGTTGGCCTTGATGGCCATGATCGAGAAGGCCACGTCGGCCGAAGTCACCGGCTTGCCGTCGTGGAACACGGCGTTCTTGCGCAGGTTGAGGGTGAGCGACTTGCCGTCCTCGGCCAGCTTCCACGACTCGGCCAGGTAGGGCTGCGGGTTCCACTTGTCGTCGAAGCGCAGCGGGCTCGCGAAGATCTGGGTCGAAGGCACGGCGGTTGCGATGCCCGACTGCACCGCGCCGTTCAGGTGCCGTGGGATCTGGGTGCTGCCCAGCACCAGCGTGCCGCCGCGCTTGGGGGCCTCGTCGGCGACGGCGGCACCAGGCATGGAGACGAGCGCGCTCGCGGCGAGCAGGGTGGCGGACAGCAGGGCGGCGCGGCGTGTGGTCGGGAGTTGGGGCATGCGAGACCTCGTGAAATACGACAGATGAGGCGGCCGTTGCCGGTCGCGAGGTCGACGATAGGCGTACGCGGTGCCGCGGCGAAGATCCAACAGGGCGCGACACGCAGAGCCAGAAAGCTCGGGTTTGCCCGGGGGTGCACCACAAAAACGCATGCGCCCCAACGTGGCCCCCGACCGGCGGCCACGCCGTGCTGCTTCGTCGGGCCGCCCGGGCCGTGATGCTTGCTACTGAAGCGAGATTCCTCCGCGTCGCAGGACTTCGGTCCAACGGCGGGTCTCGTCGTCGACGAAGCTGCGAAAGGCCGACGGGCCGGACGCGCTCAGGGGTTGCAACCCTGCCGACTGCAGGCGCTGGCGAATGCTTTCGTCGGCCAGGACCTTGCCGATCGCGGCCGAGATCTGTTCGATGCGCTCGGGCGGCGTTCCCGCGGGCGCGACCACGCCATGCCAGTCGCTCAGGCCGGCGTCGGCGTAGCCGAGCTCGGCCAGGGTCGGCACGTCGGGCAGGGTCGGGAGTCGTTGCGGAGAGGTCACTGCCAAGGCGGTCAACTTTCCGGCCTTGATGAGCGGCAGCGCGGCCGGCGTCGTCGCAAACATGGCCTCCACGTGCCCGCCGGCGAGCGCGGTGAGCGCTGCGACGGGTCCATTGAAGGGAATGTGCTGGATCTGCACCTTAACCTGCTGAGCGAACAATTCGGCGGCGAGGTGCGAGGGTGTGCCTGCGCCGGCGGAGGCGTAGGGCAGCTTCGACGCCTGCCCGCGGCGCAGCAGGTCGGCAAACGCGACGGCAGCCCCGTCCGACCTCACGACGAGGACATTGACCACGGTCGAGATCTGCCGAACCGCCGCCAGGTCGCGGACCGGGTCGTACGGCAGGGACTTGACGGCGTGTGCGGCCACCGTCGACTGCAGCGCGTAGATGCCGAGCGTGTTGCCATCGGCCGCGGCGCGGCTGACCGCGCCGAGCGCAATGCTTCCGGCGGCTCCAGGCCGGTTTTCCACCACGACGGCCTGGCCGAGCTCCTTCCCCAGCGGCTCACCGAGAACCCGGGCGACCAAGTCGCCCGGCGTGCCCGGAGGCCCGCCGACGATGAGAGTCATGTGGGGTGCGCCGCCGGTCTGCGCGGCTGCTGCAGCGGCAGCAAGCAGGCCGGCCAGAAGGTACAGGAGTCTTTTCATGGCGCGTTCCTCTTCGGACTGGAAGGAAGTAGAGCATGAGGACCTGCTGCCCGTAAGATGCCGAAGCTTCTTCGGGATAACCGCCGGCTATCACCCATGCAACTCGGGCAACTGAAGGTCCTGTGCGCCATTGCGGAGACCGGCAGCATTCGCGCCGCGGCCAGGGCACTGGGCTTGTCTCAGCCCTCCGTGACCAAGAGCCTGCGCGTACTGGAACAAGACCTCGACGTGCTCCTGGTGCACCGGAGCAGCCAGGGCATCGTCCTCACCGAAGCCGGGCGGGCCATGCTTCCACGCGCTCGCAGCATCCAGGCCGAGGTGCAGAAGGCCCGCGAGGAGATGGAGCGCATCGCCGGACGGGCGAGGGACTCGGTCACCGTGGGCGTTGCCTCCGTGATCGGCGCCTGGCTCGTCCCCCCGGTACTCGCGCGCCATGCCCACGAGCACCCCGGCACGATCGTGCGGGTGATCGAAGGCACCCAGGAAACACTGCTGCCGATGTTGCGCGATGGATCGCTCGACTTTGCCGTGTGCCTGCGCCTCGACGATGAGTCCAGCAGCGGGTTCACGGTCCGGGCATTGGCCCGCTTCCGCTTGACGGTT
The DNA here is from genome assembly GCF_051400855.1 of Variovorax stachyos. Lineage (NCBI taxonomy): Bacteria > Pseudomonadati > Pseudomonadota > Betaproteobacteria > Burkholderiales > Comamonadaceae > Variovorax > Variovorax stachyos. The sequence goes on along the minus strand of NZ_JBLFFN010000001.1, from coordinate 478,844 downwards.
GTAGGGCGCAAGGGCCATCCCCTCCGAACCGCGCGGAGCTTGCAGGAGCTCGGATCGGCGCAGTGGATCATGACGCGGCCGCGTGGCAGAGGCGGCGTGCTGGAGCATGCGTTTCGGGCCGAGGGAATGTCACTTCCTCGGTCGACGGCAGAGTGCGACTCGCACGCCATCAAGATCTCGACACTCGCCCAGAGCGATGCGCTTGCGCTTGTCGCGAAGCCCATGCTGAACGAGCCTGCAGTCGCGGCCCTGCTCGAGGAGATCCCGCTGTCGAAACCCTTGCCGCTCCTGACGGCCGGCCTCTACACGCGCAGTGACGTTCGCCTGGCTCCGGCATCCCGCGAGCTCTCCGCTGCGCTGGAAGCGGCGTGCAAGAAAATCCTGCGCCTCAACTGACGAGGGGTCGCGGCGACAGCGTGGCAGCGCGGGCGGTCATGCGGCCGGCACAGGCGGGCGGCGCTCTGTAGGCGCCCGGCGCCAGCGAAGGCAGCAGATCACCTACGCGCCATCCGCCGAACGCGGCGAACCTGTCCGATCTTCCAGGGCCTCGAACGCGAGCGCGGTGGCCCGGTCATCCACCTTGCAGCCGATCATGGAAAGGACAAACACGATGCTAGCCATGGACTACCGAGGCCCCTATCGCGTCCGGGCCGTCCACAAGCCCGACCCGGTGATCGAGCATCCGAACGACGCCATCGTGCAGGTGACGCGCTCCTGCATCTGCGGTTCGGACCTGCACCTCTACCACGGGCTCGTGCCCGACACGCGCGTGGGCAGCACCTTCGGCCATGAATTCGTCGGCATCGTCGCGGACGTCGGCAGCTCGGTGCGCAACCTGAAGGTGGGCGATCGGGTGCTCGTGCCCTTCAACATCTTCTGCGGCAGTTGCTACTTCTGCCAGCGCGAGCTCTACGGCAATTGCCATGACACGAACCCCGAGGCCACCGCCGTCGGCGGCATCTACGGCTATTCGCACACGGCCGGCGGATACGACGGAGGTCAGGCCGAGTACGTGCGCGTGCCCATGGCCGACGTGGGCCCCACCCGCATTCCGGACGACCTGCTGCTGGAGGACGCCCTCATGCTCACCGACGCCTTCCCGACCGGCTACCAGGCGGCCGAGATGGGCGACATCGAGGAAGGCGACACGGTGGTCGTGTTCGGCGCGGGGCCGGTCGGCATCTTTGCGGCCAAGTCCGCTTGGCTGCTGGGGGCCGGCCGCGTCATCGTGGTCGACCACCTCGACTACCGGCTGGACTTCGTCAGGAACTTCGCCCAATGCGAGACCTTGAACTTCCTGAGCGTGGGCGACATGGCGATCCACATCAAGAACATGACCGACGGGCTCGGCGCGGATGTGTGCATCGATTGCGTGGGCTGCGAGGCCAGCGGCAGCTTCCTGCAGCAGCTCACCGGCGTAAAGCTGAAGCTGCAGGCCGGCTCCGCCACCGTGCTGCACTGGGCCATCAACTCGGTGCGCAAGGGCGGCGTGGTGTCGATCGTCGGCGTGTACGGCCCGACCTTCAACTTCGTGCCGATCGGCAACGCGATCAACAAGGGGCTGACGCTGCGCATGAACCAGGCCAGCGTCAAGCGCCATCTGCCGCGGCTGATCGAGCACATCCAGGCGGGCCGCATCCAGCCGCACAAGATCATCACCCACCGCATGCCGCTGGAGGAGGTGGCCGACGCCTACCACCTCTTCTCCAGCAAGCTCGATGGCTGCATCAAGACGGTGCTGATCCCGCCAGGCGCGCCGCACTGAGCCGGCGAAGAAAGGAGCCCCCATGACAACACCCGTGCCGACCCCTGTAACAACACCTGAGACAACACCCAAGACGACACCGGAGAAGTACGCGCATATCCAGGGCTGGGGCGCCGACCTGGACCACGCCAACCGACCCGCCTACCCGCGCGAGCGCACCCCTCCTCGGCTGGAAGGCGTGCACTGGGACCACCCCGAGCAGCAGCCGCGCCATGTCGAGGTGCTGCACTCGACGGAGCGGCCCGGCATCACCTCCGTCTTCGGCACCACGGTGCCGCCGCGTGGGCTCAGCGGCCACTTGCGCAGGCTGGCTTTCCGGCACAGCGAGAACGACCTGCGCCATTGGCTGATGCTGCTGCTGGCCGACAGGATCAATGTCGGCGAGGGCCTGGTCGACGACCTGTCCCGCGGCCACGTGCCGCGGCTCTATGCCGAGATGGGGGGGCGTGCTGAGCTGCGGCACAACCCCGTGGGCGCGGCGCGCAAGGTCCTGATCCTTGCCGGCACGATCGGGCTGTGCTGGCTGGCGCTCAGGCGTCGAAGCAGGCGGCGCGACTACTGAGCTGAACGAACAGGGCAGGCTACTTCTCGTCCTGCAGCCAGTACCACTTGTAGAGCACCCGCTGCCCCATCCGCCTGAAGGGCGCGAACACCGGCGACTCCACCAGCCCCAGCACGTTGGGGAAGGGCAGCGGCGAGCGGTAGATGGGCAGTTCGAACACGTCGCGCCCCGCATCCTGCCCGGCCACGCGCTCGGCCAGGCGTTTGCCGGCCCAGGTCGAGAAGGAGACGCCGTTGCCGCCGTAGCCGACGGCGTACCAGACCTTCTTGTCCGGCTCGGGCTGCGTGATGCGCGGCATCATGTCGTGGCTCACGTCCACCCAGCCCCACCATGAATAGTCGATCTGGATGCCGGCCAGCGGCGGGAACTTGCGCGCGATCGCGTCGGTGAGCAGCTTCAGGTGCACCGGGTCCTCGGCGTCGGCCCCGCTCACCGAGCTGCGGCTGCCCAGCTGCAGCCGGTTGCCCTTGAGCAGCCGGTAGTAGAAGCGCAGCGTGCGCGTGTCGGTCAGGAAGGTGAGCGACTTGAAGTTGGTGGCCTGGAGCTCGGCCTCGGTGAGCGGGCGGGTGACGACCGAGTTCGACAGGATCGGCATGATCTTGTTCTTGAGCAGCGGCGAGAGCGCCTGCCCGGTGTAGCCGCCGGTGCACACCGCCACGCGCCGTGCCCGCACGATGCCGCCGGGGGTGCGCAGGTGGTGCACGCCGTCGATGGTCTGCCAGCCCTGCACCGGGCTCGATGTGTGGACCTTCACCCCCAGCGCGCGCGCCTTGCGCATCAGCCCGAAGGTGAACTTGAGCGGATGGATGCCGACGCCCTCCGATTCGAAGAGCGCGCCCACGGCCTCGCGCTCGTCGCAGAAGTCGCGGCGCACTTCCTCGGCGCTGAGCATGCGCGTGTCGTAGCCGAACTGCTCGCGCATCAGGCGCGCCTCGGCCTCCAGCCCGGCGAGCTTCTCCGGCCGGTGGGCCAGGTAGAGATGGCCGCCGTCGTAGGCGTCGCAGTCGATCTGCGTCGTCAGGTGCCTGAAGTTCTCGAAGCCGGCGCGGATCTCGGCATCGAGGCGCCGGGCCGTGTCCAGGCCCCAGCGCTGGATCCACTGCGAGCGCTTGAGCCGCCCGCTGGCGTTCTGGCCCTGGCCGCCGCTGCGGCTGGAGCAGCCCCAGGAGGCCTGGTTGGCTTCCAGCACCGTCGCCCGTATGCCGTGCTCCTGCGCCAGGTAGAGCGCGGTGGACATGCCGGTGGCGCCGGAGCCGATGATGGCCACGTCCACGTCGATGTCGCGCAGCACCGGCCCGTCGTCCTCGGGCGGCGTGCCCGCGCTGGCCACCCACCAGGTGGGCGCGTAGGCGCGGCCGGCACCGGGGTCGGGCGCGACCAGGGGGTCGTAGCGCGGGTCGTACGGCTTGGGCGCCGGCGCGGCCCGGCCGCCGGTCGTGAACTGCGCGGTGCCTGCGGTCATCGTCATGGCGTTTCCTCGAACCGGGACTACTTCGCCGCGGGCAGGTTCGGCCGCGTCTTGCGGAACACGTTCTTGAGCGCGATCTTGCCGTCCTTGAAGCTGAAGACATCGATGCCGTCGGTCTCGATGCGGCTGCCGTCGGCCGCGGTGCCGGTGAAGGTCCACTGGGAGGTGCCGAAGTCGCCGGCCACGAAATGCCGGCCGTTGCGCCACTGCGCGTCCGGCACCGTCTCCCAGGCCGCGGCGAAGGCCTTGCGCACCGCCGCCGTGCCGCTGTGGCGGGTGCCGAAGGCCTCGGGGCCGGCGGCGGTCTGGAATACGCAGTCCTCGTGCATGAAGCTCATCAGGGCCTCGATGTCGTGGCGGTTCCAGGCCTCGCTGAAAGCCTCCAGGGTGGCGATGGTCACGGGGGCGGGCGATGCTGCTGCGGTCACGCGGAACTCCTGTCTTGTCGATGAGTGCAAGGGTAGGGAGCCGGCGCACGGCGCGATAGGGCCAGATGCAGGGATTCGACCAAGCCAGTCGACGCGGCCCTAAACTTTGCGCACCATGCCCAACCCCCGATCCATCCAGTGGGCGCAGCTGTTCGTGCTGCCCGAGCAACCCGGCCTGCCGCTGCAGGGCCGCCTGCGCGCGGCCGTGGTGCAGGCCATCCTCGAGGACCGGCTGAGCCCCGGCGCGCCGCTGCCCTCGTCGCGCGAACTGGCGGCACTGCTGGGGCTGAGCCGCAACACCGTGACCTCGGCCTACCTGCAACTGATGGACGAGGGCTTTCTCGAGGCGCGCCCGCGCAGCGGCGTCTTCGTCGCGCACAACGCGCGGCCGCTCACGGCAGCGCCTGCCGAACCGCTGGTAGGCCGCAGCGGCCAGTCGGGCCAGCCGCCCGAGTGGTCGGCGCGGGTGCTGCGCTCGCAGGTGGACCGGCCCACGCTCTCCAAGCCCGACCGCTGGCGCGACTATCCATACCCCTTCGTCTACGGCACCTACGACCCGCAGCTGTTTCCCACCGAGGACTTCCGCGAATGCTGCGCGCGCAGCCTGGCGCGCTCGCAGCTGCCGCACTGGACGCCGGACTTCGAGACCGACGACGTGCCCGACCTGATCGAGCAGATCCGCACGCGCCTCCTGCCCCGGCGCGGCGTGTTCGCGCTGAAGGAGGAGATCCTCGTCACCCTCGGCGCCCAGCACGCCTGCTACCTGCTGGCCGAGGCGCTGTTCGACGAGCACACCCGAGTCGGGCTGGAGGAGCCCGGCCATCCGCATGCGCGCAACAGCTTCGCGATGCGCAATCCGAAGTGGGTGGAGATCGATGTCGACGACGAGGGCCTGGTCGTCGATGCGCTGCCGGCCGCCGACTACCTGTTCTGCACGCCTTCGCACCAGAGCCCGACCACCGCCACGCTCAGCCTGGAGCGGCGCCAGTGGCTGCTGCGCAAGGCCGAGCTGCAGGACTTCGTGATCATCGAGGACGACTACGAAGCCGAGAACCTCTACGAGGGCACGCCGATGCCCGCGCTCAAGAGCCTGGACAAGACGGGGCGCGTGATCTACGTGGGCTCGGTGTCCAAGAGCCTCTCGCCGGCGCTGCGGCTGGGCTTCATCGTGGCGCCGCGCGCGCTGATCAAGGAGCTGCGGGTGATCCGGCATTCGATGGTGCGGCATCCCAGCGCCTTCCTGCAGCATGCGTATGCGCTCTTCCTTTCGCTTGGGCACCACGAGTCGCATGCGCGGCGGGTCAACCATGCCATGCAGGAGCGGCTTGCGCTGGCGGCACAGGCGCTGCGCGAGCATCTGCCGGACTTCGAGTTCAGGCTGCCCTCGGGCGGGGCGTCGATCTGGGTGCAGGCACCCTCGTGGGTGGATGCGGCCGAGCTGGCGCTGATGGCACGCAGCCACGGGGTGCTGATCGAGGCGGGGGATGTGTTCTTTGCGAAGCCGCCCTATCCGTGTCCCTTCTTCCGGCTGCGGCTGTCGTCGATCGCGGCGTCGCAGATTCCGGCGGGGATCAGGGCGCTGGGGATGGCGGTACAGGAACTGGCGCAGGCGCGCGGGGAGAGCCTGAGCGCGGCGCCTCGCACCCACTGACACACTGACGGCCTATGTGGCAGGTACGTCGTTTGCCCGCATCGCCGACATGATCATCGGCCCACTTCACGAGCAGGCCGTGCAGCTGACGCCCCGTGCCGCACGGATTGCCGCTCTTCTTCTTGTCGACGACGAAACCGTTCCGCCGACGCTGCGGCGTTCGCTGTGCATCGCCCTGTCGCACTGCGGTATGCCCGAAGACACGGCGCCCGTGCTGTGGGCGCATGACGACCCGGATGCCGTGGCGGCGCAGCGCTTCGTGGCGGCCTGCGTGGAAGTGGCAGCGCGCCTGCCCAGCAGCCGCAAAGGGTAGGCGGGAGCGTTGCGCCCCTCAGTGCCGGGCGGTGCCGCGTCCGGTCTCGGCCTGCAGCGCATCGATGCGCCGGGAGGCCTCGGCCTTGGTGAGCGAATCGTCGAACTCTTCCTTCGCCTCTTCGCACAGTGTCTTGAGGTAGGAGCGCTGCGCGCCGGTCATGGGCTCATCTCCCGTGACCCAATCGTTCGGGTCCTTCTCCATGTTGCTTTCCGCGGCATGCGCCTGGGTTGCCTTGTCGGTCATGTGAACTCCTTCAAACGCCTTTGATTGCGATGAGTGAACTGTATAAAACAACAGCCATCGGCCTGTCGGACGAATGCCATAGGTCATGCAAGACCTCCGTGCGAGGACAAGCCGCTGGCACCGCCCTCGTGCGCTGCGCACCAGACAAGGGTAAGTCCCCATCCCCTGGCTCCATGCAGGCTTGCGCCCTGGCACTTCCGGCCGGGCGCCCGTGGGTGCAAAGTTCCATTCGCCTCATCACCAGGAGAAACGAATGAACATGCCCCGGCGCTTCACCCTCTCAGGCGCGGCCTTGGCCGCCGCATTGGCCCTCGGCGGGGCCGCCGCCCAGGCCCAGACCAAGGAGCTGACCTTCGCACACCAGGACATGCTGGTGCCGCTGCGCCTCGTCATGGAGTCGGGCGAGGTCGAGAAGGCCACCGGCTACAAGATCAACTGGCGCATGTTCTCGGGCGGCGGCGACGTGATCCGCGCCATGGCCTCGGGCGACGTGCAGATGGGCGAGACGGGCTCGAGCCCGCTGACCGCCGCCGCGAGCCAGGGCCAGGACATCAAGCTGTTCTGGATCTCCGCCGACATCGCCGACGCCGAGGCGCTGGTCGCGCGCAACTCCTCCGGCATCACGAGCATGAAGGACCTGAAGGGCAAGAAGGTCGCCACGCCCTTCGTCTCCACCGCGCACTACCAGCTGATGGCCGGCATGAAGATGGAAGGCGTGGACCCGAAGACGGTCAACGTGATGAACATGCGCCCGCCCGAGATCGCGGCGGCCTGGGAGCGTGGCGACATCGACGCCACCTTCATCTGGGACCCGGTGCTGTCGAAGATCCGCTCCAGTGGCAAGGTCATCGCCACCTCCGGCAGCATCGGCAAGCGCGGCGCTCCCACCTTCGAGGGCATCGTGGTGAACGCCAAGTGGGCCGCCGCCAACGAGCCCTTCATGGTCGCCTTCGTGAAGGCGCTCAACCGCGCCAACGAGGAGTACAAGGCCTCCGGCAAGAGCTGGACACCCGACTCGCCCCAGATCAAGGCCATGGCCAAGTGGACCAAGGCCGACCCCAAGGACGTCGGCGCGGCGATGGCGCTCTACAGCTTCCCGACCCTGGCCGAGCAGGTCTCGCCCACCTGGCTGGGCGGCGGCGCGGCCAAGGCAATGGCCAACACGGCCGTGTTCCTCAAGGAGCAGGGCCGGGTGCAGGAGGTCAAGGCCGACTACAGCGGCTTCGTGACCACGGCCTACGTCGAGAAGGCGATGGCGGCGGCCAAGTAGCAAGGAAGAAAAAGAAGGCGCCCCATGCCCACGCTCGACATCCGAGACCTCACGGTCAACTACGCCGTCACCGGCGGCACGCTGCAGGCGCTGGCCCCCGTCAACCTGCAGATGCACGACGGCGACTTCGTGGTCGCGCTCGGCGCCTCCGGCTGCGGCAAGACCACGCTGCTCAACTGCATCGCCGGCTTCCTGCCGCCTTCCACCGGCGAGATCCTGCTGGATGGCAAGCCGGTCGCCGGCCCCGGCGCCGACCGCGGCGTCGTGTTCCAGAAGCATGCGCTGATGCCCTGGCTCAACGTGCGCGACAACGTCGCGCTGGGCCTGCGCCTGGCCGGCGTCGGCAAGGCCGAGCGCGACCGGATCGCCGAGGACAAGCTGGCGCTGGTCGGCCTGCAGCAGTACGCCGGCCGCGCCGTCTACGAACTCTCCGGCGGCATGCAGCAGCGCGTGGGCATTGCCCGCGCGCTGGCCAGCGACCCGGCCGTGCTGCTGATGGACGAGCCCATGGGCGCGCTCGACGCCTTCACGCGCGAGCAGGTGCAGGAGATCCTGCTGAAGGCCTGGTCGAAGTCGAACAAGATGGTGTTCTTCATCACTCACTCGGTGGAGGAGGCGCTGTTCCTCGCCACCCGGCTCATCGTGATGAGCCCGAGCCCGGGGCGCATCTCGCACGTGTACGACCAGGTGCCGTTCTCTCGCCAATACCTCTCGCACGGCGATTCGCGCAAGGTGAAGTCGGAGCCCGAGTTCATCCGCATGCGCGAAGAGGTCCTGGCGATCATCCATCATCGGGAGGCCGTCCATGCCTGACGCCATCATCGCTTCGCCCGTGGCCATGACGCCACCTGCCAACAGTCCCGGGCAGCCGGCCGTCGTCGCGGCGCCGGGGGCTGCGACGAAGGGCGGTGCCAAGCTCAAGACCAGCGCCTTCAAGGTGCCGGGCGCGGGCTCGAGCGCCGCCATCAGCGTCGTCACCGTGGCCGCGCTCGTGGCGCTGTGGTTCATCGTGACCAACATGGGCTGGGTCAAGCCGCTCTTCCTGCCCTCGCCGCAGGCAGTGGCGCAGCAGTTCTACGAATACGTGACCGGCCAGGCCAACGACAAGCCGCTGTGGCAGCACTTCCTGGCGAGCATGTTCCGCGTGTTCTCGGCCTTCCTGCTGGCGTGCGTGACGGCCATTCCCATCGGCATTGCCATGGGCATGAGCCGGGTGGCGCGCGGCATCTTCGACCCGCCGCTGGAGTTCTACCGGCCGCTGCCGCCGCTGGCCTACCTGCCGCTGATCATCATCTGGTTCGGCATCGACGAGCTGCCCAAGGTGCTGCTGATCTTCCTGTCGTGCTTCGCGCCGCTGGCCCTGGCCGCACGCTCGGGCATGCGCAGCGCGTCGCAGGAGCAGATCAACGCGGCCTACTCGATGGGTGCCAGCTACATGCAGGTGATCCGCCACGTGATCCTGCCCTCGGCCCTGCCCGACATCCTGGTGGGCATGCGCATCGCGATCGGCTTCGGCTGGACCACGCTGGTGGCGGCGGAAATGGTGGCGGCCAACATGGGCCTGGGCCAGATGGTGCTCAATGCATCGAACTTCCTGCGCACCGACATCGTGATCATGGGGATCATCGTGATCGGCGTGGTGGCCTACCTGTTCGACCTGCTGATGCGCTGGCTGGAGCGCCGGCTGGTCCCGTGGAAGGGACGCATGTAGCAGGCGCTCAGGGTGTCGCGGCGCGGCTGGGAATGCCCAGGCCGCGCACGACCGCGGGCCGCGCCACGAAGGCTTCGAGTGCGCGCTTCACGTGTGGGAAGGCGTTGAATTCCACCAGTTCGCCCGCTTCGTAGAAGCCGATCAGGTTGCGAACCCACGGGAAGGTCGCGATGTCGGCGATGGTGTAGTCGTCACCCATGATCCAGTCGCGCCCGGCCAGCCGCTTCTCGAGCACCCCGAGCAGTCGCCTGGATTCCGCCACATAGCGGTCGCGCGGGCGCTTGTCGTCGTAGTGCTTGCCCGCGAACTTATGGAAGAAGCCGAGCTGGCCGAACATCGGCCCGATGCCGCCCATCTGGAACATCAGCCACTGAATGGTTTCGTAGCGCGCGGCGGGGTCGGCCGGCAGCAACTGGCCCGTCTTGTCTGCCAGGTAGATCAGGATCGCGCCCGACTCGAAGAGCGGCAGCGGTTTGCCACCGGGGCCGTCAGGGTCGAGGATGGCGGGGATCTTGTTGTTGGGGCTGAGCGAGAGGAACTCCGGCGACATCTGGTCGTGGGTTTCGAAGTTGACCAGGTGGGGCTCGTAGGGGAGGGCGGTCTCCTCCAGCATGATCGAGACCTTGACGCCATTGGGGGTGGGCAGAGAGTAGAGCTGCAGGCGGTCGGGGTGGGCTGCGGGCCACTTCCTGGCGATGGGATAGGCGGACAGATCGGCCATGGGTTCTCCTTGTTGTCTTGAAGAAGGCACAAGGCCGGATTCTGCCTCTGCTTCGGATGAGGGGCGAATGCGGCGTAGCCGGTCGCCAGTGGAGATTGCGGATTTAGTGACAGATATTTCAGGCCGAAGTCTCTCGAAGAGACGGTAAGTGTTAATGCCGTGTGCGCGGATTGACACCGCTTGAACTTTCTCCTGTCTTTGCTGTTGTGACTTCCGTGGCTACGATCCGCCACCAATGAACGGATGCGGCGGCAGGATGCCGTTGCCACCGCAGTTCCTCTCATTGAATTGCGCCGCTGCGCGCCATGACGCGCAGCGAGAAGATCAATCACCCAGGGAGTCCCATGGCAAGCCGTCAACGGCGCGCACGCGTGCGCGCTGCACTTTCAACCTCGTCCGCTCGAAGCCAGTCCAGCATCGCGACTCGCAAGAGACCCGGAGCTTCCACCGCCATCTGGCGAGCCTGGGCCGTCCTTCAGCCGCCTGGGCGTGTTGAGGTGGTCGCTGTGAACCGCATACATCTGGCCGTTGATCGCCAATCTCAGCAGCACGCCGAACCCGGGAACGACCGGCGTCTCGGATGTAACGTACAACATCGGATTCATGGGGATGTATCGAGACCAGGAAAGCGGGCTTGCGCAGAACTGGAATCGATACTTCGACAAGCGCCTGGGCCGCTACACGCAGCCCGATCGCATCGGACTTGATGGCGGACCGAATCGATATCCCTATGCCAACCTGAATCCGCTGAGGTACGCCGATCCTGATGGCCGCTTGGCATTCTTGCTGCCGGCAGCACCCACGATTGGTGGCTGGATCGCAGGCGGAGTAGGTACCGCAACCGGTGCAATGCTCGGCTGGAATGTGTTTGGGCCGATGCTTCAGGACAAGACGCCCAACATGGTGAGCCCGGCTCATGGCACGTCAACCCTGGTAGCGGGCAGGAGCGCAAGTACGGCACCGATGGCAAGCCGGAAATGGACATCGACTGGGATCATGATCACGGACAAGGTGCGCCGCATGGTCACAATTGGGGCCCTAGCGGACGCGACAAGGGTTGGCCCTTGTCACCTTGGCCCCGCGGCAGAAAATCATGCAACTAGAGGAGCCAACATGAGTCGATTCGTCATGCTTGTATTGCAATCGGATAGTCAGCTTTTCGTCCGGCGCATCGCCCGAGAAGTCCCCGTATGGATAGCCGACACGCAGGCGAACGCACAGATCAAGGCTAGTTCGACAGGTGACCCCGAGCAAATGACTTGGTTTCCACTAAGAGCAGGCGAATCGCTTGAGCAGGCAGCAGCGCGAATCGCCGTGTCCTTGGATGACCACTACAACGAGCACTCGCAGCAGCCTGGCTATGACACGCTTGTAGTGCAAGGGGTCGACGCGGCAGCAATGCCGATGGACATATTCAAGGATCTGGGGTTCGTTGATTTCGAGGAATCTCGTTTCGGCCTTGTTGCGTCCAAATGAGCGCCTCTGTGCCTCATGAGCTTCCGCCCTCGGACCACCTTGACTCAAAGAAGGAAATCAACTCAAAACGCATCTCCGAGCTGCATGACGCAGAGCTCTATGCAGTTCTTCATGACGCGGCGTCCAGTACCGTCGAATGCACTTTCCGCAGAGTGGATGGGTACGATCTGACCTTGTCGCTCACCGGCATAGAGAGGTTTCGCTGCAGCGACTTCGGGTTACAGAACGTCGTGCTCGAATTGATCGTTTTTGACACGGCCCGACGAGCGACGCAAGAAGAAGTTCGAGCCCATCTCCAGTGGATCTCAGCTACTTCGGATGGGGAGAACCTGTCTAGCGCGAGGGAGATCGAAACTGCCGTTCAGAACGTGCTCGACGGAAAGTACGTCCTTGTCACCTCGCCTGAAACTAGGCATCTACGCTGCGGCATCAACAGTCCTTGCCTTGGTCTTTTTGCCTCCCCTGATAGCACCGTACTTGTAAGAATGGCGCGTGACAAAAGTAGTGTGGTAGGGTCACGCTCAGCCCAGCACTCACCAACCCACCCGACAGCGGAGAACAACATGAGCGTGCACAGACGCATTCAAGGCACCTGGATTCGTCTGGACTCAAACGAGCACGATGATGCCTCCGCGCACGCCGGCGAAGAGCCCGAAGATCTCGAGGCACTCGCTCAGGAATCAGCCTCGGCCATGCCGGTCCGCAGGGCATTCCTGTTCTGCTCCATGCTTGGTTTCTCAATCTACGCACTGCTGGGTCTCGACGATGCCGACAACAAGGACTTCGTCGTGACACTCGCCCCGGGCGAGTACGTGCGCATGCTTCGAACCGGGGCCCAGCTCACGCCCACCGAACTCGATCAAGCAATCGGCCATGACATTGGCTTCATCGAAAGCGTAGAGGCCGGCGACGTCGATCTCGTGGAGTACCCCGTGCAGCTTGCGCTCGACATTGCGCGAAGCACTCGATCTTCCGCCTGTCGACTGCTCAAGGTTCTGGAGCAGGCGACCTGGCGTTCTTAGTCCTTCGATCGTGCAGTTCGCAAAGCTGAGACCCTCTTCCGTCTCCGCCTAGCGCCCGGCCCCGCCCGCGGGCAGCGGCCGGGCATGCGCCTCACCCACCGGCGCCGAGCGCCCGATCAGCCAGGCGCACAGTGCGGACACCACCCCCGCGAACAGCACATACATGCAGATCTGCCAAGGCTGCCCCCCACCCGACTTCAGCAACGCCGTCGCAATGATCGGCGTGATGCCCGACGCAAAGATCCCCGAGAACTGGTAGACGAAGGAGATCCCCGTGTACCGCACCTTCGCATCGAAAAGATCGCAGAAGAGCGCGGCCTCGGGCCCGTACACCGACGCGTAGAGGATGCCGAACGGCACGATGATCGCGAGCCAGATCAGCAGCACGTTGCCCCCGCTGTGCGTCATCAGCCAGAAGCCGGGAAACGCGGAGACGGCCGTGATCAGCGATCCCCACATGTAGACCTTGGGCCTTCCCAGCCGGTCGGACATGCGCCCGAAGAAGGGAATGGTGAAGATCATCACCACCGCCGCCGCCATCACGCCCAGCAGCGCCTCGGTACGGCTGATCTTGAGCGCGCTGGTCAGGTAGTTGATGGAGAACACGCCGAAGACGTTGAAGAACACACCGTCGATGTAGCGCGCGCCCATGCCCTTGAGCACGTTGCCCGGGTAGCGCCTGATCATGTCCATGAAGGGAATGCGCAGCTCGGCGTTGCGCGCCTTCACCTCGGCGAACTCCGGCGTCTCCTGCACGTGCAGGCGGATGTACATGCCCACCGCGACCATCACGCCCGAGATCAGGAAGGCGATGCGCCAGCCCCAGGCCAGGAACTGCTCGTCGGTCAGCAGGAAGGACAGCAGCGCCACCACGCCCGAGGCCATGCACAGCCCGATGGCCAGGCCGATCTGCGGCAGCGAGGCGTAGAAGCCGCGCTTTTCCTTCGGCGCGTACTCGTAGGCCATCAGCACCGCGCCGCCCCATTCGCCGCCCAGGCCGATGCCCTGCGCCACGCGCAGCAGGAGCAGCAGGATGGGCGCGGCGATGCCGATCTGCGCATAGGTGGGCACCAGGCCGATGAGGAAGGTGGCCACGCCCATGATCATCAGCGTGAGGATCAGCATGCTCTTGCGGCCGATCTTGTCGCCGAAGTGCCCGAAGATCACGCCGCCCAGCGGGCGCGTCACGAAGCCCACGGCAAAGGTGGTGTAGGCCAGCAGCGTCGACACCACCGGGTCGCTGCCCGGGAAGTAGAGCTTGTTGAACACGATGCCGGCCACCACCCCGTAGAGGAAGAAGTCGTACCACTCGATGCTGGCGCCCACCAGCGCCGATACCACTACGCGTCGAATCGCCTTCTCGTCGGTTGCACTCATGTGTTGTCTCCAGTGAAGTGTCGTTGTGGAGCCCTTCTTCGAGGGCTTGAGGAAACTCAGCGGGCGAGGGCGGTGGCGTCCTCGCGGATCAGGTCGACGGCCTTCTCGGCCATCATCACGGCCGGCGCGTTGGTGTTGCCCGAGACCAGCGTGGGCATGGCCGAGCAGTCGACCACGCGCAGGCCGCCCACGCCGTGCACGCGCAGGCGAGCATCGACCACGGCCATCCAGTCGCTGCCCATGCGGCAAGTGCCGCTCGGGTGAAAGATGGTGGCGCCGTTGTCGCGGCAGAACTCGAGCAGGTCGGCGTCGCTCGTGGCACCCGGCCCCGGCTTGACCTCGCGCTTGACGTAGGGTCGCATCGCCGGCGAGGCGGCGATGGCCCGCGCTGCCTTCACGCCGGCCACGGCGGTCGCGCGGTCCCGTTCGGTCGCAAGGTAGTTGGGCTGCATCTCCGGCGGCTCGGCCGGATCGCGCGAGCGGATGCGGATGTGGCCGCGCGACTCGGGCCGCAGCTGGCAGACAGACAGCGTGAAACCCGACCACGGATGCACCTTGCCGCCCGCCATGTCGGCCGACAGCGTGGCGACGTGGAACTGGATGTCGGGCGTAGCGGCCACCGGCTGCCCGTTCGCATCGGCCAGCGCGCGCATGAAGCAGCCGCCCTGGTTGATGCCGACCGCCAGCGGGCCGGTGCGGTGCATCAGCCATTCCAGGCCCATCCTGGCCTGGCCCATCCAGGAGTTGAGCTGGTCGTTGGTGGTGATGGGCTTGGTGCACTCGTAGCCGAGGCGGATCTGCAGGTGGTCCTGCAGGTTCTCGCCGACTCCCGGCAGCTCGTGCACCACCGAAACGCCGCGCTGCTCGAGCAGCGCGCGCGGGCCGATGCCCGAGAGCTGCAGCAGCTGCGGCGACTGGATCGCGCCGGCGGACAGCAGCACCTCGGCGCGACAGCGCGCGACCTTCGCCGCGCCGCCCTGCGTATAGCGCACGCCGACCGCGCGGCGGCCCTCGAACACCAGCCCGGTGGCCAGCGCCTCGGTCGCGATGCGCAGGTTGCTGCGGCCCTTCGCCGGGCCGAGGTAGGCCTTGGCGGTGCTGCAGCGCCACCCCTGGTGGGTGGTGAGCTGGTAGTAGCCCGCGCCTGCCTGGTCGGCGCCGTTGAAGTCGTCGGTGCGCTTCACGCTCAGCGGGCCGATCTGCTGTGCACCTTCGATGAAGGCCTCGATCAGCTCGTGCTTCGCGCCGATGTCCGAGACCTTGAGCGGGCCGTCCGCGCCGTGGAAGGCATTGGCCCCACGCTGGTTGCCTTCGGACTTGATGAAGTAGGGCAGCACGTCGTCGTAGCCCCAGCCCGTGTTGCCGAGAGCGGCCCAGTGGTCGTAGTCCTCGCGCTGGCCGCGGATGTAGATCAGGCCGTTGATCGAGCTGGAGCCGCCCAGCGTCTTGCCGCGCGGCCAGTAGATGCGCCGGCCGTTCATGTTCGGGTCGGGGTCGGTCTCGAAGCGCCAGTTGTAGGTGGGGCTCCACATCGTCTTGCCGTAGCCGATGGGCAGGTGGATCCACAGCGAGTTGTCGGCGGGCCCCGCCTCCAGCAGCAGCACGCGCGTGGCCGGGTCTTCGCTGAGCCGCCCGGCCAGCACGCAGCCGGCCGAGCCGGCACCCACGACGATGTAATCGAACTCTTCTTCAACGGGCATGCAGGCTTCCGGGCAGTGGAACAATCGCTTCGGTTGCCGATGCTAGGCGATTGATTTTCGGAACGCAACGTTCCACTTTAGAGGTTTACCCGTATGACGCGTCCTGCGCGCAGCGCTGTTGCTGCACCTGCTGTTGTCTCCAAGAAGCGCCCCGCGGCGCGCGTCCCGGCGCCCGCGCCGCAGGCCGAGGAGCCGGCGACGGGCTCATCGGCCGAGCGCAGCCTGCGCCTGCTGGCCCTGCTGGCCAACGAAGGCCGTGCGTTGTCGCTCGCCGACCTGGCGGCGCAGCTGTCGCTGCCCAAGGGCACGGCGCATCGCATCTGCACGCAGCTGCTGGCGACGGGCTTCCTGGCGCGCGATGTGGACGAGCGCATGTTCAGCGTCGGGCCCGCGCTGCGGCAGCTGGCCTTCGACACGCTGAACCACGGCGTGGTGCGCGGGCTGCGGCACGAGGTGCTGTCGGAGCTGGTGCGCCAGGTCGGCGAGACCTGCAACTTCACGACGCTGGATGGGGCGCAGGTGCTGTACCTCGATCGCGTCGAGGCGCAATGGCCGCTGCGCCTGACGCTGGATGTCGGCTCGCATGTGCCGCTGCATTGCACGGCGAGCGGCAAGCTGTTCCTGGCGCAGATGGAGAAGAAGGAACGCGACGCGGTGATCGGCCAGATCACGTTGACGCGGATGACCGCCAACACGATCACCGATGCAGACCAGCTGCGTGCCGAGTGCG
The DNA here is from genome assembly GCF_051400855.1 of Variovorax stachyos. Lineage (NCBI taxonomy): Bacteria > Pseudomonadati > Pseudomonadota > Betaproteobacteria > Burkholderiales > Comamonadaceae > Variovorax > Variovorax stachyos. The sequence goes on along the minus strand of NZ_JBLFFN010000001.1, from coordinate 462,404 downwards.
AGGCGATCGCCAGGCGCGGCTATTCGACGGACCGGGAGGAGTTCATCGCGGGCCTGGTGGCGGTGGCGGTGCCGGTCTTCGATGCGACGGGCAAGCAGCGCGCCGCCATCGCCGTGCACGCGCCGACCGCGCGGATGACGATGGAGGATGCGATCAAGGCAATCGGGGCACTGAGAGAGGCGGCGGGGAGGATGGCGGGCTTGCTCTGAGGGATGGGGGAGTGGCGAACGTGGCCGATCGGCTCATGGCACGAACATCGTCCAGGGCGTTTCGCCATCGCGCAATTCCCGCCGCGCCGTGAGCGCCGCCAAGGGCTCGCCCGCCTCGAAGCGCGCGACCATCTCTTCCGGATCGAACACGATGCCCATGAAGTTCTCGCGATAGGCCCCGCCCGCGAAGAAGGCATCGAGTTCCTCGGGCCGCTCGAAGACGTCGTGCTGCAGCTCGAGCCGGTGCCCGTCCGGGTCCTTGTAGTAAAGCGAGATGGTGGGGCCGTGGTTGATCGTCCAGTAGGGCCGGATGTCGTGCTCGCCGAGCCGCCGGTAGGTGGCGAGCAGGTCGGCGAGCGAGGCATAGGTGAAGGCAATGTGCTCCAGCCCGGTGTGCGCATCGCCCGCATGCCCGAGCTCGGGCCGCGCGATCAGGCCGATGCGGTGATGCTCCTCGTCGTAGGTGAGAAAGCACACCATCTCGTTCTCGAAGGCCGGCCTCGCTTCCAGCACCTTCAGATACCAGGCGCGCGAGCGTTCGAGCTCGGACACGCGCAGCACCACATGGGCCAGCTTCGCGGGGCGGACGCGCGTGGCCTGCGCATCGGGGAGTCGTCTCGGGGCGTTCATGTCTTGTCTCCATCGGGTTCGTGAACGACGCGGTTCTCGATCGCGCCGATCGATTCGATCTCCACGCGCACCACGTCGCCGGCGCGCAGGTAGCGCGGCGGCGACATCAGCCCGCCGCAGCCGGCCGGACTGCCGGTGGACAGGACATCGCCGGGTTCCAGCGTGAAGGCGGTCGTGAGCTCGGCGATCATTTCGCCGACGCGGTGCAGCATCTCGCCGGTGCTGCCGTCCTGCCGCAGCTCGCCGTTGACCCAGGTGCGCAGGCGCAGCGCATGGGGGTCGGCGATCTCGTCGCGCGTCACCAGCCAGGGGCCGAAGGGGCCGTGGGTGTCGAAGGACTTGCCCAGCGTGTGGGTGGGTGCACGCAGCTGCCAGTCGCGCACGCTCAGGTCGTTGACCACCACGTAGCCGGCGATTGCCGCGTCGGCCTCGTCGGCGCGTACGTGGCGGCAGCGCTGCCCGATCACCACGCCCAGCTCGCCTTCGTAGTCGAGTTGGTCGGAGATCCGGGGCTTGTGCACCGGGTCGTACGGACCGGCGACGCACGAGACCTGCTTGTTGAACCACACCTGGCCCGCAGGACGCACAAGCCCCAGCCTGGCCGCTTCCTCGAGATGCGAGGCGTAGTTGCCGCCCAGGCCCAGGAACTTGCGCGGCGCCGGCACGGGCGCGCACAGCTGCACCTGCGCCAGCGGCAGCCGCGGGCCCAGGCGCGCTGCCTGCCGGACCCAGGCGAGGCCTTCGGCACCCCGCTCCAGCAGTTCGCGCAGGCCCGCCGGCGCGCCGGGCAGGGTCGACACGTCGACGACATCGTCCCCCTCGACCACGCCGTACTTCGGCGTGCCCTGGTGGCGAAAGGTGGCCAGCTTCATCCTTTGTCTCCATCGAATCCAATGCTTTCGATGATGTGGATGGAACGGTGCGCAGACAATCGGGCCGCGAAGAACGCAACGTTCCACAGGGAGAACGCCAGGCCGGCGATCATCGCGGCACAAGGAGACACCGAAGACATGGAAGACTTCAATGACCTGGTGTTCTTCGCCAAGGTGGTCGAGCACCAGGGCTTCTCGGCGGCGAGCCGGCAGCTGGGCGTGGCCAAGTCGCGCCTGAGCCGGCGCATCACGCTGCTGGAGGAGCGTCTGGGCGTGCGGCTGCTCCAGCGCAGTTCACGCCGGCTGGTGCTGACCTCGGTCGGCGAGCGCTTCTATGAACGTTGCCAGGCGATCGTGACACTGGGCGAGTCGGCGCATGAGCTGATCCAGGAGGCGGTGGCGCAGCCGCAGGGCGTGCTGCGCGTGAGCTGCCCCCTCACGCTCGGGCAGTTCTGGCTGACTCCCTTGCTGCCGGCCTTCATGAAGGCGCATCCCCGCGTGCGGCTGCTGCTCACGGTGAGCAACCGACGCGTGGACCCGCTCGAGGAGCCGATGGACGTGGTGCTGCGCGTGCGCCGCCCGCCCTTCGATGATTCGAGCCTCGTGGTGCGTCCGCTGGGCCGCACGCACGACGTGCTGCTGGCCAGCCCCGTGCTGCTGCGTGAGCTGGGCATGCCGGTGGACGTGCCCGGACTCCAGGCATGGCCGACGCTCTCGCTTCCTGCCGAGGGCGAGCGCCATGCATGGCTGCTTCGACGCGGTGCCGAAGCGGCCGAGCTGGTGCACGCGCCGCGGCTGGTCTGCGGCGACATGTTCGCGCTCAAGCGTGCGGCGCTCGAGGGCTTGGGAGTGGTGCTGCTCCCCGAGATCCTGTGCCGCGAGGAGCTGGGCGACGGCAGGCTGGTCCGCGTGCTGCCCGAGTGGGGCTGCGCTGAGAGCGAGATCCAGGCCGTCTTTCCGTCGAGGCGCGGCATGCTGCCGGCTGTGCGGGCCCTGGTGGACTTCCTGGCCGCACATCCGGCAGGCTGAGCAGCGCCTTACAGCGGCAACTGCTCGCCGTGGGCAGCGCTGCGTGCCTGGGCGCGAACCGTGGCGCGCTCGACGCTGCCGCGCGACGTCCGCACCACGCCTTGGCCGTAGCCTTCGGCATAGGGGTTGGCGCTGTGTGCGGCGGCGATGGCCTCGCTGCGCACGCTGCCGCGGTCGGTGGAGGCCGTCAGGACACGCGCGACGCGCGAGGAGACGCCTTCTGCGTACGGGTTCTCGCTGTGTGCGGCGATGACGGCCTGCGCGCGCACGTCGGCACGGCTGTTGGCCGAGACCGGCGCATGCACGCCCTGGTAGGTCTCGGCCTGTGCGCCGGCAGCGGCGAAGAGCGAGAAAGCGGCTGTGGCAATGATCTTCGAGGTGGTGTTCATGTCAGTTCCTTCAAATGGCTAGGGTGGATGTCGAATCGGTGGGGGATCGTCATTCCCGCCTTTCGAGCGGGTGCCGCTATTGAAGCGCGCGCATGTATCGACGATGTTTCGACCGAGCCCGACTTTTGAACTGACGTGTAATCGCCAAGGCGACGAACACACTGGGATACAACTGCGAGCAAACTCCCGGTGCGCTCTACTCGAAAAGCGGCAGCAGCTTGAGCCGCTGAACCTTGCCGGAAGGTCCGCGCGGCAGCTCCTCCACGAAGCGGTAGTGCCCCGGCGACTTGTAGCGCCCGAGCGCGGTCGCGCAGTACGCGCGCAGCTCTTCCTCGGTGCAGGTACAGCCCTCGCGCAGGATCACGCAGGCGCCGACCTCCTGCCCATAGTGGCGATCGGGCACCCCCACCGCGGCTGCGTCGCGCACCGCGGGGTGGGCAAGCAGCGCCTCGTCGATCTCGCGCGGCGCGATGTTCTCGCCGCCCTTGATGATCAGTTCCTTGATGCGCCCGGTGACGAAGAAGAAACCGTCCGCGTCGCGGTGCCCGAGGTCGCCGGTGCGCAGCCATCCGTCAGGGGTAAAGCTGGCGCGCGTGGCCTCGTCGTTCTTGTAGTAGCCGAGCATCACGTTGGGCCCGCGGATCGCGAGCTCGCCAGTCGTGCCGTCGGGCACTTCGGCAAGCTGCTGATCGATCACCCGCGCCTCGCACCCGGAGGCGCGGCCCACCGAGCCCAGCTTGCGCTTCGCAGGGTCCATGGGGTTGGAGAAGGAGGGCGCCGCGGTTTCGGTCAGGCCCATGGTCTCGACGATGCCGATGCCGAACATCTGCTCGAAGGCGCGGTGGTGCTCGGGCGGCAGCGCGGCCGAGGCCGAGCGGCAGAAGCGGATGCCCGCGGTCTGCATTGCCGGCGGCTGCTGGCCTTCGAGCAGGTACGAGATCATGGTGGGGACCACGTTGATCCAGCTGCACCGGGCCTGCGCGGCCTGCTCCCAGAAGCGGCCGGCCGAGAACTTCGGTGGCATTGCCAAGCTGCCGCCATGCGCAAGCGGCGCCAGCATGGTCACGGCGAAGGCGTTGATGTGATAGAGCGGCAGCACGGCGAGCACGCGATCCGCAGGGCCCAGGCCATGTTCGGCGCTGATGGCCTGCGCATTGGCCACGAGGTTGCGCTGGCTCAGCATCACGCCCTTGGGCATGCCGGTGGTGCCCGAGGTGTACATCAGCAGCGCCGTGTCATCGGCGGCCGGGGCGGGGTCTTCGCTGATGGCGGGCGCTTCGGCCTCGCCCGGCAGGGCGGCGGCCTCGGGCTCGACCACCATCAGCGACACCGGCCGCTCGATGTCGTGCAGCATGGCGCGCACGCGTTCTTCCCAGTCGGGCGCGACGCACACCAGCCGGCAGTCGGAATGCGCGAGCACGTAGCGCATCTGCTCAGGCTGCGACAGCAGGTTGACCGGGTTCACGCACAGGCCGGCATGCATCGCACCCAGCAGCACGCGCAGCGTCTGCAGGCCGTTGGGCATGACGAGCGAGACGGTGTCGCCCGGCTTCGCGCCATGCTGGCGCAATACCGCCGCGACGCTGCGGCATCCTTGCGCGAGCTCGGCGTAGTGCAGTGGCGAGCCGCCCCCGGTGGACAACGCATAGACGGCCGCGGGCCGGCACGCAGCCTGCGCCTCGATCAGGGCACGAACGGTCGAGGCTGTCACTCGGCACCGTGCCTGGCGAAGAACTCGCCGAAGATCTCCTCCTGGCTCGGCACGCGCTCGGGGATCGGCCGCGACACGCGCGTGATGTTGAGGTAGTGCCGGTAGTTCATGTTGTCGGAGAAGTTGTTCTTGCCCCAGGTGCCGCAGCCCATCGACAGCGAGAAGGGCAGCCCGTTGTTGAAGCTGCCGCCGGTGGCGATGCAGTGCGCCTGGTCGACGATGACGCGCGACACGGGCAGCGTCAGGCCCAGGCGCATCGCGCGCTCCGGCTCGGCGCTGTGCAGCCCCACCGAGTGGCCCGCGCCCTCGTAGGCGTAGATGCGATCGACGATGGCAGCGGCTTCCTCGAAGTCCTTGGCGGCATAGACCGCGAGCACGGGGCTCAGCTTCTCGCCCGAATACGGATGCTCGTGGCCCACGCCGTCCTCCGCCACCATGAGGATGCGCGGCTGGCGCTCGGCGATCGCAGTCCAGCCGGCGCGGCCCGTGGCGTCCTGCGCCGCCGCGCACTCGGCGATCTCGCGCGCCGACTTGCCGATCACCGCAGCCGAGAGCTTGCCCTCGGGCCACATCAATGATTGCAGCGTCTTCTTCTGCGCCGCGTCGAGCATCACCGCGCCGCGCGCCTCGAGGGCCGCGATCATGGGCGCACGCACCGCGTCGACGACGATCAGGCTGTTCTCGGACGAGCAACTGGTCGCGTTGTCGAAAGTCTTCGACAGCACGATGCGATCGGCCGCCAGCGCCGTGTCCGCCGTCTCGTCGACGATGCTGGCCACGTTGCCCGCGCCCACGCCGAAAGCCGGCGTTCCGCTGGCGTAGGCCGCGCGCACGTTGGCCTGCGAGCCGGTGGCCACCACCAGGTCGCACAGGCGCATCAGCTCGCTCGTGGCCTGCTTGGTGACGGGGGAGGGCAGCAGCTGCACCAGGTCGCGCGGCGCGCCGATCCGGTCGAACTGCGCGTGGATGAATTCGATGAGCCGCGCGGCCGTCGACCAACCCTTGGGGGAGGGCGCGACGATCACCGCGTTGCGCCCCTTGAGCGCGTTGATGATCTTGTTGGCCGGCGTCGCGCCAGGATTGGTCGAAGGGGTGACGGCGCACACCACGCCCACCGGCCGCGCGATCTCGACGATGCCGCGCGCCGGGTCTTCCGAGATCACGCCCACCGAGCGCGCGCCGCGCAGGTCGCGCAAGAGGCCGAAGGTCTTGCGATGGTTCTTGCTGACCTTGTCTTCCACGTTGCCGATGCCCGTGTCGGCCACCGCCAGCTCGGCCAGCTCGCGGTTGCGCTTCGGCTCGATGATGGCCCAGCCTGCGGCGGCCACCGCCATGTCCACCTGTTCCTGCGACCAGGTCTCGTAGATGCGCTGGGCCGCGCGCGCGCGGGCCACGAGCTCCGCGGTGGGGCCGGTGGGTTCGGGGGATGCGTTGTTTGCCATATGCGTGAGAAATGAGGATGCGGAGTCTGCTTAATCAACTTTGATACTGGCTTCCTTGGCGAGCTTGTTCCAGCGAACCATCTCGGTCGCCACCACCTTGCCGAGCTGCTCCGGCGTGCCGCCCACGCCTTCGCTGCCCTGGGCCAGCAGCTTGTCGCGGATCTCGGGCTCGCGCACGACCGTGTTGACCACGCGGTTGAGCTTCTCGATCGCGGCTTTGGGCGTCTTCGCGGGCACGAACATCGCGTACCAGGAGTCGACCTCGAAGTCGGCGATGCCCGCTTCCTGCATGGTCGGCACGTCGGGGAAGGCGGCGCTGCGCTTGGTGGTGGAGACGGCCAGCGCCTTGAGCTTGCCTGCCTTGACGAACTGCGCCGCCGCGGGAATGGACACCCACAGCAGCGGGACCTGGCCGCCCATCACGTCGGTCACGGCCGGGCCGCCGCCGCGGTAGGGCACGTGCGTCATCTCGGTGCCGGTGCGCAGCTTGAACAGCTCGCCGGCCAGGTGCCCGGGCGAGCCGTTGCCCACCGTCGCGAAGGAGAGCGAGCCCGGCTTGGCCTTGGCCACCTTCACCAGCTCGGCCACGTTGTTGGCCGGGAAGCTGGTGTTGGCCACCAGGATCTGCGGCAGCGAGGCCACCATCGCGACCGGCTCGAAGTCCTTCTGCGTGTCGAAGGGCAGCTTGGTGTAGATCGCGGGATTGATGGTGTGCGAGGAGAGCGTGAACAGCACCGTGTAGCCGTCGGGCGCGGACTTGGCCGCGATCTCGGTGCCGATCGAGCCGGCCGCGCCGCCGCGGTTGTCGATGACCACGGGCTGGCCGAGCTGCGCCTGGAACCGCTCCTGCACGATGCGCGCAATCACGTCGGTGCCGCCGCCGGGCGGGTAGGGCACGATCAGCTTGATGGGCTTGCTCGGGTAGTCGGGGCCGTTGCTGCCGCTGCTCCCTTGTGCCTGCGTGGCGAAGGGTGCGGCAAGTGCGGCCGCCGTGAGGACGGCAGTGCGCAGCCAGGGGGCGAAGCGATTCATTCCAGTCTCCTTTTCTTCGGGGTGGTATTCATCGGCTCCGGGCCTACCCGGTAGCCCAGCGTGGTGCTGGCATCGCGCGCGCAGGCCATGACCTGCTCGGCGAGCCCGCGTGCCTGGGTGCGCGCGAAGCGGATCGAGGGCACGCTCATGCCCAGTGCGGCGACTGCTTCGCCGCGCGCATTGAAGACCGGCGCGCCCAGCCCGCAGACGCCGAGCCGCCATTCCTCGCGGTTCTCGGCGTAGCCGCGGATGCGGGTGCGCTCGAGCTCGGCGCGGAGCGCGTCGTAGTCGGTGATGCTGTTGGGCGTGTGCGCTGCCAGCGGGCCGAGGCGCGCGCGCAGCGCGGCCGCATCGAGCTGCGCCGCGGCCAGCAGCGCCTTGCCCGAAGCCACGCAATACGCCGCCGCCCGGCCGCCGACGCGCGAGTAGGCCGCCACCGGCAGGGGGCTGTCGAACTTGTCGAGGTAGACGATCTCCGCGCCGTCGAGCGCCGCGAGGTGGATGGTCTCGCCCGTGGCCTGCGCCAGCGCGGCGAGGTGCGGGCGCAGCAGTGCGCCGATGTCTGCCACCTCGGCCACCAGCGAGCCGAGCTCGAACAGGCGCAGGCTCGGACGGTAGGCGCTGGTCGCCGGGTCCTGCACCGCCCAGCCGCATTCCACCAGCGTCTGCAGCGTGCGGTGCGCATTGCTGCGCGCCTTGCCGAAGGCCTGGGCCAAGTCGGTCACGCGGCAGTCGCGCTGCTGGCGCACCATCCATTCGAGGGCGGCAAGGCCCTTGGCGAGCGTGGAGTCCAAATGGGGTTCCGAGTTTGATGTTCTAAATAATGGAACATCGTTCGCACATTTGGAACAACTCTAGGTGCCGGAATGGAGCATGTCAACCGGGCTGGCCCCGAGCGTGAGTGGCCGCGAGGGTCGATCCCTGTGCAAAGCTTCTCGGAATCGGCGGCTTTGTAAGCTGAAAGACCCCCATATACGACCAAAGTCGCAGTCGGAATTGACGCAGAAGCGGCACACTCGCGCGCTCGTCCGGCGACATCCGGGCCGAACAACGAACTGGAGGGATCGCGCAGATGGAACCCATGCATTGGCACTACCTGGGCGCCCTGGGAGGCGTGATCGGTATCGGCTGGCTGGTCGTGGTGCCGATGTACCGCGGCTGGAAGCCCTTGAACGAGCGCATGAGCGAGCGGGTGAGGGAATCCACCACGCTGCTGGCCACGCTGGAGGAATCCGACGGCCACGCCGGATCGCATCCGTCGCGAAAGTACGGCGTCAGCATTCGCTGAACTCGCCGCCGCTGCGGCTCCGCCCTGACGGGCCTGCGCCCGATGCCCCGGGCGCGCCCTTCCCCTGCCTTCCCGCTCTCTCCGTTGCCCACCGGCGCGCCTTGGCCCAGGCACGCTGCGCCGCCGCTGCGCGCCTCGCCGTGATCGCTCGCGTCTGAGTACTTAAGTAGGCGTTTTGTCATACCCGGCAGCTCTGCTGCTGCGGGCGATCTGTCCTGCGCAAGTCAGGACGTCACGCTCATGCAGACCTTTGTTTGCATATCTACAGTCATTCCCAAGGCAAGACATCAGGCGGCGAGACCGGCGGATGAGCTGCCGAGGAATGGCTTGGAGAGATGCATGCGAATCGGCGAATCACTGTCGTCCATGGGGATCGAGCTGCTGACAAGCGAGGCAGGCGCTTCCTTCATGGAATGCGCACTGGTCGGCTCGCTGGTGCTCGTCATCTGCATGTTGCTGGTCCTGGCCTGGAACAAGAACACATGAGGCCCGGTCGCCGGGTCTCCTGATACGCCGTCGATCGGACGAGAGAGAAGTCGCCAAATGCAGGAAATTCACGCGCTGCTCGAGCTCCTTGCGATGCTGGTCTTCGACCCGCGCACCGCGGTCCTCATTGCATTGCTGGTCATTGCGGGTGTCACCGACTACCGCACCTACCGCATTCCCAACTGGCTGACCTTCGGCGGGGCCGCCTTCGCGCTGATCTACAAGACCGTCATCGCCGTGTCGCCCGGCGCGGCCCTCCTGATGGCCTCGGGCGGCCTGCTTCTCGGATTCGTGCTGCTGCTGCCCCTTTACATGCTGCACGCGATGGGGGCGGGCGACGTGAAGCTGATGGCGATGGTCGGTGCCTTCCTGGGCGCGGACGAGACCTTGCCGGCGGTGCTGTACGCCTTCATCGCCGGCGGCGTCGGTGCCCTCGGCCTTGCGCTGGCCAAGGGACGCCTGGGCCAGATGCTGCGCAACACCTGGGAGGTGCTTTTCAGCCTGGTGAGCCTGAGCGTGGCGGGCGTGCGCCCGGACGCCAGGACGCATGCGCCCCAGTCCGTCGGAAGGCTTCCCTACGGCGTGTGCATCTGTGTCGGAACGATCGGCTACGTGCTGAGCCGGCAGCTGGGCCTCGCCTAGGCCGCCGCATCACTGGCACTCACTCACTTTTCAGCGAGGCATCTCATGAGAAATATCAAGGCATTGGGTCTTTTGTTCCTGGCACTGCTGACCGGCCTGGCCGCAGCGGTCTACGCGAGCGGCTGGGTCACGCGGCAAGGAAGCATCGCTTCCAACAAGGTGGTCGTCGCGGTCGTCGACATCGAGCTGGGCAGCCGAATCAATCCGCAGATGCTGTCGACCATCGATTGGCCCAGCGGCTCGGTGCCGGTGGGTGCCTTCAAGGAAATGAAGGACGTCCAGGAGCGGGTCGCGAAGGTCAGCCTGCTGCGCGGCGAGGCGATCCTCGAAGGCAAGCTCGCGCCGATCGGGACGCAGGGCGGACTGTCCGCCGTCATCTCTCCCGGCAAGCGGGCGATGACGGTGCGCGTCAACGACGTGGTGGGCGTCGCCGGATTCGCGCTGCCGGGCAACTTCGTCGACGTCGTCGTGAATGCTCAGCAGGACAAGGGCAAGGGCGAGGAGAACCGGCAGATCAGCAAGACGGTCCTCGAGCACGTGCTGGTGCTGGCGGTCGCGCAGGAAGCGGGCCGCGACGACACCAAGCCCAAGGTGGTGAGCGCCGTGACGCTCGAGCTGTCGCTCGAAGACTCCGAGAAGCTCGACCTGGCTCGCAGCGTCGGCACGCTGTCCCTCGTCCTGCGCAACCAGGTGGACAAGGACAAGGTCCAGACGGCCGGCATCACCAAGAGCCAGCTGTTCGGCGAGAAGCAGATCCTGCCCGTGTCGCTGACGGTCCCGGCCCCGGCTGCGCCGAAGCCGCGGGTCTTTGCCGGCAAGCCCACGAGCCTGCCTGCCGTGGAGTGCGTCGAGGTCATCCAGAACTCGGGCCGCGCGCTCACCTGCTTCTAGCAAGCCATCGAGGAGAAATCCAAGTGCACAGCAAGACCACAATCGCCCTGGCGCTCGCCACGCTCGCCTGGGCCGGCTCCTCCTTCGCGGCGGACAACCCGCCCGCGGTGCAGGCGCCTGCCGCGGCCGCCGCGCCGGCAGCCAGTGCCGCACCGGCTCCTCGCCGCTGCAGCTCCATCGTGCCCGACGAGCAGCCGACCTATGTGACGCTCGGGAAGTCCGCGGTCATCCCGCTCAAGACCCGGGTGGTGCGCATCCTGGTGAGCGGCCAGCCGGGAGGCAGCCGAGGGGCTTCGGCCGCACCGCCGGCCGGCGCCGCACAAGCTGCGGCGGGCGCACTCCAGGGCAGCGGAAGCGACGGCGTTGCCGACATGGAGGTAATGCTGCTCAGCCCCACCGACCTGTTCTTCAGGGGCAAGACCGCCGGCTCGATGAATGTGGTCCTGCAGAGCGCCGACGGTGCCTGCTTCATCAAGGACGTGATCGTCACGATCGACTCCGGCGCGCTGCAGGCCAAGCTGGCCGAGGTGATGCCCGAGGAGCGCGGCATCCGCGTGAGGGGCGCGGAAAAGACCATCGTGCTCACCGGCGAGATCAGCGATCCGATGAAGCTGGATGATGTGATGAGCCTGGCCGCCGCGTACGGCAGCGACGGCAAGAAGGTGGTGAACCTGCTGCGCGTGATGACGCCGCAGCAGGTGATGCTGGAGGTGAAGATTGCGGAGGTCAGCAAGACCTTGCTGGACAAGCTGGGCTCGAGCATCGCCGCGCGCAGGTTCACCAGCGCCGGCTCCAACACCTATACCTTGATCTCGGACTTCCTGAGCGGGGGCGGTGCATTCGCGGAAGCGCTGCGGGTCGGCAAGACGGCGATCTCGATCGACGGCCAGAAGGACGACGGCCTGGTGCGGATCCTGGCCGAGCCCAACATCATGGCCATCAGCGGCCAGCAGGCGAGCTTCCTTTCGGGCGGGAAGATCTTCATCCCGGTGGCGCAAAGCAACAACCTCGCCGGTGGCTTCGGCACCATCACGCTGGAGGAGAAGGAATTCGGCATCGGCGTGAAGTTCACGCCGACGGTGCTGGGCGGCAGCCGGGTGCACCTCAAGATGGTGTCGGAGGTGTCGGACCTGTCGCAGACCGGCTCGCCCTTCACCTCCGTCAACGGCGTGACCGCGGTGCTGCCTTCGTTCACGGTGCGCCGGGCCGACACCACGGTGCAGCTCAATGACGGGCAGAGCCTGGTCATCGCGGGGCTGATCAAGAACAACGTCAACGAGACGGTCAAGCGCTTCCCCGGCCTAGGTGAGGTGCCGGTGGTGGGGGCGCTGGCGCGCAGCACCGAGTTCCAGACCGACCAGACCGAACTGCTGTTCGTGATCACGCCGCGGCTGGTCAAGCCGCTGGTTGATTCGCCCCGGCTGCCCACCGACAACCACGTGGTGCCCAGCCGTGCGGAGGTCTACCTGAACGGTGCGCTGGAGAGCGCCACGCCGGCTCCGGCCGCTCCAGCTTCTTCCAGCTTCTGAAACCAATTAGGAGGATGTCATGAACCAAAGGCTTCTTGCAATTGCAGCACTCGCGGGCCTCTTGGCCGGCTGCTCGACGACGACGACTCCCAACTACGACGCGCGCTTCGGCGATGCGGTCCGTGATGCCAAAAGAAAAATGACCATCAATCCCGAAGCCGGCAAGAACGCGGACCCGGTCACCGGGATGGATGGCAGGGCCTCGCGGGAGACGATGGTTCGCTACAAGGACTCTTTCAAGGCGCCGCCGCCCGCGGTGAACGTCATCAACATTGGTGGCGGGATCGGTGGTGGTGGAGGCGGTGGAGGTCGTTAGGCCGCCACGAACGATTCTTGAATTCGAAAAGAAAGGAGCCGCCTTGCAAAGATAGAACTCAATCAACCCAAGAAGCAACGCAAGATTTTTTATTTTCTTAACGCAATCTCAAAGGTGAAAAAATGAACCAACTCATCATCCGTGCACGCAACTTCATGTCCACTTTCGCCAAGGAAGAGGATGGTGCGCAAGTCATCGAATACGCACTGATCGTCGCCGTGGTGTCGATCGCCCTGGTCGTCGCGCTGAGCGGCCTGACGACCGGCAACTACTTCACGACCTTCGTGACGCGCGTGGCTGCCTGTCTCTCGGGCAACATGGCCGTCTGCAATCCCTGATCGGCATCAGATCGCAACCATGGCGGTGGCTCTTGGGCCTTCAAGGCTCAAGTCCACTTGCCTCGGATGCGAGCACATCGCTTCATCGATTCATCTCCAAAAGAGGTCTTCCATGCACAGGGCGAGCAGTCGACAAAAGCAAGACGGGGCCGTGATCGTTACCGTGGCACTCGTTCTCCTCTTTCTCCTTGGCTTCATGGGGCTCGCTTTGGATTTCGGCCGCCTCTTCGTCGTGAAGACGGAGCTGCAGACGGCACTGGACAGCTGCGCCCTGTCTGCCGCGCAGGAGCTCGACGGCGCCAGTGACGCATTGGCGCGGGCCACCAGTGCAGGCAAGACCGCAGCCGATCTCAACAAGATCAATTTTCAAGGCGCAGCGACCGGCATCGCCGAGACCGACGTCGTGTTCAGCGACTCGCTGATCGGCAGCTACAGCCATACCTTCACGCCGGTAGCCAATGCCAAGTACGCCAAGTGCCTGCACACGAAGTCGGGCATCGCACCATGGATCCTTCATGCCCTGAGTGCCTTCAGTGGAAACGGCACTTATGGCGCATCGCAGAGCGTCGCCGCACTTGCTGTTGCGACCCGGGCACCGTCCCAGTCCAATTGCCTCGTTCCGGTCGGCATCTGCCAAAAGTCGGCCGCGCCCGGCTGGGGGTTCACGCGGGGCGAATGGATCGAGGGCGTGACCAACTCCAACGACGACGTGGAATCCGGCCAGTTTCACTGGGTGGACTTTTCCGGCAGTGGCGGCGGGGCACGCGAGATCAAGGATCTCCTGACGAGCAGTGGGCAATGCGGCCTTCCCGGCATGGCGACAGAAGTCGGCAAGGCAGGCAAGACCAATGGAGCAGTCGCAGCGTGGAACACCCGTTTCGGCATCTACCAGGGGAGCTTGAGCCCGGCCGATGCCGCTCCCGATCAAACCGGCTATGCCTGGTATGCGGACAGCGCTGCCGCGACGAAGCCGGGCCGGTATGACGACCCCGGTCCGAACGGCTTTGCTGCCAAGCGCGGTGCATTCGCGCCCTATGAAGGGGACAACCAGAATCCCGACACCAAGAACCTCAAGACGCAGGGAAACTTCAGTTCCACCGACTACACCAAGGGCGCCAATCGACGCGTCATAACGACCGCGGTGGTCGAGTGCCCGTCCATCACGCTGAAAGGCTTTGCCTGCATGCTGATGCTGCATCCGCTCGAGAAGAACGCGAGCGGAAAGCAATCGAAGATGTGGCTGGAGTTCATCGGCGATGCGGAGTCAGCCGGCAGTCCCTGTGCCACCGCAGGCTTGGCCGGCGGCGCCACCGGGCCCATGGTCCCCACGCTCGTTCAGTAGGAGAACGGCATGAAGAAGAAGCAGAACGGAGTGGCGCTGATCGAGTTCGCACTCATCCTGCCACTGCTGCTCATCCTGACGTTCATCACCACCGAGTTCGGCCGGGCGCTGTACCAGTACAACACCATCGCGAAATCGCTGCGCGACGCTTCTCGCTATCTTTCCACTCAGGATCCGTCGATTGCTACGACGGACCCGGCCAAGGTCACGATCGCCAAGAACCTCGTGGTCTACGGCAACCCGGCCGGCGAGGGCGCGCCATTGGTCATCGGCCTGAGCACCTCGCATGTCCCCGCACCGACCTGGAAATTCCAGGGCAGCGCTCCAGCCATCAATGCAGTGACCATCATGGTGACCGGATACAAGTTCCGCCCGCTCATCACCGGGGTGTTTGGGGTCGGCTTCGGCGATGCGAACGGGGACATTCCCTTCGGTGACATCAGCGCCACCATGCGGGGTCAATCATGAATCGAACAAGGCAAGCCGGCGCGACCGCAGTGGAGTTCGCGCTGGTCCTGATGCTCTTCCTGACCTTCCTGCTGGGCATCACGGATTTCGCGCGCATGTTGTGGACCTGGAACGCAGCCGCCGAAGCGACGCGCTGGGGCGCTCGCGCGGCCGTCGTGTGCGACAAGGGTGCCACCGTCGTGCTTTCGAACATGCAGAAGTTCCTGCCTCAGCTGACCGCAGACAACGTCACGATCGATTGGTATGACGCGGCAGGCAGTGTCAGCACGACCTGTACGGCTGCCAATTGCAGCGGCGTGAATGTCCGCATCGTCGATCTCGACTACCAGTGGATTTCGCCCATCGGATTCGGCACGCATTCACCGATCCCGATGCCGGGCTTTTCCACCTATCTGCCGCGCGAAATCATGGGGCAAGACCCCAACAGCGCATCTGTTTGTTCTTAACCACGGACTGCATGATGAAGATCGCCATCATTTCGCCCAACAGCCATCATCTCCAGGAGATGAGCAAGACCCTCGAGGCTCTGTCGCACGGCGTCGTGCTGGTCGAGGGCGGCAGGAGCCGGATGCGCCAGGTCGCGGAGCAGGAGCAGCCCGACCTCATGGTCGTGGACGGCATGTGCTGCGACCCCAACGAGCTGGCACTCGTCGAATACGTCACCACGCATCACCCCAGCATCTCGGTCATCCTGCTGTGCGCGATGCAAACGCCGGAGTTCCTGATCAACTCCATGCGCGCCGGCGTGCGCGAGGTGCTGCCTTCGCCGGTGAGCGCTCCCGCGCTCGAAGCCGCGGTGAACCGGATGGCGGCCAAGCTCGCCGGGCTGCGTGGCCAGACCACCGGCCAGACGCTGGCTTTCATGTCGTGCAAGGGCGGCAGCGGCGCCACCTTCCTCGCGACCAATCTCGGCTGGCAGCTGGCCGAGTCCAAGTCGGTGCTGCTGATCGATCTGGATCTTCAATTCGGCGGTGCGCTCTCGTATGTGAGCGACGGCCGGCCCAGCTCGACGATCGCAGACGTGGCGCACGACATTACCCGGCTCGACGCCTCCTTCCTGGCCGCCAGTGCCGTGAAGGTCACGCCCGGCTTCAGCATCCTGGCCGCGCCTGAAGATCCTTCGAAGGCCATGGAGGTGAAACCCGAGCATGTCGATGCCATCCTGGCCCTGGCGATGTCGCACTACGACTTCGTGCTGCTCGATGTCGGGCGGGTGCTCAATACGCTCGTGATCCGGGCGCTCGATCGCGCGCACCGCATCTACCCGGTGCTGCAGCCCGGCCTGCCGCACATCCGCAACGCGAACCGGCTGATGGCGGTGTTCAAGTCGCTCGGCTATCCCGCGAACAAGATCGAGCTGATCGTCAACCGCTTCGAGAAGGCCGGCGAGATCGGCCTCGCCGACATCCGGCGCACGCTGGGCGCCGTGAGCCTGCTCACGATTCCCGAAAGCTACAAGGAGGTCAACACCTCGATCAACCGCGGCATTCCGCTCGTCGAGCTGTCGCGCTCGAATCCCGTGAGCCGCACGCTGGCCGATCTCGCACTCTCGCTGAGCCCGCGGCAGGAAGAGAGTCCCAGTCTCTTCGGCCGCCTGTTCCGCAGGGCCTAGTCGTCATTCCGGCGCACGCCCTTCCTCAACCCGCAAAGGCCCCACACCATGTCATTCCGGGAAATTCTGGATGCCGTCGCGATCGAACCCATCGCGCGCCCGACCGGCCAGCCCGCTGCCGATGCCTACAAGAACCAGGCTGCCTCCGACACCTACAAGGCGTTGAAGGGCCGCATGCACCTGAAGCTGCTCGACAAGTTCGACCTGGCGGCGCTGGAGACGCTCGCGCCCGAGGTGCTGCGGCAGGAGATCTCGACCATGGTCGCGCGCCTGCTGCAGGACGAGCAGGCCGCCGTGAACGACATCGAGCGCCGCACGCTGATCCGTGACATCCAGCACGAGATGCTGGGCTTCGGCCCGATCGAACTGCTGATGGCGGACCCCACGGTCTCCGACATCCTGGTCAACTCCTACGAGCAGATCTACGTCGAGCGCAAGGGCAAGCTGGAGCTCACCAACGTGACCTTCACCGACGAGAAGCACCTGCTGCGCATCATCGACAAGATCGTGTCCCTGGTCGGCCGACGCATCGACGAGTCGAGCCCGATGGTGGACGCGCGGCTGCCCGACGGCTCGCGCGTCAATGCCGTGATCCCGCCCGTCGCGCTCGACGGGCCCATGATGTCGATCCGGCGCTTTGCGCACATCCCGCTCAAGATGGACAACCTCGTGGAGGACCTCAAGAGCCTGACGCCGCAGATGGCCTTCATGCTCGAGGGGCTGTGCAAGTCCAAGATCAACATGCTGATCTCCGGCGGCACGGGCGCAGGCAAGACCACGCTGCTGAACATCCTGTCCGGCTACATCCCCGAGACCGAGCGCGTGGTCACCATCGAGGACGCTGCCGAGCTCCAGATGCAGCAGCCCCACGTGATCCGCATGGAGACGCGCCCCTCGAACATCGAGGGCAAGGGCGAGATCACCCAGCGCGCGCTGGTGCGCAACGCCCTTCGCATGAGGCCGGACCGCATCGTGATCGGCGAAGTGCGCGGCGCCGAGGCTTTCGACATGCTGCAGGCGATGAACACCGGCCACGAAGGCTCGCTCACCACCATCCATGCCAACACGCCGCGCGATGCGCTGTCCCGACTCGAGAACATGATCGGCATGGCCAACCTGAACCTCCCGCACAAGGCGGCCCGGTCGCAGATCGCCTCGGCCATCACGGTGGTCGTCCAGGCCCTGCGCCTCATCGACGGCCGGCGCAAGATCACCAGCATCCAGGAGATCACCGGCATGGAAGGAGAGGTGGTCACCATGCAGGAAATCTTCTCCTTCAAGCAGACGGGCGTCGGCGGCGATGGCCAGGTGCAGGGCTACTTCCAGGCGAGCGGCGTGCGGCCCAAGTTCGCCGAGCGGCTGCGCGCGTTCGGCTTCGTGCTGCCGGATGCGATGTTCGACCCGACCAAGCGCTACGAATAGAGGGGCTTCGCCATGCTGCAAGACATCGGCGGCAACGCCTTCCTGGTCATCTCGGCGCTCGTGTTCGTGGCGGTGCTGCTGCTGCTCGAAGGCCTCTACCTGCTCTGGCGCAACTACAAGGGGCCCGAGGCCAGGAAGATCGAGGAGAGGCTGCGAACGCTGTCGGCCTCGGTCGACAAGACCGCGCAGGCGCAGTTCCTGAAGGAGCGCATGCTGAGTGAAGTGCCTGCGCTCGAGCGGCTGCTGCTGAGCATCCCGCGGGCGCATGCGCTCGACCGGTTCGTGCTGCAGGCCGGGCTGCAATGGACCGTGTCCCGGCTCCTGCTGTCTTGCGCCGCCATCGCGGTCATCACCTTCTTCGTGGTGACGCAGGTCCTGCACCAGGCGCCGCTGCTGGGCCTGGCTGCGGGTGTGCCGATGGGCATCGCTCCGCTGTTCTACGTGCAGTACAAGCGCAGCCGGCGCCTGGCCCGCGTACAGCAGCAGTTGCCGGAGGCCATCGATTTGGTGACCCGCGCATTGCGCGCCGGGCACTCCTTCGCGTCTGGGCTGCAGATGATCGGCGAGGAAATGGCCGAGCCCATCGCCAGCGAGTTCCGCATGGTGGCCGACGAAGTCAACTTCGGCGTCTCGCTGCAGCAGGCGCTGACGAACCTGAGCGAGCGCATTCCGCTGACCGACCTGCGCTACTTCGTCGTCGCAGTGATGATCCAGCGCGACTCCGGCGGCAACCTGACGGAGGTGCTGAGCAACCTGAGCCGGCTGATCCGCGAACGCCTGAAGCTGCTGGGCAAGGTCCGCGTACTGTCATCGGAAGGACGCCTCTCGGGCTGGATCCTGGTCGTGATGCCCTTCGCGCTGGCCGCGGTGATGAACCTGCTGAACCCCAAGTTCATGTCGGTGCTGTGGACCGACCCGATCGGCATCGCCATCGTCAAGTACCTGCTCGGCCTCATGGCCTTCGGCGTGCTGATCATGCGGAAGATCGTCCGCATCCGTGTTTGAGGGAGTACGACATGCTGCTGTTTTCGACACTCGTTTTCCTGGCCGTGTCCCTGGGGGTCGCGGGAGTGTTCATCTGGCTCGCGCCCAACAGGACCGGGCAGCGTCTGCAGGCCATGTCCGATACGCCGAAGCATTCGCAGTGGGCGGAGACGGTGGTCAAGGTCGTGGGGCCTTTCGCCCAGCTGTCCTCGCCCACGGCCGACGCCGAGGCTTCGCCGTTGCGTCTCAGGTTCCTCAACGCCGGCATCCGGCACGACGATGCGCACCTGGTCTATTTCGGCCTGAAGACGCTGCTGCCGCTGCTGTTCGCGGGCGCCGCGGCGCTGGCACTGCGCGCGACGGGTTCACCGGCCGACATGAAGTTCCTGCTGTACCTCGCAACGGCGGCCCTGGTCGGCTGCTATCTGCCCAACGCCTTTCTCTTCTTGAGAATCCGCGACCGCAAGCGCGAGATCTTCGACAACTTTCCCGATGCGGCCGATCTGATGCTGGTTTGCGTCGAGGCCGGGCTAGGGCTGGACTCCGGGCTCGTCAAGGTGACGGAAGAGATCCGGATGAAGAGCGTCGCCCTGGCGCAGGAGCTGCAATGGACCAACCTCGAGATGCGAGCAGGCGGAACGCGCGAACAAGCGCTGCGCAACCTGGCACTGCGCACCGGCGTCGAGGAAATCGGCACCTTCGCCACCATGCTGACGCAGGCGGACCGCTTCGGCACCAGCATCGGCGATTCGCTGCGGGTGTTCTCCGACGACCTGCGGCACAAGCGCCAGGTGCGGGCCGAGGAACAGGCCGCCAAGGTGCCCACGAAGCTCCTGGTGCCGCTGGTGCTATGCATCTTTCCGGCGATCATCGCCGTCATCCTGGCGCCGGCCGCGATCCAGATCATCCGGACCATCCTGCCGATGCTGGGCGGGCGAGGCTAGATCACGGCTGCAGGCGCAGCCGCCGTGGTCAGGACGGCAGCCTGTCCAGCCCGTGCTTGAGTGCGTACACGTACAGCTCCAGCCGATTCGCCACATCCAGCTTCTGGTAGATCGACGTCAGGTGATTGCGCAGCGTGTGCTCGGTGATGAAGAGCTGCTTCGCCAGCGCCTTGTTGCAGGCGCCGCCGCCCTGGACGACGGCGCTGATGATCTTGTGCTCCTTGGCGGTCAGGGTGGCCTGCTTCTCGGCTTCGGGGTCGGCATGGGGGTTCTGCCGCGAGGCCATGAATTCGGAGAACACCCGGCTCATCGTTTCGGCGTCCATGCAGAGCTCGCCGCGATAGACCCGCTCGATCGCCCGCAGCACCTGCTCGGCAGAGGCGTCCTTGCGCAGGACGCCGCGGGCGCCTTGCAGGACGGCCATGTCGAGCGTCTTCTGTTCGCGTTCGCCGGTCAGGATCAGGGCGCGCGAGGCAGGGTTGGACAGCAGGCCGGGCAGGATGTCGAGGGCGCTCTTGCCGTCGAGGTCGAGGTCCAGCAGGATGACGTCGGGCGTGAGCTGGCCGACCTGCTCCAGCGCCTCCTCGCAGTTCCTGGCCGTGCCGACCACCTGCATGCGCGGCTTCTCGCCGTCGATCAGCTTGGACAGTCCCCACAGCATCGTCTGGTGGTCGTCCACCACCATGACCCCGATCGGTTTTGTCGCTGGTTGCATCTTCTTCTGCCTCCTACATGGGTATTTCGACGTGCACGGATGTGGCCCCGCCGGCGCCGCGCCGGACACTGGCCATGCCGCCAAGGGCGCTGGCGCGCTCGGAGATCGAGCGCGGAATGAATTCGATCGATTGCGTGCCGTCCGCCTCGTTCTCGATCTCCACCCGGATCAGGCCGCCCGCGCAGGCCAGCTTGACGGCGCCGCAGTGCGCAAGGGTGTGCTTGCAGATGTTGTTCAAGCCCTCGCGGACGATCTGCAGGATCTCCGCCGCCATGCGGTCGTTCACGTTGAGATCCCCGTCGACGCAGACAGCAATGTCGATGCCGTAGAAGTCGTGCACCTGCGCCACCTGCTGCCGCAGCAGCGTCGGCACCGAGAGTTCCGACCGGTCCGGCCCGTTGCGCACCGCGCCCGCGTACCGGCGCAGGTCGGCGATGACACGGGCGGCCATGTCCTGCAGCTTGTCGAGGTCCTCGACCAGCGGGTTGTCCGGGGCGGCCTTGTTGCGCAGCGCACTCAGGCCCATCTTCAGGCCGATGTAGGGCTGCACGGCAGTGTCGTGCAGGTCCAGCGCGATCTTCTGCCGTTCCTGCGATGCCGCGTCGGACGCCATGCGGTCGAGCAGCTCGATGTTCTCGACCACCGGGAAGGCCTGCGCGACCACGTGCCCCAGGAACAGCGCATCGGGCCGGTGGAACACGCCGCCGCCGGACAGGACGTACAGGCGGCCCTCGCTCTTGCGCAGGGTGACCGGCACGCTGATGAAGGCATTCGCCTCCAGCAGCTCGGCCAGGCCGTCGTAGGCGGGATGGGTTTCCTTCATCCATCGCCCCTTCTCGCCGTCGTAGGTGGCTGCGCCGGCGAAGCCGGGCAGGCGGAGCCAGCGCGCGCGGCGGTAGATCGCCGCGCGATGGGGTGCGAGCGCCAGCAGCAGCGCGGCCAGTTCCGGCACGATCCGCTCGGCCTGGGGCGAACGATGGACATCGCCCTGGCGGATGGTGCGCAACGAGCAGGCGCCGGACTCCTTGTCGCGCACGACCAGCAGGCAGCTGCTGCTCTCCAGGAAGAAGCGCTGGATCTTCTCGAGGATGCCGGTGACGGTGTGGTCGACGCCGAAGCGGGGGTTCGACAGCTGGCTGACGGCGCGCAGCAGCGCCAGCCGCCGCTTGAGCTCCACCTTGGAGCGGCCCCAGTAGATGATCATGTAGCCGAGCGCCAGGATGAAGGTGGAGCGCAGCAGCAGGCGGGGCAGGTCGTGCGTGGTTGCGGAATCGATGCCGCAGACCGCGAAAAGGGCAACCGATGCCAGCGTCACCCGCGCACCTTCCTCGAAACCCCAGCGGAAGGAAGAGGTGAGGATCGCGAAGAAGAAGAACAGGAAGAAGGCGCTGTGGACGCCGTCCGTCAGCTGCACGATCAGCGCGTACCAGCCGATGTCCAGCCAGTGGATCACCCGGCTTCGCGAGAGCGGCGCCTCCAGTTCCGAGTAGACGCACACCACCAGGCTGTGCAGGATGTAGCCGCAGAAGAGCAGCCAGGTGGAGCCCCCGACGCCGCGCAGGCTGGCCGGGTCGACGAACACCGCGAGCAGGGCAGAGACGGAGAGCACCAGGCGCATCCGCGCCACCATGCGGGCGTCGCCGGCGTCCGCCGCAAGGCTCGTGTCGATCTCCAGTTTTCGCTCCAGCCCCTGCGCCCGCATCCGTTGTTCTCCTCGGGCCCGCCCGTCCCGTGTGATCCATGTGAATTGTTCACAGGTTACTACTTTGGTAAGCAGATGTATGCGGTTTGGTGCGGCGGTGAGCTCTTTCGTGCGAAAGATCACGCATCCAGCCGGGCGCGCTCAGCGTCGGTGGAACCCGGCCATCAGTCCGACCAGCTCGCGGAACATCGCCGAGCCACTGCCGGGGGCCGCGAGGTCCAGCACATGGCTGCGGCTGTAGTACGGACTCAGGTCCAGCCCCACGCCGACACCCGCGATGCCGATGCGGCCGGCCTGCTCGTGCCGCGCCACCACGTCCTGCAGGTGGTGGTCGAGGTAGTGGGCGTCATTGGCGAGGTTCGTGGCGCTGTCCATCGGCGAGCCGTCGGACAGCACGAGCAGCAGCTTGCGTTCCTCCGTGCGCGCGTCGAGGCGCGTGCAGGCCCAGTCCACTGCCTCGCCATCGCAGCCTTCGCGGAACAGGTCGGGCTTGAGGAGGGCGGCGATCGCCGGGCGCGCGCGGCGCCAGGGCGTCGCGGCATCCTTGAAGACCAGGTGGCAGCGCTCGTTGAGGCGGCCCGGGTGCGCCGGCCGGCCGGCACGCAGCCAGTCGCGCCGGGCTCGCCCGCCGTTCCAGGCGCCGGTGGTGAAGCCGAGGACCTCGCTGGCCACGCCGGCCTGCTCCAGTGCGCGCGCCATCACGTCGACCAGCATTGCCACCGATTCGGCATGCGCCTTCATCGAGCCCGAGCAGTCGATCAGGAAGCCAACGACGCAATCGGCCACGGGCTCCAGGCGCTCGGTGCGGAACAGCCGCCGCTCGGTAGGCGACGCGACGAGCTGCGCCAGGCGGCGGCCGTCGATTCGGCCTTCCTCCTGCGCGCCGTCCCAGCCCTCGCGCTGGGGCTCGGCCAGCAGCGCGCGCAGTTCGCGCGCGAGGCGGGCGATGTTGATGCCTTGCGCGGCGATGCGGCGGTCCAGCGTCTCGCGCAATTCGACGAGCAGTTCCCGGCGCACCAGCGAGGCGGCCTCGTGCTCGCGGTCGTACTCGGTGGTGAAGACGCGGTACGCAACGCCTTCGCCTTCCAGCAGCGGGCTGCGGCCGGCGTCGGCGGTGGTGAAGGCTTCGACGATCTCGCGGTCCATGTCGGCGACCAGGCTGAAGACATTGCGCTTGTCGTCAGGCTCGGCTTCGCGGTCTTCCTCGCCGTCCTGACCTTCGCCGGCGTCGTGCAGCATTGCTGCCACCGTGCGTGCGATGGCGCGGGCATGCACTGCATAGGCCGCTTGCTGGGCGCGCTCGCGGCGCAGGCCAGCGAGCGCGTGGCCGATCAGCGGCGAGAGCGCGAAGCGGGTGGCTTCGAGCATGTCCTCGGTCTCCTCCACCACCTGCTGGCCGCTGACGCGCGCGCGGCAGATCTGCGCGACCGCATAGAGCAGCAGGCCGCGCGCGGTATCCGTCAGGCCGGAGTGGTGGAAGGACAAAGACCACTGCTCGTGGCGGTGCCGCAGGTTGCGCCGCATGCCGGGCATGGCCTCGGGCGCGAGCGACTCCACGCGGAACTGCTCCAGCATCTCGAACAGCATGCGCTCGACCGGCTCCTCGGGGCGCAGGCGTTCGTGCAGGGCGGCGTCGGATGCGCGGAGCCGCAGCGCGAGGCCGTCCGCCGTGCCGCGGAAGGACGTGAAGTCGTCGCGCTCCGGCGAGGGGTGCAGGTGCGGGGCGTACCAGGGCAGGGGCTGGCGGCCCCGGTGCAGGCGCTGGCCGCGGAAGTGCAGGGTGGGGTCGCCGCTGAAGGCGCGGATGAAGGCGGCGCATAGTTCGTCGACTTGCTGGGCGTGGCGAACCTGCTGTTGCGCTTCACTCATAAGACAAGCCCTGTGTTGCGGAGACACCGACTTGCTCCCTCTCCCTCCGGGGGAGGGTTGGGGTGGGGGCACCGGGCTTTCTGTTTGTACGTTGCTGTTGTGTTGAGTGCGGAGCCGGCAATTCGCCGGGGCGAATTCCCGGCTCCTGCCTCAACACAACAGCACCGTTCGAAATCAAACGAAACGAGCGCCCCACCCCGACCCTCCCCCGAAGGACCAGGGAGAAAGGCGGACACCCGAAGTCGCATCCCAGCCGCCTCACAAACCCGACAACTGCTGCGACTCCTTCAGCTCCACGTCGAAGCATCGCTGAAAGTACTCCGCCACCAGCGCCCGCTCCGCCTCGTCGCACTTGTTCACGAACGAGAGCCGGAAAGCCAGCGCCGGGTCGCGGAAGATCTCCACGTTCTCGGCCCAGGTGATCACGGTGCGCGGCGACATCAGTGTCGAGAGGTCGCCGGCCGCGAAGCCCTTGCGCGTGAGATCGGCCACCGCCACCATGGCGCGTACCATCGCGTGCCCGGCCTCGTTCTTCATCGAGGGCACGCGCGCCTGCACGATTGCGACTTCTTCCTCGGCGGGCAGGTAGTCCAGCGAGGCCACGATGTTCCAACGGTCGATCTGCGCATGGTTGAGCCGCTGCGCACCGTGGTACAGCCCGTTGAGGTTGCCCAGCCCCACCGTGTTGGCGGTAGCGAAAAGGCGGAACGAGGCATGCGGGTGCAGCACCCGGTTCTGGTCCATCAACGTGAACTTGCCGCCGTGCTCCAGGATGCGCTGGATCACGAACATCACGTCGGGCCGGCCCGCGTCGTATTCGTCGAAGATCAGCGCCACCGGCCGCTGCAGCGCCCAGGGCACGATGCCTTCCTGGAACTCGGTGACCTGCTGGCCGTCGCGCAGCACGACCGCGTCCTTGCCGACCAGGTCGAGCCGGCTGATGTGGCCGTCGAGGTTGAGCCGCACGCACGGCCAGTTCAGCCGCGCCGCCACCTGCTCGATGTGGGTGGACTTGCCGGTGCCGTGCAGGCCCTGCACCATCACGCGCCGGTCGCGCATGAAGCCGGCCAGGATGGCCAGCGTCACGTCCGGGTTGAAGCGGTAGACCGCGTCGACTTCGGGCACATGGTCGTCGCGCTCCGCGAAGGCCGGGGCCATCAGGTCGCTGTCGATGCCGAAGACCTCGCGCACGCTCAGCAGGCGCTCGGGCTTGAGGGAAACGATGTCGGTCATGTCGATGGTCCTTCAGGCCTGCGCGCGCGCGTCGGACTCGGTGTCTGCGTCGATGCGCGACAGGGCGAGCGCGGCGCGCTGCAGCGCGGGCAGCAGCTTCTTCGCCTTCTCCATGTCCATGCGCATGACGGGTGCCTGCACCGCGATGCACAGGTTGGACGGGCCGCTCTCGCTCGGCACCAGCGCCGCGATGCACAGCAGGCCGGGCAGGAACTCCTCGTTGTCGAAAGCGCAACCGTCCTTGCGCACGCGCTGGATCTCGCGCTCCAGCGCGTCCAGGTCGGTCAGCGTCCTGGGCGTGTAGGCCTCCAGGGGCGCGTGGGCCAGCAGGCGCCGGCGCTGCGCCGGGCTCATCTGCGCGAGGAAGACCTTGCCGCTGGCCGAGCAATGCACCGGCACGCGCGAGCCCGGGTGCAGGTAGAAGCGCAGCGGCGCGGCGGTCTCCACGCGGTCCAGGTAGACCACCTCGCTGCCGGAAAGGGCGGTGAGGTTGCAGCTCTCGCCGATCTCTTCGACCAGCTGCCGCAGCACCGTGTGGCGCGCGCCATGGTGGCTGTCGTTCAGCAGCAGGTTCTCGGCCAGCCGCCGCAGCCGTGTGCCGATGCCGTAGAGGCGGCTGTCGCCCTCGCGCTGCAGCAGGCCCGCGGTCTCCAGTTGCTGGAGCATGCGGTGCAGCGTGGGCTTGGGCAGGCCGGTGGCTTCCACCAGGTCCTGCAGGGCGTAGCGCTGGTCCTTGGCGGCGATCACTTCCAGCAGCGCGAACAGGCGCATGGTGGGCGTGTCGCCGTTCAGCTCGGTGGGCTCGGGTTTCAGGCCATTGACGACTTTCATGGTCCGGATCATAGTCGTTTCAACAAAAAACGGGACAACCAGTACCGATTTCTGGAATTTCGTTTGACGCAAGCCGGGGAGGGCCCTATATTCCGCAAAGACGAATTCCGGAACCATCGGTTCCAACTTTCGAGAAAACCCTGCGATCTTCGCCGACCCTAGGAGACCTTCCATGACCCAGCAACCCCCCGCCACGCCCGCCCGCGCCGCCGTCACCGGCGTGCAGAAGATGACGCCTTCCGAGGCCTTCGTCGAAACCCTGGTCGCCAACGGCGTGACCGACATGTTCGGCATCATGGGCTCGGCCTTCATGGACGCGATGGACATCTTCGCGCCCGCCGGCATCCGGCTGATCCCGGTGGTGCACGAGCAGGGCGCCGGCCACATGGCCGACGGCTATGCGCGGGTCTCGGGCCGCCACGGCGTGGTGATCGGCCAGAACGGCCCCGGCATCAGCAACTGCGTGACCGCCATTGCGGCGGCCTACTGGGCGCACAGCCCGGTGGTGATCGTCACGCCCGAGACCGGCACCATGGGCATGGGCCTGGGCGGGTTCCAGGAGGCCAACCAGCTGCCGATGTTCCAGGAGTTCACCAAGTACCAGGGCCATGTGAACAACCCGAAGCGCATGGCCGAGTACACGGCGCGCTGCTTCGACCGTGCGATCTCCGAGATGGGCCCGACCCAGCTCAACATCCCGCGCGACTACTTCTATGGCGAGATCGAGTGCGAGATCCCCAAGCCCATGCGCGTTGAGCGCGGCTCGGGCGGCGAGAACAGCCTGGCGGCCGCGGTCGAGCTGCTGGCCAGCGCCAAGTTCCCGGTCATCCTCTCGGGCGGCGGCGTGGTGATGGGCGACGCGGTCGAGGAATGCAAGGCCCTGGCCGAGCGCCTGGGCGCGCCGGTGGCCAACGGCTACCTGCGCAACGACTCCTTCCCGGCCAGCCATCCGCTGTGGGCCGGCCCGCTGGGCTACCAGGGCAGCAAGGCCGCGATGAAGCTGATCGCGCAGGCCGACGTGGTGCTGGCGCTCGGCTCGCGCATGGGCCCCTTCGGCACGCTGCCGCAGCACGGCATGGACTACTGGCCCAAGAACGCCAAGATCATCCAGGTCGAGGCCGACCACACCAACCTGGGGCTGGTCAAGAAGATCACCGTCGGCATCCACGGCGATGCCAAGGCCGTTGCCAAGGCGCTGCTCGCGCGACTGGGCGGCCGCACGCTCGCCTGCGATGCCACCAAGGCCGAGCGCGCCACGAAGATCAAGGAAGAGAAGGCCGCATGGGAGAAGGAGCTCGACGGCTGGACCCACGAGCGCGACCCCTTCAGCCTCGACATGATCCAGGAGGCCGAGAAGGAAGGCGGCAATTGGCTGCACCCGCGGCAGGTCCTGCGCGAACTGGAGAAGGCCATGCCGCCGCGCGCCATGGTCTCCACGGACATCGGCAACATCAACGCCGTGGCCAACAGCTACCTGCGCTTCGAAGAGCCGAGGAGCTTCTTCGCGCCGATGAGCTTCGGCAACTGCGGCTATTCGCTGCCCACCATGATCGGCGCCAAGCTGGCCGCCCCGGATCGCCCGGCCATCGCCTACGCAGGCGACGGCGCCTGGGGCATGAGCATGGTCGAGATCATGACCTGCGTGCGCCACGACATCCCGGTGACGGCGGTGGTCTTCCACAACCGGCAGTGGGGCGCGGAGAAGAAGAACCAGGTCGACTTCTACAACCGCCGCTTCGTCGCCGGCGAACTCGACAACCAGAGCTTCGCGGGCATCGCGAAGGCCATGGGCGCCGAAGGCATCGTGGTCGACAAGCTGGAAGACGTCGGCCCTGCACTCAAGAAGGCAGTCGACATGCAGATGAACCAGGGCAAGACCACGGTGATCGAGGTCATGTGCACGCGCGAGCTGGGCGACCCCTTCCGCCGCGACGCGCTCGCCAAGCCCGTGCGCCTGCTCGAGAAGTACAAAGACTTCACCTGACTCGCCCCCAGGTTGGCTCACTTCGTGTAGCCGCCCACCCCCTACCGGGGGCAACACCAGCGGCCCGGCAGAGCCGGTTCCGCGGTGTTTCTGGAATGGAAACCGCGACCTTTTCTGGAACCTCATGAACCAAGCGCTTCTGCGGGCAGTGAGCGAGACGGCGATGCATCCTCGGCTCGACGCCCTGGTGGCCCAGGCGCGCGAGCGGGCGAAAGGCCAGCGGGTGCGCGTCGGGCTGGTCCACCCCTGCGATGCGGCGGCGCTCGATGCGGCCGTGCGCATCCGCGACGCGGAACTCGCGCAACCCGTGCTGATCGGCCCGCGCGAGGAGATCCTGCGCGCGGCGGGCGCAGCCGGTATCGATGCGGGCGAGTTCGAGATCATCGACTGCAGCGACACCGCCGCCGAGAGCGCGCGCCGCGCCGTCGCCATGGCACGCCAGGGCGTTGTGGGTGCGCTCATGAAAGGCTCGCTGCACACCGACGAGCTGATGTCGGCCGTGGTCGACAAGGTCATCGGCCTGCGCGGCGAGACGCGCATCAGCCACCTCTTCCTGTTCGATCTGCCGCGCTATCCCAAGCTGCTGGGCCTGGCCGACTGCGTGGTCAACATCGCGCCTTCGCTGGATGCCAAGCGCGACATCCTGGGCAACGCGATCGCGCTGTTGCGCAAACTGGACATCGCACAGCCCAAGGTCGGCATCGTGGCGGCGGTGGAGACGGTGAATCCCGCCATCCCGGCCACGGTCGATGCGCAGGCGCTGGTCGCCATGGCGCATGCCGGCGCCTGGCCCGGAGCCGTGGTCGAAGGCCCCTTCGGCTTCGACAACGTGATCTCGGCCGAGGCCGCCCACATCAAGAAGATGGAGTCGCGCGTGGCCGGCGATGCCGACCTGCTGCTGGTGCCCGACCTCAACGCCGGCAACATGCTCTACAAGAGCTTCACCTACATCGGCGGCGGCGAATGCGCCGGGCTCGTGCTGGGCGCGCGCGTGCCGATCGTGCTGACCTCGCGCGCCGACTCGCTGCCTTCGCGCATCGCGTCGGTCGCGCTGGCGGTGCTGGGCGCTTCGCGCGAAGGCAGCTGAACGGGGCTGCGCTCAGCTCGGCTGGATGTCAGCCGACTTGATGACGTGCGCCCAGCGCGCGATCTCCTCGTCGAGAAAAGCGGCGAAGCGATCCGGCGTGCGCGCATCGGCATTGAAGCCCTGCTGCCGCATGCGCTCCTCCATCTCGGGCTGAGTGACGATCTTCACCACTTCCGCGCCCAGCTTCTGCACCGCAGCGTCGGGCATGCCGGCAGGCGCCATCATGCCGGTCCAGTTTTCCACCAGCAGCGTGGGCATGCCGGCTTCTGCGGTTGTCGGCACCTCCGGCAGGGACGGATAGCGGGCCTTGCTGGCGATGGCCAGCGCGCGCAGTCTGCCGCCCTTGACGTGCGCGACCGACTCGGGGAAGTTGGAAAAGACGACGTCGAGTTGCCCGCCGATCAGGTCCGTCATCGACGGGGCACCGCCCTTGTAGGGCACGTGCTGGATGCTCGACTTGTTCAGGTCGTTGAAGAGTGCGAGCGTCAGGTGAGGCGGCGTGCCGTTGCCGCTGGAGCCCGCGTTGAGCTTGCGCGCTTTCGATTGCGCCATCAGGTCCTTGAGGTCCTTGATCGGGCTCGTGGCCGGCACCACGATCAGCATCGGGCTGCCGGCAATCAGTGCGACGGGCCGCAGGTCCTTCTGGAAGTTGAAGGGCGATTTCGGGAACAGCGTCACGTTGGCCGCATGGGTCAACGTGATCGCCAGCAGCGTGTTGCCGTCGGGCGCGGCCTTCGCGACCACATCGGCGCCGATCTGGCCATTGCCGCCCGGCCGGTTGTCGACCACCACGCTGACCTTCCAGCGCTCGCCGAGCTGCTGCCCGATCTGCCGCGCCATCGCATCGGTCAATCCGCCGGGAGGGAAGGGCACCACATAGCGGATCGTCGCGTCGGGCTTGGGGTAGTCGCTGCCCTGGGCCCATGCGATCGGCGCCAGGGCGCCCGCGGCCAGCGCCGCGGTACCACGCATCACTTCACGTCTGTTGATCATCGCGTCTTGTCTCCTTTGTGTCGTGTGTCTTCAGGACCGGGCCTGCCACTGGTCGAGCAGGGCGTCGGGCACGTCGATGCCGTCGAGTTCCGCGCGCCGGCGCAGCGCCTCGCGTCGCACGCCCGGCAGGCGCACGCCCTCGTCGCCCAGCATCTCGGCGACCAGCACCTCGACGCGGTCGAGGTAGCTGGCCGAACCCGCCAGCGCGCCTGGATCGATGATGATGAAAGCCTGGCCGATGCGCGGCCGGTTGCCATCGTCCTCGAAAAAGCTCGATGCCTCGAAGCCGAACTGCGCGCCGATCAGCGCCGTGACCAGCAGCTCCACCACGAGCGCCAGCATGGCGCCCTTGGGACTGCTGGCGGCTCCGATCGGAAGCATCGAGCCCTCGAGGCCCGCCTTCGGGTCGGTCGTGGGCTGCCCGGCGCGGTCGAGCGCCCAACCCGCAGGAATGGGCTGCCCCTGCCTGGCCGCGACCATGAGCTTGCCGCGCGCCGCTTCCGAGAGGCTCAAATCGATCATCAGCGGCGCTGCGCCGCGGCGCGGAAAGACCGCGGCCACCGGATTGGTCCCGAAGATCGGATGGCGCCCGCCGGCGGCCGGCATCGCGGCCGGCGAGTTGGCAAAGCCGAGGCCGACCATGCCGGCATCGGCGACCGCGCGCAGGTGGTCGACGAGCACGCCGCAGTGGTGGCTGTCTGTCACGCCGGCGATGCTGATGCCGAACTCGCGCGCACGCCGGATCGCCTCCTCGATGGCCATCTCGCAAGCCGCGAAGGCCAGGCCCTCGTGCGCATCGATCAAGACCGCGCCGCCTTTGGCGCGCCGCTGCGTCGGCATCGCATCGCCGTTCACGCGGCCGTTGCGCAGGTGCGTGGCGTACTGTGCGACCCGGCTGAGCCCATGGGAGCCGAGCCCCTGGGCCTCGGCCAGCACCAGCGCCCGCGCCGTCGCGGCAGCCATCGCCTCATTGGCGCCGGCAGCGCGCAGCGTCCGCGCGACGGCCTCGCGCGCCTGTTGCAGACTGAGCGCGGCCATCAGTGCAAGGCCTCCAGCACCTTGCGCGCGACTAGGCTGCTCACGCGCTCGTTCGACTCGGCCGTGACGCCCGCGATGTGCGGCGTGAGCAGCAGGTTCGGGCACGCCTCGAAGTGCGGCGCGGCCGCCAGCGGCTCGGCATCGAACACGTCGAGTGCAGCGCCCCCCAGGCGGCCTTCTCGCAGCGCCGCCGCCACGGCGGCCTCGTCGACGATGCCGCCGCGCGAGGTGTTGATCAGCACTGCGCCCGGCTTCATGGCGGCGATGCGTGCCGCGTCGAAGAGGTTGCGCGTCGAGTCCACCAGCGGGAGGTGCAGGCTGACCACGTCGGCCCGGGCGACCAGCGCGTCGAGCGCGACATGCTGCGTGCCGGCCTGCACAAAGGCGGGATGGTCGGCGGCCAGCATCGCGTCGAAGGCGATGGTGCGCACGCCCAGCGTGCCCGCGAGGCAGGCCGTCAGCTGGCCGATGGAGCCGAATCCGATCAGCCCCAGCGTCTTGCCTGCGAACTCGCGGCCGTTCGACAGCGCCGCGCGCGGCCAACGGCCCGAAGCCACCGCCGCCGTCGAGGCGTAGGCGCCGCGCAGCAGCATCATTGCGCTGGCGATCACGTACTCGGCCACGCTCAGCGCGTTGGCGCCGGTGGCCGGGATCACGCGCATGCCGCGTGCCTCGCAGCCTGCCACGTCGATGTTGTCGAGCCCGACTCCGAGGCGGCCGACCACCGTGCAGCGCGCCAGCGCCGCGAGCAGCTCGCCGCGCACCTGCGTGCGATTGCGCACGATGAGCGCATCGGCCGCCGCGGCCTCGCGGTGCAGGCGCGCGCCATCGTCCACCAGCTTCGGGTCGTACAGCACCTCGTGCTTCGCGCGAAGTTCCGCGACTGCGGCCTCGTCCATGAACTCCGCGATGACGATGCGTCCCATGATGAGCCCGGGTCCGTTCAGGCCGACTCGTAGAGGCGCGTCAGGACGAACTCGCGGTGGCCCAGCGCTTCGGCCGCTGTGAGCCGGCCGTTGGCGGTGCGCAGCATGCATTCGAGAAGCTGGTCGCCCGCCTGGTCGAGCGTCATCTCGCGCTGCAGCAGGCCCGAGGTGTCGACGTCGACGTGCTCGCTCATCAGCCGCACGGTGCGCGGGTTGGCGCAGATCTTGATGACGGGCAGGATCGGATTGCCGATCACATTGCCCTGGCCCGTGGGAAAGAAGTGCACCGCGTAGCCCGATGCCGCGCACAGCGTCACCATCTCGGCCGCCGCGCTGGACGAATCCATGAACCACAGGCCGGGGCCGGTCGGTGTCTCGGCCTTGTCGAGCACGCCGTCGACCAGGCACTTCTTGCCGATCTTCTGGATGTTGCCCAGCGCCTTCTCCTCGATGGTCGTCAGGCCGCCCGCGATGTTGCCCTTGGTGGGCTGCGAGTCCGAGAGGTCGCTGGTCTTGTGGCGGTTGATCATGTCCTGGTAGCGGTTGAACATGAACATGAAGCGCTCCTTCACCTCGGGCGTGCGGCAGCGCTCGGCCACGATGCGCTCGCCGCCGGTGATCTCGGAGGTCTCGCCGAACACCAGCGTGTTGCCCGTCTCGTAGAGCTTGTCGAAGGCATTGCCCACGGTCGGGTTGGAGCCGCACCCCGAGGTGGTGTCGCTCTCGCCGCACTTGGTCGACACCCACAGCTCGTGAATGCCGCAGGGCTCGCGCTGCTTCTCGCTCGCCATCTGCACGAACTCGCGCGCGGCGCGGCTCGCGCGCAGGATGGTGTCGTGGTCGCCATGGCCCTCGATGCCGAAGCCGACGACCGGCTTGCCGGTGGTCGCGATGCCGTCGACCACCTTCTGGGTCCAGCTGTCCTCGATGCCGATGACCACCACCGCGGCCACGTTCGGATTGCAGCCCGCGCCGATCAGCGTGCGGAAGTGGAGCTCGAGGTCGGCGCCGAACTGCAGCCGACCGTAGGGGTGGGGAATCGCGAGCGCGCCCTTGATGTTGTGCGCGACCGCTTCGGCGGCGGCGTTGGACAGATCGTCCAGCGGCAGGATGATGACGTGATTGCGCACACCGACGCGGCCGTTTTCGCGCCGATAGCCGAGGAAGGTGGTGTCTTTGGAAATGACGGGCATGTGGGGTTCTCTGCGGTTCGTGGGTGACTGGGGAGCGGGGCGCTTACCAGCGCTTGGTCTTGATGTTGTGGACGTGTGCGTGCTCGCCGGCCTTGATCGGCGCGACCACGCGGCCCATGTCGATGCCGTACTTCCACACGGTGTCGCCGGGGTTCATGTCCTTCAACGCGACCTTGTGGCCGATCGGGATGTCCTGCCTTGCATCGACGCTGGTCATCTTGTCTTCGTCCATGATCCAGCCGCTGAGCGACGTGCCGGCCTTGACGCCCTCGACCACCACGACGGCCACCGTGTCCTTGGCGTCGTGCAAAACGAAGTGAATCATCTGTCTGTCTCCTGCTTGTCAGAGTTGCGGTGCGGCCAGTGTCGGCGCGCAGGTTTCCGAGTGTCAAACAGGTCATCTAGATGACTTGGATGAGTACTGCGCCTGCATCCACAATGGCGCGATGAAACGAGCCACCGCCATCGCCTTCCAGCCCATTGCCGCCGATGCGACCGATGCGCCGCTGTACCGGCTGGTCAAGAGCGCACTGCTGCGGGCGATCGAATCCGGGCAGTACCCCGCAGGCGCGGCACTCCCGAGCGAGACCGAGCTCGCCGCGGCGCTCGGTGTCTCGGTCGGCACGCTGCGCCACGCGACGGACGACCTCGTGGCCGAGCACATCCTGGTGCGGCGCCAGGGGCGCGGCACTTTCGTGGCGGTGCACAACGCCGACCGCTTCATGTTCCAGTTCTTCCATGTCGAGCGCAGCGACGGCTTGCGCCACCCGCCGCAGGTCGAGCTGCTTTCCTTCGAGCGCATCCGCATGGAGGAAGAGCCGGCGCAGGCGCTGGGCGTGAAGACCGGCGAGCCGGCGATCCAGATCGACAACCGGCTGCTGCTGCAGGGCAAGGCCGTGATCCACGACCGGCTCACCTTGCCGGCGCTGCTCTTCAAGGGCCTGACCGAGAAGCGCTTTCGCGAACGCAAGAGCACGATCTACCACCTCTACCAGACCGAGTTCGGCATCACCGTGACGCGGGCGCGCGAACATGCGCGCGCGGCAATCGCCGATCGGAGCGTCGTGCGCCTGCTCGGGATTGCGGCCGGTGCTCCGGTGATGGTGGTGCGCCGCACCGCGCTCACCTTCGGCGACAAGCCCGTCGAGTACCGGATCTCGACGATCGATACTGCGCAGCACGAGTACGTGCACCTGCTGTCGCGGCCGGCGTGAGGCGCGGGCGGGCTGCGCGTGTACGGCGGCCTAGCGCCGGCGGGCAACCTTCAGGCAGTATTCGATGAAGTCCTGCATCGCGAGTCCTGGCCGGCGCTCGCGGTGGGACACGATCGACAGTGCACGGAACTCCCTGGGCAGCCGCGTCTTCAGCTCGACCAGCGAGCCGTCGGCCAGTGCATCCGCCACGGCGTAGCGCGACATGCAGCCGATGCCCACGCCCGACGCGACCACGCGCTTGATGGCGTGGCTGCTGCCGAGCTCGAGCTCGATGTTGAGCGGCCCGACCCGCTTTCCGAGCCAGTGCTCGGTCGCTTCGCGGGTGCCTGAGCCTTCCTCCCGCAGCACCCAGGCTGCGGCGCCGAGCTCGCGAATGTTGACCTGGCGCCCGGCCAGCTCATGTGTCGGCGCGGCCACCAGCACCATCTCGTCGGTGAGCCATTGGCGCACCGTCAAGTCCGGGTGCGTCTGGCGCCCCTCGATGAAGCCGACGTCGGCGTCGAAGCCGACCACCGCGGCGATCACGTCGGTGGTGTTTCCGATGATGAGTCGGGCGCGTGCTTCCGGGCTGTCCTGTTTCCATTTCAGGAGCAGCTCCGGCAGGAGGTACTCGCCGGTCGTGAAGCTGGCTGCGACACGCAGCGGCGCCCGGTGCTCCGAGAAGAACATGGACTGCAGTTCCGCCGCCTGCTCCACCAGCGACACCGATTTCGCCAGCAGTGCGCGGCCATCCTCGTTGAGCACCAGGCGCCGCCCGATGCGGTCGAACAACTGGGTGCCGAGCGCAGCCTCGAGGTCGGCCAGCGCGGCGCTCGCCGCCGATTGCGAGCGGGCGATGCGGCCGGCGGCGGCACGCGTCGACCCCTCTCGCGCGGTGGCGGCGAAGACTTCGAGCTGGCGCAGCGTGAGCCGCAGCCTTTGATCGCTTTTGTCGTTCATGATTACCTGAATTACCTGCTTTGCCGGTCAGCGATCGAAGCCTATCATGAACGAAAAACCTTCCCACGGTGGCCAAAAGCTAGGAGTCAGGCTCGTGTTCAACTTCCTTTCGCGTGAGCCCATCCACGACCCGCTGGCGTCACCAACCCCGACGGCCGACACCGAGGTCAAGACCACCACCTGCTACATGTGCGCCTGCCGCTGCGGCATCCGCGTGCATCTGCGGGACGGCGAGGTGCGCTACATCGACGGCAACCCGGACCACCCGCTGAACCAGGGCGTGATCTGCGCCAAGGGCTCCGCGGGGATCATGAAGCAGGTGTCGCCGGCGCGGCTCACGCAGCCGCTCCTGCGCAAGCCGGGCAGCGAGCGCGGGGCAGGGGAGTTCGAGCCGATCAGCTGGGAGCGCGCCTTCGAGTTGCTCACCGAGCGGCTGCAGAAGATCCGCTCGACCGACCCGAAGAAGTTCGCGCTCTTCACCGGCCGCGATCAGATGCAGGCGCTCACCGGCTTGTTCGCGCGCCAGTTCGGCACGCCCAACTACGCCGCGCACGGCGGCTTCTGCTCGGTCAACATGGCCGCGGGAATGATCTACACCGTGGGCGGCAGCTTCTGGGAGTTCGGCGGGCCCGACCTCGACCGCGCCAAGCTCTTCGTGATGATCGGCACCGCCGAGGACCATCACAGCAACCCGATGAAGATCGCCATCGGCAAGTTCAAGCGCAATGGCGGGCGCTTCATCTCGATCAACCCGGTGCGCACCGGCTACTCGGCGATCGCCGACGAATGGATCCCGATCAAGCCGGGCACCGATGGTGCGCTCTTCATGGCGCTGCTGCACGAGCTGATCGCGAACGACCTCGTCGACCACGCCTCGCTCAAGCGCTTCACCAACGCGCCGCAGCTGGTGGTGCTGGACGACTGCGAACGGCAGGGCCTCTTCGCCTTCGACCCCGAGCGCGGCCCGCCGGGCGACGGCCGCCATCCGCACAACAAGCTGGTGTGGGACAAGGCTTCGGGCAGCGTGAAGCCGGCCTATCCGGAAGGCATCGCGGACGGCTGCGACCCCGCGCTCGAGGGCCACTACACGCTGGCCGATGGCACGCGCGTGGCACCTTCGTTCCAGCTGCTGCGCGAGCGCGTCGCCAGCTGCACACCCGAATGGGCCTCGGCGATCACCGGCATCGACGCCGAGCGCATTCGCAGGCTGGCGCGCGAGATGGGCGAGACGGCGCTGCAGCAGGCCTTCGAGCTGCCCATTCCCTGGACCGATGCCTGGGGCAAGAAGCATCCGACCACCCAGGCGCGCCCGGTGGCCTTTCACGCCATGCGCGGCCTGGCCGCGCATTCGAACGGCTTCCAGACCGTGCGCGCATTGGCGGTGCTGATGAGCGTGCTGGGCACCATCGACGCGCCCGGCGGCTTCAGGCACAAGGCGCCGTATCCGCGCCACATCGTGCCCAACTACCGCGCCTTCAACGCGCCGGAGATGATTCAGCCGAACACGCCGCTCAATGCGGCGCCGCTGGGCTTTCCGGCGAATCCGGAGGAGCTGGCGATCAACCCCGACGGCTCGCCGATCCGCATCGACCACGCCTTCTCGTGGGAGCACCCGCTCTCGGCCCACGGGCTGATGCACAACGTGATCACCAACGCGGTGAAGGGCGACCCCTACCGCATCGACACGCTGCTGATCTTCATGGCCAACATGGCCTGGAACTCCAGCATGAACACGATGGCAGTGCGCGAGATGCTCAACCGCAAGGACGACCAGGGCGAATACATGATCCCCTTCCTCGTCGTCTGCGATGCCTTCCAGAGCGAGACCGTGGCCTTCGCCGACCTGGTGCTGCCCGACACCACCTACCTCGAGCGGCACGACGTGATGAGCATGCTGGACCGGCCGATTTCCGAGTTCGACGGGCCGGTGGATTCGGTGCGCGTGCCGGTGGTGCCGCCGATGGGACAGTGCAAGCCTTTCCAGGAGGTGCTGATCGAACTGGCCTCGCGCATGAAGTTCCCGGCCTTCACCACGCCGGAAGGCGAGCGCAAGTTCAGCGGCTACCCGGACTTCGTCGTCAACTTCCAGCCGCAGCCCGGCATCGGCTTCCTGATGGGCTGGCGCGGCAAGGATGGTGACCAGCACCTGCGCGGCGAGCCGAATCCGAAGCAGTGGGAGGCCTACGCGCAGAACAACTGCGTGTTCCAGTACCACATGCCGGAGACGATGCACTACATGCGCAACTGGAACCGCGAGTACCTCGACTTCGCCAAGGACAAGGGCTGGCGCCAGAAGAACGACGTGGTGCAGCTCGCGCTCTACTCCGACACCTTGCAGAGCTTCCGCCTCGCGGCCCAGGGCAAGAGCGCGGGCCGCCAGCCGCCGGACGCGCTGCGCGAGCGCATCGACACCTACTTCGATCCGCTGCCCTTCTGGTATCCGCCGCTCGAGGAGGCAGCGACCGAGCTCGCGGCCTATCCGCTCAATGCCATCACGCAGCGGCCGATGGCGATGTACCACTCCTGGGATTCGCAGAACGCGTGGCTGCGGCAGATTCACAGCCACAACTACCTGCATGTGAACCCCGCCACCGCAAAGGCGGCAGGCATTGCCGACGGCGGCTGGTGCTGGGTCGAGAGCCAGTGGGGCAAGGTGCGTTGCATGCTGCGCTACAGCGAGGCCGTCGAGCCCGGCACCGTGTGGACCTGGAACGCCATCGGCAAGGCCGACGGCGCGTGGCAGCTCGCGCCCGGCGCCGACGAGGCACGCAAGGGCTTCCTGCTGAATCACCTGATCTCCGAGGAGCTGCCCTTCGACGGCAAGACCATCAGCAACTCCGATCCCATCACCGGCCAGGCCGGCTGGTACGACGTGCGCGTGCGCATCCGGCCCGCCGAGCCGGAGGAGCCGCACGAAAGCTTTCCGCAGATCGCCACCGTGCCGGCCGCGCCGGGTGTGCTGGGGAAGGCGGCCAACGTGCTCACCTATTTCGCGGGGAGGAACAGGAAATGATGCAGTGGCTGAAGGACCTCGTGGCCTCCGCCGGGCAGCCGGTGCGCGAGCCCGCGTTGGCAGTGGCGGGCGGCGCTTGCGGCGAGGGCTGCGGTTGCGGCTCGACGGCAGCCGCAGCGGCTGCGCGCGAAGCGGAACTGGAGCCGCCCGTCGGGCAGCGCAGCGCTGAGCGTCGCAGCGGGCACGACAGTGTGCGTGCCGAGCCCGGCGAGACGCTCGCCAGGCAGCTTGCGCTCGTCATCGACCTCAACGTCTGCGTCGGCTGCCACGCCTGCGTCACGTCCTGCAAGCAGTGGAACACCTCCGGCAGCGCCGGCCCGCTGGCCGACGAGAAGCCCTATGGCGCCGGCCCCACCGGCACCTTCTTCAACCGCGTGCAGACCTACGAGGCCAACACCTTCCCCGGCACCGAGACCATCCACTTCCCCAAGAGCTGCCTGCACTGCCAGGACCCGCCCTGCGTGCCGGTGTGCCCCACCGGCGCCAGCTACAAGCGCAAGGAAGACGGCATCGTGCTGGTCGACTACGACAAGTGCATCGGCTGCAAGTACTGCGCCTGGGCCTGCCCCTACGGCGCACGCGAGCTCGACGAGGAGCGCCAGGTCATGACCAAGTGCACGCTCTGCGTCGACCGCATCTACGACGAGAAGCTGCCCAAGGAAGACCGCAAGCCCGCCTGCGTGAAGGCCTGCCCCACCGGCGCGCGGCTGTTCGGCGACGTGAAGGACCCGGAGTCCGAAGTCTCGAAGGCCATCCGCGAGCGCGGCGGCTATTCGCTCATGCCCGAGTGGGAAACCAACCCCGCCAACCAGTACCTGCCGCGGCGCGTGACCGACGAGGCCGGCGGTCCGACCAAGATCCAACCCAGGCTGGGAGGCATGTCGTGAACCCCGCGTTCTCGGTCGTCGTCTTCACCACTGTTGCCGGCGCCGCGCAGGGCCTGGTCGTCACGCTGGCGCTGGCCGTGCTCGCCGGCATGCCGCTCGCGCCCGGCTTCCTCGGCCTGTCACTGATCGTGGCCGAGGCGATGCTGCTGGTCGGCCTCGGCGCCTCCTTCGGCCATCTTGGCCGGCCCGAGCGTGCCTGGCGCGCGGTGCTGATGTGGCGCACCTCCTGGCTGTCGCGCGAGGTGATCGTGCTGCCCGCCTTCATCGCGGTGGTCGCGCTCTGGTGGCTGGCGCTGCGCAACGGCATCCATGCGCCGTGGCTGCCGCTGGCTGCGATCGCCGTCGCGGCCTTGCTCTGGTACTGCACCGCGATGATCTACGCCTGCCTGCGCTTCATCCAGGAATGGGCACAGCCGCTGACGGTGGTCAACTTCACGCTGATCGGGTTGTCCTCGGGCCTCGTCCTGGCCAGCGCGCTGGCGGCGCTGCTGGGCGAGCCGGCCCTGCTGCGCGTGAGCGGACCCTGCGCGCTCGCTGTCACGCTTGCCGCATGGGGCACGCGGGCGATGTCGCTGCGCCGCAATGCCGCGCTGGTGCCGCGCTCCACGCTGCAGACGGCCACCGGTATTCGCGCGCCGAAGCTGGTGCAGAAGTCGATGGGCATGTCGGCGGGCTCCTTCAATACGCGCGAGTTCTTTCATGGCGCGAGCCGCGCTGCGTTGAAGCAGGTCAAGCTGGGCTTCCTCGTGCTGGGCTTCGCGCTGCCGGTGCTGGTGCTGCTGTGGGGTATCGCCGCGCAGTCGACGCTCGCGTTCGTGCTGGCGCTGCTGGTGCAGGTGCCGGGGCTGGTCGCGGAGCGGTGGTTCTTCTTTGCGCAGGCGCGGCATCCGCAGAACCTGTATTACCAGGTTGTTTCCTGAGCGGGTCGCGGAAAAAAGCCCGGGAGTTGCGTGCCGGAGTTTTGCCTTCCACCGACGTCACCGGGTCGCATCGCCGGGTCGTGAACGACTATTGAGCTAGCAAATTTCCAGTGCTGGCACAACTACTAGATCTGGTAGTTGTTGGGCCGAGCAGGCAACGCCTAGCATCGGCCCCGTCCCACTTCCGGGACGGTAACCAGCCAAAGGAAGAAAAATGAGGGAGTTGATTCCAAGGGTCATCGCCGCAACCCTGTTTTTCCTGGCCGAGCTTGCCAGCGCCGCCATTCTGGCGCCCGGCTCGGCGTTGCATGCGGGGCAAAGCATCTATTCAGACAATCAGCAGTACATGCTGGTCATGCAGGGCGACGGAAATCTCGTGTACTACCGTGTCGCTGACGGCGCGGTGCGTTGGAACACCGGAACGTGGAATCTCCCCGGTGGATTTCTCGTCATGCAGGGTGATGGAAATGCCGTCACCTACTACGACC
This sequence comes from Variovorax stachyos, assembly GCF_051400855.1. NCBI lineage: Bacteria > Pseudomonadati > Pseudomonadota > Betaproteobacteria > Burkholderiales > Comamonadaceae > Variovorax > Variovorax stachyos. The sequence continues at coordinate 421,796 of NZ_JBLFFN010000001.1, read as the reverse complement.
CGCCGGCTCTTCCTGCACAAAAGGGTGAGCCCGTTCACTACAAGGAGCCGCCCGCACGTTATGCCACCTGGTACTCCGCGACCTCAGGCAATGCGGGCGCTTATCTGAAGCCGCAAGACGATGGCAACCTCGTTGTAGTGGCGGCGAATGGGCAAGCGCTCTGGGGGATCGGGTCCGATCCCGACCTAATCAAGCCAGAACCAAAGCAGGCCGGCGACGTGGTCGGCCGCGAGCTCGTGGGCTGGCTTGCCGCGCCTGGACATGTGGGCTACTTCGATGGCACGAACATTTATCAAGTCATGAACGAGCCGCTCGTCGCTCAATACGTAACGATCGACAACTTCAAATCGATGGTTCGAGCGCAGGGACCGAATGCGTACTGGGGCGCAGGTTACCCGAACATTCCGGATTTCTACGTCAAAGGGTGTTTCGACGCGAACTGCAAGGACAATCCCCCGCGAGTATTGGACAGTCGGAGGGCGATGAATGCACGTGCACAACAGATTTACAGACTGGGTGCCGACTATACGATCTTGCCGACAGCAACGCCTGCCTTGCCGAGAACTGCGACGTCTGAGGCAAGGAAAGGCACGTATCGCTGCGACACTTTTGTAATAGATATCTATAAAATTTTTACTGCCGGCGGCCAAGTAGATGCGAAGGGCAACCCAATTCAAAGCGTATCTTCGGACTCGCCATATGCACGCTGGGATTTCTTCAAGAACAACATCTTGACAGCTTCGATCATTCCTACGGTCGTATTTCAAGCATTGAAGAACTTCAGAGGATAAGTGAATGAAAAGGCTTCACTGGACCTTGCTCGGAGTGGCGGGTCTCGCGGCCAGCTTTGCTCTCTACGACAGTCTCGCCGCGGGAGCGTCTCCGACTGGTTTGCGAGCGGAGCAATCTGAGATTCCATCGGCCTCCTCAATAGGAACTCCCGGCATGCCCCTGGGAGATGGGGCGGCCGAGTATCGAGCCAACCTGGCGATTGCTGCCTCCAAGCTCGACGAACAGAATCCACTGCGCTCCTATAAACCGACACCCGGGGTATCAGGGCGCATTGCCTTGGAAGAAATGCGTGTAAAAGGCATTCCCGCTACCCCTCTGTCGGCAACGTTGGCGCTCGGGCTTTCACGTAGTGGCCGGTTGAGCGACGAGGAAAAAATCGCTATGCCTTCCATCCTTTTCTCGCTCTATAACCGTGAGAACACGTCCGGTGCGAACCAGGACATTGCCCTCGAATTGAAAAGTCTCGCTGCCGACTCGAACAAGCAGGTCGCAGCTTATGCCGCGACAGACTACGCAAGGCTGGGGTATCTCCCGGACACTAAGCACGTACTTGATCAGGCCCTTCAGAGCGGCGCCCTGTCCACCGATGCTTACTTTCGCGAGATGGCGCACTTGATCCCCAGCGCGCCACTGGAAAAGCAAAAGGAATTCATGGCGGAAATCCGGGCATCCTCCAATCGACTCGCCTCCGACATCCTGGCGGACGCACTCAACAGTGGCCAAGACTTCAGCGCGGCGCCTTTCCTGAAGTCCTCCGAGGACATGGCCCAGTTGTTGCGCAACACAGAGCCCGACTTCGGTCCGGAGGTTGGCCAGTACGGCGGGACGGACGGGCTGCGCTATGAAACTTGGCTGCGCGCGAGCGCCACCATCGAGAGCGCGAAGACGGGGCGCAGCATGGACGAGATCATCGTTGCGAAGCTGAGCGAGCCTGGCACCGATCCGCGCAAAGTCTTGACATATCTTTCGTCATGGGAGGCGATGTCGCTGCTTGCGGAGGCCGCGCCGGATTCGCAGGTGCAGAAACTGGCGGCCATCGCTCGGCGTCACTCCGATCAGAACCCTGGCAATAGCTACATGCGCTTTCTCGCAGAGACGATCGAGGTGCGAATGAAGCACCCGCCGCCCGCCGCTCCCAAGCCCGTGTTCACGATGCCCGCCGGGCCTGCCATACCCCCGACGCCGAAGCATCCATGACCGGAACCGACTCCTATACTGGCAGCCCTCAAATCCGGGAGACACACGCATGACCCAACCCCGCACCACCCTCCAGCTCCGCTCGCTGATCCGCCGCAACGGCGAACTCGAACTCTCACTCGCCGAGGAGCCGGTCCCCGAGCCGAAGCCTCACGAAGTGATCGTGCGCGTCGAGGCCTCTCCCATGAACCCCTCCGACCTCGGCCTCTTGTTCGGCGCCGCCGACATGAAGACCGCCAAGCCGAGCGGAACTCCCGAGCGCCCTGTGATCACCGCCACCGTCCCCGAAGCCGCCATGAAAGCCATGACGGGCAGGCTCGACCAGTCCATGCCGATCGGCAACGAAGGCGCCGGCGTGGTGGTGACGGCCGGCAGCTCGCCCGAGGCGCAGGCGCTGCTGGGCAAGACGGTCGCGATGCTCGGCGGCGCGATGTACACGCAGTACCGCTGCCTCCCAGCGGCCCAGTGCATGGCGCTGCCCGAGGGCACGACGCCTGCCGAGGGCGCTTCGGCCTTCGTCAACCCGCTCACCGCGCTGGGCATGGTCGAGACCATGAAGCGCGAAGGGCACAAGGCTCTGGTGCACACGGCCGCGGCTTCCAGCCTCGGGCAGATGCTCAACCGGATCTGCCTCGCGGACGGCGTCGAACTCGTGAACATCGTGCGCAGGAAGGAGCAGGCGGAGATCCTGCGCGCCATCGGCGCGAGGCATGTGTGCGACGCCAGCGCCCCGGCCTTCATGGAGGACCTGACCGACGCCCTGGACGCCACCGGCGCCACGCTGGCCTTCGATGCGATCGGCGGCGGCAAGCTGGCCGGGCAGATCCTCAACGCCATGGAGGCCGCGCTGCTGCGCAAGGCGACCGAGTACAGCCGCTACGGGACGCCCATCCACAAGCAGGTCTACATCTACGGCGGCCTGGACCGCGGCCCGACCGAGTTCACGCGCGGCTTCGGCATGACCTGGGGCATGGGCGGCTGGCTGCTCTTCAACTTCCTGCAGAAGGTCGGCCCCGAGGGCGCAGCGCGGCTCAAGGCGCGCGTGGCGGCGGAGCTCAAGACCACCTTCGCGAGCCGCTACACCAAGGAGGTGTCCTTGCGCGAGGCCCTGCGGCCCGAGGAGATCGCGGTGTACGCGAAGCAGGCGACGGGCGAGAAGTACCTCCTCAACCCGAATCGCGCTTGAGCGGTCTGCCCATGCAGGCACCTGAGCAATGTGACGTCCTGGTGATCGGTGGAGGCCCCGCCGGCTCGACCATCGCGACGCTTCTCGCGCGTGAAGGGCGGCGCGTGGTCCTGCTCGAGAAGGAACACCATCCGCGTTTTCACATCGGCGAATCGCTGCTGCCGGGCAACGTCGAGCTGTTCGACAAGCTCGGCGTGCGCGAGGCGGTCGAGAAGATCGGCATGCCGAAGTTCGGGATCGAGTTCGTGCCGCCCGACCTCGACTATTGCAGCTACGTCGACTTTTCGGAAGGCTGGGACCCGTCCATGGCCTCGGCCTGGCAAGTGCGGCGGTCGGAGCTCGACGAGCTGCTGTTTCGGAATGCCGGGAAGGTTGGCGCCCAGGCCATTGAGGGCGCAAGGGTTCATGAGGTCGACATCGACTCGGCCGGCGCCACTGTGCGGGCCGTGCTCGGCGATGGCGAGAAGCGCAGCTGGCGTGCTCGCTTCCTCGTGGATGCCAGTGGGCGTGACACTGTCCTGGCCAACAAGTTCAAGTGCAAGAAGAAAAACCCGAACCACAACAGCACTGCCTTGTTCGGTCACTTCCGCAACGCCCGGCGGCTACAGGGCAAGCGGGAGGGCAACATCAGCATCTGCTGGTTCGAGCACGGCTGGTTCTGGTTCATCCCGCTGGCCGACGGCACGACCAGCGTGGGCGCAGTGTGCTGGGCCTACTACCTCAAGGCGCGGGACAAGCCGCTCAAGGAGTACTTCTACGACACCATCGCCCTGTGCCCCGAACTGGCCGACCGGCTGAAGGACGCGACGCTGGTGGACGACAAGGTGCACGCCACCGGCAACTTCGCGTACGCCAGTACGCATGCGACAGGTGATCGCTACCTGATCATCGGCGATGCGTTCACCTTCATCGACCCAATGTTCTCCTCCGGCGTCTTCCTGGCGATGCAGAGCGCCTTCGATGGGGCGAAACTGGTCGCGACCGCGCTGGACCGGCCGCCGGAGTTGCCGGCAGCGCGCCAGGCGCTGGAGAAGCGCATGCGCGTGGGCCCGCGGGACTATTCGTGGTTCATCTACCGCGTCACCAACCCGACGATCCGCGACATGTTCATGCACCCCCAGAACGTGTTCAAGGTCAAGCAGGGTTTGATGTCGCTGCTGGCGGCCGACATCCACCACGGCGCCGCCTACCGCCGGTCGCTGTTCATGTTCAAGGTGGTGTACTACTTCGTGTCCGCCCTCAACTGGCGCCGCACCTATGACGGATGGAAGCGCCACCGCTTCAACATCCGCGACATGGGCCTGCTTCGGGGCGAGACGATCATGAAGTCCGACTGAGCCCGCAAAGCCGTGGACCCTCAGGCGCGGGGATTGACGGCGCTGTACTCGGAAAAGATCCCGAGTTCGGTGTGCCGTCGAACCGCTTCGAACCCGGCCGCCTCCATCGACGCGAGGATCTGTGCCGGTGCGATGCAGGATTCGATGGTGTCCCAGTAATAGCGCCATAGCTCGGGTGTGGCGCGATCACGCGCGACCAGGCCCGCGATGACGGGCACGATCGTGCGCATGTACCCTTTGAGCAGCGCATTGCCGACACGGCTTCGGGGCCTGCTGATCTCCAAAATCAGCAGCCGGCCGCCGGGGCGCAGCACACGGCGAAACTCGGACAGGGCCTTGCTGACGTCCGAGACGTGCCGGAATGCATAGCCCAGGCTCAGGAAATCGGCTTCGGCGTCGTTGCATGGCAACTGCTCCGCGCGGCCGACCCGCAGCTCCACGCCGGGAACATCGACATGCTCGAGCATGCCCGGGCTCGGATCGACGCCGATGAGGCTTCCCTCCATGCCGATGAGGGCGCAAGCCTCGCGCGCCAGGAGCCCCGTGCCGATGCCGACGTCCACGACCTTGTCGCCCGGCTTCAGGCCTCCTCGCTGCAGTGCCATCTTGCGGTACCGGCGGCCGGTGCCCATTGCAAGGACACGTTCGATGCGGTCATAGTCGCCCGCCGTCTCGTCGAAGATGCGACGCAGGAAGTGCTGGTGCTCCGCTTCGTCGCGGTAGTAGGCAGGCAGGCGGCCATGCGGCAGTTGCTCGGCAGCAACGGGGGCTTGAGGTTTAGAGTTGGACGTCATGAAGCATCTTAGGCGCGCCCCCGGACCGCATCGCGCGAGGGCGGTCGCGATCAGGCGTCGGGCACGTACATGTAGCCCGCGTTGCGCACCGTCCTGATGCAGCGCGGCTCCCCCGCCGGGTCGGGCTCCACCTTGCGCCGCAGGCGGCCGATGCGGATGTCGATCGAGCGGTCGAAGGGCTCCCACTCGCGGTTGCGGGTGTGCACCAGCAGCTGGTCGCGCGAGAGCACGCGGTTGGGGTTGGCCAGGAACACGCGCAGCAGCTCGAATTCCATCGCCGTCAGGGGGACTTCGGCGCCGCCCTGCTCGAACAGGCGGCGCGCCTCCATGTCCACCTCGCAGCGGCCGAAGCGCTGGCGGCCGCCGCCGAGGGGCGCAGGCGCGGAGGCCGGCGGCTCCGGCGCCCCCGTCCGCGCGCGGGTGCGGCGCAGCACGCTCTTCAGGCGCGCCAGCAGCTCCCGCGGGTCGAAGGGCTTGGCGATGTAGTCGTCGGCGCCGATCTCCAGGCCGACCACCCGGTCGATCACGTCGCCCGAGGCCGTCACCATGATGATCGCCACGTCATGGTGCTCGCGCAGGTACTTGGCCAGGCTCAGGCCGTCCTCGCCGGGCAGCCGGATATCGAGCAGCACCAGGTGCGGCGCCTCGCGCTCGAGGCATTCGCGCATCTGCGGGCCGCTGGACGCCTCGCTCATCGCGAAGCCGTGCCCGCCGAGGTATTCGCGCAGCATGGCGCGCACCGAGGCGTCGTCGTCGACGATGAGGACGCGGGTGGGCTCTTCCATCCGCGGGATTCTGCGCGACACCCGGGCGCTACACAACCACAACACAGGCGATGACGGCTGATGCGCGCTCGTTACCTGTGGCTTCGAGACTGCGGGACAGGGTCGGGCATACCCGCCGAGGCGGCGCCGGCCCTGTGTTTTTATCCAACCTGAGGAACGAGCCATGAACAGCACCAGCACCGAGCGTTACGCCAAGGTCATCGAGGTCTCCAAGCGCGTGCGCTGGGAGATCGATCGCGACATCATCCGCCGCCGCGGATTCGACTACGGCCGCCATTTCCTGCCCGACGGGCTGTCGCTCGTGGACGAGTTGCCTTTCCTGAGCAGCGAGGAGCAGCGCCTGCTCAGCCAGGTGCAGGGGCGCACCTACGCCAACATGTTCGCCCTGGTCGAACGCTTCATCACCGCGAAGGTCATGGAGCTCGGCCGGGCGCAGGCGCTGGGCGACCAGGTCGCCCTGGAGGCGCTGGTGCGCATGACCGAGGAGGAGCTCAAGCATCAAAAGCTGTTCCGCCGGCTGGAGTCGATGATGGGGCAGGACATGCCATCCGGCTATGTCATGAGCGCCGATCCCGATGCCATCGCTCGGGAGGTGCTCGGCAGCGGCAACTGGGCCGTGCTGGCGCTGACGCTTTACGTCGAGCTCTTCTCGCTGGCCCACTACCGCGCCAGCATCGCATCGGACGAGCACATCTGCCCGCTGTGGAAGGACGTCTTCCTGTACCACTGGCGCGAGGAGTCGCAGCACGCCATCCTCGACGAGATGGAGTTCCTGAAGGAGGACGCCCGCCTCGACGCCGCCGGGCGCGACGCTGCGGTCGGCGAGCTGATCGCGCTGGTCGGGGCGGTCGACGGCACCGTGCAGGTGCAGGCCGCGGCCGATGCCGGCTACTTCTGCGCGATCACCGGCCTGTCCCGGCACGCCGAGCGCGCGGCGGCCATCCATGCGCTGGTGCTGAAGGCCTACCGGTGGCAGTACATCGTTTCGGGCCTGCTGGAGCCGCGCTTCAACAAGGTCCTGTTCTCCTGCCTGGATGCGGCGCAGGCCACCCGCATCCGCAACGCCACCGCGCCGCTCGGCTATGCGATGCCGAAGCAGCCTGGCGTGGCCGAAGCAATGGCGGCTTGAGCCGGGCGATGCAGGGCTGCGCGCCGCGGAAGGCGGTCTGCGGCCCGGGCTCCTGCTGGGGCGGTCGGCGCTTCGCGCCGACTCCACTGCGGTGCTCGCCTGGGGGCGGCGCCGCAGAACTCGCTGCGTGCCCCTTCGGTGCACTCCGCTCAGACAGCTGCGGCGAGTCAGTTCACGAAGCGCGCCTGTCCTTCGGCAGGCGCGCCCGCCCCCAGGCTGCGCTCCTCGCCGCCCCAGAAGTCGCCCGGGCCGCAGACCACCTTCCGCGGAGGACACGTCGGGGGTGATCCGAATACCGCGGCCACGCCGCAGCGGTTGGGGTCTTCGGGATACCGGCACACCGTCTCCCGCACACCCGCAGGCGCCTTTGCAGCGCGCAGCACTTGACGCCCGCTGCAACGGAGCGATCCCGTGGATCGCCAAGAGTTCAGTAGGTACCCGGGTACGCCCCGCCATCCGCCAGGATGTTCTGCCCGTTCAAATAGCCCGCCTGCACGCTGCACAGAAAGGCGCAGATCGCGCCGAACTCCTCCGGCGTGCCGAAGCGCTTCGCCGGGATGATCTTCTTGCGGCTCTCCCACACCGCATCGAAATCCTGTCCCGACTTCTGGGCGGTGCCGGCCATCGTGCCCCTGAGGCGGTCGGTCTCGAAGGCACCCGGCAGCAGGTTGTTGATCGTCACTCCCCGCGCCGCCACAGGGCTGCGTGCCACGCCGGCCACGAAGCCGGTGAGCCCGCTGCGCGCGCCGTTGGACAGGCCGAGGATGTCGATCGGCGCCTTCACCGAGCTGGAGGTGATGTTCACGATGCGCCCGAAGCCCCGCGCCGCCATGTCGTCGATCGTGGCCTTGATCAGCTCGATGGGCGTGAGCATGTTGGCATCCAACGCCTTGATCCAGGCCTCGCGGTCCCAGTCGCGGAAATCGCCGGGCGGCGGGCCACCGGCATTGGTGACGACGATGTCGTAGTCCTTGTGCGCGGCGAAGGCGGCCGCGCGGCCTTCGGGCGTGGTGATGTCGGCGGCCACGGGCCTGACCCAGGGGCCACCCGCACGGGCCGCCGCCTCGAGCTTCTTCGCGGCCTCGCCCAGTGCCTCGGCACCGCGCGCCACGATCACCACGTTCACGCCCTCGCGCACCAGCGCCTCGGCGCAGCCATAGCCCAGCCCCTTGCTGGCGCCGCACACCAGGGCCGTGCGGCCTGTGATTCCGAGATCCATATCAATTGCTCCTTGACGCGTTGTGTGGGTCGCGACAGAAGAGACTGTCGCGGTCGATTCGGGGAACACCGCGGAACCGGCTTTGCCGGGCCGCTGGTGTTGCCCCCGATGAGGGGGTGGGCGGCCACACGAAGTGGGCCAACCTGGGGAAGAGTTTCAACGCCCTGTTCTCGTGAAGACAAAAATGCCAGTGATGACCAGCGCAGTGCCGGCCGCGATCCACGCTGTGAAGGGCTCGCCGAGGATCAGCACGCCCATCAGGATGGTCGACATCGGGCCGATCATGCCCGTTTGCGCGGCCATTGCGGGACCGATGCGCTCAATGGCCATCATGACTGCCAGCACCGGCAGCGCGGTACACACGGTCGCGTTGAGCACCGAGAGCCAGATCACCTCGGGTGCCACGTGCAGCGCGGTGTCCAGCGGCCGCAGCAGCACGAACTGCAGGATGCACAACACGCAGGCCACGCCGGTCGCCAGCCCGACCAGCCGGAGCGAGCCGAGCCGCTTGACGAACTCGCCGCTGGCGACCAGGTAAATCGCATAGCTCACCGCGCTCAGGAACACCAGCAGCGTGCCCCACGCAGCCGCGCTGGACTGACCCAGGCTCAACTCGTGGCCGAAGACCAGCAGCACGCCCGCGTAGCTGATCGCCATGCCGGCCATCTGCCACCGCGTGATGCGGCGGCGGTAGGCGATCCAGCCGAACAGCAGCACCAGCGTCGGGTTGAGATAGAGGATGAGCCGCTCCAGGCTGGCCGTGATGTAGGCCAGCCCGGCGAAGTCCAGGAAGCTGGAGAGGTAGTAGCCCGAGAAGCCGAGCCCGATCACGCCCATCCAGTCGCGCCGGGTGAGCGCCGGCTTGCCGCGCCCGGCCCACCAGGCCATGAGCGCGAACAGCGGCAGGGCGAACAGCATGCGCAGCATGATCAGCGTGACCGCGTCCACCCCGTAGCGGTAGGCCAGCTTGACGATGATGGCCTTGCCGCTGAAGGCAATGGCGCCCAGCGAGGCGAGCGCGAGGCCCGGGCCGAGGTGCTTGTGCGCGTGCGGTCTTGTAGCGGCCTGGGCGGAGGACATCGGCGATCAGAACCCGGCGGCCAAGCCGTCGCGACGGGCGTCGCTCGCCGCCACATAGCCTTCCACTGCCGGCTCGCCCGCGCGCCAGATGAACTGGCCGGCGCCGAAATCCTGGTAGGAGTCGTTGATCACCTCGACCTTGTGGCCGAGCGCGCCGAGGCCTTGCACGAGTTCCGGCTTCATCGCCGCTTCGGCGTTGATCTCCAGCCCTTGGTTGAAGCGCCAGCGCGGCGCATCGCAAGCGGCCTGCGGGTTCTGGCCGTGGTCCAGCATGCGCACGAGGGTCTGCATGTGGCCTTGCGGCTGCATGTTGCCGCCCATCACGCCGAAACTCATTACCGGCTGGCCGTCCTTCGTCAGGAAGGCCGGAATGATGGTGTGGAACGGGCGCTTGCGCGGCTCCACCACGTTGGGGCTCTGGGCATCCAGGCTGAAGCCGTGGCCGCGGTTCTGCAGGCTGATGCCGAAGGACGGCTCCACGCAGCCGGAACCGAAGCCCATGAAGTTGCTCTGGATGAAGCTCACCATCATGCCGCTCTCGTCGGCCGCGGTGAGGTAGATCGTGCCGCCCTTGATCGGGTTGCCGGCCTTGAAGTCCTGCGCCTTGTTCACGTCGATGAGTCTGGCACGGGAGGCAAGGTAGGCGCCATCGAGCATTTGCAGCGGCGACACCTCCATCGACGATGGGTCCGACACGTAGCGGTAGGTGTCGGCGAAGGCCAGCTTCATCGCCTCGATCTGCAGGTGCTGCGAGGCCACGGAGTCGACGGGCATCGAGGCCATGTCGAAGTTCTGCAGGATTCCCAGCGCGATCAGCGCCGCAATGCCCTGGCCATTGGGCGGCATCTCGTGCACGGTGTAGCCGCGGTAGTCCTGCGCGATCGGCGCCACCCACTCGGGCTTCCAGTTCGCGAGGTCGCGCACCTTGAGGCTGCCGCCGTTGGCGCTCGAGAACTTTTCCAGCGCCTCGGCGATCTCGCCGCTGTAGAAGGCATCGCCCTTGGTGGCGGCGATGGCCTTCAGCGCGCGCGCCGCGGCCGGGAAGCGGAACAGCTCGCCGACCTCGGGCGCGCGGCCCCAGGGCAGGAAGGCCTCGCTGAAGCCGGGCTGCGACTGCAGGAGCGGCGTGGCGGCGGCCCACTTCTGCTGCACCACCGGCGGCACCAGGTAGCCGCGCTCGGCGATCTCGATGGCCGGCGCCATCAGGTCCTCGAAGGGCAGCTTGCCGAAGTGCTCGGACAGTGCGACCCAGCCGCCCACGGCCCCGGGCACCGTGACCGAATCGATGCCGCGCTGCGGCGGCGTCCGGGCGTCCTTGCCGTACTTGCGCTGGAAGTACTCCGGCGTCCACGCGGCCGGCGAGCAGCCCGAGGCATTGAGCCCGTGCAGCTTCTCGCCGTCCCACAGGATGCAGAAGGCATCGCTGCCCAGGCCGTTGCTCACGGGCTCGACGAGGGTCATCACGGCCGCGGTCGCGACGGCCGCATCGACCGCATTGCCGCCCTGCTGCAGGATGCGCAGGCCCGCCTGGGCGGCGAGTGGATGCGAGGTCGAGACGACGTTGCGCGCGAAGACCGGAATGCGGGTGGAGGTGTAGGGGTTGGTGTAGTCGAACTTCATGGCTTCAGTCGCTGATGATCTTGCGTTCGATGATGATCTTCTTCCACTTGGCGGCGTCCTGCGCCACCATCGCCGCGAACTGCGCGGGCGTTCCCGTGGCCGGTGTGATGCCCAGCCTGGAAAGCTTGTCGCGCACTTCCGGATCGCTCACCGCCTCGTTGGCCGCGGCATTGACACGCGCCACGAGATCGGCCGGCAGTCCCTTCGGCCCGTAGAGGCCGAACCAGGTGTTCGACTCGAAGCCCGGCAGCACGTCCGCGATGGCCGGCAAGTCGGGCGCAAGCGGGCTGCGCTTCAGCGAGGTCACGCCCAGTGCGCGCAGGCGGCCGTCGCGCACGTGCGGCATGCCGGTAGGCAGCGAATCGAAGAGCACGTCCACCTTGCCGCTGATCAGGTCGGGAATGGCGAGCGCCGTGCCCTTGTACGGAATGTGGGTGACGAACACGCCGGCCTGCGACTTGAAGAGCTCCGCCGTGAGCTGCACGATGGTGCCGTTGCCGCTGGAGGCGTAGTTGAGCTTGCCGGGGTTCTTCTTCGCGTATTCGATCCATTCGCGCACCGTCTTCGCCGGCGAGCTGTTGGGCACCAGCATGATGCTCGGCGCATCGCCCACATGCGCGATGGGCGCGAAATCGCGCACCGTGTCGTAGGGCAGCTTGGGGTTGATCGAGGGTCCGATCGAATGCGTGCTGGTGGTGGCCAGCAGCAGCGTGTAGCCGTCGGCCGGCGCCTTGGCCACGAGGTCGGAGCCGATCGCGCCGCCGGCGCCCGGCTTGTTGTCGATGACCAGCGTGGTGCCCAGCTTCTCGCCCATCTTCTGCGACAGGGTGCGCGCGAAGAGATCGGTCGCGCCGGCGGCCGGGAAAGGCACGACGAGGCGGATCGGCTTGTTGGGATAGGCCTGCTGTGCAAAGGCGGCGGGCCATGCCGTCGCGCACAGCGCCGCAGCGCCGGCACGTAGAAAGGTGGATCTCTTCAGTTTCATGGTTCAGATTCTGACGCTTTGGGGTCGGGGCCGTTCAAAACAAAAACGGCGCCCGAGGGCGCCGCTTGGAGAAGCCGGGAGGCTCAGTCCGGCTCGACGAAGGCTTCCTCGCGCTTCGACTTGACTGCAGGCAGCAGCACGATCACCACCATCATCGCCGCCACGATCAGCAGCCCGAGCGAGATCGGCCGCGTGACGAACACGCTCCACGCGCCACGGGACAACAGCAGCGCCCGCCGCAGGTTCTCTTCCATCATCGGCCCGAGGATCAGTCCCAGCAGCAGCGGCGCCGGCTCGCAGCCCAGCTTGATGAAGGTGTAGCCCACCACACCGAAGATCGCGACCATCCAGACATCGAAGGTGTTGTTGTTGGTCGAGTAGACGCCGATCGCGCAGAACAGCACGATGGCCGGGAAGAGCCAGCGGTAGGGAATGGACAGCAGCTTGATCCAGATGCCGATCAGCGGCAGGTTCAGGATGATCAGCATCAGGTTGCCGATCCACATCGAGGCGATCAGGCCCCAGAAGAGCTCGGGGTTGCTGGTCATCACCTGCGGGCCGGGCTGGATGTTGTGGATGGTCATCGCACCCACCATCAACGCCATGACCGGGTTGGGCGGGATGCCCAGCGTCAGCAGCGGGATGAAGGAGGTCTGCGCACCCGCGTTGTTGGCCGCCTCGGGGCCGGCCACGCCGCGGATGTTGCCCTTGCCGAAGGGCACTTCGCCCGGCTTCAGCTGCAGCTTTTTCTCCATGGTGTACGCCGCGAAGGCGGACAGCAGCGCACCGCCACCGGGCAGGATGCCCAGGCACGAGCCCAGCGTGGTGCCGCGCAGCACGGCGGGAAAGCCGTTCTTGAAGTCGGCCTTGGTCGGCCAGAGTCCATGCACCTCGGCGGTGTAGATCTTCCGCTCTTCCTCGGGGCGCGACAGGTTGGAGATGATTTCGCCGTAGCCGAACACGCCCATTGCGATCACGATGAAGCCGATGCCGTCGGTCAGCTCCGGAATGTCGAAGCTGTAGCGCGCGACGCCGGAGTTCACGTCGGTGCCGATCAGGCCGATCAGCAGGCCCAGCACGATCATGCAGATCGCCTTGAGCAGCGAGCCCGAAGCCAGCACCACGGCGCCGATCAGGCCCAGCACCATCAGCGAGAAGTACTCGGCCGGGCCGAACTTGAAGGCCAGCTCGGTCAGCGGGGGCGCGAAGGCGGCCAGGATCAGCGTGCCCACGCAGCCCGCGAAGAAGGAGCCCAGGCCTGCCGCCGCGAGCGCTGGACCGGCCCTCCCCTGCTTGGCCATCTGGTGGCCGTCGATCACGGTCACCACCGAGGACGATTCGCCCGGCAGGTTGACCAGGATGGCGGTGGTGGAGCCGCCGTACTGCGAGCCGTAGTAAATGCCCGCCAGCATGATCAGCGCAGCCACCGGCGGCAGTGCGTAGGTGGCCGGCAGCAGCATCGCGATGGTGGCGACCGGGCCGATCCCGGGCAGCACGCCGATCAGCGTGCCCAGCAGGCAGCCGACGAAAGCGTAGATCAGGTTCTGCAGCGTAAAGGCCGCCGTGAAGCCGATGGTCAGGTTGTCGATGAGTTCCATGGCAGTCGCTCTCAGCCGGTGATGAAGGTGGGCCAGACCTGGAACTGCAGCTTGAGCAGGACCACGAAGGCGACATAGCTGCCCACCGCCAGGATGGTGGCGAGGATCAGGCTTGCTTTGAGGCTGTAGCGCTCGCCCGCGAGGCCCGCGACCAGCACCAGCGCGTAGATGGCGGCGATCAGTCCCATGGCCGGCAGGCCGATGCCGGGCAGGCCGCCGAGCAGAATGCCGAAGATCAGGTTGGAGCCGATGATGAAGGCCAGCGGACGCCAGGCGATCTTGCCGACCGGCTCGCCGTCCACCGTCTCGATGGTCAGCGAGGTGAAGATCACGATGATCCCCAGGACGCCGAGCAGGACGCCGAGCATCAACGGAAAGTAGCCGGGTCCCATGCGGGCGCCGGTGCCCACGCTGTAGGTCGTCGCTCCCCATGCGAAGGCAATGCCGACGATGGTGAACATCAGACCCGCGAAAAAGTCTTTCTGACTTTTGATTTTCACGAACTGTCCCCTCGAAAAATTTCGAACAGCGGATTGTGGGGTCAGCTCCCGGTCAGGATCGATGTGGATACCACCTAGCGAAAGGCTAGGGTTACTCCGGAGGGACAGCCGCGCAGGTCGCGCTACTCGAGGGGCGGAGTGGCGCTCAGCACTTCATCGACCGTGGTCAGCCCTTCGGCCACGCGCAGGGCACCGGCCAGCCGCAGCGGCCGCATGCCGTCGGCCACGGCCTGGTGCCGCAGCGCCATCACGTTCGGCTCCTTGTCGACCAGCGTCTTGAAAGGCTCGCTCACGGTGAGCAGCTCGTACAGGCCCATGCGGCCGCGGTAGCCCGTCATGCGGCAATCGACGCAGCCCACGGGCTTGTAGGCACGCACCGAGCCGGTGATCTGCCAGGGCTTGACGAAGGCGCCGAGCTGCTCGCGCGTGACGCTCTCGTCGGGCGCCTTGCAGTGCGGGCACAGCGTGCGCACCAGGCGCTGCGCCAGCACGCCGAGCATCGTGGCGTTGATCAGGTAATTGGGCACGCCCAGCTCCATCAGCCGCGTGATGGCGCTCGGCGCGTCGTTGGTGTGCAGGGTGCTGAAGACCAGGTGGCCGGTGAGCGCGGCCTGCACCGCCATCTCGGCGGTGGCCAGGTCGCGGACCTCGCCCACCATGATGATGTCCGGGTCCTGCCGCATCAGCGCGCGCAGGCCCTCGGTGAAGCCGAAGTCCAGCTGCGGCTGCACCTGCGTCTGGTTGAAGGAGGGCTCGATCATCTCGATCGGGTCCTCGATGGTGCTGACGTTGACCTCCTCCGTCGCCACCCGCTTGAGTGTCGAGTAGAGCGTGGTGGTCTTGCCGGAACCGGTCGGCCCCGTCACCAGGATGATGCCGTGCGGCCGCGTCACTAGCTGCTCCCAGCGTTGCGCGTCGTGCTGCGCGAAGCCCAGCGCATCGAGGTCCTTGACCGCGGTGTCGGGGTCGAAGATGCGCATCACCATCTTCTCGCCGAAGGCCGTGGGCAGCGTGGACAAGCGCATCTCGACTTCGTCGCCGCGCATGTTCCGCGTCTTGATGCGGCCGTCCAGGGGGCGCCTCTTTTCCACCACGTCCATGCGGCCCAGCAGCTTGATGCGCGACACCATCGCGTTCATCACGCCCATCGGCATCTGGTAGGCCGGGTGCAGCACGCCGTCGATGCGGAAGCGGATCACGCCCTGGTCGCGCCGCGGCTCCAGGTGGATGTCGCTGGCGCGCTGGTCGAAGGCGTACTGCCACAGCCAGTCGACCACCTGCACCACGCTCTGGTCGTTGGCGTCGAGCTGCTTGTTGCTCTTGCCCAGCTCGACCAGCTGCTCGAAGCTCGCCCCGCCCGCATTGCCGCCGGCCTTCTGCGCCGCGCGCACCGACTTAGCCAGCGAAAAGAACTCGGCCGTGTAGCGCTGGATATCGGTCGGGTTCGCGACCACGCGCCGCACCGGACGGCGGGCCTGCCGCTCCACCTCGGCGATCCAGTCGGTGAGAAAGGGCTCGGCGGTCGCGACCACCACCTCGGCGGGCGTGACCTGCACCGGCAGCACCTTGTGGCGCTCGGCGTAGGCGGCGCTCATGGTGTCGGCCACCTTGCCGACATCGACACGCAACGGGTCGATGCGCAGGTACGCCAGCCCGGCGCGGCCGGCCAGCCATTCGGTCAGCATCTCCAGGTCGAGCGGCTTGCCATCGCCCTGGCGCGTCATCGCGACATTCGCCAGCCGCACCAGCGGCGGCTGGCGGCTCTCGGCCTGGCCGCAGCGCGTCATCGTGCGCTTGGCCTCCTCGGGCGAGATCACGCGGTCCTTCGCGAGCCACTCGATCAGCTGCCGCAGGTTGAGCGGCCCTTCGGGACGAGCAGAGGTAGCGGAGGCGGGAGAGGTCAGGACGCTCATCGGTCTGCAATCGGTTTGAACACCCGCAGCCATTTGGGCGCAGGCAGGCCCCAGCGAGTCTGGATGCTTTGGGCGCGCTCGGCAAGCTCGGGCCGCTTGGGACGGCTCGGGCTGCGCTGAGCCAGCACGATGGTGTTGCCTTCGCGCGTCGACCGGAAAGCCCACAGCGCTTTCTCGCCAAATGCGGCGGCGATCTTCTCGACGCTGCGCTCGTAGCTCGAGGAGCGGCCGAAGAGATTGACCGTCATGCAGCCATCCTCGGTCAGCAGCCGGCGGCAGTCGGCATAGAAGTCCTGGCTGTCGAGGACGGGCGCCGCCGCCTCGTGGTCGTAGAGGTCGACCTGCAGCGCATCGACCGTGCCCTGCCACGCGGGCTTGCGGATCTCGGTCTGTGCGTCGGCCACCACCACGCGCAGCTTGGCGTCGTCGGCCGGCAGCTTGAACCAGCCGCGGCAGGCCGCCACCACCTGCGGGTTGAGTTCGATCGCCGTGGTGCGCATGCGCAGCGCCTTGCGGCAGAACTTGGTGAGGCTGGCGGCGCCCAGGCCCAGCTGCATGGCGTGGCGCTTCGGCACCTCGGCCGGGTCGACGAAGAGCAGCCAGGCCATCATGCGCTGCACGTACTCGAGCTCGATCTCGAAGGGCGCGTCCAGCTTCATCGAGCCCTGGACCCATTCGGTGCCCAGGTGCAGGTAGCGCACGTCCCCGAAGTCGGAGAAGTTGACCTCGGGCAAGGCGCGCTTCATGGAACGGGCAGGTACTGCGCGATCACCTCGCGCCATGCCGCCGCCTTGCGTTCGAAGCTCCAGGATGCATGCGCCGGGCTGGACGAGGGCAGGCGATGGACCGGCACGCCGAGCGTGCGCGTGTGCCGCGCATGCCTGAAGCTCTCGCCGCCGTTGTGCGCGATGGCGGCCAGGGCCGGCAGGCGCAGCCCGGCGATGTCGTTCGGCACCGCATCGCGGATCGCCGCATCGAGGCTGCCCTCGCGCCTGCAGCGCGCGTACACGTCCCACACGCCGAGGCCGCGCGCGAGCAGCCATTCGCTACGCTTTTGATAGCTCTCGGGGCCCATGGGCAGCGGGCTGTCGGGCCAGATGGCTTGCAAGATTCTCCAGAACTGATTTTGCGGGTGCGCATAATACTGCCGCTGCGCGATCGACCGGACGCTCGGAAAGCTGCCAAGAATCAACAACACGCAAGTTTCCGAAACGATCGGCGCCAGCCCCGCGAGCATGGCGCTTGCGTCATCCGCGCGCCTGTCACATCGATCCATGACACTGGCCGGTTCGCGGGTCAACCGACATCCCAGAGGACAAGAAAATGAACACGGAAGCGATCTGGACTTTTCTGAGCACGCAAGGCGCGGATTTTGGCCTGAAAGTCATCGGCGCCCTCCTGGTGTGGGCGATCGGCCGCTGGCTGATCGGCCTTGCGCAGCGGCTGGTGGCAGCGGCACTGGAGCGCGGCAAGCGCATGGACGCGACGCTGAGCCGCTACCTGGTGTCGATCCTCGGCGTGCTCCTCAACATCGTCCTGATCCTCTCGATCCTGGACATGTTCGGCGTGCGCACCACCTCGTTCGCCGCGCTGCTGGCCGGCGCCGGGCTGGCGATCGGCGCCGCATGGGGCGGCATGCTGACCCATTTCGCCGCCGGCGTCGTGCTGCAGGTGCTGCGCCCTTACAAGGTCGGCGACTACGTCACGGTGGGCGGCGCCAACGGCACGGTGAAGGAGCTCGGCCTGTTCGGCACCACGCTGGTCACGCCCGACAATGTGGTCTCGACGGTGGGCAACAACAAGGTGCTCTCGGAGACCATCACCAACTTCAGCCAGCTGCAATGGCGCCGCGTGGATGCCACCGCGAAGGTGGCCAACGGCGTGGACGTGAACGAGGCCATCGAGCTGCTGAAGGCCGCGGTGCGCAAGATCCCCAATGTCTCGACCGAGCAGCCGCCCGACGTCGAGATCCTGCAGTTCACGCCCGAGGGCCCGCTGCTCGCGGTGCGGCCCTACACCCACACCGACCACTACTGGCAGGTGTACTTCGACACGCATCGCGCGATCGTCAGGACCTTCGGCGCGGCCGGCTATCCGGCGCCGGAGACACCGATCGCGCATCGCACCATCACGCCGCCCGCCGTGCCGGCCGAGGCGTAGGCAACAACGAGAAGCGCAACAACGAAGAAACCCGCCGGCGGCGGGTTCTTCGTTGGGCCTGCGCAATCGCGCGTCAGGCCTTCAGGGCGTTCAGGGCTTCTTCGCAGCTTCGTTCTGGGCCGTGCCCGGAATCTTCTCGCCGATCCTGTCGCCCACCTGGCGGGTCTTGTCGGCAGCGGCACCCGCCGTGTTGCTCACTGCCGTGCCGGTCTTGCCGGCGACCTCCTCTGTGGCATGCGCGGCCTTCTTGGTCCCGCTCTTGGTGGCGTTCCAAGCCTTCTCGGTGGTCTTCTTGGTGCCTGTCCAGGCCTTCTCGGCGCCGCTCTCGGTCGCGTTCACCGCCTTCCTGGTGCCGCTCTTGGTGGCATCCCAAGCCTTCTCGCCGGCGTTTTCCACCTTCTCGACCGTGCTCGGCTGTGCGCTCGGCTGAGTCTGGGTCTGCGCGGCGGCCGACAGGCCTACGGAGGCCAGTGTCAGCGCCAGCGCGGCGGGCACCATGCGGATCGATGATGTCTTCATTGGGTAAGCTCCTTTTGGATGTTGGAGTGACGAACTTGCCACCGTCTTGCAACGGCCACTCGAACACCAAGGATGACATCAAAAGCGCGCCCGAAACCCCGTTGGCGCCATATGCGCCATCGGCCTACGCGCTGCGCCGGCGATCCGCTGACGCGCCGATCAGCGCCGACAGACGCGGCAGCGCCGAAACCGCGTTGCGCGTGGTGGCTTCAGCCAGCGTCTCGAGTTCGATGCCGCGCAGGCCCGCCAGCACTGCGGCGATGCGCGGCAGCTCGCCCGGCTCGTTGCGGCCCTGGGGCTCGCCCTCTGCGCGCTGCGCCTTCGTACGGTAGAGCCACTGGGGCTGGATGTCGGGCGAGTCGGTCTCGAGCACGATCGCCTCGAGCGGCAGCTCCGTCGCGAGGCGGCGCAGCTGCAGCGCGCGCTCGAAGGTCAGCGCGCCGCCGAAGCCCAGCTTGAGGCCGAGCGCGAGGCAGGCCTGCGCCTGCTGAATGCTGCCGTTGAAGGCGTGGGCGATGCCGTGCCAGTGCCCATCGGGCGCGACCTGGCGCAGATGCTTGAGCACCTGGTCCACCGAGCGGCGCACATGGATGATCACCGGCAGCCCGTGCTTGCGCGCAAGCTGCAACTGAGTGTGAAAGAAGTGTGCCTGCCTGTCTGGATCGAGGCCGGGCACGAAGAAGTCGAGCCCGATCTCGCCCACCGCGACGAGGCGCGGGTCCTCACGGCGCGCCGTGAGTTCCGCATCGAGCTGCGCAAGATGCTCATCCTGCGCCTCGCCGGTACACAGGGGGTGGATGCCCAGCGCGTAGGCGTCGTCCTGCGTGTGCGCCAGCTCGCGCACCCTTGCGAAATTGGCGACCGCCACGGCCGGAATCACGCACAGGGCCACGTTGCGCTGCGCCGCGCGCGCCCGGACCACCGGCATCTCGCCGCCGAACTCCGGCGCATCCAGGTGGCAATGGGTATCGACGAAGACGGCCATCGGCCGATGATGCCCGAAGGCATGCACAGGCGCGGAAAGCGTGCTACCGTGCCTGCTCACGCGTGGACTTTTTTAGCCGGAGGTGTCCCGATGCGCAGGCCAGCTTTCTACAGTCGCTCGCCCCGCACGCCGCTCGATGACGCGGCAGATGCCGGGACGCCGCAGCAGCCCGACGGGTCCCCCGGCGACGCAACGGCTCCGGCCGCGGCGCCTGCCGCCAAGCGGCGCTGGCAGCCCGGCCGCCGCAGCTTCGCGCTGCTGCTCGCCGTCAGCCTCGGATCGGCCGCCACCAGCGTCGCGCTGTGGCCGCGCCAGAACATCCGGCAGTACACGCAGAAGGACATCGACGCCGCCGTCCTGCGCACCCTGCAGACCGCCACCCTGCCCTCGCCGGCCGCCAAGGCCGCGGACATCATCCGCCCCTCCGTGGTGCGCGTGGTGGGCTACGGTCCCGAGAAGAAGACGCCAGAGGCCCAGACCCAGAAGCAGGGCCGCAACCTGGCCAAGGGCAAGCCGCCGGAGGCACAGCCGGACGAGCCGCCCGGCGAGGTGGAGCGTGGCGTCGGCACCGGCGTGGTGATCGTCGACAAGGGCATCATCCTCACCAACCTGCACGTGGTCGCGGGCGCCGAGAAGATCAAGGTCACCTTTGCCGATGGCCTCGAGGCGCCCGCCGTCATCACCGGCGTGCAGCCCGAGAACGACCTCGCGGTGCTGCAGGCGCAGAAGCTGCCCGACGACCTGATCCCGGCCGTGATGCGCTCGACTGCCGACCTGCAGCCGGGCGACCAGGTGGCCGCCGTCGGCTTTCCCTTCGGCATCGGTCCCTCGGTCTCCGCCGGCGTGGTCTCGGGCCTCAAGCGCTCCTTCCGCTCGCCCGAAGGCAAGCAGGAGCTGGGCAACCTGATCCAGTTCGACGCCGCCGCCAACCCCGGCAACTCGGGCGGACCGCTCGTCAACATGAACGGCGAGGTGCTCGGCATCGTCACCGCCATCCTCAACCCGACGCAGCAGCGCACGTTCATTGGCATCGGATTTGCTGTGCCGATCGAGAACGCCGCCTCGGCTGCCGGTTCGCCGCCTTTCTGAAACGCTTCTGAAACGCTTCTGAAGCGCTTTTGAAACGCTCTTCCTCCTGGCCCCGCACATAGAAAGCACCGCATGAGCACAGAGACCGAACCGACCCCCGCGTCTTCCGCCAACACGGCCGAGCTGATGGAGCAGATCCTCTACCAGGTCAAGCGCGTCGTCGTCGGCCAGGACCGCTTCCTGGAACGCGTGATGGTCGCGGTGCTGGCGGGCGGCCACCTCCTGGTCGAAGGCGTGCCGGGCCTGGCCAAGACCCTCACCGTCAAGACCCTGGCCGATGCGGTGCGCGGCCGCTTCAAGCGCATCCAGTTCACGCCCGACCTGGTGCCGGCCGACCTGGTGGGCACGCGCATCTACAACCAGAAGACCGGCGAATTCAGCACCTCGCTCGGCCCGGTGTTCGCCAACCTGCTGCTGGCCGACGAAATCAACCGTGCTCCAGCCAAGGTACAGAGTGCGCTGCTCGAAGTGATGCAGGAGCGACAGGTCACGATCGCCGGCGAAACCCACCGCGTGCCGCGCCCGTTCCTGGTCATGGCCACGCAGAACCCCATCGAGACCGAGGGCACCTACCCGTTGCCGGAGGCGCAGGTCGACCGCTTCATGATGAAGGTGCTGGTCGACTACCCGACCGACGAGGAAGAGTTCGTGATCGTCGAGCGCGTGATCGGCCCGGCGGTCGAGGCGATGGCGGTAGCAACCACCGAGCAGCTCGCAACGCTGCAGGCCGAGGCGCGGCAGGTGTATGTCGATCCCTCGCTCATCCAGTACGCGGTCAAGCTCGTGTCGGCCACGCGCACGCCCGAGCGACATGGGCTGAAGGACATGCGCCGCTTCATCACCTACGGGGCCAGCCCGCGTGCCAGCATCAACCTGACCGAGGGCGCGCGCGCACTGGCGCTGTTGCGCGGCCGCAGCTACGCGCTGCCCGAGGACATGACGGCCCTGGTCCCCGATGTGCTGCGGCACCGCGTGACACTGTCCTACGAGGGCCTCTCGGAAGGGCTCACGCCCGACGGCCTGATCGACCGCATCATGCGGGCCGTGCCGCCGCCGGCCAAGCCGCTCGAACATGAAAAGCTGGTGGCCTAGCCGACGCCCAGCGGCCAACGACGAACAGCTCGCGGCTGCCGAGGCCGCGGCCGGCGGCGCCGAGCGCGCGCTGCGCCGGCTCGAGTGGACCGTCGTCCGCCGGCTCGACGGCCTGCTGCAGGGCGACTACCGCACGCTGATGCGCGGCACCGGCCTGGACCTGGCCGACCTGCGCGAGTACCAGCACCACGACGACGTGCGCCATATCGACTGGAACGTCACCGCCCGCCTGCAGACGCCGCATGTGCGCGTGTTCACCGAAGACCGCGAGATGGCGGCCTGGTTCATCCTCGACCTGAGCCGCTCGGTGGACTTCGGCTCCGGCCGCAAGGCCAAGCGCGAGATCTCGGCCGGCTTCGTCGGCGTGATCGCGCGTCTGCTCACGCGGCACGGCAACCGCGTCGGCGCGCTGGTCTACGGCAACGACGTCGAGGCGGTGATTCCGCCACGCACCGGCAGGCGCCACGTGCTTCACCTGCTGCACGCCATGGAGCGCCGCGCCGCCCAGAAGGACCAGCCCAGGCAGAAGGGGATGACCCGCCTGGCCGAGCTGCTCAAGTCCGCGGCCGTGCTGATGCCGCGCCGCTCGACGGTGTTCGTGGTGTCCGACTTCCTCAGCGAGCCCGGCTGGGACCGCGCGCTCGCCCAACTGGTGCGGCGCCACGAGGTGGTGGCCGTTCGCCTCTTCGATCCGCTCGAGCTCGACCTGCCCGATCTTGGCCTGGTTCCGCTCACCGACGCCGAGACCGGCGAGCAGATCTGGGTCGACACGCACGACGCCGGTTTCCGCAAGCGCTTTGCCCGCCTTGCCGCCGAGCGCGAAAATACCTTGCGCGAGACGCTGGCCAAGGTCGGCGTCGACACGCTCGAACTCTCAACCAACGACGATCTGGTGGAAGCGATCGTGCGCTTTGCCGACATGCGCAAGCGCCGGGTGCGCACCGGCTCGTCCCAGCCCAAGGCGGTGGCAGCATGAACTTCCTCTGGCCTCAATTCCTCTGGCTACTGGCCGCGGTGCCCCTGCTGGTGCTGCTTTATGTCTGGCTGTTGCGGCGCAAGAAGAAGCTGGCGCTGCGTTACGCCAGCCTGTCGATCGTGCGCGAGGCGATGGGCGTGCGCCAGAGCGTGCGGCGTCACATCCCGCCCTTCCTGTTCCTGCTCGCGATGGTCGCGATGCTGATCGCCGCCGCGCGGCCGATGGCGGTGGTGGTGCTGCCCTCCAACCAGCAGACCATCATCCTCGCGATGGACGTGTCGGGCAGCATGCGCGCAGCCGACGTCCAGCCCAACCGGCTGGTGGCTGCGCAGGAAGCGGCCAAGGCCTTCCTGAAGGACCTGCCGCGCCACGTGAAGGTCGGCATCGTCGCCTTCGCGGGCAGCGCCAATGTCGCGCAGCTGCCCACGACCAACCGCGAGGACCTGGTCCAGGCGATCGATTCTTTCCAGCTGCAGCGCGCCACCGCCACCGGCAACGCGATCGTCGTCTCGCTGGCCACGCTGTTCCCCGATGCCGGCATCGACATCGCGAACTTCGGTCCGCAGGCCAGCAACAACAACCGCGCGCGTGGCGTCCCGCTCGACCAGGCCGGCAAGCCGCCGCCCAAGGAGTTCACGCCCGTTCCGCCGGGCTCGTACACCTCGGCGGCCATCATCATGCTGACCGACGGCCAGCGCACCACCGGCGTCGACCCGCTCGACGCGGCCAAGGTCGCGGCCGAGCGCGGCGTGCGTGTCTACACGGTCGGCATCGGCACCGTGGACGGCGAGACCATCGGCTTCGAAGGCTGGTCGATGCGCGTGCGCCTCGACGAGGAAACGCTCAAGGCCATCGCCAACAAGACCCAGGCCGAGTACTACTATGCGGGCACCGCGGCCGACCTCACCAAGGTCTATAACACGCTGAGCTCGCGGCTCACGGTCGAGAAGAAGGAAACAGAGATCTCGGCCCTGTTCGCGCTCGGTGCCGCCGTGCTGGCGCTGCTGTCGGCGGGGCTCTCGCTGCTCTGGTTCAACCGCATCTTGTAGGCAAGCGCTGCACGGTTGCTTGCCATCGTGCGCTTTGCTTTGTTTGCGGCGCGACGCGAGTGCAATGCTGCTCGCGCCGTTTTCATCGCCGCCAGGCCCCTGTCCTGCGGGCTCAGTGCTCTGTGCTTTTCGCGCTTACCACCGCACCCGCAGCCCGGCCGAAGCATCGAGCCAAGAATTCACGCGGGTGGCTCCGCCTGATGCCCACAGCTTGCCGACTTCGCCGTAGAGGCTGGTCGATTCGCTCAGTGACAGCGTGGCGCCCGCGGCCACCTCCGTCGAGGTGCCGCCCCTGCTGTTCGCGATGGCGGTGCTGGCCGCGGGGTTGACGAAGCGGGCGACATCGTTGCCGCCCGAGGCACGGTACAGGTTCGCCCGCGCATAGGGCTGCAGCCGGCCTGCGCTCGTTGCGATGTCGCCCTTGACGCGCACGCCCACGCGGGCGAGCCAGGTGCTGTCGCGGTCCTGGCGCACGCGCGCCAGCGATGTCCACGTCGTCGAGGTCCAGGCGCTGGTGCACCAGCTGCGCCTGCGGCTGGATCTGCCAGCCCTCCCCCAGCGCGAAGGACTGGCCCAGCTCCAGCGAGGCGCTCAGGCTGCTGGCCTTGCCCTTGGTGCGCAGGCTGGTCTGGGGCTTGACCTCGTAGCGATGGCGCCCGGCCTGCAGGACACCGTCGACGTAGAAGCCGCTGGTATCGGTGTAGGTGGCATAGCCACCCAGGTACTGGCTGCGCAGGTCGTTGCTGCCGACGGCCAGGTTGGCGATGCCGCGGGCGAAGCCCTTGACCTGCATGTCGCCGTCGAGCTGGCCGACGTAGAGGCCGGCACGCCAATTGGCATTGGTCCACAGGTCGGTGCCGGCTTGCAGGCCGCTCAGGCGCCCCTCGCTGTGCGGGCTGTTGGCACCCTGCAGCACCTGAGTGCCGTCGGTCAGCGCGACGCTCCCCGTCCCGCTGATGATGCCGCTGAAGGTGCCGGCGGCGTCGGACAGCGTCAACGTCCGGCTGCCGAGGACCACGGAGCCACTGCCGGCCAAGCTGCGAATGGTGGTGCCCGTGGTGGTGATGTTGCCGATGTCGAATACGCCATCGCTCCCCGTGGGCGGAGTCGGGGCGAAGGTTGGGGCCGAGACCACGTCCGGGTCGGTCGCCCTGCCGCCTGATCCGCCGCCGATGACGCAACGCCCATCGTTTTGCCTACAGCCGCCATCACCACCACTCGAGCCGAACTCCTGTGCCTGTGCGGCAGAAGCTGCCACAGCACTGAGCACGAGGAGGGCTGCTCCGGCCACGGTGCGTGAGCGGCTGCGCTTGCCGCGCGCATGGGTGTTTTCGGGAGCAGCCACCCAGGCGTTGAGCGCGGGGTTCCAAAGGCTGCGGTGCATTCTGTTCATGGGCGAGGGTCTCGGGTTGACGTTGGAAGCTTCACGCCTCAGCTCATGAGGGAATTCGGCGCGCGGCAAATGCTAGAAATCATTCGAGCTGGCGCCGAGTTCCTACGACAAAAAACCAGAATGAATGCGTCAACGCTGCCGTTCGCCCGGGCGCGCATCGTTGGTATCGAAAGTATTTCGACGCACCGCTCACGCGGCAGATCTCTCACGATGAATATCAGTGCAACTCGTCAAGGGAATGCAGGAGCAACGGCTTCCCTTCAGGACTGCCGTGTCGGTGTTTTGCACGCTCTGCGCGAATGCCCTAACTGGGCGACACTCGCCGCATGTTCGATCTCAAAGACAAGACAGCGCTCGTCACCGGCGGCAACGGCGGTATCGGCCTGGGCATGGCCCGGGGTTTGGCACAGGCTGGCGCCCGCGTCGTGATCGCTGCGCGCAACGCGGAAAAATCCGCCGCCGCCGTCGAAGCCTTGCGCGCCCTGGGCAGCGACAGCTTCGCGCTGGCTGCCGACGTGAGCGACGAGGCATCGGTACAGCGCCTCGTCGACGAAGCGGCCGAGCGCTGCGGCCGGCTCGACATCCTGGTCAACAACGCAGGCACCACCGTGCGCAAGCCGGTGGACCAGCTCGCGCTGTCCGAATGGCGCCAGGTGATGGACACGAATCTCACCAGCGCCTTCCTGTGCTGCCGCGCGGCCTACCCGCATCTCAAGAAGGCCGGGGGCGGCAAGATCATCAACATCGGCTCGATGATGTCGATCTTCGGCGCGCCCTATGCGCCGGCCTACGGGGCGAGCAAGGGCGGCATCGTGCAGCTGACGCGCGCCATGGCCGCCTCCTGGGCACCCGACAACATCCAGGTCAACGCCGTGCTGCCGGGCTGGATCCGCACCGAGCTGACCGACGGCGCGCGCGCCCAGGTGCAGGGCCTCGAGGAGCGCGTGAACGCGCGCACGCCCGCCGGGCGCTGGGGCGCGCCGGAGGACCTGGCGGGCATCGCGGTCTTCCTCGCGAGCCCGGCCTCCGATTTCGTGACGGGCACGGCGATACCCGTCGACGGCGGCTATTCGATCGCGGCCTGACGCGGTGACTGCGACGGCATCGCAGTCGTGGGGGCGTTTTCAGATTCAGCGCTGAATTCGCGGCGGTGGAGGCGCCTTGAGCGCCTCGTCCCACACGCGGTTGAACGCCTCGCAGAAGGCTCCCTGCACCACCGACATCGGCCGGTAGCGGTTGCGGATGATGCGGACCTCCAGCCGTTCGCTGCTCTTGAAGGGCCGCACCGCAAGACCGGTGAATGACTGGCCTGCCACGGCGGCGCGATCGATGACGGCGATGCCGGCGCCGGCCTGGGCGAACCAGCAGGCGGTGGTGGAAGAGCGCACCTCGATGTCGAGGCGCAATTGCGGGGCCGCCTTGCCGTAGGCGCGGTGCAGGCTCTGGCCGTACGGCGTGCCGGCGGGCGAGGTGATCACGCGCTGGCCGCGCAGGTCGGAAGGCGTGACCATGGCCTTCGAGGCCAGCGGATGGTCCTCGCGCATCACGCACGCCAGGCCACAGGCGTAGCTCTTGACGGTCACCAGATTCGGATGCTCGTTGGGCAAGAGGCCGATCGCGAGATCGGCTGAATGATCGAGCAGCGCATCGACCATGATGGGCGACACCAGCACTTCGATGCGGCTCTTGAGCAGCGGAAAGCGCTCGTACAGCAGGGCCACCGCGCGCGGCGCGAGGTGTGAGGCCAGGCTGGCCGAGACCGCCAGGCGCAGCGTGCCGGTCTCGGGTCGGGCCAGTGTTCGCGAGACGTCGCGCACACGCTCGACGCCGCGCCACAGGTTCTCGATCTCGGCGTGTAGCTGCTGCGCTTCGGGCGTGGGCACGAGGCGGCCCTTGACGCGCTCGAACAGGGTCAACCCGCTCTGGCGCGCCGCATGCGCGAGCAGCTTGCTCACCGCCGGCTGCGAAACGTGCAGCAGCTCGGCCGCCCCGGCCACGCTGCCCGTGAGCATGACGGCGCGGAAGACCTCCATGTGACGCAGGTTCATAACCGAAGGTTAAGGCATGGGCATGTCTTTTCATTTGCCCGCCGTCGGAGTGCGCCGAACAATACGCATGACTCCCCCCCGCAGCGGGGAGAGACACGAGATGGAGACAAGCCATGACCGAGACGAACATCGGCCCCGCGCGCCGCCGCCTGCTGCAGGCCGCGGCCCTGATGGCCGTGGTCCCTTCGCTGCGCGCACAGGGGTTCCCGAGCAAGCCCGTGCGCATCTACCTGCCCCAGCCCCCCGGCGGCGCGGCCGATCGGCTCGCCCGCGTGCTCGGCGAACGGCTGGAAGCACGCTGGAAGCAGTCGGTCATCATCGAGAACAAGCCCGGCGGCGGCGTGGTGATCGGCACTCAAGCAACCGCACGCGCGGCGCCCGACGGCCACACGCTGGGCCTGCTCGGCAGCTCGCTGAGCATCAACGCCGTGCAGCGCAAGGACCTGCCCTACGACAGCGTGAAAGACCTGCAGCCGATCGCGCGCGTGGGCTACTACACGGTGGCGCTGGTCGCGGCGGCCGACTTCCCGGCCAACGACATCCGCGAGCTGATCGCGTTGGCGAAGAAGCAGCCCGGAAGGCTCTCGTTCGGCTCCAACGGCATCGGCACCTCCGCGCATCTTGCCGGCGAGATGCTCAACCACATGGCCGGCATCCAGCTGCAGCACGTGCCCTACAACGGCGCGGCCAAGATGTACACCGAGATCGTGGGCGGGCAGATCCCGATGGGCTTCTCGGTCGCGAGCTCGGCCGAGACCTTCGTCAAGAATGGCCAGCTCAAGGTGCTCGGCGTGACCAGCACGAAGCGCAGCCCGCTCTATCCCGACTGGCCCGCCATCGCCGAGACCCTGCCGGGGTACGAGGCCGTCAACTGGGCCGGCTTCGCGGCACCGGCCGGCGTGCCGCGCGAGATCGCGCAGCGGCTCGCCGACGACATCGTCGCGGTGCTTGCGATGCCCGAGGTTGCCAAGGCCATGGCCGAGATGGGCGTGGAGGTCTCGCCGCAGGGGCCGGACGAATTCAAGGCCTTCATCCAGAGCGAGATCCGGCGCTTCGCCGCAGTCACCAAGCCGCTCGGCGCACCCACCAACTGACATCACCCATGAACGACGACACCTATGACTTCACGCGCCGGATCCCGGCCGGCGACAGTTACGACCTCGTGGTGGCAGGCGGTGGCCCGGCGGGCACCGCGGCAGCCGTGTGCGGCGCGCGGCTGGGCCTCAAGACCCTGCTGGTCGAAGCGACCGGCTGCCTGGGCGGCATGGGCACCTCGGGCCTGGTCGCGTCCTTCGGGCCGGTGTCCGACGGCGAGCGCATGCTGGTCGGCGGCTTCATGAAGGAGCTGCTCGAAACCATGTGGGCACAGAAGGCCTTCGGCCCGCACGTGGTGCCCGAGTTCCTGCACGCGCAGCTCAACCGCTGGGTCCCGTTCAAGCCCGAGCACCTGAAGCGCATCCTCGACGACTTCGCCGTGTCTGCCGGCGTGGAGCTGCGCTTCTTCACGCGCGTGATCGAGGCCGACACCGGCGGGCGGCGCGTCAACGGCGTGGTCCTGAGCAACGTGGAGGGCCTGCGCTATGTGCGCGCAAGAACCTTCGTCGACGCGACCGGCGACGCCGCGCTCGCCGCGCTCGCGGGCGCCGAATGCAAGGTGGTGCTGCGCGACACCGAAACAGTGGCGCCGAGCACGCTGTGCTCGCTGCTCGGCGGCATGCACTGGGACCATCCGGCCTATGGCAGCGACTGGCGCGGGATCGACGAGGTCAAGAACCACACCAAGACCGAGCTGCTCGCCCAGGCCATCGCCGACGGCCACTTCACGCAGGAGGACCGCTTCATGCCCGGCATGAACAAGATCGGCGAGCGCACCGCGACGCTGAATGCCGGCCATGTGTTCAACCTGAACCCGCTTTCCAACCGCAGCCTCTCCGACGGCATGGTTTTCGGCCGCAAGCTCGCGGTGGAATACCTGGAGTTCTATCGCAAGTACGTGCCTGGCTGCGAGGACCTGGAGCTCCTGGCCACTGCGCCCGTGATGGGCGTGCGCGACTCGCGCCGCATCGTCGGCGAGTTCGAGCTCGGCATCGAGGACTTCCGCAACCGCCGCCAGTTCGCGGACCAGATCGCGGTGTACAACCGCCCGACCGACGTGCATCCGACCGACACCTCGAAGGCGGAATACGAGCGCTTCCTGAAGGACTTTCATGGCAAGGACAACCTGGGCCGCGGTGGCAGCGTGGGCATCCCCTACAGCATCCTGGTGCCGCGCGGCTCCGACAACCTGTGGGTCGCGGGGCGCTGCCATTCGAGCGACACCAAGGTGCACGGCTCGATCCGCGCGCAATCGGCGGCCTACATGATGGGACAGGCGGCCGGGACGGCAGCGGCCCAGTCGATCGCGACGGGGCAGCCGGCTTGCGATCTCGATACACAGGTGCTGGTCGAGCGATTGAGGGAGGCTGGCGCCTATCTGCCGCAGGCCACACTGTCGCGCACGATGACGCGCGGCTGATCGCCGCACGCCGCTCGCGTCAACGCCATTGGAGCAGCAAGGACCAGGGCTGTCGACTCATGTGACGATCGACGCAGGCCGGCGTGCCGGCCTCGCAGCCACGGTAGCTCGGGTCGAGCGATCGGGTGCCGGGTGCGAAGGCAAGGCGGCGCAGTGTGACGGACTGCAGCACGTTGCCGCCGATCGCGTCGAAGCCTTTGGCATCCACGCTCACCACCACGTCGCAATGCATGGGCAATGCAGTGCCGCCGGTGCGGCGCGTGGCCAGGATGCGGCCGAGGCCCTCGAAGTCCGCGAGCCCTTCATCGCCGCTGCGCGCGTGGCAGACCAGGTCGCCGATGCGCGGCGGCGTGCGCGCGAGATCGCAGGCGCGAAGTGCGAAAGGGCTAGCGCGGCCCTGCGCCTCGTCGGCGCGCGCTTGCCACGCGGCGCCCGCATAGTCGGCATGCGCTTCCGAGAACACGAACTCGTCGGGCCTGAGCCCGGCCTGGCGCGCAAGCCAGCTGACGAAAGCGGCGGACCAGGGCGTGTCGATCACGGCCACGCGGTCGACGGCGGTCTGCACCGCCTGCAGGTCATGGGGTTCGAGGCCCAGCGCCGGGTCAATGCCGAGGCCCTGCAGGTACGCTGCCGTGGCCCGGTTCAGGGCCTGCATCAGCAACTCACGGGAGGCGGGGCGCAGCGCGCCGAAGCGCACTTGAGAGGGCAGCGCGGCGTCCTGCGGATCCACAGCACGCCAATAGCCCATCACCCGCTCCCACGATGCCATCGCACCCGGCGAGCCGCGTGTGTCCTCGGCTTCGGAATAGCCGGCCTGGGTGAGC
Organism: Variovorax stachyos; assembly: GCF_051400855.1. Lineage (NCBI taxonomy): Bacteria > Pseudomonadati > Pseudomonadota > Betaproteobacteria > Burkholderiales > Comamonadaceae > Variovorax > Variovorax stachyos. Next base: position 391,011 of record NZ_JBLFFN010000001.1, on the reverse strand, counting down.
CGGCCTTCGGCATCGAAGGTCTGGCCGCCGAAAGCCTCGTGCTCGCGGCGGGCCACGGCCGCCATGGCCAAGGCGCGCGGGCTGGGTGCGATGTGCAGGCCCGTGGCCTGGCAGGCAGCTCCGGCCGGAGCTGCAAGAGAAAGCAGCGCGGCAGCAAGCGCTGCCGCGGCCGGAAGGCGCCATGGCAAGCCGGATGGAGCGTCGAGGAGCCGCATGCGACGCGAGCATAGCCGTCCGAAGACGCCCCTCCAGGGCGGTCCTGCACTCACCCGCGCGTCAGCATCCGCCCCGCCCTCGTCCGCACGGCAGGCTCCTGCTCGCCGCCGACGAACGCACACGCACCGTTCACGAACACCCGCTCGATGCCCACGCTGGCGCTCTTCGGCCGGTCGTAGGTAGCGGTGTCGGCGATGGTGCGCGGGTCGAACACCACCACGTCGGCCATCGCGCCCACGCGCAGCAGCCCGCGGTCCGCGATGCGCAGGTTGCGCGCGGTCATGCCGGTCATCTTGTGCACCGCCTGCTCCAGCGTGAACAGCTGGCGCTCGCGCCAGTAGCGCGCGAACACGCGCGGGAAGGCGCCCCACAGGCGCGGATGCGGATGGCGGTCGTGCGGCAGGCCGTCGCTGCCGATCATCGCGCGCGGGTGGGCGATCACGCGCTCCACGTCCTCCTCCTTCATCTGGAAGTAGCAGGCGCCGCCGGGCTGGAGGCGCCTGCAGGCCTCCTTCTGGTCCACGCCCCATTCGCGCGCGATGTCGGCCAGCATGCGGCCGGTCACGCCGGGATGCGGATCGGACCAGGTGATGAGGATGTCGATGATGCCGTCGACCAGATCCTCGCGCAGCACGGTGGAGCCGGCCACGTAGGGATAGACGTCGAGCGCGATGTCCTGGCGTTCGGCCAGCGCATCGACCAGCGGCAGCGTCTCCTGCGTGCGGCCCCAGTTGGCGGGGCCGGCGCATTTGTGATGCGAGATCACCAGCGGCGCGCCCGCGCCGAAGGCGGTGTCGCCGGCCTCGTGGATCGCCTCGATGATGCGCTCCATCTCGCTGCGCAGGTGCGTGGCGTAGACGCCGCCGTGGCGCGCGACGATGCGCGCCAGGCCCGTCACCTCCTCGGCCGGCGCGGCGAAGGCCTGCTCGTAGAAGAGGCCCGAGGACAGGCCGTGCGCGCCCTCCAGCATGCAGGCCTCGAGCAGCGCGCCCATGCGCGCGCGCTCGTCCTCGGTGGCCGCGCGGTCGAGCGCGTCCATCGTGGCGAAGCGCAGCGTCGTATGGCCGACCAGCGCCGCGACGTTGAGCGCCGGCTGCGCCGCTTCGACCGCCGCGCGGTAGTCGGCCATGGTGGCGTGCCGGAAGGAATCGAGGCCCAGCAGCGTGAGCGGCGGCTGTGCCTGCGCCGTGCGGTACGGCGCGAGCGAGATGCCGCAGTTGCCCGTGACCACGGTGGTGATGCCCTGCGAGATCTTCGGCAGGTTGAGCGGGTCGCGCAGCACGATCGCGTCGTCGTGCGTGTGGGCGTCGATGAAGCCGGGGGCGATCACCTTGGTGCGGCAGTCGAGCACGTCGAGCGCATCGGCGGCGATCCCTTCAGGCAGGCGCTTGCGCAGGCCCTCGCCCATTGCCGCGATCCGGTCGCCGAGCAGCAGCACGTCGCCCGGCCAGCTCGGGCCGCCGGAGCCGTCGACGATCAGGCCGGCTTCGAGCAGGGTGGCGCTGCCGTGGCCGCTCTCAGCCATGCTTGATCCCTCCGCCATCCCAGCTCTGCAGCGGATGCGTGGTGGCATCGATGCCGTGGCGCTGGAAGGCTTCGCGCGCGCGTTGAAGGCGTTGAACAGCCGGTTCGCCGCGGCGCTGCGCGACGAGCACGGTCAGGATCTCGATCACCGTGAGGTGCGTGAGGTAGGCATCGATGCCCACGTGCATCACCGCGTCGTCGGGCACCGAGAGGCCGAGCAGGAAGTCGGCCCGCGCCGCCAGCGCAGTGCCGGGCCGCGTGAGCGCCACCACCTTCGCGCCCTGCCCGCGCGCGATGTCCACCGCGTCCAGCAGCGAGGGCATGCCGCCCACGTGCGAGATCGCAATCACCACGCCGCCCGGACGCTGGGCCGCGCCCGCCACCTGCTGCAGGTGGTAGTCGGCCCAGGCATTGGCCGAGAGGCCGAGGCGGAACAGGCGCGCCTGCAGGTCGTTGGCCATGAACCAGGAGGTGGCGCCTGCCCCGAACAGGTCCACGTGCGGCGCTGCGGCAATGGCGCCGACCGCGCCGTCGAGCACGGCCATGTCGAGTTGATTGCGCACGCCCGAGACCGAAGCCGCGGCACTGCGCGCGATCTTGCCCACCACCTCGTCGGCCGTGTCGGCGATGTTGACGCGCCGGTGCAGCGGCGAGCCGCCCAGTGCCAGTTCCTGCGCCAGCGCGAGCTTGAACTCACGCAGGCCGGCGAAGCCGAGGTCGCGGCAGGTGCGCATGATGGTGGGCACCGAACTGCGCGAGCGCTCGGCCAAGGTTTCGAAGCTTTCCTGGAGCACGCGGTCCGGGTCCTCCAGGATCAGGTCCAGGATGGCGCGACGCGTGGCCGGCGCGCCCTCGCGCGCAGCGGCGACCTTCTGCAGCAGGGAGTGGGTCATGGCCATCAGAAATGCATCGACACCGCGTCGCTCACGCGATAGTCCTCCTCCACCACCGGCATCCAGTGCCACTTGTCGAAGGTGGTGCAGGGGTGCGAGATGCCGAGGCCAATGCGGTCGCCGACCACGGGCGCCTGCGGCGAGGCGGCATCGTCCCAGCGCAGGTAGGCGTGCTGGTCGTTCAGGCCGGTGATCTTCCAGTCGGCGGGCACGCCCTCGGGCACCAGGCTGCCGCGCGCGGCGCGAGCGATGGGCACGGGCAGCGAGAGGTCGAAGGAGATGTCGCGCTTGCCCACCGCGAGGATCGCAAGCCCGGGCTCGGGGCGCGACTGCACCATCGCCCAGACTTCCATCGCGGGGCGCAGGCTTTCGCCACAGTCGCATCCCAGCCGCTGGTCCACGGCGCGGAGCATCCGCTTGTAGAAGCCGTGGTCGTGCGTGACGTAGCAGCCCGAGCGCAGGATACCGCGCACGCTGCCCTTGAGCGCCGGCTTCAGGCGGCCGGCCACAAGATCGAAGATGGCCGAGCCGCCGGCCGAGACGATCACCTCGTCGCCTTCGAACAGGCCCCGCACATCGCAGTGGCGCGCCACGGACTCGACACGGTCCATCAGCGCATCGGCGTACCCGGTGTCGGCGCCGGTCTCGCCGGTGGCGGCCAGGCCCTCGTAGCACTCGATGCCCACCAGGCGCACGGCAGGGCTCCGGTGCAGGGCGTTGGCCAGCGCGATGGCCTCTTCCTGCTTGCGGCAGCCGGTGCGTCCGCCCTCGACGCCGATCTCCAGCATCACTTCGAAGGGCAGGCTCTCGTGATGGCGCTCGCGCCACGCTTCGATGAGCGCGAGCTGTGCCAGCGAATCGACCAGGAACACGACCCGCAGATCCGTGTGCTCGTGCAGCAGCAGCTGGATGCCGGCCAGGTCCTCGTCGTTCACCACCTGGTTGGCGATCAGCGTGCGGCGTGCGCCGGCCGCGACACCCACCGCGAGTTGCGTGACGGTCGCGAAGGTCAACCCCCAGGCGCCGGCATCGAGCTGGCGGCGGAACAGCTGCGGCGACATGGTGGTCTTGCCGTGCGGCGCGAGGTCGATGCCCCATTGCCGCACGCGTGCCTGCATCCAGGCCAGGTTGTGCTCCAGCGCCTCGCGCTTGAGCACGGCCAGCGGCAGCGGCAGGTCGCCGGCCAGCACATGCCAACCGGCCCGGCCGACCTCGCTGCGGCGCATCGGCGGCTGGGTGCGCGGGTAGCCCTTGAAGCGGGTGTCGAAGAGCGGGTCGAAAAGCGCGTCGTCAGTGGTGGTGGTCATGAGATCAGGTCCTTGCGGATGCAGGCGGAGAAATGGCCCGGCGACAGTTCATCGAGCGGCGGCACGGTCCGCGCGCAGGCCTCGATGGCATGCGGGCAGCGCGTGCGGAACACGCAGCCCGAAGGCGGCGACATCGGGCTCGGGATGTCGCCCTTGAGCGCCACGCGCTCGTTGGGCAACAGCGGATCGGGCTTGGGGCTCGCGGCCAGCAGCGCCCGGGTGTAGGGGTGCTGCGGTCGCTCGAAAAGCTCGCGGGTCTCGGCCACTTCCATCACCTTGCCCAGGTACAGCACGACCACGCGGTCGCACAGGTATTCCACCACGTCCAGGTCGTGCGAGATGAAAAGCATGGTCAGCGACAGGCGCTCTCGCAGGTCGGCCAGCAGGTTGATCACCTGCGCCTGGATCGAGACGTCCAGCGCCGACAGCGGCTCGTCGGCCACGATGAACTCGGGCTCGACCGCCAGCGCGCGCGCCACGCCGATGCGCTGGCGCTGGCCGCCCGAGAACTCGTGCGGGAAGCGGCTGGCGTGCTCGGCCCGCAGGCCGACGGTTTCCAGCAGCTCGGCGATGCGTCGCTCGCGCTCGCCGCGCCCCTTGGCCAGGCCGTGGGTGGACAGCGCCTCGCCCAGGATGGCGCTGATGCGCATCTTCGGGTTGAGGCTGGCATACGGGTCCTGGAAGATGATCTGCAGCTTGCTGCGCAGCCGCCGCAGCGCGCCGGCGGCAAGCCGGCCGATGTCGTCGCCGCGGTAGAGCACCTCGCCTTCGGTGCGCTCGACCAGGCGCAGCAGGGTGCGGCCGATGGTGCTCTTGCCGGAGCCGGATTCGCCGACCAGGCCCAGGGTCTCGCCCGCGTGGATGGCGAAGGACACGTCGTCGACGGCGCGCACCGGGCGCTCGCCGGAGCCGAAGTATTTCTTGAGGCCTCGGACCTCGATCAGGGGGACGGCGGCAGCGTTCATCATGCGGCCTCCGCCAGGGGCTGGGCCGTGGGCACGCGGATGCAGCGCGCCTGCCGGCTTTCCTGCGTCTCGACCAGCGGCGGCATCGCGCTCCTGCAGGCCTCGATCGCGAGGTCGCAGCGCGGCTCGAAGGCGCAGCCCGGCGGTGGTGCCAGCGGGCTGGAGACCTGGCCGCGGATCGCGAACAGCCGCCTGGGCCGCCCCTCCCCGCGCGCCTGCGCCTTGCCGGGCAGGCAGGCGAGCAGGCCCTGCGTATAGGGATGCTCCGGCGCTGCGAACAACGGCCGCACCGGCGCGCGCTCGACCACGCGGCCGGCATACATCACGACGACGTCGTCCGCGTGGTGAGCCACGACGCCGAGGTTGTGGGTGATGAACAGGATGCTCATGCCGGTCTCGGCCTGCAGCTTGCGCATCAGCTCGAGGATCTGGGCCTGGATGGTGACGTCGAGCGCGGTGGTCGGCTCGTCGGCGATCAGCAGCGTCGGATCGCAGGCCATGGCCAGCGCGATCATCACGCGCTGGCGCATCCCGCCCGAGAGCTGGTGCGGGTACTCGTGAAGGCGCCGAGGCGCCGCCGGAATCTCGACCAGCTCCAGCATGCGCAGCGCATGCGCCAGCGCGGCCTTGCGGTCCAGGCCCTTGTGCAGGCGCACGCTCTCGGCGATCTGCTCGCCGATGGTGAAGACCGGGTTGAGGCTGGTCATCGGCTCCTGGAAGATCATCGACAGCTCGTTGCCGCGCAACTGGCGCATCTCGCGCTCGGGCAAGGCGAGCAGGTCGACCGTGCGGCCGTCGCGGGTGACGAAGGCGGTCTGGCCCGACACCTGCGCATCGGCCGTCTTGGGCAACAGGCGCATCAGCGTCAGGCTGGTGACCGACTTGCCGGAGCCGGATTCGCCGACCAGCGCGGTGGTCTTGCCGGGCTGGATCGAAAAGCTCACGTCGGCCACCGAGCGGACCAGGCCGTCTTCCGTGGGGAAGCTGGTGCTCAGGCTGTCGACCGTCAGGCGGGGGGTGGGGGTCGTCATTCAATGGCTCCGCTGCGCGGTCGCGATGGAGGTTTTGCGGTCGGGGCGCGTGCCGAGGACAGGGGGTGTCCCCCTCCGCGAATGTCCCCCGGCTTCGCCTCCTCCTTTATTTCGCTGCGGGGGACACCCCCTGCCCTCGGCACGGGACACGCCGCGTCGTGCGGGCCGATGGACCACGGCCGTGACGGATCACGCCGGTGGGGTGCTCTGCGCAGCGAAATAAAGGAGGAGGCTTGCGGCCCTAGGCCGCGCCGGGGGACATTCGCGGAGCAGAGCACCCCGCCGGCGTGATCCCGCCCCGACGTGAACGCTTTCATCTAGGCCGCCTTCTTGAGCTTGGGGTCGAGCAGGTCACGCACGCCGTCGCCCAGAAGTTGCAGCGACAGCGCTGTGAAGATGATCGCCAGCCCCGGGAACAGCACGACCCAGAAGGCCCGGTCCGCATACTGCTGGCTGCCCGCGACCATGGTGCCCCAGGTCGGGATCTCGGGCGGCACGCCGACGCCGAGGAAGGAGAGCCCCGCCTCCGCCAGGATCGCGTAGGCGAAGATGAAGGACACCTGCACCAGGATCGGCGACATCAGGTTGGGCAGGATGTGGCGCCACAGGATGCGGGAGGTGCGCACGCCCAAGGCGCGCACCGCCTCGACGAAGAGCAGCTCGCGCACCACCAGCGTGGAGGCACGCACCACCCGCGCCACGCGCGGGGTGTAGACCAGCACCAGCGCCAGCACCACGTTGACCAGCGAGGGCCCGAGGATCGCGACCAGCGCGATCGCCAGCAGGATGTCGGGGAAGGACATCATCGCGTCCACCACGCGCATCAGCGGCGCGTCGAGCCGTCGGAAGAAGCCGGCCACCAGGCCCAGTGCGGTGCCCGCGATGACCGAGCCCAACGCGGTGAGCGCCGCGATGGCGAGCGAGTAGCGCGCGCCGTGCACGATGCGCGCATACATGTCGCGCCCCAGCTCGTCGGTGCCCAGCAGGTGCATGGCGCTGGGCGGCTTGAGCCGGTCGAGCACGGCCGTGTCGTTGGGATCGGCCGAGGCGAACCAGGGCGCGCCGAGTGCGAGCACCGCGATCACCAGCAGCACCAGGGCAGAGGCCATCACGATGCGGCGATGCATCAGCTGGCGGAGCGTTCGTGGGAGTTGCATGAATGGCAGCCTCAGATCTTCACGCGCGGATCGACCACCGCATACAGCAGGTCGATCGAGAAGTTGATGAGCACGTAGATGGCGGCGATCACGAGCAGGGCTCCCTGGATCACCGGGTAGTCGCGCCGCAGCACCGCGTTCACCACCAGGTTGCCCACGCCCGGCAGGCCGAACACGGTTTCGGTGACGACGGCGCCGCCGATCATCAGCGCGATGGTCAGGCCCAGCACGGTGACGATCGGCACCAGCGCATTGCGAAGCGCGTGCTTCAGCACCACCGTGCTCTCCGACAGGCCCTTGGAGCGCGCGGTGCGCACGTAGTCCTCGCCCAGCACGTCGAGCATCGAAGCACGCGTGAAGCGGATGATCAGCGCCGAATTGAGCAGGCCCAGCACCGTGGCCGGCAGCACCAGCGCATGCAGGCGCTCGGCCAGCGGCGCGCCGGGTGCGCCATAGCCCGAGACCGGGAACCAGCCGAGCGACACTGCGAAGAACTGGATCAGCACGATGCCCAGCCAGAAGCTCGGGATGCTGGCGCCCAGCATCGCGATGCCGGTGAAGAACTGGTCGACCATGCGCCCGCGAAACACTGCCGAGACGATGCCGCAGGGCAGCCCGATCAGCGCCGCGATGGCCACCGCCATCAATGCCAGCAGCGTGGTCGGCTCGGCGCGCTCCATCAGCGCTTGAGTGACCGGGCGCTGCAGGAAGATCGACTGGCCCAGGTTGCCCGTCAGCACCTCGCGCAGCCAGTAGCCGAACTGCACCGGCAACGGCTTGTCGAGCCCGTATTCCTTCTGCACACGGGCGATGTCGGCGGCCGTTGCCTGGTCGCCCAGCAGCACCGAGACCGGATCGCCCGAGGCGGCGCGCGTCAGGATGAAGACCAGCACCGCGACGATGGCCAGCACGACCAGCATGCCGGCCAGGCGAGAGGAGAGATAGCGAACCATATGGCGATGCCGCGCTGGCCTATTTGATCCTTGCATTCCAGAAGAAGGGCCAGGTCATCGGCTGGTAGTTGTCCAGCGCCGGGCTCTTGGCCGAAAGGCCGTTGAACTTGCCGACGTTGACGTAGGGCACCTCGTCGTACACCACCTGCTGCACCTTGCCCCACAGCGCGCCGCGCTTGACGGGGTCGCTCTCGACGTTGAAGGCGCCGAGCGCAGCCTTCTTGGCCGGCGAGTCCCACCAACCCGGCGCGCCGTCGCCCAACTGCGGCGGCGAGAGCATGGGCTCGGGAAACTGGCCGGAATGGGTGACGTAGATGTCCCACAGCTTCGGGTCGTTGCGCCGCTGCACCAGGGTCGCCCAATCGACCACGTTGAGGTCGACCTTGAAGCCGGCGCGCTTGAGCTGCTCGGCCATCAGGAGCGCCATGTTGTAGTGGAAGTCGTACTGGCGGCTGGTCAGCACGCGGATCGGGTCGCCCTTGTAGCCGGCCTTGGCCGCCGCCTCTTTCGCCTTCGGCGCGTTGCGCTGGTTGTAGAGCTCGGTGCCGCCGGTCGCGTAGAAGGGCGAGCCCTTGGGGAAGTGGTTGCCCTCGGCCACGAAGAAGCGCGTGTCGCCGAAGCCGGCGGCCAGCATCTCGCCCTCGCCCAGCGCCACCTGCACCGCCTGGCGCACCGGCTGGCTCGCCATCACGCCTTCCTTGGTGTTGAAGACGAGGTAGGGGAAGCCGAAGGCCGGCGTCATGATCGGCACCGTCTTGCCCGCGGCTTTCTCCAGCCGCGCCAGCGCCTCGGTGGGCAGCAGGTCGGCAAAGTCGTACTGGCCGGCGAGCGCTCCTTCGACGCGGGTGTTGGCGTTGGGCACCGGCACGAAGCGCAGTTCCTCGATGGCCGCCTCGCGCTTGCCGCCGTAGCCGCTCGGGGCCTCCTTGCGCGCGCTGTACTTGTCGAACTTCGTGAGCAGCACGTACTGGTCGGGACGACGCTCCTTGAACTTGTAGGGGCCGGTCCCGACGAAATCCTTCAGCGGCTGCGCGATCGAGTCCTTGGCCATGATCGCGGCCATGCCGCTCGGCAGCGCGAACTGGGCCAGCAGCGGCGCATAGGGCTGCTTCAGCACCACCTCGACCGCGAGCGGCCCCTTGGCCTTGAGGCTCTCGATCTCCTTGCCCACCGCCTTGCCGCGGGGCGACTGCTCCATCCAGCGCTGCAGGCTGGCGACCACATCGTCGGCGTCCAGCTCGCGGCCGTTGTGCAGCATCACGCCCTTGCGGATCGCGATGGCGTAGGTCTTGCCGTCGGCCGAGATCTTCGGCATGCCCTCGGCCAGCATCGGCACCACGTTCCATTTGGCATCGAAGGTGTAGAGCGGCTCGTACACATGCTGCATGATGGTGCCGACCAGGTCCGCGGTGGAGGCCATCGGGTCCAGCGTCTGGGGCTCGGCCACCATCGCCAGCGTCGCGAAGTTGCGCGTGCCCTGCGCTTGCGCCTGCGGCATCGCGGCCACGCCGGCGAGGGCCAGCAGGCACGCGCCGAGGAGACTGCGCTTCGAGACGGCTGGCTGGTCGCTTCGGCATCCGGGGGTTTGCATGTGGAACTCCTTCGAGGTCGATGAAATGAAAAAAACTTTCTCTTAAGCCAGACTTTGAAGCAACAAACAGGCCAATACATGCGTACAAACCCGATGTTTACCTCTTTTTGCTGAAATATAATTTCAACCGCCTCGGTCGTAGCCGATGCATCCGCCAACTTTTTTACCCAGGAGTTCCCATGCCCCTCGAATACCTCGGCGTCTCGCCCAACGCGTCGGACCGCCAGGTCCGCCCTCTGTCGCCGGCCGTGCGCGCGGGCGACTTCGTCTATGTATCGGGCCAGGTGCCCGCCGACGCCAAGGGCGAGATCGTGGCCGGCGGCATCGAGGCGCAGACCCGCCAGGTCATGGACAACATCAAGTCGGCACTGGCGCTGGCCGGCGCCACGCTCGACGACGTGTGCAAGACCACCGTATGGCTGCACGATGCGCGCGACTTCGGTGCCTTCAACCGCGTCTACATGGGCTACTTCAACGGCAACTTCCCGGCACGCTCGACCACCGAGGCGCGGTTGATGGTCGACGCCAAGGTCGAGATCGACGTGGTGGCCTACAAACCCAAGGCCTGAGCCCATGCACCTGAAGCGCCGCGATGCCCTGCTGGGTGCACTCGGGCTGGTGGTTCTGCCCGCCGCCCGCTCGGCCCAGGAAGCGGCGGTGTGGCCCCGCGACCTGCATGTCCCCGGGGGCGTGGCCCGGCTTTCGCTGGGGCCCGCCGCCCGCCGGCCGCAGGCACGCACCGGGGATGACGTGCCGCTGCTGGTGGTGGGCGATGTCATCGAATGGAGCGCGCTGGTGGGCATCCCCCTGTCCGCGCAGCCGGGCGAGGCTCGCATCCGCGTCCTGCGCGAGGACGGCGGCACCCGCGAGCTGCCCTACGTCATCGCGCCCAAGCGCTACCGCGAGCAGCAGCTCAAGGTCGCGCCGGGCCAGGTCGATCTCTCGGCCGAGGACATGGCGCGCTACGAGCGCGAGCGCACCCACCTGCAGGGCGTGATGGCGACCTTCAGCGAGCCCCTGCCGCAAGGCGAGCTGCGCATGCAGGTCCCGGTGCCGGGGCGGCGCTCCAGCTCCTTCGGCCTGCGGCGCGTGTTCAACGGCGAGAAGCGCAATCCGCACAGCGGGATGGACATCGCGGCTGCCACGGGCACGCCGGTGAAGGCGCCGATGGGGGGACGGGTGATCGACACCGGCGACTATTTCTTCAATGGCGGCACTGTCTGGCTCGATCACGGCGGGGGGCTGCTCACGATGTACTGCCACCTGAGCGCGATCGATGTGAAGGTGGGGGATTTGGTGAAGGCTGGTGAGCGCTTCTGCGCGGTCGGGGCCACTGGTCGCGTGACGGGGCCGCATTTGCATTGGTCGGTGATGTTGAATCGGGCGATGGTGGATCCGGGGCTGTTTCTGTAGCTGGATTGCTTGCTACCGTTCAGCCGTGGTCAATCTACGGGGTTCTTTAACCGCCGGGCGGACTCAGATCTGCCGCACAAAGCCAATGAGCCTCTCCGCAGTGCTTTGCTGCTTCTATCATGATGGCACCTTTCGAATCTTCACAGTCCACTCATTAGGCGGACCCCCGGTGGCACCATAAAGATTAACTCTCTCCTAGACGCCAAATAACGCTCCTCCAACGCCAGCAGCTAGCGCTGCTGCGTCGCTGGCTTTCAACCCGGAAGGGTCAATCCTGTTCGCCGGGTTGTTGCCCACGTAGGCATACAGGTTCACGTCGTCCTTGTAGCCGATCGGATCCGTCTGCAGGAATCGGCCCAGGCTCGGCCGAGCGGCCGGCGGCGAAGCCTTGCGATCAAGCCTGCGTGGCCGCTACTCCCTGGGCATCGCCTCCAGCGCCGCCGCAGACGCCGCGAGCCCCCGCAGGATGGGCTGCGCCACCTTCGCCGGAAAGCCGGTCGGCAGCTGCGCCTCCATGCGCGCGATGACGCCGGGCGTGCTGTCGAGCAGGAAGCCGACGATGTCCTCGGCGTCGGTGCCATAGCCGCACAGGCGCGCAGTGGCATTGAAATGCCGCCTGCGGACGGTCGACCTTCGGTAGTGCTTGTTCTTCCCGATCATGGCCATCGCCAGCGTGGTGTCATGGCGCGAGAACTGGTTGGGCCCCGCACCCTCCACCGGCCAGATGGACATGACGTCGTAAAGCGGCGTGAGCCTGAAGCGCCCTTCAGGCAACAGGTGGATGCTGAAGTTCTTGGCGTGGCCGTCGGGTGCGGCCAGCATCCAGAAGATCAGCTGCGCGGCGAGCAAGGTGCGCAGGTCCTCGCGCGCGCTGACCGACTGGCGCAGGATCCTGGCAAGGTCCAGCACGCCGGGCCCGCCGTCGGCTTCGTACTTCAGATGCGAAGGCACGCCGAGCGCCTGGCAGAAGTCTTCCTGCGGCAAGCGCATGAGCCAGCTTCTCGAGGAATGCAGTTGCCGGTCGAAGCGCTCGACGGCCAGGACTTTCTGCGCCCCGAAGACAAGGATGGCGCAGCGCGGAACCGGCAGCCCATACGCCTGCAGGATGTTCAGGCAGAGCCATTCGTTCTCCACGGAGGTGCTGAAGTCCGCCTGCCGATGCCCCACGAGCCCCAGCGGCAGCTTGAGGATGTGCGTCGTCGGTGTTGCGCCGTGCGGTCGCATCCACTGCCCGTCATGCCACAGGAGCGCGGTCTTCTCCTGCGCGCCTGCGAGCGAGATGCGCAGCACGTCTTCTTCCCCCGGCAAGCCGCCGAGGCGACCCGGCGTCACGGTCTGGCGGAGCAAGGCCTCGACCTCGTCAACGGACATCGGCGTGCCTGAGATCTTCCGGAGCTCCGAGGGCGCTTCGTCTTCATCGAGCAGCTGGATGGCGCCCACGCAATCGCGTCCGACGGCACGCAGCAGCGCGAAGGCGTCGGTGGATGCCGTCCCGAAACGCGTGGCGAGGCGCTCGCGAATGGCGCGGCTGTCAGGCAGCAGGTTGTCGAAATAGCTGTTGACCACCTGGCCCTTGAGCCCTCTCGCCGCGAGCGGAAGCGACAGGGACAGGGGGCGTCCCGCCGGCGAAGCCATCCATGCAGGGTCATAGACGAGCTCTGGCTCGCCGCGCGCAGGGAGCCGCCAGGCACCTACCCGCTCGCCGTTGGCCCAGATCGACAGGACCTGCGAATGCGATCTCCGGCCCATGCCTACCACTCCTGCGCCGGGAGCGCGTCGGATCTGGATTGGACGATCAGCTCCATGCCGAGCAGGCCGAAAAGCGCAAGCAGTTGCTCCAAGCTCAGCGACTCGGGGTGGAGTTCCATGTGCGAGATGCGGCTCTGGCTGATGCCCATCCGCCGTGCCAGCTCGGCTTGCGACAGGCCGGCCGCGCGGCGACCCGACTTCAGGAGCGGGCCGAGCTGGGAGGGCGTGGAGAGGACCTGGCGCATGGTGCTTTTACCCATCGAACGGATATCTGCGATTTTACCCACTAAACGGGTATATTGAAAATACTCGTGTGATTGGTAATCGCCATTTATCGCTTCCCGGTCACGGTTCGCTTCGGCGGCGGCGCCCGGTACCTCAAGGCTTCGATGACCAAGGCGAGCGCCGGGGCAAGCTGGCGGCGGTTGGCGTAGTAGAGGTGGTAACCCGGGAAGGTCGGCCACCAGTCCTGCAGAACCGGAACCAGCCGCCCCTCCCTGATGTGCTCGTCCATGATGTCGAAAGGCACGTAGGCGAAGCCCATGCCGTCCAGTGCGGCGCGCAGCATCAGGAACGTGTTGTTGAACACCGTCTGGCCTCGCACCCGCACGCTGACCTCCTTGTTTCCTTTCTCGAAATCCCATGCGTACAGGCCGCCATGCGTCGGAAGCCGCAAGTTCACGCAGCGGTGAGCCGTCAGGTCCCCGGGCTTCACCGGGATCGACTTGCCGGCGAGGTATTCCGGAGAGGCCGCGACCGCCATCCTCAGCGCTGGCGCGATCGGAACCGCCACCATGTCCTTGTCGACGCGGTTTCCCACTCGCACGCCGGCATCGAACCTTTCGGCCGCGATGTCGGTGAAGGCGTAGTCGACGCTGAACTCCACCTCGATGTCCGCATACTGATTGAGAAGGGGCAACAGCCTGGGCCACAACACGGTCGCGATGGCATGGTCATGCGCGGTGATGCGAACCGTGCCGGCCGGTTTGTCACGCATCGCGGTAAGGGATTCGAGCTCGCGCTCGATGTCCTGCAACCGGGGTGCCAGCGTATTGAGGAGCCGGGCGCCCGCGTCCGTCACTGAAACGCTGCGCGTGGTCCGGGTCAGCAGGCGCACGCCCAGGCGGGCCTCCAGCGCCAGCATCGAGTGACTGAGCGCCGAGCGCGACACGCCCATCTGGGCGGCGGCGCGGGTGAAGCTGCGTTCGCGCGCCACGACGACGAACGCCTGGAGGTCATTCAGATTCTCTTTTGGCATTGGTGAATTGGTGAGCCCGGTTCACATAAGCATCCCGATTCTGCGCTCTTCTCAATCAGCCGCAGGGTCCATAAAGTTCATGCATCCCCTGTCGCTCGATGCAGCGACCCCGCACTTCTTCCACATCAACGACCAGGAGTCGACCACCATGTGCATCCGACCTTTGAAGGCCGCGCTCTACCTTGCGGCGCTGAATTCCATCGGTGCAGGCGCCGAATCCGCGCCGGCCCCGGCAGCCACTCAACAGATCGCGAGGGCCGGCACTCAACCCTCAGCAGCCGGCCCTGCCGAATACTTCACCGGTCGCGTTCGGGTGGACCCGGTCTGGCCCGCCACCGAAACCCTCAACGCCTCCGGCGGCCTGGTGACCTTCGAGCCCGGCGCCCGCTCCGCGTGGCACACGCACCCGGCGGGACAACGGCTGGTGGTCCAGTCCGGCGTCGGCTTGACCCAGGAGTGGGGCAAGCCCGTGCAGGAAATCCGCCCCGGCGATGACGTCTGGTGCCCTCCCGGCGTCAAGCATTGGCACGGCGCCGCACCCTTCACGGCACTGGTTCACCTGGCCGTCACCGGCACCGTGAACGGCAGGAACGTCGAATGGATGGAGAAAGTCACCGATGAGCAATACAACCAACGCTAGGCATTGCAAGACCGCCGCGCTCGCCCTGGGCTTGGCCCTGTGCCTCGCCGCGGCGCCGTGTCATGCCGGCGCCGAGTCCCGGGAGTCCACGAACATGAGCACCACGCGCACAGCATCCCAGACGCTTTCGTCGCGCCAACAATCGATCATCCCCATCGCGTCGTTCGCAGCGGCCGGCGACATCGCCCGTCTGAACACGGCGCTCGAACAGGGGCTCGATGCGGGTCTCACCGTCAACGAAGCGAAGGAGATCCTGGTGCAGGTGTATGCCTATGCCGGATTCCCGCGCAGCCTCAATGCCCTGGGCGAACTGATGAAGGTCGTGGATGCCCGCAAGCAGCGCGGTGTCCAGGACGAGCAGGGCAAGATGCCCTCGCGCCCCATCCCGAAGGGCGACGCACTGCTTGCAGCCGGCACGGCCAACCAGACCAAGCTCGCCGGTGGGCCGGTCAAGGGCGCATTGTTCGATTTCGCGCCGGCCATCGACGAGTACCTGAAGACGCACCTCTTCGGCGACGTGTTCGAGCGGGACAACCTCGACTGGCCCAGCCGCGAGCTGGCGACCGTCGGCATGCTGTCGGCGCTTCCGGGCGCCGAATCCCAGCTCCAAGCCCACATGCGCATCAGCATGAACGTGGGCCTCACCGCCGCACAACTCGACCAGCTCACCCAGGTGCTGGCGGATCGCGTGGATGCCGCAGCGGCCGGCAGGGCGCGTGAATCCCTCGCTCGCCAGCTTGCTACGCGCTACTGACCGTTGCCCAGCCGCCCGGTCGCCAGCCGCAATACGCGGTCGCAGCGCTTGGCCAGCCCTTCGTCGTGCGTGACCACGACGAATGCGGTGCGGCGCTCGTGCGCGAGCTTCAGCATCAGCGCGAACACGCCGTCGGCGGTGTTGCGGTCGAGGTTGCCGGTGGGCTCGTCGGCCAGCACGCAATCGGGCTGCGTCACCAGCGCGCGGGCGATCGCCACGCGCTGGCGCTCGCCGCCGGAGAGCTCGGCCGGACGGTGATGAACCCGCTCGGCCAGCCCCACGGCGGCCAGCATTGCGGCCGCAGCCTCGGCGGCCTGCCGCGGCGGCGTGCGGCGGATCTTCAGCGGCATCGCCACGTTGTCGAGCGCGCTGAACTCGGGCAGCAGATGGTGGAACTGGTAGACGAAGCCCAGGTGCGCGTTGCGCAGCCGGCCCTGCTCGGCCGCGTCCGCGTGCGCGATGTTCTTGCCGTGCAGTTCCACGCTGCCGGCGGTGGGCGCATCGAGCCCGCCCATCAGGTGCAGCAGCGTGCTCTTGCCGGAGCCCGAGGCGCCGACGATCGCCAGCGTTTCGCCGGCGCGCACGTCGAGGTCGACTCCGTGCAGCACGGTGAGGTCGATGCGACCCTCGTGGAATCGCTTGGTCAAGCCCCTTACCTGCAGCACGACCGGCCGCTCGGAGCCGGCAACGGCCTCTTCGGCACGCAGCGGGGCGACGTCGGTGTCCAGTGCGGCGGTTTGCCGGTCGGCGCCGGGCCGCCCCAAGCCGATGGCCGCCCCCTCGGGGGGCAGCGAGGACACGCCAGTGCCGAGCATGGGGGCCTTATTCATAGCGCAGCGCCTCCGCCGGATTGACGCGGCTCGCGCGCCAGCTCGGGTACAGCGTGGCCACGAAGGACAGCGCCAGCGAAATCAGCGCGATCGGCAGGATGTCGCCGCGCTGCGGGTCGCTGGGCATCTTGCTGATGAGGTAGATGTCCTGCGGGAGGAAGCGAGCATTGAAGAGCCGCTCCAGCGCCGGCACGATCACGTCGATGTTGTAGGCGATGCCCAGGCCCAGCAGCAGACCGCCCAACGTGCCGATCACGCCCACCATCGCGCCCTGCACCACGAAGATGCTCATGATGCTTTTCGGGCTCGAGCCCAGCGTGCGCAGGATCGCGATGTCGGCGCGCTTGTCGGTCACCGTCATCACCAGCGTCGACACCAGGTTGAAGGCCGCGACCGCGACGATCAGCGTGAGGATGATGAACATCATGCGTTTCTCGACCTGCACCGCGGCGAACCAGGTCCTGTTCTGGCGCGTCCAGTCGCGGATCAGGAACTCGCCGGGCAGCGTGACGGCCAGCTCGTCCGCCACCTCGCGTGCGCGGTGCAGGTCCTTGAGCTTGAGCCGCAGGCCGCTCGGCCCCTCGAGCCGGAACACGCGCGCCGCATCCTGCTCGTGGATCATCGCCAATGCCGAGTCGTACTCGTAGTGGCCCGAGTCGAAGGTGCCGACCACGGTGAACTGCTTCAGGCGCGGCACCACGCCGGCCGGCGTGACCTGCCCGCCCGGCGCGATCAGCGTGACCTGGTCGCCCACCTGCACGAAGAGCGAGCGGGCCAGCTCGATGCCCAGCACGATGCCGAACTCGCCCGGCACCAGCTTGGCCAGTGCGCCCTTCTGCGCCGTGGTGGAGATGTCGGTCACCTGCGGCTCCAGGGACGGTTCGATACCGCGCACCAGCGTGCCCTTCATGTCCTCGCCGCGCGCGATCAGCGCCTGCGCGGCGATGAAGGGTGCGACGCCCACCACGTTGGGGTTCTTGCGCGCCGCCTCTGCGATGGCGTCGATGTCGGCGAGCGCCTGGCCGTCGCGCGAGAAGATCTCGATGTGCGAGATCACGCCGAGCATGCGGTCGGTCACCTCCTTCTGGAAGCCGTTCATCACCGAAAGCACGATGATCAGCGCCGCCACGCCCAGCGCAATGCCGAGCATGGAGACGCCGGAGATGAAGGAGATGAAGCCGTTGCGCCGCGTCGCCCGGCCCGCGCGCGTGTAGCGCCAGCCGAGTTGCAGTTCGTAGGGGAGAGGCATAGGACTGGAATTGTGGCATCCCGGACAATAGGCCCATGCCCGTGCCGCCCTCTGCCTCCCATCTCCTGATCCCCTTCGCCGGCCGCGGCACGCCGGCCTGCCGCGAGGCGATGCGCAGCCTGCGGCTGCCCCAGCTGGAAAGCCTGCTCTCCCGCCTCGCCCTCGTGCACGAAGACCTGCAGGACGAAAGCACCCTCTCCCCTCCGCACGAACGCGCCCTGGCCGCGGCGCTCGGCATCTCGGCACCCGACGGGCAGATCCCCTGGGCCGCGCTGGAAGCCCGCCGCGCCGGGCTCGATGTCGCCGGCGAGGACGGCAGCTGGGGCATGGCCACCCTGTGCCACTGGCAGGTGGGCATCGACGACGTGGTGCTCGGCGACCCGGGCGCGATCCGCATCGACGCGGCCGAGGCGGCAGCCCTGCTGGCGATCGTCAGGCCCTACTTCGAGGAGGATGGCATCGCGCTGCATGCCTCGGGCACGCCGAACCGCTGGCTGGCGCGGGGACGCATGTTCGACGGCCTGGCCACAGCCTCCATCGACCGCGCGGTCGGGCACCCCATCGCCCAATGGTCGCCGCTGTCCGACGGCGCTCGGCTGCTGCGGCGGCTGCAGAACGAGATGCAGATGCTGCTCTACACCGAGCGCGTCAACGACGAGCGCACCGCGCGCGGCGAGCCGCCGATCAATTCCTTCTGGCTCAGCGGCACGGGGCGGCTGCCCGCCGATGCCGCGTTGACGGAAACCGGGCCGCGGGTGGCCGATGGCCTGCGCGAAGCGGCCTTGCGCGACGACGGCGCGGCCTGGGCGCAAGCCTGGGCCGCGCTCGACGAGGGACCGGTCGCCGAACTGCTGGCGGCCTGCAACGCGGGCGCCGAGGTCACGCTCACGTTGTGTGGCGACCGCGGCGCACAAAGCTTCGGCGTGCAGCAACGCGGCCTCGCGCACTGGGCCCGGTCCCTGTTCCAGCGCGCCAGCGCGCCGGGCGTGCTGGAGGCGCTGTGATGAAGATCGTGACGCGCGCCATCCCGCCGCGCAGCGCCTGGGCGCTGGAGCAGGCCGGCGTTCATCCACTGCTGGCCCGCCTCTACGCCGCGCGCGGCGTGCAGACCCGCGAAGAGCTGGACGACGGCCTGGCGCGCCTGCTCGCGCCCGATGGCCTGCACGGCGCGCGCGAGGCCGCGGTATTGCTGGCCGATGCGATCCGCGACGACAAGCGCCTGTGCATCGTCGCCGACTACGACTGCGACGGCGCCACCGCCTGCGCCGTGGCCTTGCGCGGGTTGCGCCTGCTGGGCGCCCGGCATGTGAGCTACCTGGTGCCCGACCGCGTGATCGACGGCTACGGCCTGACGCCGCCGATTGCCGAGCGCGTGGCCGCGACCGGCGCCGACGTGCTGATCACGGTGGACAACGGCATCGCCAGCGTCGAGGGCGTGGCCGCCGCCAAGGCACGCGGGCTCACGGTGCTGGTGACCGACCACCACCTGCCCGGCCCGGCGCTGCCGGCCGCCGATGTGCTGGTGAATCCGAACCAACCCGACTGCGGCTTCGACAGCAAGAGCATCGCCGGCGTCGGCGTGATGTTCTATGTGCTGCTGGCGCTGCGTTCGGAGCTGCGCGCGCGCGGCGTGTTCGATTTGGCCACGCAGCCGAAGCTCGATGCCCTGCTGCCGCTGGTCGCGCTCGGCACCGTGGCCGACGTGGTGAGGCTCGATGCCAACAACCGCCGCCTCGTCGCGCAGGGCCTGCGCCGCATTCGCGCGGGCGCCATGCCCGTCGGCCTGGCCGCGCTCTTCAAGGCCGCGGGCCGCAATGCGGCGGCGGCGACCACCTTCGACTTCGGCTTTGCGCTGGGGCCGCGCATCAACGCGGCCGGGCGCCTGGCCGACATGACGCTGGGCATCGAGTGCCTGACGACCGACGACAGCGCTCGCGCCGAGGAGCTGGCGCGCCTGCTGGACGGCATCAACCGCGAGCGGCGCGACATCGAGGGCGGCATGCGCGAACAGGCGCTGCTGCTGGCCGAGTCGCTGTTCGCCGTAGACGGCAGCGAGGCGCAGCGCGCAGCGATCAGCGTCTTCGATGCCGAGTTCCACGAAGGCGTGGTCGGCATCGTGGCCTCGCGCATCAAGGACCGTTACCACCGCCCCACCTTCGTCTTCGCCGCCAGCGGCGCGCCGGGCAAGGAACGCGAGCTCAAGGGCTCGGGCCGCTCGATCCCCGGCTTCCACCTGCGCGACGCGCTGGACCTCGTGGCCAAGCGCCATCCGGGCGTGCTGCTGCGCTTCGGCGGCCATGCGATGGCGGCGGGCTGCACCGTGGCCCGGGAGCACTTCGAGACCTTCGAGCGCGCGCTCGCGCAGGTCGCCGCCGAGTGGCTCGATGCGGCCGCGCTGATGCGCCGCCTGGACACCGACGGCCCGCTCGCGCCCGAGTACCTGCGCGTCGACCTGGTGGACACGCTGCACCGCGAGGTCTGGGGCCAGGGCTTCGCGCCGCCGACCTTCAGCGAGGAGGTGGAGGTCATTTCGCAGCGGCTGGTGGGCGAAAAGCACCTGGCGCTCAAGCTCAGGCACAAGGGTCAGCCGGTGGACGGCATCTGGTTCGGCCACACCGAGCCGCTGCCGCCGCGCGTCGTCCTCGCCTTCCGGCTGGATGCGGACGAATGGCAGGGCGTGCGGCGCGTGCGTTTTCTGGTGGAGGGCGCCGAGCTCTGAGCCGCGGCCGCGTTCAGGGCTCGATCAGCCAGGTATGCCCGCAGCGCCGGCAACGCACGTGCAGGCGCTCTCCGGCAGGTTCTTCCGCGCCCTCCTGGATCTCCCATTTCGCATAGGTCTCGCAGCCACGGCACACTGCCTGGTCGGCCACGAATTCGGCATGGGCGAGCAGGTACAGGTAGCGCCGCAGCGACCACACGCCGATGACCGCGCTCGCCACGGCACAGGCCAGCACGTCCAGCTGCGCTCCGATCGGCAGCTGCAGGCTGTAGACCTCCATGCTCCCCAGGAGGCCGAGGGTGCTCAAGAGCAACAGGACGAGATGCGCATGGCTCTCGAGCAGCTCGCGTTCGTACCACTTGCGAAAGCCAAGGCGGCGAATGGTCCGTGCGGCGTTCATCGACCTTCCTTCGGGTGAGGCTGCGTCCGGAATCATCCTCCCCTTCTGACGCTGCTGCGGCGCAACAGAGGGTAAGCACCGAGCGCGATCGCTGGCGAACAGGTGAATTCGTAAGAAATTAGTAAGCTACCCTGCAAGAATCGGGTGCACTGCGCTGAACCTGGAGGTGACGTGCTGCTGGTCGCGACTTCCGTCAAGCTGATCGCCGAGATTGCCCTGCTCGCGATGGCCGGCCAATGGGTGCTCGGACTGCTGGCCGGACCCAGGCGCGAGAGCAATTTCTTCTACCGCCTGCTCCAGATCCTGACGAACCCCGTCGTCAAGGCCGTGCGCCTGATCACGCCCCGCTTCGTGCTCGACCGGCACATCCCCTTGGCCGCGTTCCTGGCGCTGCTGTCGGTGTGGCTGGTGTCCACCATCGTGAAGATCAACCTGTGTCTGCAAATAGGAGTGCAGGCATGCCGATGAGCTACTGGCGCCACAAGCTGCGTGCCATGGCCTTGCTGCTGCTGGGCCGATCGGCATCGGCCGAGGCGGTCTTCGGTGCGATGCTGGCGCGCTGGCCCGGCGACGCCTACGCGCTGTCGAGCCGAAGCTACCTGCGCGCGCAGCTCGGCCGCCGGGACGCGGCCATCGAGGACGCGAGGCGCCTGGTGGACACCCATCCCGAACACAGCGCCGGTGCCTGGTTCAACCTGGCTTTCATGCTCGCGGAGAACGACCAGGCGCAGCAGGCAGAGGCCGCATTCCGCAGGGCCCTGGCGCTCGACGCCAAACTGGACCGTGCCTGGTACGGCCTGGGCCTGGCGCTGATCCGCCAGGGCCGCCACGACGAGGCCGTCGAGGCGCTGCGCCGCAACACCGAACTGCAGCCCATGAGCCCCTACGGCTGGTATCAGCTGGCTCGCGTGCACATGGACCGCCGCCAGCCCGAAGAGGCTCGCAAGATCATCCGACATCTCCAGGGCTTCGAGCCCAGGATCGCCGCTCAACTGGAACGCGAGACCGGTCTCGCGTCGTGAAATGTGGGGCTGCCCACGAGGCAGCACCGCAGGGACCGCCGGGTCGCATGGCCCTGCGAACGAACGAGAGCCAACAAGGAGACATGCGATGGAATTGACGGAAACACAGCGCGACTACTGGCGGAAGAACCTGCGGATCACAGCCATCCTGCTGGGGGTCTGGTTTTTCGTGACCTTCGTCATCGGTTACTTCGCGCGCGACCTGAGCTTCACCTTCTTCGGCTGGCCGTTCAGCTTCTGGGTCGCGGCCCAGGGTGCGCTGATCGTCTATATCCTCATCATCTGGTTCTATGCGCGCTACATGGAGCGCCTGGATCAGGAACACGGCGTCGCCGAGGAGGTCTGACATGGCCGACATCAGCTTCGAACACGGCGAAGGCCCCAGCGGCGCGGAACGCCGCGCGTTCAAGAAGCAGCTCAACAAGGTGTACGGCTGGTACACCGGCGGCTTCATCGCCTTCATCATCGTGCTGGGGGTCCTCGAGCAGGCAGGCCTGCCGAGAAACTGGATCGGCTTCATCTTCCTGTTCGCGACGGTGGCGCTGTATGCCGGCATCGGCATCATGAGCCGCACCACCGACGCGTCGGAGTACTACGTGGCCGGGAGGCGGGTGCCGGCGATCTACAACGGCATGGCCACGGGGGCCGACTGGATGAGCGCCGCCTCCTTCATCGGCATGGCCGGCACGCTCTACCTCACGGGCTACAGCGGGCTGGCCTTCATCGTGGGCTGGACCGGGGGCTACTGCCTGGTGGCGCTGCTGCTGGCGCCCTACCTGCGCAAGTTCGGACAGTTCACGATTCCCGACTTCCTGGGCGCACGCTACGAAGGCAACCTGCCGCGCTTCATCGGCATCGTGGCGGCGATCCTGTGCTCCTTCACCTATGTGGTGGCGCAGATCTACGGCGTAGGCTTGATCACCGCGCGGCTGTCGGGGCTGGCCTTCGAGGTCGGGATCTTCGTCGGGCTGGCCGGCATCCTGGTGTGCTCCTTCCTGGGCGGGATGCGCGCGGTCACCTGGACGCAGGTCGCCCAGTACATCATCCTGATCATTGCCTACCTGATCCCGGTGATCTGGCTGTCGGTGAAGCAGACCGGCGTGCCGATCCCGCAGGCGGTGTACGGCTACCAGCTGGAGAAGGTCTCCAAGCGCGGCGACGAACTGCGCGCCGATCCGAAGGAGCTGGAGGTCGCTGCCATCTTCAAGGCCCGGGCCGCCGAGTTCGATGCCAAGCTGAAGGCGCTGCCCGGCTCGCTCGCCACGGAGCGGGCGGCGGCCGAGAAGAAGCTGGCCGATCTCCGGGCCGCCAATGCGCCGGCAGCCGAGATCGATGCAGCCGCGAAGGAGCTGGCGGCCGTACCCAAGGACGAAGCCGCGGCCCGGAAGGCCTGGACCGCCGCGAAGGCGTCCAACGAGGCGCAGGCCAGGCCGCTGGCCGGCATGCCGAACCATGCGCAGATCTATGCGGGCGATCCGAACGGCGACGCCGCCGCGCAGAAGGCCTTCGACGAATCGAGGCGCAATTTCCTCGCGCTGGTCTTCTGCCTGATGGTGGGGACGGCCGCGCTGCCGCACATCCTGATGCGCTACTACACCACGCCCTCCGTGCGGGAGGCGCGCCAATCGGTGACCTGGTCGCTGTTCTTCATCTTCCTGCTGTACTTCACGGCGCCGGCGCTCGCGGTGCTGGTGAAGTTCGAGGTCTTCAACGTGCTGGTGGGAACGCCCTTCAACGAGCTGCCGGCCTGGATCGCGAACTGGGCAAGGGTCGACCCGTCGCTGCTGTCCGTGTCGGACGTCAACAAGGACGGCATCTTCCAGCTCAGCGAGATGAAGATCGGCGGCGACATCATCGTGCTCGCCACGCCCGAGATCGGCGGCCTGCCCTACGTGATCTCCGGCATGGTGGCGGCCGGCGGCCTGGCGGCGGCGCTGTCGACGGCCGACGGCCTGCTGCTGACCATCGCCAACGCGCTGTCGCACGACCTGTACTACAAGATGATCGACCCGAACGCGCCCACCTCGCGCCGCGTCGCGCTGTCCAAGGCGCTGCTGCTGGTGGTGGCGCTGTGCGCGGCGGCGGTGGCGGCGCAGAAGCCGGCGGACATCCTGTTCCTCGTGTCGGCCGCCTTCTCCTTTGCGGCGGCGGCCTTCTTCCCGGCGCTGGTGCTCGGCATCTTCTGGAAACGCGCCAACCGATGGGGCGCCTCGCTGGGCATGCTGGCCGGCCTGGGCGTGACCTTCTACTACATGGCCACCACCCAGCCGTGGATGCGCAGCGTGTTCGGCGTGACCAGCCCGATCGAGCTGTGGTGGGCCATCCAGCCGATCTCGGCCGGACTGTTCGGCGTGCCGGTCGGCTTCGCGGTGATCATCATCGTGAGCCTGCTCACCGGCCAGCCGAAGAAGGAGACCCAGGAGCTCGTGGAGCACGTGCGCTACCCGGATCTCAAGCGGGCCTGAGACGCGCCGAAGCCCCCCGCAACGCGCCGCCCATGCGGCGCGTTGCCCTTCATGCCCGCCGCAGGGGAGAGAATCCCCCCATGCAGCAAGTCCCGGCGGACACTCCGCCCGTTCCCATCCCCATCCGTCCCGCCGCCACCGTGCTTATCTGCCGCGACGGGGCGGCGGGGCCCGAGGTGCTGATGATCCAGCGCCATGCGCTGTCGGACGTGCATGGCGGCTCGTATGTGTTCCCCGGCGGCAAGGTGGATGCTTCGGACGCACGGCTCGACGCGGCGGCCCATCTCGACGAGCCGCCCGAGCGCCTGCACGCGCTGCTCGCCGACCCGGACATCGATGCCGCCACGGCAGCGGCGATTCACGTCGCTGCTGTGCGCGAGGTCTTCGAAGAATGCGGGCTGCTGCTCGCCGAAGGCCTGGACCGCCCAGGCGCACTGCAGGCGGCCGCGCTGAGTGCGGAGGGAATGGACTTCAACGAGATGCTCGGCCGCCTCGGCCTGCGCCTGGCGACCCGCGCCATGCGGCCCTGGTCGCGCTGGATCACGCCGCTGCAGGCTCTGCACTCGCCCGGCAAGCGCTTCGACACGCGCTTCTTCATCGCCCGAGCGCCGACCGGCCAGGAGCCGCTGCATGACGCGCACGAAGCCGTGCTGTGCGCCTGGCTGCGTCCGCGCGAAGCGCTCGAGCGCTACTGGCGCGGCGAGATCGCGCTGGCCGCGCCGCAGATCATGAGCCTCGCCCACCTGGGCCGCCACGCCAGCGTCGATTCGATGATGGCCGAGGCGGAAGGCCGCGCGCCCTGTCTCGTGCGCCCGTTCACTTTCGAGATTGATGGCCACCGCGCCACCGCCTATCCCGGCGACCCGCTGCACCCGGAACGCGCGCGCGTGATGCCGGGCCCGCTGCGCCTGGTGCTGCGCGGCAAGCGGCTGGAGCCGCCCGGCGGCTTCGACGACCTGTGGCAATAGCCGCGGCCCGCGCTTACTACCTACACTCGCCTGCTGCGTTCATCGGCGCCCCGGACACATTTCCATGGAATTCCTCACCTTGGCGGCAGCGCTCCTGCTCGCCGTCTACCTGCTGAAGACCCGCGAGCAGAAGAAGCGCATCATGCTGCTCGCCGGCCACCTCGGCCGCTACCAGATCGAGAAGCTGATGGAGAACCTGACCGAGGGCTACCTGCGCTGCCTCGGCGAGAACGACCCGGCGCGGCGCGAGCAGATCTGGAAGCTGCTCGACACCACCGAGCAGACGCTCGCCGGCCAGTTCCAGCGTTTTGCAGCCGATTTCGCGCGCGTCGCGGACGCCGATGCGCGCGTGAGCACGCTGCCGCTGGCTCTGCCCTTCGCCCACCGCCTGTTTCCGGCGTACAGCTTCGACATGCGTCGCGCCCTGGCGATCCACGCCCGCGGCATCGCAGATGCGGCCGCCAACAGCCAGCAGCGAGCGCCCCGCGACAAGGCCTACACCATGTCGGCCGAGCTCTTCCTGATGCAGCACACCTGCCACTGGTATTGCCGCTCCAGGGCAGTCGCATCGGCGCGCATGCTGGCGCGCCACAAGACGCCCCATGCGCAGCTGGTCGATTCGGTGGCACCGGCGACGCGGCGGGACTACCGCGCGCTCGTCGGCGGCTGAGGCACTCCGAAAGGCGGCGTTGCGACGGCGTTCTTCGACTTCAAGGCCCTGAAACCGAGTCCCACCCGTCAACTCGCCCGGGCGCAACGTTCGAGCACCGTGGCCAAGGACGCGGCCACGGACGGATGGTGCTGTGACAGCAGCCGCGTGCCCTCGGCGATGCGGCTGCGCCAGCCCTTGCCGCGGCGCATGATGTCCTCGGCCGCATCTTCGAGCGCACGCGGCGAGCGCTCGAGCGCATAGGAGACGATGGCGGCCACCTGGCCCGCATCCTTGCGGATCTTGGTCCGAAAAGCTTCCTCACGCTCTGCCATCACGATCAGCTTGTGCAGCGCGTAGCGCAGCGGTGAGGGGATGTTCACCATGAGGGCATGCTCGCCTGATATCACCGCCGTCTGCGTGATCTTCTCCAACGACTCCATGAACTTGAGCGGCTGCAGGTTCACGTTCAGCGGTTCATGGCGGTAGACCGCATCGCTTCTGCCGGCCGTCGTCAGGAGATCGATGCGCATATCGCCGCCGCGCGCGTTCAGATACGTGGCGCCTGCACCCGATGTGATCGACTTCACCGGCAAAAGACCCATCTCCAGCGAGGTGATCGCATCGTGCACATTCGATTCCGTGTTGGTCGGCAAGGCAAGCGACACGTTCTTGCCAGCGTGCGCAAAATCGATGTCGTTGGTCTTCCAGCCGCCGGTCCACCGCACGCCCAGCATGTTCCCCATGGCAATGAAGGCATGGGTGCCGATCAGCACGCCGCCTGCGTTGAAGAAGCCGTGCTCCGCCAGCCTGTTGATCACCTTGAAATGCTGTGCCGTGACGGCGAGACAACCCAACGAGATGCATGCGCTTGCCAGCCTGGCCAGATGATCGGGCGCTGCCGTCTTGCCATGGGCCCGCTGTTGAATGAGCTTGCGCATCCGCTCGTCGTCCGGCCCAAGATAGACCTGATGGTTCTTGCCGGACAGGTCGCGGAACTGCCAGTACCAGTAGATAACGCCCTTGACTTCCTTCTTGTTGAAGGAGCCGGTCAGGTCGGCGATGGACCGGTCGAGCATGCGCGCCTGGGCCTGCTCGACCAGCTCGGCGAAGTTGGTCTGGGCCGAAAGCGACAGATCCTCGAAGAGCGGGGCTTCGGAAGCAGTGGCCATGATTATACTGCGCATCCAAAAAGTTGCAGTATAACCACGAGTGCTGCAAGCTCGCGGCAGCTCAGCGCCCGAACTCGTGATTCAGCCCGACCGAGAAGCTGCGCAGGCCGCCCGGCCCGGTGCGCGCCGCGCTGAGGTCGATGCTGATCAACGGCGTGATGCTGACGCGCGCCCCCACGCGCGAGGTCCAGAGGCCGAAGGCGCGGTTGCGTTCCGCGATCAGCGAGACCGTGTCGTTCAGCGCCCATTCGCCCGCCAGGCCGCCGCGGCCGGTGCGCGCGCCGCTGCCGGTGGCCCAGTCGGCGCCCAGGTTGGCATGGACCATCAGGCCGTCGGTGGCGCGCCATGTCACAGGCACGACGAACTGCCCGCCGCCGCGCCCGCCCCGCCGCGGCAGCTGGGAGATGAAGCCCATCGAGACGGCAGCGCTCCAGCGGGCCTCGGGTGCCTGTCCGAAGAAAGTCCATTTGAGCTGCGGCCCGAGTGCATGGACCGTATCGCCCGGCACCGAGATCCGGTCGATGTTGAGCCCGAGCTCGACCGGCCCGACGCGACAGGCCGGCCCCAGGTGCCACGCCGTGCTGTGCTCGCTGCGCACGCGCGTCCCCCAGAACTCGTACTGGCACTGGCCCGGATCGAGCGTGCCGGCATCGTCGACGTCGAAGTGGCCGCCGGCCTGCGCGGTTGCCGCGGCCAGCCAAAGGGAGACGGTCCACGTGCGTCGGATCATGGCCGCGCATTCTAGGAGCGGCCAGTGTCAGTTCATGGCGCTCACAGCTCGAACTGCGGCTGCAGCTCGCGGATGCGCTTGATCGCCACGCCCGCGGCCGCGGTGCGGGTCTCGACACCCAGCTTCACGTACACGCGCTCCAGGTGCTTCTTGGCGGTGGCCGGACTGCTGCCGAGGATCTCGCCGATGTCGCGGTTGGTCTTGCCCTTGACCACCCAGTAGAGCACCTCGGCCTCGCGCGCCGTGAGCTTCAGGCTCAGGCTCATGGCTTCGATGACGGCCGAGTCGGAGACCTCCCGCATGATGATCAACCAATCGTCGCCCGCTTCGTCCTGGCCGGTCTGCTGGTGCAGGCGCAGGTTGAGCGCGGCAGCGCCGTGCGCAATGGAGAGAACGGGTGGCTCGACCTGGTGCTGCCGCGCATCGGGCAGATGGCAGCGCAGCCAGTCCAGCACCACCGGCGGCGTCGCGGGCGCGCTGCTGCCGCAGTAGCGCTGCAGCAGCTCGCGCGCCAGCGCGGTCTGCCAGACCAGCTTGCCTTCGGGCATGCGCACGGTGAAGCTGGCATAGCCGAAGGCATCGAGCGCATTGCGGGCTTGGCCGGCCTGCTGCGCCGCCTGCCGCGCGCGGCGCGCGCCCTGCAGATGCACGTTCATCCGCGCCAGAACTTCCTTGGGCTTGATCGGCTTGGTGACGTAGTCGACGCCACCCGCCTCCAGCGCCGCGACCAGGTGCTCGGTCTCGGTGAGGCCGGTCATGAAGACGATCGGGATGTGGGCCGTCGCGGCATCGGCCTTGAGCCGGCGCGCGACCTCGAAGCCGTCGATGCCCGGCATCATCGCGTCGAGCAGCACGATGTCGGGCCGCGCCTGGGCTGCACGCTGCAGCGCCTGCTCGCCGTTGGTGGCGACCAGCACCGCGTAGCCCGATTCGTCCAGCGCGTCGTGCAGCACGGCCAGGTTGTCGGGCACGTCGTCGACGATCAGCACCAGGTCGCCGGTGCCGGCGTGCTCGCGCAGGCTCCGGACCAGAGGCGGCGGGCTTGCTTCTGCGCTCACGGGGTGCTCCCCGCCGCGATCAGCGCCCGGCTCATGGCCTCGAACTGGAACTGGCGCGCCAGCACGCGCTGGGCGGTGGTCCAGGCTGCGCACTCGGGCTGGGCGGCGTCGATGGCGTCGAGCTCGTTCATGATGCCGCGGAAATAGCCCAGGCTCACCGCATCGCCGAGTGCGCGCAGGCGTGCTGCGGCGGGAAGCGCGCCCGTGGCCTCGGCCGGCGCCGGCTGCGCCGCCGCGGCGCTGTCGGTCCACTGCAGCGCCAGCCGCCGCTCCAGCCAGTCGAGCAGCTCGCTGTGGCGCACGGGCTTGACGAAGAAGTCCTCGGGCGCGATGCCGACGTCGTTGTCCAGCCGCTTGTCGAACGCGTTGGCCGAGACGATGGCGACCTGCGACTCGGCCAGGCCGAGCGCGCGGGCGCGGCGGATGGTCTCCCAGCCGTCGATGCCGGGCATCGCCAGGTCCACGAACATGGCATGCGGATGCCAGCCGGCCGCCAACAGGTCGAGCGCATCGTGGCCGCTGGCGGCGGTGCGCAGCTCGAAGCCCAGCGGCGCGAGGAGCTGTACGAGCAGCTCGCGGTCGGCCTCTTCGTTGTCGACCACCAGCAGCCGCCGGCGCGCGCCTTCGTAGCCGCGGCGCGGACGCGGCGCCGGCGCCGCCGCAACGCGCCGGATGCCAGCGCCGCTGGTGTGATGCACGCGCGGCAGGAACAGCCGCACCCGGAACAGCGAGCCTGCACCCGGCGCGCTCTGCACCTTCATCTCGCCGCCCATCAGGTCGATCAGCATCTTCGCGATCGTCAGGCCCAGCCCCGCGCCCGGCGCCGACGGTCCGGCGCTGGCCCCGCGCGCGAAGGGCTCGAAGATGCGGCCCAGTTCCTCGGACGACATTCCGGGGCCGGTGTCCTCGACCTCGATGGCCGCGAACTCGCGCGCATAGCGCAGGCGCAACGTGACGCGCCCGCTGGCAGTGAACTTGATCGCGTTGCCCAGCAGGTTGATGAGGATCTGCCGCACGCGCTTCTCGTCGGCGCGCACCAGCTCGGGCAGATCGCCTTCTGGCTCGAAGCGGAAGGCGAGGCCCTTCTCGGCCGCCTGCAGCTCGAACATGTCGGCCAGCTCGACCATCAGGTCGGCGAACTGCATGGGCCGGGCATGCAGCGTGAGCTTGCCGGCCTCAATGTGGGCGATGTCCAGCGTGCCTTCGATCAGCGACAGCAGATGCTCGCCGCCGCGCTTGATCACCGCCACCGCCTGCCGGCGGTGCGGCGGCACGGCCGCGTCCTCGCCCATGAGCTGCGCATAGCCGAGGATGCTGTTGAGCGGCGTGCGCAGCTCGTGGCTGATGGCGCTGATGTAGCGGCTCTTGGCCTGGTTGGCCTGGTCCGCCTGCTCGCGTGCCTGCTCGGCCGTCTGCTTGGCAGCCTGCAGCGCGCGGTCGGTCTCGCGGTGCAGTTCGATCTCGCGCATCAGCAGACGCGTCTGGCGGTTCGATTCCTCCTGCGCCACCTTGCGGCTCTGGTGCGCCAGCACGAGCCACCAGGCGACGATGCCCGCGATCAGCATCAGCGCCATGTAGGCCTTGAAGAAGCCGGAGCGCAGTGAGGCGGTGGCCTGCGCCATGTCGGCCAGCGCGATCTCGCCGATGCCCCGCAGTTCCTGCTGGTAGAGCACGCCGAATACTGCGGCGAGCAAGGGCACCACGATCAGCATCAGCAGCAGGAAGTGCCCGAGCCCGGTGTCGAGATATGGCCAGACGCGGCGCGGCAGCAGCCAGCGCAGCGCGCCCGACCATTGCGCCGACAGGCTCGCCTCGGGCTTGCACAGGTCGCCGCAGCGCGCATCGAGCGTGCAGCACAGCGAGCAGATCGCGCCCTGGTAGGCCGGGCAGTGCGCCATGTCGGGGCCTTCGTAGTCGCGCTCGCAGATCACGCAGCGCTGCGTGCTCAGGCGCCGGTAGCTGCCGGCCTCGGATTCGACCCACGCCCAGCGCACCGCGCGCTGCCCCGTACCAGGCGCAAAGGGCGCGGCGCCGCATTCGCCCGACACCCGCGCGATGTAGTACTTGCCCCGGGTCGCCCAGGCGATCAGCGGCGCGGCGGCGAAGGCGGTGCCCAGCGCGATCAGCGCCGAGAAGGCCTGCGCCGTCCGCCCGAAGGCGCCCAGGTGCGCGCTGATGGACAGCACCGAGGCCAGCGCCATCGCGCCCACGCCCACCGGGTTGATGTCCCAGAGGTGTGCGCGCTTGAACTCGATGCCCGGCGGCGACAGGCCCAGCGGCTTGTTGACCACGAGGTCGGCCACCACGGCCATCATCCAGGCGATGGCGATGTTGGCGTAGAGACCCAGCACGTCGCCCAGGGCCTCGAACACGTTCATCTCCATCAGCATGAAGGCGATCAGCGCGTTGAACACCACCCACACCACGCGGCCCGGATGGCTGTGGGTGACGCGCGAGAAGAAGTTGCTCCAGGCCAGCGAGCCGGCATAGGCGTTGGTGACGTTGATCTTGAGCTGCGAGATCACCACGAACAGCGCCGTCGCCGCCACCGCCCAGCCGTACTGCGGGAACACGTACTCGTAGGCCGCGAGGTACATCTGGTTGGGGTCCACCGCGCGCTCGGGCGGCACCATGTGGCCGATCGCGAGATAGGCCAGCAGCGCCCCGCCCAGCATCTTGAGCACGCCCAGCACCACCCAGCCCGGGCCGCCCGCCAGCACGCCGGCCCACCAGCGGCCGCGGTTGGCGGCGGTGCGCACAGGCATGAAGCGAAGGTAATCGGCCTGCTCGCCCATCTGGGTGATGAGCGCAATGCCGACGGTGAGCGCGGCACCGAAGAGGTGCAGATCAAACCCAATCTCGCCCGTCTTGACGCCGTTGTAGTGCGTGATGCCGGAGAACGCACCAGGATCGCGCACCACCACATAGACAAAGGGCACCACCAGCATCACCAGCCAGATGGGCTGGGTCCACACCTGCAGCCGGCTGATAGCCGAGATGCCGTGCGTCACCAGCGGGATCACCACCAGCGCGCAGACCAGGTAGCCCCAGGCCGCCGGGATGCCCAGCGCGAGTTCCAGCGCGTACGCCATCACCGCCGCCTCGAGCGCGAAGAAGATGAAGGTGAAGGAGGCGTAGATCAGCGAGGTCAGCGTGGAACCGATGTAGCCGAAGCCCGCGCCGCGGGTGAGCAGGTCCATGTCGACGCCGTAGCGCGCGGCATAGACGCTGATCGGCAGGCCGGCGAGGAAGATGATCAGCCCCGTGACCAGGATGGCCCAGGCCGCGTTGACGAAGCCGTACTGCACCAGCAGCGTGGCGCCCACCGCCTCAAGGATCAGGAAGGACGCCGCGCCGCCGAAAGCCGTGTTCGCCACGCGCCATTCCGACATGCGGCGAAAGCGCTGCGGCGTGAAGCGCAGCGCGTAGTCCTCCAGCGTTTCGCGCGCCACCCAGCTGTTGTAGTCGCGCCGGACCTTGACGATGCGCTGCGGCGCTTCGTCGCTGGCGAGCGGGGGAACGGCGGTCGAGTCCACGTCGCCGAGGTGCAGATTCCGTGCCATCGGCACGACTGTTGCAATGCCCCTCGCCTGCCCATAATGACCCGCCTCGACGAAGCGATCCCACCCCGCCCATGGAACTGACACCGCGCGAAAAAGACAAGCTCCTGATCTTCACCGCCGCCCTGCTGGCAGAGCGGCGCCGCGCACGCGGGCTCAAGCTCAACTACCCCGAGGCCGTGGCACTGATCTCGGCCGCCGTGATGGAAGGCGCGCGCGACGGCAAGACCGTGGCCGCGCTGATGAGCGAGGGCCGCAGCATCCTGTCGCGCGCCGACGTGATGGAGGGCGTGGCCGAGATGATCCCGGACATCCAGGTCGAGGCCACCTTCCCCGATGGCACCAAGCTGGTCACGGTCCACCAACCCATCGTCTGAACAACAGCACAGCAAGAGCACACCATGAACACGCGCCTTCTTCGCCAAGCCCCCCTGCTCCTGATCGCCGCGCTGCCGCTGGCCGCGGCCGCCCACACCGGCGCCGATGCCGGCCTGCACCACGGCTTGGCCAGCGGCTTCCTGCATCCGCTGACCGGGCTGGACCACCTGGCCGCGATGGTGGCGGTGGGGCTGTGGAGCGCGCTCACCGCGCGCCGTGCCTGGCCCGACCTGCTGTGGGCGCCGCTGGGCTTTGCGCTGATGCTGCTGGCCGGCGCGGTGCTGGGCCTGGCGGGCGTCGCGCTGCCGGCGGTGGAGCCCATGATCGCCGCGTCGCTGCTGGTGCTGGGGCTGCTCGTCTTTAGGCAGCGCCGCCTGCCGGCATTTGCCGCCGCGGCGCTGGTCGGCGTGTTCGCGGTGTTCCATGGCGTCGCGCACGGGCAGGAACTGGCCGGCGAATCGGGCGCCGCGCTGACGCTCGCCGGCATGCTGGCCGCGACGGTGCTGCTGCATGCCGCGGGCATTGCGGCCGGCTGGGCACTGCGGCGCGGTCATCGCTGGATGCCGCAGGTCGCCGGCGCGGCGGTCGCGGTGTTCGGCATCGCATTGCTCGGCGGCATCGCATGAGCCCCGCCCGGCCGCCCGAAGGGGCTCGCCCCCTCCTTCAGGAGGGGGTGCGCGCAGTACACGAAGTGACAAGCCTGGGGGAGGTCCGCCAATGATCCCCGGCGAACTCATCACCGACGAGGGCGACCATGCCCTCAACCCCGGCCGCCGCGCGCTGACGCTGGTGGTGCGCAACGCGGCCGACCGGCCGATCCAGGTCGGCTCCCACTACCACTTCGCCGAGACCAACGGCGCGCTGGACTTCGACCGCGAG
The DNA here is from genome assembly GCF_051400855.1 of Variovorax stachyos. Taxonomy (NCBI): domain Bacteria; kingdom Pseudomonadati; phylum Pseudomonadota; class Betaproteobacteria; order Burkholderiales; family Comamonadaceae; genus Variovorax; species Variovorax stachyos. The sequence goes on along the minus strand of NZ_JBLFFN010000001.1, from coordinate 357,481 downwards.
GCCGCGCGCGGCATGCGGCTGAACATCGCCTCGGGCACTGCGGTGCGCTTCGAGCCGGGCCAGCAGCGCACGGTCGAGCTGGTGGACTTCGCCGGCGACCGGGTGGTCTACGGCTTTCGCGGACTGGTTCAAGGAAAGCTCTGAGCATGGCAACGATCGGGCGGCGTGCCTACGCCGAAATCTTCGGGCCCACGGTGGGCGACCGCGTGCGGCTGGCCGACACCGACCTGGTGATCGAGGTGGAAGAGGACTACACACTGCGCGCCGGCGGCTACGGCGAGGAAGTCAAGTTCGGCGGCGGCAAGACCATCCGCGACGGCATGGCCCAATCGCAGCGCTCGCGCGCCGAGGGCGTGGTCGACACCGTCATGACCAATGCGCTGATCCTCGACCACTGGGGCATCGTCAAGGCCGACATCGGCCTGAAGGGCGGGCGCATCGTCGCCATCGGCAAGGCCGGCAACCCCGACGTGCAGCCGGGCGTGGACATCATCATCGGCCCGGGCACGGAAGTCATCAGCTGCGAAGGCAACATCGTCACCGCCGGCGGCATCGACAGCCACATCCACTTCATCTGCCCGCAGCAGATCGAAGAGGCCCTGGCCTCGGGCGTCACCACCATGCTGGGCGGCGGCACCGGGCCGGCCACCGGAACCTTCGCGACCACCGCGACGCCGGGTCCCTGGCATATCGAGCGCATGCTGCAGGCGGCGGACGCCTTTCCGATGAACCTCGGCTTCCTCGGCAAGGGCAATGCGAGCCTGCCGGCGGCGCTGCACGAGCAGATCGACGCCGGCGTGATCGGCCTCAAGCTGCACGAGGACTGGGGCACCACGCCGTCGGCGATCAGCAACTGCCTGGACGTGGCCGATGCCACCGACACGCAGGTGGCGATCCACAGCGACACGCTGAACGAGTCGGGCTTCGTCGAGAACACGATCGCGGCGGTGAAGGGCCGGGGCATCTGCGCCTTCCACACCGAGGGCGCGGGCGGCGGCCATGCGCCCGACATCCTGCGCGTGGTGGGCGAGGCGAACTTCCTGCCCTCCTCCACCAACCCGACGATGCCCTACACCGTGAACACGCTCGACGAGCACGTCGACATGCTGATGGTGTGCCACCACCTCGACCCCGGCATCCCCGAGGACCTGGCCTTCGCCGAGAGCCGCATCCGCAAGGAGACCATCGCGGCCGAGGACATCCTGCACGACCTGGGCGCGATCAGCATGTTCAGCTCCGACAGCCAGGCCATGGGGCGGGTGGGCGAGGTGATCATCCGCTGCTGGCAGACCGCGCACAAGATGAAGGCCCAGCGCGGCAAGCTGCCCGAGGACGGCAGCCGCAACGACAACGCGCGCGCCAGGCGCTACGTGGCCAAGTACACGATCAACCCCGCCATCGCGCACGGCATCTCGCACGAGGTGGGCAGCATCGAGGTCGGCAAGTGGGCCGACCTGGTGGTGTGGAAGCCGGCCTTCTTCGGCATCAAGCCATTCACCATCCTGAAGGGCGGCAGCATCGCGATGGCCGCGATGGGCGACCCGAATGCTTCGATCCCGACGCCGCAGCCGGTGCACTACCGGCCGATGTTCGGCGCCTTCGGCGGCGCGCTGGCCAGGAGCTCGCTGACCTTCGTCTCGCAGGCCGGGCTGGCGGCGGGCATCGGCCAGCGCTACGGGCTGGCCAAGACCCTGAGCGCGGTGAAGAAGGTCCGCGGCGTGCGCAAGCAGGACATGGTGCACAACGGCTACACGCCGAAGATGGAGATCGATGCGCAGACCTACGCGGTACGGGCCGACGGACAGTTGCTCACCTGCGATCCGGCGGTGGTGCTGCCGATGGCGCAGCGGTATTTTCTGTTCTGAATGTCAGATCTCGTACGAGCGGAGGTGATCGCGAATCCATTGCGCAAGCGCCTCTTCTTCCAATTGACCAGCCGCCAGCGCAAGCATCGTCAAGACGCATGCCTCGTCCGAGGCACTGAGCTCCCACCCGTTCAGGTCGAGAAATACCTCCATCGCCACGAAGGCAGTTCTCTTGTTGCCGTCGATGAACGGATGATTGCGGGCGATACCGAATGCATAGCTCGCAGCGAGTTCGGCCACATCGGGAGATTCGTACATCGCACGGTTCTGAGGACGCGCCAATGCGGAGACCAGCAAGCTCTCATCACGGACGCCGGGCGGTCCGCCGTGCTCAACCAATTGCTCTTCGTGAGCCGCACGAACCAGCTTGATGCTCAGCCACGTCCACGGCTCCTTGGCCGCCGTCACTTGGCCAGCTCACGCAGAACGTTGCGCCGCTTCTTCATGATCCGACGCGCGGCTTCCATCTGCCGTTCAAACTCGTCGTCGTACGGAGTGAGGTTGAACCCTCCGTTGGCAGCCTCCGTCAAGTACACCGTGTCCCCCTTGCCCACGTTCATCTTCGCGAGGACTTCCTTGGGCAAGATGACACCGACAGAGTTGCCGATCTGGGTTAGCTTGAGGGCGGACATGAGACTCTCACTCGGACGGAGTTATAACGACCGTTATATTATCTACCCAGCATTCGACCCGCAATCCCACATGCTCACAGCCAACAAACTCATGCCCCAGGGCGGCGGCCTCGCGCCGGTGCTGCTCAGGCGCGCCGCCACCGTCGAACTCGATTGGGACGTGCGCCAGAAAAGCCGCTTCGACGCCACCGACTCGCAAGGCCGCCAGCTCGGCGTGTTCCTGCCCCGCGGCACGCTGGTGCGCGGCGGGGATGTGCTCGTCGCGGAAGACGGTTCGTTGATCAAGGTGACCGCGGCGAAGCAGCCGGTGCTGGTCATCACGCATTGCCGCGAGCACGGCACGCCCTTCGACCTGATGCGCGCGGCCTACCACCTGGGCAACCGGCACGTGCCCATCGAGCTCAAGCCCGACCACCTGAAGATCGAGCCCGACCACGTGCTGGCCGGCATGCTGCGCTCGATGCACCTGATCGTGCGCGAGGCCGAAGAGGCTTTCGAGCCCGAAGGCGGCGCCTATGGGACGCAGGGCCACTCGCACGGCGCCGCGCCCGTGGGCCCGGTGCTGCATCCGGATGCCTATGCCGCGGCGCCCGCGAACGATCACGGCCACGATCATCACGACCACTCGCACGATCACGCGCATGGCCACGGCCACTCGCACTGATGGCTGACCCGCCGGGCTCCCTGCCCGCGGCCAGCCTGCTGCAGCTGATCTGGCTGGCCTCGCCGGCCCTGCCGGTGGGCGGCTTCTCCTACTCCGAAGGCCTGGAGGCGGCGATCGAATGGGCCGGCGTCGGCAACGAGGAGGCAGCGGCCGCCTGGCTGGCCGACCAGCTCCACCTGAGCCTGGCGCGCAGCGATTTGGCCGTGGTCGCGCAGGCCGTCGGCGCCTGGCGCAACGGCGATCTCGCGCGCATCCGCGACCTCAACGACTGGGTGTTCCAGACCCGCGAATCGGCCGAGTTCCGGCTGCAGACCGAGCAGATGGGCCGCTCCTTCGTCGAATGGCTCAAGCTGAGGCACGCCGATGCCGCGGCCGTCTTCGACACCTTGCCCGCAAGCTACCCGATCGCGTTCGCCTTCGCGGCCAGCCGGACCGAAGCGCCGGTGCGGGACGCCTGCCTGGCCTTTGCCTTCGGCTGGGCCGAGAACATGGCGGCTGCCGCAGTCAAGGCCGTGCCGCTGGGCCAGAGCGCGGGCCAGCGCATCCTCGGGCGCCTGGCCGCCGAGATTCCCGCGGCAGTGGACCGGGCCCTCGCGCTGGCGGATGATGAGCGCCAAGCCTTCTCTCCCATGCTCGCCGTGCTCTCCGCGCGCCACGAAACGCAATACTCACGTCTTTTCAGAAGCTGATCCGAACCGCCCCCATGAGCTCCGCCCTGCACCACATCCCCCATCGCACCAAGAGACTGCCGCCGCTGCGCGTGGGCATCGGCGGCCCGGTCGGCTCCGGCAAGACCACCCTGCTCGAGATGCTCTGCAAGGCAATGCGCGACAAGTACGACCTGATCGCCATCACCAACGACATCTACACCAAGGAAGACCAGCGCCTGCTGACGGTGGCCGGTGCGCTGCCGGCCGAGCGCATCATGGGCGTGGAGACCGGCGGCTGTCCGCACACGGCGATCCGCGAGGACGCCTCGATCAACCTCGAGGCCATCGACCGCATGCTGGCCGAGTTTCCCGATGCGGACGTGGTCTTCGTCGAAAGCGGCGGCGACAACCTGGCCGCCACCTTCAGCCCCGAGCTCAGCGACCTCACGATCTACGTGATCGACGTCGCGGCCGGCGAGAAGATCCCGCGCAAGGGCGGCCCCGGCATCACCAAGAGCGACCTGTTCGTGATCAACAAGACCGACCTCGCGCCCCATGTGGGTGCAGACCTCGGCGTGATGGAAGCCGACACCAGGCGCATGCGCAAGCAGCGGCCCTTCGTCATGACCAACCTGAAGACGAAGGACGGCCTGGCCGAGGTCGTCTCCTTCATCGAGGACCGCGGGATGCTGGCCGAGCATTGAAACGGGCGACCACTTCAACGGTCCTCGCGGACGGTGCCCGCCCACAGTTGCTCGGGGCACATCAAGCACTGCGAATGTGAGATACGTCACAGCTTGTTGGTCCCATAGACCATCTGGCGTATTTTTTGCGGGAGCGGAAAAACCGATACTGCCATAACGAATACCAAAGTTCCTATGGCCTCTGAAGCAATCTTCCTTCCTGCGGCTGGCAGCGTCCAGTTCGCCATCTACCCCGACGGGTACGACGGGGCCCGGATCATCGCCCGCATCGACGAAGAGGCACTGCACGCCCGCTTCCACGCGCCCTACAGCGAATCGGAACTGGTGCGCACCTACGACCGGAACGCCGATTCCATCGACGCCCTGGCCACCGCCCGCTACCGCGAGAACCCTCGGGCGGAGATCTGCCTGCGGAGCACGGATTTCCAGACGAGCGGGTACTAGGCGGGGCCACGGCCGAACGCGCCTGAGCCTGCGTCTGGACGCGGCGTGGTGAATCGCGCTTCAATTGCGTTCTTCAAAAAAGGACGCATCCCTTCACCATGCCCCAGCACATCGGAATCGTCGGCTGCTCCGCCGAAGGCGCGGCCCTGTGCTACCGCACGATCTGCGCCGAAGGCGCACAGCTTCTGGGACCGCATGCCCATCCGGAGGTCTCGATGCACACGCCCTCGCTGGCCGGGTACGTGGACTGCCTCGACCGCGGCGACCTCGAAGGCGTCGGCGAGTTGATGTTGGACTCGGCAATCAAGCTGGCGCGGATCGGCGCCGATTTCCTGGTCTGTCCCGACAACACGATCCACCAGGCCCTGCCCTTGATCGGGGCACGTTCGCCGCTGCCATGGCTGCACATCGCCGAGGTCGTGGCAGGTGAAGCCGTCGCGCGCGGCTTCCGCCGCCTGGGCCTGACGGGCACGCGTTGGCTGGTGGACAGCGAGGTCTACCCCACGGCGCTCGAGGCACGCGGCCTGGCCTGCGTGCGCCCGACCGAAGCGGAGCGCGACGACACGCACCGCATCATCATGGACGAGCTGGTCTACGGCCGTTTCGAGAAGCGCAGCGTGGCACGCTTTCAGCAGGTCATCGGCCGGATGAAGGACGAAGGCTGCGAAGCCGTCATCCTAGGCTGCACCGAGATCCCCTTGATCATCGGCGATGCGAATTCGCCGCTGCCCACCTTCGACTCCACGCGCCTGCTGGCGCGGGCCGCGCTGCGGCGCGCGGTGGAGTGAGCGCGTCCGCATCGCAGGCCCCTCGGCCTTCCGGGAGCGACAGCATGGTGGCCGCGCTGCAGCTGGTGCGCAATGGCCGGCTTCCTCACGCCTCTTCGTACCAGGTGTCCCTGTCCAGCATCACGCGGTGGTGGCCCTGCCCCGCGGGAATCATGGGGAAGCAGTTCTCCTGCGCGGCCACCTGTACGTCGAGGAAGAAGGGGCCGGGGCAGGCCAGGCATTCGGCCAGTGCATCGTGCAGTTCGGCCGGATCGCCCACGCGCCGCGCGCCCCAGCCGAAGGCCCGGGCGAGCGCGACGAAGTCGGGCAGCGCCTCGTTCCAGCTGTGGCTCAACCGGTTGCCGTGGCTGAGCTCCTGCCACTGGCGCACCATCCCCATGTAGCCGTTGTTGCAGAGCACCAGCTTGACCGGCGCACGATGCTGCACGGCGGTCGACAGCTCCTGGATGTTCATCAGCACCGAGGCATCGCCGCTCACGCAGACCGTGAGCGCCTCGGGGTGCGCGATCTGCGCGCCAATCGCGGCAGGCAGGCCGTAGCCCATGGTGCCGGCGCCGCCCGAGGTCAGCCAGCGGCGCGGGCGCTCGAAACGCAGGTATTGCGCGGCCCACATCTGGTGCTGGCCCACATCGGTGGAGACGATGGCATCGCGGCCCGAGAGCGCCTGTTGCAGCGAAACCATCAACTGCTGCGGCAGGATCGTGTCGGCACGCGGCGCGAAGTCCAGGCAGCGCCGCGCACGCCAGCCCTCGATGCGCCGCCACCAGGGCGCGAGGCGCTCGGGCGCCAATCCGTCGAGCGCGGGCATGGCGAGCAGCGCGTCCAGCACTGCGCCGCAGTCCCCGACCATCGGCACGTCGACCTTGACAACCTTGTCGATGCTCGCGGGATCGATGTCGATGTGGATCTTGCGCGCCTGCGGGCAGAACTCGGCCAGCTTGCCGGTCACGCGGTCGTCGAAGCGGGCGCCGACGCAGAGCACCAGGTCGGCTTCGTGCATGGCCAGGTTGGCCTGCAGCGTGCCGTGCATCCCCAGCATGCCGAGGAAGCGCGGGTCGGAGGCCGGGAAGGCGCCCAGGCCCATCAGCGTCAGCGTGCAAGGCGCGTCGAGGCGGCGCGCCAGCGTCGTGAAAGCGTCGCAGGCCGCCGGCCCGGCATTGACCAGCCCGCCGCCGCCGTAGAGCACCGGCCGGCGCGCGGTGGACAGCAGGTCGGCAGCGCGCGCCAGGCTGGTTCGCGGCAGCCGGGCATCGGCGCCGCTGCGGTATCGACGCGCAGTCGCGACGTCGACGGCCTCGTGGCCGAGCAGCGCCTGCTGCACGTCCTTGGGCACATCGAGCAGCACCGGCCCAGGCCGGCCGCTGGCGGCGATTTCCAGCGCGAGGCGAACGCGGGAGGGGATCTCCTCCGCCGTGCGCAGTTGGTGGTTCCATTTGGTGACCGGCCGCGACATGCCCAGCGCATCGCTTTCCTGAAAGGCATCGGTGCCGATCACCGCGGTCGCGACCTGCCCGCTGATGCACAGGATCGGCACCGAATCGCTGATCGCATCGAGCAGTCCCGTCATCGTGTTGCCGACGCCGGGCCCCGAGGTGACGAGCACCACGCCGACCCGGCCGGTGCTGCGAGCGTAGCCCTCCGCTGCATGCACGGCGGCCTGCTCGTGCCGCACCAGCACATGGCGCAGCCGCGGCTCGCCGAAGAGCGCGTCGTAGAGGGGCAGCGCCGCGCCGCCGGGGTAGCCGAAGATCGTGTCGACACCGCATTCGACGAGCGTCTGGAGCACGGCCTGAGCGCCGTTGCGCAGGGAGAGAAGCGCCGGCGTGGGAACAAGGGTTTGCATGCGTCGATTCTTCCGCCTTTGGTTCAGAATGTGCTTCGTTTGTTTGAAGCATTCGGCGGTTTTATTGAATACCAATCGTAAAAAGACGGGCAACAACGAAGAACTTTTTGACAGGATCGACATGGCGATTCTGCGCGTGCTGCTGCATGACTCGCGCAAGACGCTGCAGGAGATCGGGGCCGAGGTCGGCCTGGCGGCCACCAGTTGCTGGAGCCGCATCAAGAAGTTGGAAGCCAGCGGCGTGATCAAGCGCTATACGGTGGATGTCGACGCGGCCAAGCTGGGCTACCAGGACTCGGTGATCGTGCAGCTCACGCTGGAGAGCCACAGCGACGAGACGCTGTATGAGTTCGGCCGCGTGCTGGCCAGCATCCCGGAGGTCCAGGAGGCTTACCTGGTGTCGGGCGACTACGACTACTACATCCGCATCGCCGTGCGCGACACGCGCGACTACGAGCGGTTGCTGCGCGAGAAGCTCTACAAGATTCCTGGCATACGACACAGCCAGTCGCACTTCGTGCTGCGCGTGCTCAAGGAAGCGAGCGCGCCCCTGATTTGAGCACCGGCACATGCTGGCGCCGAACCGCATCCGGGAATGCGGTTCGCGCCAGGACAGGCGGCTGAATCAACTGGGCTGGAGCGGCGCTTCCGGGGCCTGCGGGCCTTTCGCGGGCCCCTGCTGTTGCTGTTGCTGCGGGTGCTGCGGCGCGCCGACTGCGGCCAGGCCGCGCCTTGCAATGCCCTTGACCAGGTGCCGCGGAAGGTGATGTGCCTTGGCGAGCAGGGCCAAGGCTTCGCTGCGCGCCGGCTCGCAGGCCGGCAGCAACTTCTGCAATGAACTCATCGTGGTCGTCCTTGCGCCGGAAAAACGGAAACCCTGGCTCTGCGTCGTGGCGCCGCAGGCTTTTCATCGCGGAAAGGAGGGCGGTCCCGGCACGACCGCGGCGCATTATGCGCACGCCGATCGCCGGTGCGCCAGCCAATAGGCCTGCTGCCGGCAGTCTCTTTGGGGACCGCGCCACGGCATGAACGAGCCCTGCAACAAAAAGCCCTGGCTGTCGCCAACCAGGGCAAAAAAGGTCGGTGGTCGACCTTGGAGAATCGATGGTGCGTTGGGTTCTCGGAGCTGCCCCAAGGTTCCCGATTCTCGACAGATCGGGACGGGTTGATACCGTACGTTTTCTGACACTTGTTTCATCCTGGAGCGACGCTGATCCCGCCTCACAGAGAGGGTGGCTTCACGTGCTCGGGTGGGGTACGCGCGGTAGGGCCGATCACGCCAGGGCCGTGGCCTCCATCTCGACCTTGAATCCGAAGTGCAGCGGCCCGGTCGGGACGACGGCCCTCGCAGGACGGGAGGGTCCGGCCCACCGCTCGTAGATCCCGTCGAACACCAACCAGTTGGCGATGTCGTCGAGATAGACCCGGACCTGCAGCAGCTTGTCGATGCCCGAACCTGCCGCCAGCAAGGCAGCCTGCACGTTCGCCAGCGTCTGGACCGCCTGCTCTTCGAAACCCGCATCGATCAGGCGCTCGCCACCCGGCGTGATGGGCAACTGCCCGGCGATGAACACCAAACCACTGCCCACGGCAGCATGGCTGTAGTGGCCGCCCGGCTTGGCCAGCGCGGGCACCGCGACATGGACGGGACCGGACATGCGCATCGGTGGACCCGCGTTCTCACCAGCCATGGAAACGCTCCCAGGTTTGCACCGTTCCGTCCGCGGCCAGCGCCTCATAGGCAGGAAACTGTGCGCCGGTGGCGCAGGCATGGTTGGGCAGTATCCGCAGCCGGGTTCCCGTCGGGAAGCGCGCCACGATGTCCGCGTCCGCAGAGCCCTCTCGCGACAGGATGCCGTGCTCCTGGTTGGCTGCCGACAGCAGGTAGCCCTCTAGCGGCACCCCGTCAACGGTGCACACCTGGCCATAGCCGTAGTCGCGCTGCTGCTTGGCGGTGCCCCGGTCGCGGCTCATGGCCATCCAGCCGGCGTCGACGATGGCCCAGCCCTTTTCGGCCTGGTGTCCGATGACGGTGGTGAGCACGCTCAGCGCAATGTCTTCGGTGCTGCAGACGCCCACGTTGCGCATCACCAGGTCGAAGAACACATAGACCCCGGCACGCAGTTCGGTGACGCCTTCCAGCGACGCGGCTTCCAGCGCAGTGGGGGTGGAGCCAACCGACACGATGGGGCACGGCAGGCCCGCTGCGCGCAGACGTTGCGCGGCCAGCACGCAGCCGGCGCGTTCCTGCTCGGCGAGGGCGGCAAGCGCCTCGGGCGTGTGCAGTTCGTAGCTGGAGCCTGCATGCGTCAGCACGCCCGCCAGACGCATGCCGCCCTCGTGCAACACGCGGCCGACTTCGAGCAGGACGTCCTCGGCCGGCTTGAGGCCGGAGCGGTGGCCGTCGGTGTCGACCTCGATCAGCACCTCGAAAGCGTGGCCGTGCTCACGGCCGTATTCGGCGATGGCCCGTGCGCCCTCGACGCTGTCGGTCAGGATCTGCAGCGCACAGCCGCGCTGGCGCAGGTCCAGTGCATGGGCGAGCCGGTGCGGCGCCATGCCCACGGCATAAAGGATGTCGGTCACGCCGTGGCCAAAGAACTGATCGGCCTCTTTCAGCGTCGACACCGTGATGCCCGCCGCGCCCGCCGCGAGCTGGGCGGCGACAACATTGGCACATTTCGTGGTCTTCACATGCGGGCGAAAGCGCACGCCCAGCGCGTCGGCCCGCTGCTGCATGCGTGCGATGTTCTGTTGCATGCGCTGCAGCGACACGATGGCTGCGGGAGTGTCGATGCTGGCGAGGTTCTTGGGCTTGTTCTGCATGTTGCTCATTCGAGTCAGTCCAGGTATTCGCCCTTGGCCTTGAGGGCCGGCACGTCGTCGCGAATACCGCGCGCGATGAGCGCGGCGACCGCCGCGGGCGTTGCATCGGCAGGCGCAGGCAGCTCGACACCCAAGCCCTCCATCTGCTTGCGCAGAGCCGGATCGGCGACCGCCTGCTGCAGCGCGCTCGTCAATTTTGCGAGCACGGGCTGCGGCGTGCCACGTGGGGCGAAAAAGGCGTTCCAGGAACGCACATCCAGGGGATGACCTGCCTCCATTGCGGTGCCTGCACCAGGCAGCTGCGGCAGGCGCGCGCCCGACAGTACCGCGATGGCCTTGATGCGCCCACCTGCGATCTGCGGCAGCGCGGTGGTGGTCTGGTCGCACATGAAATCGGTCTGGCCGCCCATCAGGTCGTTGACGGCAGGTGCGACGCCCTTGTAGGGCACGTGCGTGGGGTTCTGGGCCATGGAAGACAGCAACAGCACACAGCCGTAGTGCGATATGGACCCTACCCCGGCGCTGCCGTAGGACGCCTTGTCCTTGTTCTTCGCCAGCCAGGCGCCGAACTCACGCAGGTTGCCGGCCGGCAGGTCGGTGCGGGCCAGCAGCAGCATCGGTGCTGCGCCTGCCGGGCCGATGGGCGCGAAATCGGAGACCGGGTCATAGGCCAGCTTCTTGTAGAGGGCGACATTGGCGACATGCGTACCGATGCCCCCGAACGAGATGGTGTAGCCATCGGCGGCGGCCTTGGTGGCCTTGCTCAAGCCGATGACGCCATTGGCGCCGCCAAGGTTCTCGATCACGATGGGCTGGCCCAGGGCCGCGGCCATCTTTTGTGCGACGGCGCGAGCCAACGCGTCGCTTGGACCGCCCGCCGGAAAAGGAACGATCAGGGTGACGGGGCGGCTCGGAAACGCCTGGGCGATGGCGCCGGGCGCGGCAAACAAGCTGGCACAGAGGGCGGCAAGGCCGGCGGCCAGGCGAAGCAAGCGGATCATGGGAAGGTCCTGGAGTGCTGGGGTTGAATCAGGACGCGGCCGGCTGGAAGTCGCGCAGCCATGGCAGCACGCCATCGAGCGTGGGCGACTCGACCTCCGCCAACGGCGCCCCCTCGGGCCGAGCCAGGCCGACGCGGTTGTGCCAGTAGGTGCGCAGGCCGACGCTGGCGGTGCCGAACATGTCGTAGCCGGAACCGGCAACGAATACTGTCTCGCCCGGCTGCACGTCCAGTCGCTCCAAGGCAAGCCGGTAAGGCCTGGGATGGGGCTTGTAGAAGCCCGCATCCTCGGAGGTCACGACCACATCCCAGTCGATTCCGAGGCGTTCAGCGGCGCGTTGGCCAAGGCGCCGCGAGCAGTTGGTCACCACGGCCAGCTTGCAGTGGGGTTTGAGCGCCTGCAGCAGCTCGATGGCGCCGCTCCAGGCGGGCAGCTCGTCCCAATGGTCGTCCAACGCCTGCGGTGCGCCAGCGGGCAGCCCCACGGTCGCGGCGGCCTGCCGCACCAGGTTTTCGTATGGCACGTAAGCGCCGCAGCCATAAGTGAGCCGCAGGTATTCGGCACGCCAGGTACGGCCCATCTGCTCGCAGCCCGCGGCCGCGTTCCAGACCGTCCACGAATCGAGCAGCGCAGTGAGCAGGTCGAACAGCACGGCCCGGGGATAGCGCCCGGCTGTGGCGATGGGAGTCGAAGTGTTGTGCATGGCGATCACTTTAGGCGTGCCAGAGCTTGTTCGTGCTTCACTCTTGGGTCATCAATAGTTAAGCTGCACTGAATGATGCAGATAGAAGACCTTCGCCTGGCTGCTGCGCTGCTGCGCGAGAGCTCGCTCAGCGCTGCTGCGCGCTCGCTCGGTGTCACACCGCCCGCCCTGTCGATGCGCTTGCGCAAACTCGAGGCCTCACTGGGTCTGGTGCTGGCCAACCGCACTTCGCGCAAGCTGCACCTGACTTCGGAAGGTGAACGATTCGGACGGGAGGCCTATGAGCTGCTGCTGAAGTTCGACGGCCTGCGCGAATCTTTGCAGCGCGACGACCAACGCTTGACCGGAACATTGCGGGTGGCAGCGTCCTTCGGTTATGGCCGCACGCACGTCGCGCCCTTGCTGTCTCGTTTCTCTCGCCTGCATCCGGCCCTGCGGCTGCAGCTCGACTTGCGCGAGACTCCGTGGCCCGACAAGCATGACTCCGACGCCGTGGTGCACGTGGGCTCGGTGCGCGACTCGTCGTGGGTGGGCCATACGCTCGCTTCCAACGAGCGGTGGCTGTGCGCAAGCCCCGGCTACCTGCGTGAGCACGGCACTCCCCACAACCCGGCGGACCTGGCCTACCACGCCTGCATCTGCATCCGCGAGAACGACGAGGACGTGACGCTGTGGCACATGCGGCCTGCGGGGAGCAGCGCCCGCAAGAGCGAGACGCTGCGCATCAATCCGGCGTTCGTCACCAACGACGGCAGCGTGGCACGCCAGTGGGCCGAGGATGGGTTGGGTATCGTGCTGCGCTCTCAATGGGACGCGGCAGAGGCGCTGGCCGCGGGCCGCCTCGAGCGGGTGATGGCGGACTGGGGGTTTGGCGCCGCCCCCGTGGTGGTGCTAGTGCCCACGCGCAAGGGACGCAGTGCGCGAGTACAGGCGCTGGTCAGTTTCCTGGTCGAAGCGGCGGGGGCATCACGGTAATCACACTGGCGCGTTGACAGCCCGGCAAAGCATCAGAACCAGATGGTGCTGCTCCAGACCGTTCGGCTGGTCGACCGCAGGTGGATCGTTCTGGCGGAGAGTGTGAGATTCGAACTCACGGACGGTTGCCCGTCGGCAGTTTTCAAGACTGCTGGTTTAAACCACTCACCCAACTCTCCGGGAAGCCGGCAATTTTAGCCGCTGGCTTCGTCCGGGCCACCGCGCTCGACAGCGGCGGGCGCGGGCAGCCAGCCGCGCAGCACCAGATCCACCACGCCTTCGGCCCAGGCGCGGCGCTCCTCGGGGCCGGCCAGCGGCTTGGAGATGAAGAAGCGCACCCCGCCGAAGGCCAGCGTCGAGAGCTGCACCGCGGCCAGCTCGGGATCGGGCACGTGCAGCTTGCCGCTCCGGTTCGCCTCGGCCAGGTATTCGACCACCGGGGCGAGCACATAGCTGTTCTCGGCGTAGAGCGACTTCGCGAGCTCCGGGAAGCGCACGGCCTCGGCGATCACCAGGCGCAGCAGGGCCAGCGTCTGGGGTTCGGTGGCGCCCAGGTACATGCGCTCGACGAGGTCGAGCAGCACCTGTCTTTCATCGGCATCGGAGCGCACGAGCGTGGATTGCATCGTCTCGCGGGCGCTGCTCACCGCGCGGTGAACGACCTCGCGGAACAAAGCCTCCTTGTTCTCGAACTGGCGGTAGATGGTGATCTTGGCGACGCCGGCATCGCGCGCGATGGCCTCGATGCTGGTGGCGGCGTAGCCGTGCTCGAGGAAGGATTTGAGCGCAGCGCCTAGGAAGGCTTCGCGCAGCGCGGCGGCCTGCTCCGGGCTGGGTCGTCCACGGGAACGACGCTTGATGACTTCTTCTTCCGGCAAGGTTCGGGTCGGCATGGCAGCGCTGGTTGTCTCAGCTCTCGGGAAGGAAGATGGCCTGCAGGTCACTCAGGAAGTCCAGGCCGCGGGCGGTGGGCCAGACGCGGGCGAGGTCGCGTTCGATCAGGCCCTTGCGCTCGGCTTCTTCGAGCCCGCGCTGGATGGCGGTGATGGCCAGGCCGGTGCGCTCGCCGAACTGCGCCAGCGTGAAGCCGTCCTTCAGGCGCAGGGCATTGAGCATGAACTCGAAGGGCAGCTCGGCGATGCCGACTTCGTCGCTCTGCGCGACTGCGCGGGCGGCGAGCGCGTTCTCCATGTAGAGGCGCGGCTCGCGAAATCGGACCTGCCGCACGATGCGGTGCGCAAAGCTCAGCTTGCTGTGGGCGCCGGCGCCAATGCCGAGATAGTCGCCGAACTGCCAGTAGTTGAGGTTGTGCGCGCAGCGGTGGCCGGGGCGCGCGTAGGCGGAGATCTCGTAGCGTTCCAGCCCGCGCTGCGCGGTGCGCTCGCTGATGCGGTCGAGCATGGCGTAGGCCAGGTCGTCCTCCGGCACCGTCGGCGGGAATTTGGCGAAGTAGGTGTTGGGCTCGATCGTGAGGTGGTAGACCGAAAGATGCGGCGGCGCGAGCGCGAGCGCCTGGGCCAGGTCGGCGTCGAGCTCGTCGGGCGTCTGGCCCGGCAGGGCGTACATGAGGTCGAGGTTGAAGGTGTCGAAGGCCTGCGCCGCCTCCTCGACCGCCGCGATGGCCTGGGCGCGGTCATGCACCCGGCCGAGCGCTGTCAGATGCGCATCGTTGAAGCTCTGCACGCCCACCGACAGGCGGGTGACGCCGGCGGCGCGGTAGCCGCGGAAGCGGTTGCGCTCGAAGGTGCCGGGATTGGCCTCCAGCGTGATCTCGCACTCGGGCGTCAGCTTGAGCCGCGCCCGCAGGTCGCCGAGCAGGCGGTCGATGGCCGCCGGCGAGAACAGGCTGGGGGTGCCGCCGCCGATGAAGATGCTGTGCACGCTGCGGCCCCAGACCAGCGGCAAGGCCGCGTCGAGATCTGCGATCAGCGCGTCCAGGTAGCGCTGCTCGGGCAGCGGCGCCTCGACGCCATCGCCGCGCCACTCGTGCGAGTTGAAGTCGCAGTAGGGGCACTTGCGCAGGCACCAGGGCAGGTGCACGTAGAGCGAGAGCGGCGGCAGCGCCGACAGCTGGAGGGCGCCGGGGCGCATCCAGTGCAGCACGTCGTTTGCACGCTCCGCGTCACCGCTGCGCGGCTGCGCGCGGTCGTCGGCGATCGGGATGGCAAGGCTCACAGCCAGCGCTCCCGCATCAGGGCCAGCATGGCGCGCGCCGCCTGGCCGCGATGGCTGTGGGCGTTCTTCAGCTCGGACGGCAGCTGGGCGAAGGTCTTGCCGACTTGCGGCAGCCACATCACGGGGTCGAAGCCGAAACCGTTCGCGCCGATCGGCTCGCGCGTGATCTGGCCCGCTGCGCGGCCGACCGCGATCAGCGGCTCGGGGTCCTCGGGGCTGCGCAGTGCCACGAGCGTGCTGACGAGCGCGGCGCGGCGATCGTCGATCCCGGCCATCTGCTCGAGCAGCGCGCGAACGTTGTTGGCGTCGCCCTTCTCGTAGCCGAAGCGCGTGGCGTAGTAGGCGGTGGCCACGCCGGGCAGCCCGCCGAACGCCTCGACGCAAAGGCCGGCATCGTCGGCAATCGCCGGCAGGCCGGTGGCCGCCGCGGCATGCCGAGCCTTGGCCAGCGCGTTCTCGACGAAGGTGAGGAAGGGCTCCTCGGCCTCGCCGACGCCCAGCTCCGCCTGGCGCACGAGCTCCACGCCGAGCGGCGCGAACAGCTGCTGCAGCTCGGCGAGCTTGCCGGCGTTGTTGGAGGCCAGGACCAGTTTCATCGGCAATCCGCGGATCGCGCCGTTGCCAGTCAGCCGGCCAGCGCCTGCGCCTGCAGCGCGGTCAGCTCGGCGATGCCCTTCTCGGCGAGCAGCAGCAGCGCATTCATCTCGTTGCGCGAGAAGGCGGCTCCTTCGGCCGTGCCCTGCACTTCCACGAAATGCCCGGCGCCGGTCATCACCACGTTCATGTCGGTGTCGCAGGCAGCATCTTCGATGTACTCTAGATCGAGCAGGGGCGTGCCTTGCACGATGCCGACGGACACCGCGGCGACGTGGCTCCGGATCGGCGAGGCCGCGAGGGCGCCGGCCGCCACCAGCTTGTTGACCGCATCCTGCGCCGCCACGAAGGCGCCCGTGATGGCCGCAGTGCGCGTGCCGCCGTCGGCCTGGAGCACGTCGCAGTCGAGATGAATGGTGCGCTCGCCGAGGGCGGCGAGGTCGAAGACGGCGCGCATCGAGCGGCCGATGAGGCGCTGGATCTCCTGCGTGCGGCCACTCTGCTTGCCGCGCGCGGCCTCGCGGTCGCTGCGGGTGTGGGTGGCGCGGGGGAGCATGCCGTACTCGGCCGTGACCCAGCCCTCGCCGCTGCCGCGCTTGTGCGGCGGCACTTTTTCTTCCACCGAAGCGGTGCAGAGCACGCGCGTCTGGCCGAACTCGATCAGCACCGAACCTTCGGCATGGATGGTGAAACCGCGCGTGATGCGCACCGGACGCAGCTGGTCAGCGGCGCGGTCGCCGCTTCGTACGAAAACTGTCATTTCAATCCAGGAAAAAGAGAACGGATCAGGGCTTGCGCGCGGCAGAGGACCGCTTGATGGCTTCGTTGATCTCGGCGATCGAACGCTCGATGGCATCCTCGTCGAGATCGTCGAGCTCGCTGTCGGAGGGCATGCCCGCCTGAATGGTGGAGGCGAAGACGCCATCGCTGATGCTGTCGGTGGATACGCCGCGGGTCTGGCCCGTCGCATCGGGCGTTTCCCATTCGAGCGCGATCAACGTGACGTTGTCGCTGTGGGCACCACCGTTGCGCAAGGCCATTTCGGCGAGATCGGGCGCGGCGTCGGACACGGGCTTGCCGGAAGACAGCATGCGCACGATCAGGCCCTCGTCCAGCACGCTCCACAGGCCGTCGGAGCACAGCATGATGCGATCGCCCCGTTGCAG
The DNA here is from genome assembly GCF_051400855.1 of Variovorax stachyos. Taxonomy (NCBI): domain Bacteria; kingdom Pseudomonadati; phylum Pseudomonadota; class Betaproteobacteria; order Burkholderiales; family Comamonadaceae; genus Variovorax; species Variovorax stachyos. The sequence continues at coordinate 340,451 of NZ_JBLFFN010000001.1, read as the reverse complement.
CTGCAGCGGGGCGGAGATGTCGAACAGGGGCGTGGTCGGCGACCCGAGGCAGGTCAGCAGCAGGTTGCGGTTGACGATTTCGGCGCCGGTCGCCCCGCCGGTGCGCGGCCGCTCGGCGTGGGAGTGATCGCGCGTGCGCGTCAGCAGCTCGCCGTCGCGAATCACGTAGAGCCGGGAATCTCCGCAATGGATCCAGGTCGCGGTAGTGCCTTGCAGGACCGCCGCCACCACCGTCGTGCGGGGCGTGTCGAGCATGCCCTTGTTGCCCGCGTAGCGCATGATCTGCTGGTGCGCGGCCATCACCGAAGCCGTGAGGAAGGCCTTCACGTCCTTCACCATCGGCCGCGCCTCGCGCTGGTACAGCGCAGCGATGGTTTGCAGCGCCAACTGGGCAGCCACTTCGCCTTCGGGATGTCCACCCATGCCGTCGGCCAGCACGAACAGGCCCGATTCCCGCGTGTAGCAGTAGCCCATGCGGTCTTCGTTCTTGAGACGGCCGCCCTTGCGGCTGACCTGGAAGACAGAGAATTTCACAGCGCGCGCCTGGCGAAGTAAACAACGTGGGGGGTCATCATGCCGGGCGCGTGGTCGGCGCCGCCGCTTTGGGCAAGCCCTTCTTCTCGAAGGAGCGCATGTTGTCGATCGACAGCCGCACCTTCTCGCTCACCGTGAGCTTGGTGTAGCGGCGCTCGCCCTCGCGGCTGAGCTCCTTCTGCAGCGCAAAGACCGACTGCGGGCGCGACAGCGGGTCGAGCGACATGCACCACTCGACCACCTCGATCAGGTTGTCCGAATAGATGCCGCGCAGGCGTGAGAGCGACAGACCGAGCCTGTCTTTTTCGATGCGCTGCGGCGCGTCGTTGGGCGGATAGCCCTGCATGCAGGCATAGATGCAGGCGCCGATGGCGTAGATGTCGGTCCAGGGGCCCATCGAGGAATCGCGGCGGTACATCTCGGGCGCCGCGAAGCCGGGCGTGTACATCGGACGGATGAAGTTGCCCTCCTTGGAGAGCACCTCGCGCGCCGCGCCGAAGTCGATCATCACGGCGCGGTCGTCATCGGTCACGAAGATGTTGGCCGGCTTGATGTCCAGGTGGAGCATCTTGTGCTGGTGCACGATCCGCAAGCCGCGCAGGATCTCGTCGAACAGCGAGCGGATGGTGGATTCGCGGAAGACCTTCTGCTTCTTGAGGTCGCGTGCCGTCACGATGAAGTCCTGCAGGGTGGCCCCCTCCAGGTAGTTCATGACCATGTAGACGGTCTCGTTCTCGCGGAAGAAGTTGAGCACGCTGACCACCGAGGCATGCGAGATCTGCGCGAGCGAACGCCCTTCCTCGAAGAAGCTCTTGAGCCCCAGGCGGTAAAGCGATAGCTTCTCGGGTGGCACCTGCGGCGCGAGTTCGCCGGTGCCGCGGGTGGCCAGCGAGGATGGGAGGTATTCCTTGATCGCAACCTGCTGGCCGCTGTGGTCGACAGCGAGGTAGACCACCCCGAACCCGCCCGCCGAGATGCGGCGCACGACGCGATAGCCGCCGATGACCGTGTCAGGCAACAAGGGCGAAGGTTTGACCTTTGACATAATCCGGGAGTTTCGCCCGAAGGCGGGAGGGCGGCAAGCGAAGGCGGTGCCGTTGTCTCGGGGCGTGCACACCAATTCAAGAGCGAGGCGCGATGCCAGTTTACAGCATGACCGGCTATGCCAGCGGCCAGACCGCCGCGGGAAGCGGTCACCCGGACCCCGAGTCGCGGACCGCCGGCGCGGGCCGGCTCGGAGTCGAGATCCGCTCGGTCAACAGCCGCTTTCTCGACCTCACATTCAAGCTGCCCGAAGAGCTGCGCCAGCACGAGCCCATGCTGCGCGAGCTGCTGACCGGTCAGCTCAAGCGCGGCAAGGTCGAATTGCGCGCGGCGATCGAGAGCGGCGCCGGAGCGGGCATCGGCGAGCCCTCGACCAAGCTGCTGCAACGGCTCAACGGCCTGCAGGACAGCATCCGTGCCTGGCTGCCCGCCGCGCGCGAGCTCAGCGTGGCCGACGTGATGCGGCTGGCGGCCGGCGACACCACCGCCCGCAGCGACTGGGGGCCGGAGCTTTCCGAACTGGCAACGAAGACGCTCAAGGGCCTGATGACCGCACGGGAGCGCGAGGGTGCTCGGCTGGCCAAGATGCTGCAGGATCACCTGGCTCAGCTGCGCGCGCTCGTGGCGCAGGCGCTGCCGCTGGTTCCCCAACTGGTCGAGCAGCAGCGCAACCGCTTCCTGGAGCGTTGGCAGGAAGCCCTGGGCGCCAGCGGCGGCACACCGCCGGAAGCCGCGCAGGATCGCGCCCTGGCCGAGGCCACGGCCTTCGCGATCCGGATCGACGTCGCGGAAGAACTCATGCGCCTGGGCTCGCATCTGGACGAAATCGAGCGGCTGGTGAAGAAGGGTGGCGAGATCGGCAAGCGCCTCGACTTCCTGATCCAGGAGCTGCATCGCGAAGCCAACACCCTCGGCTCAAAATCGGCGACGCTGGAGCTCACCCGCATTGGGGTGGACATGAAGGTGCTGATCGAGCAGATGCGCGAGCAAGTGCAGAACATCGAATAACAGGGAACAGGAAACGCGCGAATGGACTATCCCGGCAATATCTTCGTAGTCGCGGCGCCCAGCGGCGCCGGCAAGTCGAGCCTGGTCAAGGCCTTGATGGAGCTCGACTCCGCGGTACAGCCGTCGGTGTCGCACACCACACGGGCACCGCGCGGCCAGGAGAAGCATGGCCGCGAATACTTCTTTGTCCCCGATTCGGAATTCGATGCGATGGTGGCAGCCGATGCCTTCGTCGAGTGGGCCCATGTGCACGGACAGCGCTACGGCACCTCGAAGAAGGCGATCGAGGACCGCATCGCCCAAGGTGCCGACGTGATCCTGGAGATCGACTTCCAGGGGGCGATCCAGATCCGCAAGACATTTGCCAACGCCGTGATGATCTTCATACTGCCCCCAAGCTGGGAAGAACTGCGGTCCCGGCTCGAGCGGCGCGGCGAAGACAGCGCCGAGGTGATCGAGCTGCGTTTGCGGAATGCCGCCGAGGAGATGGCGCGCGCAAACGAATTCGACTTCGTTATAATCAACGAGTTATTTGAGCGCGCACTTTTCGACCTAAAGGCGATCGTCCACGCTCAGCGGCTCCGGTATTCCGCACAGCGACGCGCGCGTGCCGACACCTTCGCCGCCCTGAATATTCCTTGATCCCCGATCAGGCCTCGCCTGTAAGCCGAAAGACCTCATGGCCCGCATCACCGTCGAAGACTGCCTGCAACACATCCCGAACCGCTTCCAGCTCGTGCTGGCCGCCACCTACCGTGCGCGCATGCTGAGCCAGGGGCACGCGCCGAAGATCGAGAGCAAGAACAAGCCCGGCGTCACGGCTCTGCGGGAGATTGCCGAAGGCAAGATCGGGCTCGAAATGCTCAAGAAAGTCCCCGGCTGAGCTGACGCACACCTGCAACAAATAAGCACCGCAACGCGGTGCTTTTTTATTGCACAAAGACATCTAACCAGTCGCCAAGCTAAAGTGACAAGCATGAGCGCGGTTGTCAAGCCCCAGTCAGGTGCCCCCAAAGGCACGCCCCGGCCGAGTCCGGCGGCGCTGAATGCAGCTGCCGCCAGCTTCGCCGCGCTTACCGATCGCCTCGACTACCTGAACGCCGAGGACGTCGAGCAGGTCCGCCGCGCCTACCGTTTCGCCGACGAGGCCCACCTGGGCCAGTTGCGCAACAGCGGCGAACCCTACATCACCCACCCGATCGCAGTGGCTGCCCAGTGTGCGGAATGGAAACTCGACGCCCAGGCGCTGATGGCTGCCTTGCTGCACGACGCAATCGAGGATTGCGGAGTGACCAAGTCGGAGCTGATCGAGCGCTTCGGCGCTCCCGTCGCCGAACTGGTCGACGGTCTCACGAAGCTGGACAAGCTGCGCTTCAACACGCGCGAGGAGAACCAGGCCGAGTCCTTTCGCAAGATGCTGCTGGCCATGGCGCGGGATGTGCGCGTCATCCTGGTCAAGTTGGCAGACCGCACGCACAACATGCGGACGCTCGAAGATGCGCCCCGCGAGAAATGGGCCCGGATCTCACGCGAGACCCTCGACATCTACGCGCCGATTGCGCATCGGCTCGGCCTCAACCAGACCTACCGCGAGCTGCAGGACCTGTCCTTCCGCCACCTGCGCCCCTGGCGCTACGCGATCCTCGCGAAGGCCGTTGCCAAGGCCCGCGGCCGCCGCCGCGACCTGATCCAGAAGGTGCAGCAGGAACTGGAAACCGCGTTCGCCGCAGCCAGCATGAGCGTGCGCATCGCGGGCCGCGAGAAAACGCTCTATTCCATCTACCGCAAGATGGAAGAAAAACACCTGAGCTTCGCCCAGGTGACCGACATCTACGGCTTTCGGCTCATCGTGCCGTCGGTAATCGCCTGCTACACCGGCCTGGGCATCCTGCACCAGATGTACAAGCCGCTGCCGGGCAAGTTCAAGGACCACATCGCCATCGCGAAGCTCAACGGCTACCAGTCGCTGCACACCACGCTGGTGGGGCCGGCCGGCGTGAGCGTCGAATTCCAGCTGCGCACCGAGGCCATGCACGTTGTGGCCGAGTCCGGGGTGGCCGCCCACTGGCTCTACAAGGCGGCCGAGCCGAGCGCAGCGACAGGCGACCGGCTGGGCACCAAGTGGCTGCAGTCCCTGCTCGACATCCAGGACGAGACGCGCGACGCCGCCGAATTCTGGGACCACGTCAAGGTCGATCTCTTCCCCGACGCTGTCTACGTCTTCACGCCCAAGAGCCAGATCCTGGCGCTGCCGCGCGGCGCAACGGTGGTCGACTTCGCCTATGCCATCCACAGCAACATCGGCGACCACACTTCGGCCGCGCGCATCAACGGCGACCAGGTACCGCTGCGCACCGAGCTCAAGAACGGCGACGTGGTGGAGGTCATCACCGCACCCGTATCGACGCCCAACCCGGCGTGGCTGGGGTTCGTGCGCACCGGCCGGGCGCGCTCGAAAATCCGCCACTACCTCAAGACCCTCGCGCACGCCGAGTCAGAAGGATTGGGTGAAAAGCTGCTGGCGCAAGCTTTGCGCGCCGAGGGCCTCGGGAACCTGCCGGAGGATGACGACGAGCACCAGCAGGTCTGGGAAAAGCTCCTGCGCTTCACCGGCAACCGCACCCGCTCGGAGCTGCTGACCGACATCGGCCTGGGCAAGCGCATCGCCACCATCGTCGCCAAGCGGCTGATGGCGCTGCTGGCGGAGCGCGGCGAAAAGCCCGACGCACTGATGCTGAGCCGCGAACGCTTCACCGCACACGAGGCCGTCTCCCAAGGGGCTGTCACGCTGGACGGCAGCGAGAACTCCTCGGTCCGCTTCGCGCTGTGCTGCCGGCCTATTCCCGACGATCCGATCGTGGGCTATCTCGGCCACGGCGAAGGCCTGGTGGTGCATACCGAAGCTTGCGGCGTCGGGCAGCGCCTGCGGCACAAGGACAGCGAGCGCTTCTTCGCCGTCGAATGGGCGGACGAACCGGTGCGAACTTTCGAGACCGGCGTGGTCATCACCGTGCGCAACGACAAAGGCGTACTGGCGCGCGTCGCCGCGACGCTGGCGGATGCCGAGGCCGACATCACGCACGTGGAGATGGCGGACGAGACGCCGCAGGACTCCACCGACCTGCGCTTCGTGATCGCGGTGCGCGACCGCACCCACCTCGAGGCCGTGCTGCGAGCGGCGCGGCGCACGCCGTCCGTGCTCGCTGCTGCGCGGACCGTTTCGGCGCCCTGAGCCTCAGCCCGCCGCGGACGATGGCGGCGGATAGCTGACCGACAGCACCTCGATCTCGTGCACGCCCCCAGGGGTCGCGAGCTTGACCACATCGCCTTCACGCGCCTTCAGCAGCACCCTGGCGATCGGGGAAATCCAGCTCACCTGCCCGTGCGCGCTGTCGGCTTCGTCGATTCCCATGATGGTCAGCTCCCGCTCGTCGCCAGTCTCGTCCGCATAGCGCACAGTGGCACCGAAAAAGATCTGGTCGCGGCCATGGTGGACCGAGGGGTCCGTCACCTCGGCCACCTCGAGCCGCTTGGTCAGGAAGCGAATGCGGCGGTCGATCTCGCGCAAGCGCTTCTTCCCATAGAGGTAGTCGCCGTTCTCGGATCGATCGCCATTCTTGGCCGCCCAGTGAACCGCCTCGACCACCTTGGGCCGCTCGACGTCCATCAATTCGAGCAACTCGTCGCGCAGACGCGCATAGCCTTGGGGGGTGATGTAGTTCTTGCCCCCGACGGGAAGCGCCGGTATGCCGGCCGTGCCGTCATCGTCGTCGTCCGCGTCGTTCTCTTTGGTGAATGCCTTGCTCATGGCCTGAAGCTCCAAAGGAAAAATGCCTGCAACTTTCGTTGCAGGCATTCTTGATGGTGGTGCGGCTGGCAGGATTCGAACCCACGACCCCTTGGTTCGTAGCCAAGTACTCTATCCAACTGAGCTACAGCCGCACAGCTTGCGAGTATAGCATGCACCCAGCGGCTGTTTCCCGGACGCAATGCATGCGGTGGTAGGCCGTGATGGGCTTGAACCATCGACCAACGGATTATGAGTCCGCTGCTCTAACCAGCTGAGCTAACGGCCCGCGCAGTCGGGATTCTAGTGGGCAGCTCGCCCTTCCCTATTTGCGGTGGCTCAGCGCGTTGGTAACCAGCTTCGACGTGATGTCGACGATCTGGATCATGCGCTCGTAAGGCATGCGCGTCGGCCCGATGACGCCCAGCGTTCCGACTACCTCGCCGTCGACCTCATAGTTCGCGCTGACGATCGAGAGATCGTCGAAGGGCACGACCTGACTTTCCCCGCCGATGAAGATGCGCACGCCCTCGGCCTTGCTCGAGACGTCGAGCAGCCGAAGCAGCTGCGCCTTCTGCTCGAAGAGCTCGAAGGCTCGGCGCAGGTGGCTCATGTCGCTGGAGAAATCGGTGACCGACAGCAGGTTGCGCTCGCCCGCGATCACCACTTCGTCCTGCGCCTCCGTCAGCACCTCTGAACTGACCTGCACCGCCGCCTGCATCAGCGCCGCAATCTCTCCGCGCAGCTGCTCCATTTCGGACTGCAGCCGGTCGCGCACCTGTTCGATCGACAGGCCGGCGAAATGCGCATTGATGTAATTCGAGGCTTCCACCAGTTGCGACTGCGAGTAATCGACCTCGGGAAAGATCACGCGGTTCTGCACGTCGCCGTCGGGCGAGACGATGATCACCAGCAGCCGGCGATCCGACAGCCGCAGGAATTCGATCTGCCGGAAAACCGAGGCGCGGCGCGGCGCCATTACCACGCCGACGAACTGCGACAGGTTCGAGAGCAAATGGGCCGCATTGGCTATCACCTTCTGCGGCTGGTCGGGCGGCAGGCTGGGCGCCGCGAACTGCTCGCGCTGCGCCGTCAGCATGGTGTCGACGAACAGACGGTAACCCCGCGCCGTCGGAATGCGACCCGCCGAGGTGTGGGGACTGGCAATGAGCCCGAGCGCCTCCAGATCGGACATGACGTTGCGAATAGTCGCAGGCGACAGGTCGAGCCCCGAAGCCCGGGAGAGCGTACGGGAGCCCACCGGTTGCCCTTCGGCGATATAGCGCTCGACCAGTGTCTTGAGCAGCAACTTGGCGCGATCGTCCAGCATTGAAAGATTTTAGTGTTGTAATTTACCGATGACATCCAGCTTCCGGCGCGTTGCATTGATCGGCAAGTACCAGGCCTCTGGCGCGCGGGCGCCGGCCGGTGCGCTGGATGAGGTCATGGAGGGCATCGGTGCCTTTCTCGAAGCCCAGGGCTGCGAGGTCTTCGTCGAGCAGCCGGACGAAGGCGAGCCGGCGCAGACCCGCTACGCCGCCCTGTCGGTCGAGGAGATCGGACGGCAATGCGACCTGGGCCTGGTGGTGGGCGGCGACGGCACGATGCTCGGCATCGGCCGCCAACTCGCATGCTACGGCCTGCCGCTGATCGGCATCAACCGCGGGCGCCTGGGTTTCATTACCGACATCGCGCTGAACGACTACCAGACCACGCTGATTCCGATGCTGGCTGGCGACTACGAGGAAGACCACCGCAGCCTCATGAAGGCGAATGTGGTGCGCAAAGGCGCCTCGGTGTTCAATGCGCTTGCGATGAACGACGTGGTCGTCAACCGCGGCGCCACCTCGGGCATGGTGGAACTGCGGGTTTCGGTGGGCCATCACTTCGTCGCCAACCATCGCGCCGACGGCATGATCATCGCGTCGCCTACCGGCTCCACCGCCTACGCACTGTCTGCCGGCGGCCCGCTGCTGCATCCGGCCGTGCCGGGCTGGGTGATGGTGCCGATCGCACCGCACTCGCTTTCCAACCGCCCGATCCTGCTGCCGGACGCGGACGAGGTCTCGATCGAGCTGGTCGGCGGCCGCGACGCGAGCGCCAATTTCGACATGCAGTCGCTGGCAACCATGGCCATCGGCGACCAGATCGTGGTGCGGCGCTCCGAGTACCGTGTGCGCTTCCTGCACCCCCGCGGCTGGAGCTATTTCGATACGCTGCGCAAGAAACTTCACTGGAACGAAGGAGGTTCCTGATCCATGAGCCGCACGGCCGCCCCGAAGGCGAATAGCACCGTAGCCGAAGGCGAAGCTACTCCAGTGAGCCCGAACGCTCGACCTGTCCGTCGCCCCTCGCAGGCGCACTCTGCGCACTTCGGCATTCCAGGCGAGCATTGACATGGCACTGCGACGCATCGCCCTGCGCGATTTCGTGATCGTGCGCGCGCTCGAACTCGATCTGGCAGCCGGCTTCACCGTGCTGACCGGCGAAACCGGCGCCGGCAAGTCGATCCTGATCGACGCCCTGCAATTGGCACTCGGCAATCGCGCGGACGCCGGTGCGGTGCGCGAAGGCGCGGAACGCCTCGACGTCAGCGCCGAGTTCGACGCCGAGCCCACCCTCGCCGCCTGGCTGGACGAAGGCGGCTTCGATACCGGCGATGCGCTCTTGCTGCGCCGGACGGTCGATCTCCAAGGCCGCAGCCGCGGCTGGATCAACGGCAGCCCGGCCACCGCGACGCAATTGCGTGAACTCGGCGACCGGCTGCTCGACATTCACGGTCAGCATGCCTGGCAAAGCCTGACGCGCCCCGAGGCCGTGCGGGGACTGCTCGACGCCTATGCCGGCGCCGAAGACGCGGTTGCCGCGCTCGCCCAGGCCTGGCAAGGGTGGCGCCACGCCATCGCGGCGCTGGACAAGGCACGCTCGGCCCAGGATTCGCTGCAGCGCGAGCGCGAACGCCTCCAGTGGCAGGTGGGGGAAGTCATGAAGCTGGCGCCGGGCGCCGACGAGTGGGAAGAGCTCTCGGCCAGCCACACCCGCATCTCCAACGCGCAGGCGCTCATCCACGCCGCGGAAGCCGCCTGCGGCGCGCTGGAAGACGACGAGAGCGGCGCGCTGGCGGCACTGAGCCGGGCCGTCACGCTGCTGCAAAACTGCGAGCATATCGAGCCGGCCTTCAAGGAATTGGGGGAAGTGCTGGCCTCCAGTGTGGCCCAGGCCTCCGATGCCGCGCATTCCCTGCACGGCTATCTGCGCCAGGCCGACACCGACCCGCAACGGCTCGCCGAGCTGGACGAGCGGATGGGCCTGTGGATGTCGCTCGCCCGTCGCTACAAGCGCACGCCGGCCGAGCTGCCCTCGCTGCTCGCGAGCTGGCAGTCCGAGCTGCAGGCGCTGGATGCCCAAGGCGACCTGGAAGCACTGGAGCGCGCCGAGCAGGCCGCGCAACAGGCCTACATGAAGGAGGCCGGGGCGCTGAGCAAGGCACGCAAGCAGGCCGCCCCGCGGCTGGCGAAGGCGGTGACGCAGGCCATGCAGGGCCTCGGCATGCAGGGCGGGCGCTTCGAAGTCTCGCTGGACGCGCTCGCCGAACCCGCCCGCCATGGGCTCGAGGACGTCGCCTTCCTGGTCGCCGGCCACCCGGGCAGCACGCCACGCGCGATCGGCAAGGTGGCCTCCGGAGGTGAGCTCTCGCGCATTGCGCTGGCGATCGCGGTCACCACCAGTCAGCTCGGGGCCGCCCAGACCCTGATCTTCGACGAGGTCGATGCCGGCGTCGGCGGCGCCGTGGCCGAGACCGTCGGCCGCCTCATGAAGCAGTTGGGCCGCGATCGCCAGGTGCTGGCAGTCACCCATCTGCCGCAAGTGGCCGCGTGCGCCGATCACCACCTGCTGGTGGCCAAGCAGCAAACTAGCGCGAAGGGCCAGGGCGGCATCCGGACCGAGAGCAGCGTGTCGGTGCTCGACGACGACACCCGCACCCGCGAGATCGCCCGCATGCTGGGCGGCGAGCGCGTCTCGCAGACCTCGCTCGCACATGCGCGAGAAATGCTGGGCAAGAAGGCGCCGGAGGTTTCGGCATGAGCAGCACGGCCGCTCCGAAGGCGAACAGCACCGCAGCAGAAGGCGAACGTGCTCCGGTGAGCCTGGAACTGGTGCTGATCACCGGCATGTCCGGCTCGGGTAAGTCCGTCGCCCTGCACGCGCTCGAAGACGCAGGCTACTACTGCGTCGACAACCTGCCGCCCGAGCTCCTCATGCCCTTCGTGGCCTTGCAGCGCGAGCAGCAGGCGGGACGGGTGGCGATCGCGATGGATGTACGCAGCGGCGTCTCGCTGCCGCTGGTGCCGCAACAGCTCGAGCGGCTGCGCAACGAAGGCGTGTCGCTGCGCTCGTTGTTTCTCGACTCGACCACCGACGCGCTGGTGCGCCGCTATTCGGAAACCCGCCGTCGCCATCCCCTGTCGCGCCACGATGGCCGCACGGATGCGCCGGAACAGCAGCGCGTGCTGATGCAGGCCATCGAGCTCGAGCGCGAGTTGCTGGCCGAGCTGCGCGACGGTGCGGACGTGATCGACACCAGCCTCATCCGGCCGGCGCAGCTGCAGAGCTACGTCAAGGCGCTGATTGCCGCGCCCGAAAGCGCGCTCACGCTGGTGTTCGAATCCTTTGCCTTCAAGCGCGGCGTGCCCCTCGACGCCGACTACGTGTTCGATGTGCGCATGCTCCCCAACCCGCACTACGTGCCGACGCTGCGGCCCTTGACCGGCCGGGACGCGCCCGTGATCGAGTGGCTGCGCGAGCACGACGATGTCGCCCGCATGCAAGGGGACATCGAGCAGTTCCTGGATCGCTGGCTCGATGCGTTGGCACGCGACCATCGCAGCTACGTGACAGTGGCGATCGGGTGCACCGGCGGGCAGCACCGCTCGGTCTTCCTGGTTGAACAGCTGGCCCGCGGCTTCGGCACACGCTGGGCCGCCCTCAAGCGGCATCGCGAGCTGGACGCCTTGAGCTAGTCGCTGGCTGCGAGCAGCTTGCGCACCGGCGCCGGCAGGCCGAGCACCGGCCATTCGCCGGCCTCGAACCAGCTCCCCGACCCGGTCGGCGGGCGCTCGGCCGCATACGCCACGGACACGGGGTGCAGGTGCAGGTCCTTGTGCGTGAGCACGTGCAGGAAGGCCGGGTCGTCCTGCGCCACCCAGCGCGCGTCGGGCGCGAGCTCGTCCATCAGCAAGGCGCGGCTCTCGTAGACCGGCAGGCAGTAGAGGCCGGCCCAGATCCCACGCGACGGGCGCTTCTCCAGCCACACGCGCCCCTTCGAGTCGAGCGCCTTCAGCATCCACAGCGATTGCGCGCTGCGCCGCAGCTTGCGCGTCTTGACCGGAAAGCGCTCCGGCGCGCCCCCCCGCCGGCCCACGCACAGCTCGCTGGCCGGGCAGATCATGCAGCTGGGCTTGCGCGGCAGACAGACGGTCGCGCCCAGGTCCATCAGGCCCTGCGTGTAGTGGGCGATGGCACCCCGCTGGGGGGGCGGCGGCAGCAGTTCCGTCGCCAGGGCCCACAGTGCCTTCTCCTGCGCGGCGGATGCCAGATCGCCTTCGAAGCCCAGTACCCGCGTCAGCACGCGCTTCACGTTCCCGTCGAGGATCGCGACCCGTTCGCCGAAGCAGAAAGCAGCAATGGCGGCGGCGGTCGAACGGCCGATGCCCGGCAGCGTCTGCAGCTCGGCGGCGGTGCGTGGAAAGGCGCCGCCGAAGCGCGATACCACGTCCTGGGCGCACCGGTGCATGTTGCGCGCGCGGCTGTAGTAGCCCAGGCCGCTCCACAGGCCCAGCACCTCGTCCTCGCTGCCGGCGGCCAAGGCCTGCACTGTCGGAAAGCGCTGGAGAAAGCGGGCGAAATAGCCCAGCACGGTGGAGACCTGGGTCTGCTGGAGCATGACTTCGGACAGCCACACGCGGTAGGGATCCTGGGTGTTCTGCCACGGTAGCTCGCTGCGTCCATGGCTGTGCTGCCACGCCACGACGCGAGCGGCGAAGTCCGCCGGCAGCCCCTGGGCCGCCGATTTCCGACCTTCAAGCGGCACTGAGTTCGCCGCGCGCGGCAGCCGCTGAGGGCGCCTCGTTGCTCGTCAGCAGCGCCGTGAACTCGCGCAGGCGCACGTGCAGCTCGGCCAGGCCCGCCTCCTGGACGGCGAGTTCGGCCAGGCGCTCGTCAAGGTTGCCCGCGGCACTCTGGATACGCTCGATCGCCTCGATGCGCTTGGTGAAATTGCGGCGCCGTTCCTTGAGCTGCGTGTCGAGCTGGGCGCCGGCGCCTTTGCTCCAGCGCTCCACCTCGGTCATGGCCGCTTCGTTCACCACCCGCAACCGGCTGGCCAACGCGCGCACGAGCTTGTCGCAGAAGTCGGGTTGCGCCAGCTTCAGCACGTTGCCGATGCCGAGGTAGTGGATGTGGCTGCGCTCGATCTGGCTCAGTTGCTCCTGGAAGCCCGTCAGGTCGGGCTCGGCCGGCGCCTGCAGCGCAAAGCCATGCTCGGCATTGAGCTGGCGGAAGGTGGCGTGCAGCATCGACTGGATCTCGGCGGTGGTCGCCTGCACCTCGCGCAGGTTGTTGCGCAGCGCGTCGAAGGTCGCACCGTACACCTTGCGCACGTTGAACTTGATGCCGGGCCGCTTCAGAGCGGAGGACAGGCGAGCCATGTCGGCCTTGAGCGCAGTGCTGCCCAGCACCGCGTACACCTCGCGCAGCAGCTTGCCTTGCACCGAGCGCAGCGCCAGGATGCGGGTGTTGCTGCCCTCGAACTCGGCCTGCTCCTGCTCGATGCGGGTACGCATGTGGCGGATGACCGACACGTTCTTGCCGCGCAGGCCCTGCAGCTCGAGCGCCTGCTCCGACAGGTCGCGCTGGCGCACCTTGAGGATGCGCGCCGCCTCGGCCTGCAAGGCCGAGATGCCGGCGTCCACCGCCAGCCGCAGCATGCGCTCACGCTTGCCGAGCAGGCCCTCGCCCAGTACGGATTCAAGTGCAGGCAGGCGACTCGCCTGCAGCAACGGCACGTCGCGGCGGATCTTCGCCTGCAGACCCTTTTGCGCCGACACCGGAAGCACCTGCGTGAGCGGCACGCCCAGCAGCTCGGCGGCGCCCTTGCGCTGACGCTGGATCTGGGCATCGATCTGGGCCGGCGTGCTCAGCGTGTCCCACATGGTGTCGATCTTGTTGAGCACCACGATGCGGGTCTCGCCCGGATCGCCCTCGGTGATCAGGTGCTCACGCCAGATGGCGAGGTCGGAGCGGGTCACGCCCGTGTCAGCGGCGAGGATGAAGACCACGGCGTGGGCCTGCGGAATCAGGCTCACCGTCAGCTCGGGCTCGGCGCCGATGGCGTTGAGGCCGGGTGTGTCGAGGATCACCAGGCCCTGCTCGAGCAGCGGGTGCGGCATGTTCAGCAGCGCGTGGCGCCAGCGGGGAATCTCGACCTGCCCCGCGCCATCGGGCACGGGATTGTCGTCGGGCGATTCATCGCTCCAGAAGCCCAACGCGCGCGCCTCGGCCAGCGGAACGCGCCGGACCTCGGCCACCTTGTTCATAGTCTGCGAGAGCTGCTCGGCGTCCTCGACGTCGATGGGGATCTCGGTCCAGTGCTCGGGCTTGTCGCGCCAATGAGCGAGCGAATGCGGCTCCAGCCGGGTTTTGATCGGCAAGAGCCTCAAGCAGGGAGCAACGCCTGGGTCGTAGCCCAGCTCGGTCGGGCACATCGTCGTGCGCCCCGCACTTGCCGGCATGATGCGGCGGCCGTAAGCGGCAAAGAAGATCGCGTTGATCAGTTCGGACTTGCCGCGCGAGAACTCGGCCACGAAAGCGACCATGACCTTGCTGGTGCGCATTTGCGATTCGAGCTCGCGCAGCCGCTCCGCCACGCTCTGGTCGAGCAGCTCGTTTTCGTCGAGCCAGCGGGCCAGCCATTTGAGGCGGTGCGCGAAGTTGCGCCGCCAGGCGCCGTGCTGGTCGAATTGCTGATTGAATGAGCGAGTCAAGGGTGTGTAAGGGTTGCTTACAAATATTAGCACCCGGGTGGCGCTGGCGTCCCAGTAGTCTGCCGGGCTTTCAGTACTTTTGGCAGTTCGGGCAGAAATATGTCGAACGCTGGCCCTGGCGCACTTGCCGCACGGGGGTGGCGCAGACCCGGCAGGGCTCGCCGGCGCGTCCGTAGACGGTCGCCTCCAGCTGGAAATAGCCGCTCTGCCCGTCGATGTTGGAGAAATCGCGCAGGGTGCTGCCGCCGCGCTCGACCGCCCGCGCCAGGATCTCCCGCACCGCCGCATGCAGCCGCGCCGCGCGCGGACGGCTGATGCGGGCAGCGGACAAGCTCGGACGGATGCCGGCCAGAAACAGCGCCTCGGAGGCGTAGATGTTGCCCACGCCCACCACCACGTCGCCGGCCAGCAATACCTGCTTGATCGACGCCTTGCGCCGTCGCAGGCCCGCATGGAAACGATCGAGGTCGAAAGACGTATCCAGGGGCTCCATCCCGAGCCCGCCCAGCAGCTTGATCGCCTGCGGCGTTGCCTCGTCCTCCACATAGACTACCGCGCCGAAGCGCCGCGGATCGTTGAGCCGCAGGATCCCGCGGCTGGTCACCATGTCGAAATGATCGTGCACGCCAGGCGCGGGCAGCAGGGTGTCGAAGCGCAGGCTGCCAGACATGCCCAGATGCATCAGCAGCAGGCCCGAGTCCATGTCGATCAGAAGGTACTTGCCGCGCCTGCGCACGGCCCGCACCGTGCGCCCCACCAGCATCGCAGGCTCCGTCGCGAGGGCCCAGCGCAGCGGCTTGCCCAAGCGCACGGCTTCGATGCGCGCGCCCGCGATCCGTTCGGCGAAGCCGAGTCGCGTCACTTCAACTTCGGGTAGTTCTGGCATGGAGAAAGGCCGACATGAAAACAAGGCGAGATCGAAGCCCCTGCGGCCATGGCTTGAAAACCTTGGATTATTATGGCTCGATGACCCCTTCGCTCCGCCGATCCCGCCTTGCGGCGGCCGCGCTCTTGGCCTTCCTCTCTCTGGCCGCGCAGGCGCAGCCCCAAACACCCGCGCCGGCAGCACCGACCAGCCCAGCCCCCCTCATCGAACCAGCGGCACCGCCCATGACGACCGCTGCGGCCGCCGCACAGCGCGCGGAGAAGGCGCAAGCCTCGGCGATGACGGCCGAGCTCTTCTATGAAGTGCTGATGGGTGAGCTGACGGCGCGCTCGGGCGACCCGGGCTCGGGCTATGCGCTGGTGCTGGACGCGGCGCGCCGTTCGCGCGACGCCAAGCTGTTTCAGCGTGCCGTGGAAATCGCCCTCCAGGCACGCTCAGGCGATGCCGCACTTGCTGCGACGCGCGCCTGGAAGGAAAGCCTGCCCCAATCGCGCGAGGCGCGACGCTTCGAGCTGCAGATCCTTATCGCGCTGAACCGGATCAGCGAGACCGTCGAGCCACTGAAGGCCGAGCTGGCGGCTACGCCGCAAGTGGAACGGCCTTTCCTGATGGCTGTCATCGCGCGCCACTATGCCCGGGCCGCCGACAAGAAGCTGGCCGTATCGGTTGTCGAGCAGGCGCTGGCAGAGGAACTCACGAGTCCGGCCACCGGCGGCGCCGCATGGGCCACGGTTGGCCGCCTGCGACTGGCGGCAGGTGATGCAGCCGGCGCACTGGAAGCGGCGCGCAAAGGCCAGGAGATCGATCCCTCGGCCGACGGACCGGCAATGCTGGCCCTGGAACTGGTGGATCCCGCCCAGCCAGAGGCCGAGGCGCTGGTCAAGCGTTACCTGGCCGGACCCAAGGTCCAGCCGGAGATGCGCATTGCCTACGCCCGCGTGCTGGTAGAAGGCCGCCGCTATACCGATGCCACCGCCGAACTCGCCGCGCTGACCGCGGCGCGTCCTGAGCTCCCCGAACCCTGGCTGCTCCTGGGTAGCCTGCAGACCCAGGCACGTCAGGACGCAGCGGCCGAAGCCTCGCTCAAGCGCTACGTCGCCATGGCCGACACGCAGGCCGATGCCGAAACGCGCGGCCGGGGCCAGACCCAGGCCTTCCTGCTGCTGGCGCAGCTGGCAGAACGCCGCAAGGACTTCGTCGGGGCCGAGCACTGGCTGTCGCGTATCGACAGCACCGAAGACCTGGCAGGCGCACAGACACGACGCGCTGCGCTGCTGGCGCGCCAGGGCAAGCTGCCGCAGGCCCGTGAGCTGGTCCGGGCCCTGCCGGAGCGCACCGAGGAAGACAAGAAGCAGAAGTTCATGGCCGAGGTCCAGCTGCTGCGCGATGCCAAGCAGTACCAGGCCGCATACGACATGCTGGCGCAGGCCAGCTCGGCCAAGCCCGAGGACACGGACCTCATCTACGACAAGGCGATGGTCGCCGAGAAGCTGAACCGCCTCGACGAAATGGAGCGCCTGCTGCGCCGCCTGATCGAGCTCAAGCCCGACAACCAGAACGCCTACAACGCGCTCGGCTACTCGCTTGCCGATCGCAAGATCCGCCTGGAGGAAGCGCGCACGCTGATCAAGAAGGCCGTGCAGCTCGCACCCGAGGACCCCTTCATCGCCGACAGTCTTGGCTGGGTCGAGTTCAGGCTGGGCAACACCGACGAAGCCATGCGCATCCTCGAGGCCGCCTACAAGCGCCGGCCCGACCCGGAAATCGGGGCGCATCTGGGCGAGGTCCTGTGGGTCAAGGGCCAGCGCGATCGCGCCATGTCGATCTGGAAAGAAGCCTTGTTGGTCGACTCGGAGAACGAGACCTTACAGGAGACGCTCAAGCGTCTGCGCGTGAAGCTTTGAAGCGTCGTCTCGCCCTGTGCGCTGGCTGGGCCGGCCTCCTGCTGGCCGCGGGTTGTGCCAGCCCCGGAGGCCCGCTGAAGGGCGCAGACGCAGGACAGGCCTGGAGCGGCAGGCTTTCGCTGCGCGTCGACAGCGAGCCGGTGCAAACCTTCTCGGCACTGTTCGAGCTGCGCGGCGCCCCTCAGGCAGGCGAGCTCGTCCTCACGAGTCCGATCGGCAACACGCTGGCGCAACTGCATTGGGCCCCTGGTGAGGCACTGCTGAAGAACGGCAGCGAGACGCGGCGCTTCGACTCGGTAGACGCGCTGATCGAGGCCGCGACCGGCGCCGTCATCCCCGTGGCCGCGCTGTTCGGCTGGCTGGCAGGGCGTGAGGACCGGGTGCCCGGCTGGCGGCCGGACCTGTCCCGGATCGGCGACGGCCGCCTGCAGGCCACGCGCGAGTCACCGCAGCCGCGAGCAGATCTGCGAATCGTTTTCGAACGCGCATGAAGGCGCTCTACGACCTGCCCGCGCCGGCCAAGCTCAACCTCTTTCTGCACATCACCGGTCGGCGTGCGGACGGCTACCACCTGCTGCAGTCGGTGTTCATGCTGATCGACTGGTGCGACACCCTGCACGTGGAGAAGCGCAGCGACGGCCGCGTGACGCGCGAAGACCTCACGACACCGCTGCCGGAAGATGACCTGGTGCTGCGCGCCGCCAAGGCACTCCAGGCTTTTGCCGGAACGGCCGAAGGCGCCCACATCGGCGTCGCCAAGGGAGTGCCGGCGCAGGCCGGCATGGGCGGCGGCTCGTCGGACGCAGCCACCTGCCTGCTGGCGCTCAATCGTCTTTGGGGCCTGGATCTGCCGTTGTCGAAACTCGAGGAGATCGGCCTTGCGCTGGGGGCCGACGTGCCCTTCTTCCTGCGCGGGCGCAACGCCTGGGTCGAAGGCATCGGCGAGCAGATCACGCCGATCGAGCTGCCGCCTGGCCGGTTCATCGTCGTCAAGCCCCCTCAGGGCCTGGACACGCGTCTTATTTTTGCAGCGCCGGAACTTCAACGCGCCACACCCGCTGCTATAATTTCTGGCTTTGCTGCACATGCCGGGCGCAACGGGGGCGAGATCAAGAGTCTCGACTTCGGTCGCAACGATCTGCAGCCGGTCGCCGAAAGGCTCTGTCCCGCGGTCACCGACGCCATCGAGTGGCTCGGTAGCCAGGGACTCGAGGCTCGCATGACCGGTTCGGGGAGTTCGGTATTTGCGGTGATGCCGCATGACGTGGAACTGGCCGATGCGCCCTCGGGCTGGCAGCTTCGCAAGTGCAGCAATCTGGCCATCCATCCCCTGGCGGGGTGGGCGGTCTAGAAAGTCAGAGCGCTTTTTGTGGTCTGATGCGACATATATCGGTGGGTGGCTCTGGCCGCCAACCCGTGTAGGGGAGTCGCCAAGCTGGTTAAGGCACTGGATTTTGATTCCAGCATGCAAAGGTTCGAATCCTTTCTCCCCTGCCAAATCTTCACGTTCACGAGAGTAATGGCGGCCCCTCAAACGGGCCATTTCCTTTTTTGCCGGGACGCTCATGCAGGTTCACCATCCTGATTTCATGGTTTTCACCGGCAATGCCAACCCGGGCCTTGCCGCCGAGATCGCGCACAACCTCGGCACTTCGTTGGGTGCCGCCCGCGTCGGGCGCTTCTCCGACGGCGAAGTGACTGTCGAGATCAACCAGAACGTGCGCGCTCGCGACGTCTTCGTGGTCCAGTCCACCTGCGCCCCGACCAATGAAAACCTGATGGAGCTGCTCATCATGGTCGACGCGCTCAAGCGCGCCTCGGCCGAGCGCATCAGTGCCGTGATCCCCTACTTCGGCTATGCGCGCCAGGACCGCCGTCCGCGCTCGAGCCGGGTGCCGATCTCGGCCAAGGTGGTGGCCAATCTGCTCGAGACGGTCGGCGTGGCCCGCGTACTGACGATGGACCTGCACGCCGACCAGATCCAGGGCTTCTTCGACATCCCGGTCGACAACATCTATGCCTCGCCGGTTCTGCTGGGCGACCTGCGCCTGCAGAACTACGAAGACCTGATCGTGGTGTCGCCCGACGTCGGCGGCGTGGTGCGTGCCCGCGCACTGGCCAAGCAGCTCGACTGCGACCTCGCCATCATCGACAAGCGCCGCCCCCGCGCCAACGTGAGCGAAGTCATGCACGTGATCGGCGAAATCGACGGCCGCAACTGCGTGATCATGGACGACATGATCGACACCGCCGGCACGCTGGTGAAGGCGGCCGAAGTGCTCAAGGAACGCGGCGCCAAGAAGGTCTACGCCTACTGCACGCACCCGATCTTCTCTGGCCCGGCCATCGAGCGCATCGCCCAGGGCAGCGCGCTCGACGAAGTGGTCGTGACCAACACGATCCCGCTGAACGACGGCGCGACAGGGTGCACCAAGATCCGCCAGCTCTCCGTGGCGCCGCTGATCGCCGAAACGATCCAGCGCATCGCCAAGGGCGAGTCGGTCATGAGTTTGTTCTCGGACCAGGAGAACCTCTTCTGAGGTATCGCCGGGCCTGAGCAAGAAGCCGGGCGCCCTCCGTGGCGCCCTTTTTGAAACCGGAGTCGCACTGGTCGCGGTCGACTTCCACAGGAGTGAGTCATGAAATTCGTCGCCTATGAGCGCGCCAAGCAGGGTACGGGTGCGAGCCGCCGTCTCCGCATTTCGGGCAAGACGCCCGGTATCGTCTACGGGGGTGAAGGCCAGCCCCAGCTGATCGAGCTCGATCACAACGCGCTGTGGCACGCCCTCAAGAAGGAAGCGTTCCACTCGTCCATCCTCGAGATGGAACTGGCCGGCGCCACCAGCAAGGTGCTGCTGCGCGACGTGCAGTACCACCCCTTCCGCCCGCTGGTGCAGCACGTGGATTTCCAGCGCGTCGATGCCCGCACGCGCATGACCGTGAAGGTGCCGCTGCACTTCAAGGGCGAAGAAGAATCCACCGCCGTCAAGCTGGACCACAACCTCGTGAACCACGTGATGACCGAAATCGAAGTCAGCTGCCTGCCCGCTGACCTGCCCGAGTTCATCGAAGTGGACCTCTCCGGCCTGACCAAGAATGCCACGCTGCACGTCAGCGACATCAAGCTGCCCAAGGGCCTGAAGTACATCAGCCACGGCAAGGGCAACCCGGTGGTGGTCTCGGCCGTGCCGCCGCTGGTGGCTGAAGAAGCCGCGCCGGCCGAAGGCGCCGCCGAGGGCGCCCCGGCCGCCGCCAAGCCGGACGCCAAGCCTGCGCCCGCCAAGAAGAAGTAAGCGTTTCCCGGCGCGAACAGGAAGCCCACCAGTCGGTGGGCTTTTTTTTGTCCTTTCCTCAGCGCGCCACAGCTTTCCTGAAGTCGGGATCGTCGAGCAACTGACCCACGAGCACCCGGTAGAGCGCGACATACTGGTTGATGGCCTCCGGGATCGCGATTGCCCCAACGAAGGAGGACTCCCAGCTCGACGCGGCCTTGAGCTCCTTGTCGAACGAGGTCCTGCCGTCGCGCTGAACGACGAAGCGCGCAGCCAGGGAGCCCTTGCCCTGGCTCGCCGGCGCATCCACGGAGCTGTCCGTCAATTCGCCGCTGATGGTGGTCTTCGCCACGGGATCGACCAGGCCGGCTGCCTTCAGCTCGGCGCTCAGGGTCTCGCCCAGATACCTGGCGAGCGAACTGTCAAAGGGCGAATAGAAGGTGTTGCTCCGGATGCTGACGCCGAGGTCCAGCGACCGGCTCTTGCCGGGCGCGAGCTTGAAGTCACCGATCGCCACCGGCTCCATCGGCGACGCCTTGGCCTTCTGGATGTTCTCGACGCTCGGCGTGGGCACGCCGAGCTTGACCTGGGCACAGCCCGTGAGAACAACTGCGGCGACACAGACCAGCATCGCGGCAGCGCGCTGGATAGCGGAAACGAATGTCATGAGATGCGCCTGCCATTCAACGCGCGACGAACGCGGGGTCTTGCGAAAGGTCGTTGAGCGCCGTGCTCACGATCTGACTGGTCATCTTGGTCACCGCCTCCTGGATGCTGGCCGCCTTCTCGGCATTGCCAGGAGATTTCGCCGCGCCCAGCGTCGTATGAATGGCATGGCGCGCCGTCTTGGTGACGGGCGCACCCTGGCCGTTGCCGAAGTAGCTGATGGTGCAGATGTAGCCGTCGGACACCTGGGAACCCGCAAGGCCGAAGGTCAGGCCTGTGGCGAATCCCTTGGAGAAGGCATCGTCGGTCAGCACGACGTTGTTGAGCTTGAGGCTCAGCATGCTGCCCGAGGGCACCGGCTTTTCCTCGACGCTGGAGAACAGGCCGCTGTCGTTCACGCTCTGCAGCACCTGCGCCTTCAACTGCTGAGTGGCATTGGCGTTCGCCACGCCCTTGGTCTGGAATTCGAAGACCAGTTGCACCGGCTGGGGCGCGGTCGGCTTGCGGAACTGGCTGGCGCTGACTCCCTTGGTAGCGCCGTCGACATAGTGCGTGGCGCAACCAGTCAGCGTCACTGTGAGAGCAGCCGCCCCGACATAGGCGGCACGGCGAAGACGTTCGAAAACCTTGTTGTTTGAGAGCATGGCTCCTCCAGTTTTATAGGAGCCGCGATCGTAACTTTTTGTGTATCCCGCCGACCCTCGGGAAAGCCAGCATCCCTGCAGGCACGCGGGCCACGAAGGAGGGTCCCCGATAATTCGACCCCATGATCAAGTTGTTCGTCGGCCTCGGCAATCCCGGTCCCGAGTACGAAGCCACGCGGCACAACGCGGGCTTCTGGTGGATCGATGCGCTTGCGCGCGACAAAAAGCTCACGCTGGTGCCGGAACGCAGCTACCACGGCCTTGCCGCGCGGATGCAGGTGGGTGGCCAGCCGGTTTGGCTGCTTGAGCCGCAGACCTTCATGAACCTCTCGGGCAAGTCGGTGGCCGCGCTCGCCCGCTTCTTCAAGATCGAGCCGCACGAGATCCTCGTCGTGCACGACGAACTCGACGTGGTGCCCGGCCAGGCCAAGCTCAAGCGCGGCGGCAGCCATGCCGGCCACAATGGGTTGCGCGACATCCACGCGCAGCTGGGCACCGCGGACTACTGGCGGCTGCGCCTCGGCATCGGCCATCCGGGCGTCAAGTCCGAGGTGGTCAGCTGGGTGCTGAAGAAGCCGCTCAAGGAACAACGCGAGGCGATCGACGACGCGATCGCCCGCACCCTCCACGCCTTCCCGGCCCTGGTCGCCGGCGAGATGGACAAGGCGACGCTGCTCATTCACACGAGCAAGCCGCCGCGCCCCAAGCCGCCGCGTCGAGAGCCGGACGAAGGCGGAGGACCGCCCGCTCCGGCCTGAGCGAAACCATCGAAGCGAAAGGGAGAGAAGGAAGAATGAAGAAGAACTCGACACCCGCGATCGCCCTCCTGGCGATCGCGGCCTGCGCCTTGTGGGCCTCGTCCGCAGCCACGGCCGGCACTGCCGCCTGGCGCTGCGGCAATGCCTACAGCGACCAGCCCTGCCCGAACGGCAAGCCGCTCGCCCTCGGCGATATGCGCGATGCCGGGCAGAAGCGCGAGGCCGACAACTCGACGCGTGACGCGCAGGCAGCCGCGGACCGGTTGGAACGCGAGCGCCTGCGCCAGGAGAAGGCACAGGGCCGGCCGGCACGCGACGCTCATCGACAGCAGGCCGTCAGCCCCGAAGGCCAATGCCGATGACGCGACGAAAAAGAAGAAGGGCAAGAAGGACTCGGGCTATTTCAGCGCCCATGACCCCGTGGCCACTGCAAAGAAGAAGGCGGAGAAAGCCGAGAAGGCCGGGCGCCGCAGCGCCGAGAAGAGCTAGGCCTGCGCGGCCTCGGGCGGCTTGCCTCCGGCGCCCGCCGCCTTGGCGGCCGCCAGCCGCTCGAACTTCTGCCACAGGGTCTCCTGCGACTCGAGATGGGCCGGGTTCTTGGGAATGCAAGCCACGGGGCACACCTGCACGCACTGCGGCTCGTCGAAGTGGCCCACGCATTCGGTGCACTTGTGCGGGTCGATCTCGTAGATCTCTTCGCCCATGTAGATCGCATCGTTGGGGCACTCCGGCTCGCAGACGTCGCAGTTGATGCATTCGTCGGTGATCATGAGGGCCATGAAGCGGATTATCCGTCCGAGGCATGGTCATTGCTTCGCTCGGGTTATGCTGCGGCCCGCCCCATGAGCCGCACGGCCGCTCCGAGGGCTCATAGCACCGCAGCCGCAGGCGAAGGTACTCCAGTGAGCCGCACGGCCGTTCCGAAGGCGAATAGCACCGCAGCCGAAGGCGAAGGTATTTCCAGTGAGCCTCTTCCTGTTCAAGCGTTTCCTGACGCTGATCGCCACCCTGATCGGTGCCTCGGTCATCGTCTTCCTCGTGCTCGAGATCCTGCCCGGCAATGCCGCGCAGATGCTCATGGGCCCCGACGCCTCGCCCGAGGCCGTGGCCGCCCTCGCCGCCAAGCTGGGGCTCGACCAGCCGGCCTGGGCCCGCTACTGGCACTGGATCGGCGGCCTGCTCACCGGCGAGCTCGGCGACAGCTATGCCTACAGCACGCCGGTGATCGAGCTGATCCTCGAGCGGCTTGCCCTGACCGTGCCCCTGGCCCTGCTCGCGATGGCCCTCACCACCGTGCTCGCCCTGCTGGTGGGCGTGACTGCCGCGGCGCGCCACAACAAGCTCGGCGACGTCGGCCTGATGGGCCTGACCCAGGTGGGCATCGCCATCCCCAACTTCTGGTTCGCGATCCTGCTGATCCTGGTCTTCTCGGTGCAGCTGCAATGGTTCTCGGCCGGTGGCTTCGAAGGCTGGAACGACGGGGTGCTGGCCGGGCTCAAGGCGCTGCTCCTGCCTGCCCTCTCGCTGGCCGTGGTGCAGGCGGCGATCCTGGCTCGCATCACCCGCTCGGCCGTGCTGGAGGTGATGCGCGAGGACTTCGTCCGCACCGCGCGCGCCAAGGGCGTCTCGCAGCGCGCCGTGCTGTGGACCCATGTGCTGCGCAACGCGATGATCCCGGTGATCACCGTGATGGGCATGCAGTTCTCCGAGCTGCTGGCCGGCACCATCGTGGTGGAGAACGTGTTCTACCTCCCGGGCCTCGGCCGGCTGATCTTCCAGGCCATCAGCAACCGCGACCTGATCGTGGTGCGCAACTGCGTGATGCTGCTGGCCGCGATGGTGGTCATCGTCAACTTCGTGGTCGATGTGCTCTACGCCGTTATCGACCCGCGCATCAAGGCCTCCGACATATGAGCGCAGTCCCTGCACAAGTCCCGAGCGCCGCAGCCTTCAAGGTGCCCGGCTTCTGGCGCCGGGCGGTGCATCACCGCAGCTTCGCCATCGGCGGCGTGCTCACGCTGCTGCTGGTCCTGGCCGCCGCCGTTTCCCTGGTGTGGACGCCCTGGTCGCCCTACGAGATGGACATCGCCAACAAGCTCAAGCCGCCGACGGCCGCGCACTCGCTGGGCACGGACACCTTCGGGCGCGACGTGGCCTCGCTGCTGCTGGTGGGCGCGCGTGCCTCCATCCTGGTCGGCCTGATCGCGGTCGGCATCGGGCTTGTGGTGGGCACGGCACTGGGCCTGCTGGCCGCCGCACGGCGCGGCTGGGTGGAAGAAGCCATCATGCGCTTCGCCGACTTCTCGATGGCCTTCCCCGCCATCCTCTCGGCCATCATGATGACGGCGGTGTTCGGCGCAGGCATCGTCAACGCGATCATCGCGATCGGCATCTACAACATCCCGACCTTCGCGCGCATCACGCGGGCCTCGGCCAACGCGATCTGGTCGCGCGAATACGTGGCCGCCGCGCGCGCCTGCGGCAAGGGCGCGTTCGCGATCACGATGCAGCACGTGCTGCCCAACATCTCGGCGGTGCTGATCGTGCAGTCGACCATCCGCTTCGCGATCGCGATCCTGGCCGAGGCCGCCCTCTCCTATCTCGGTCTCGGCACGCAGCCGCCGCAGCCCTCGTGGGGCCGCATGCTCAGCGAGGCGCAGACCATGATGTTCCAGGCGCCTCTGCTTGCCGTCTGGCCGGGCCTGGCGATCGCGCTGGCTGTACTCGGCCTCAACCTGCTGGGCGACGGCCTGCGCGACCTGCTCGACCCGCGCCTCGCGCGCGCCCGCTGACCTCACACCGACATGCCCCTGCTCGAAGTCGACAACCTCCATGTCCAGCTGCAGACGCAGCGCGGCCCGGCCGAGGCGGTGCGCGGCATCGGCTTCACGCTCGAACGCGGCGAGACGATGGGCATCGTCGGCGAGTCCGGCTGCGGCAAGTCGATCACCGTGCAGTCGCTGATGGGGCTGCTGCCCGCGAGCGCCAAGGTCACGGGCAGCATCCGCTTCGACGGCACCGAGCTCGTCGGCCTGCCCGAGCGCGCGATGTGCGAGATCCGCGGCAACCGCATGGGCATGATCTTCCAGGAGCCGATGACGGCACTGAACCCCGTGCACACCATCGCGCGCCAGGTCGGCGAGCCGCTGCGCCTGCATCGCGGCCTGTCGCGCGCCGACGCCCGCAAGGAGGCGCTGGCCCTGCTCGAACGGGTCGGCATTCCGGACGCCGCCTCGCGCCTCGACGCCTACCCGCACCAGTTCTCGGGCGGGCAGCGGCAGCGCATCGGCATCGCGATGGCGCTGGCCTGCGGGCCCGACCTGCTGATCGCCGACGAGCCGACCACCGCACTCGACGTCACCATCCAGAAGCAGATCCTCGAGCTGATCCAGGGCCTGGTGGACGAGCGCGGCATGGCGCTGATCCTGATCTCGCACGATCTCGGCGTGATCGCGCAGAACGTCTCGAAGATGCTGGTGATGTATGGCGGCAGCGTGGTCGAGAGCGGGCCCACGGCGGCCGTCTTCGCCGAGCGCGCCCATCCGTACACCCAGGGGCTGTTCGCCGCCCGTCCGGCGCTCGGCGCCCCGCGCGGGCTTAAGCTGGCCACCATTCGCGGCAGCGTTCCCGATCTGATCGACCTGCCGGGCGGATGCCCCTTCGCCGGCCGCTGCCGCTTCACCATCGACGATTGCCACGCGACGCGGCCCCCGCCCACGCCCATGCCGCACGGCCACGAGGTGCGCTGCATCCGGCTCGCCGATGTGATCGCCGAAGGAGCGCCGGCATGACAGCATTGCTCGAGGTCGACAACCTGGTGCGCCACTACCAGTTGCCGCGCGAACGCCTCTTCCTGCCGCCGCCCACGGTCAAGGCGCTCAACGGCGTGAGCTTCAGCCTGCAGCCCGGGCGAAGCATGGGAATCGTGGGCGAGTCGGGCTCGGGCAAGTCGACCATCGCCCGTTTGGTGATGGCGCTCGACACGCCCACCGCCGGCACGGTGAAGCTGCTCGGCCGCGACCTCCACGCCCTGTCTGCCGATGCGCTGCGCGCCGCGCGCCGCGACGTGCAGATGGTGTTCCAGGACCCGTACGGCTCGCTGGATCCGCGCCAGACCGTGGCACGCATCGTCGCCGAGCCGCTGGAGGCCTTGGCCAGGACCAGCCGCGCCGAACAGCGCGAGCGCGCCGGCGAATCGCTGGCGGCCGTGGGCCTGCGCAGCGGCGACCTCGACAAGTACCCGCACGAGTTCTCCGGCGGCCAGCGCCAGCGCATCGCGATCGCCCGCGCGCTGATCACCCGGCCCAAGCTCATCGTGGCCGACGAGCCGGTGAGCGCGCTGGACGTCTCGGTGCAGGCGCAGGTGCTCAACCTGATGCTGGAGCTGCAGCAGAAGTTCGGCATCAGCTACCTGCTGATCAGCCACGACCTCGCGGTGGTGAACCACCTGTGCGACGAGGTCTGCGTGCTGCACCGCGGCCT
The DNA here is from genome assembly GCF_051400855.1 of Variovorax stachyos. Lineage (NCBI taxonomy): Bacteria > Pseudomonadati > Pseudomonadota > Betaproteobacteria > Burkholderiales > Comamonadaceae > Variovorax > Variovorax stachyos. Next base: position 313,424 of record NZ_JBLFFN010000001.1, on the reverse strand, counting down.
AGTCGTCGAGCGCGGCGCGCCGCAGCACCTGTTCGCGCATGCCGAGCATCCGTACACGCAGGCACTGCTGGCGGCCGTGCCGCGCGCCGAGCCCGCGGTGGCACTCCCTTGAGCAGGTGCTTGTCCCGAGCACGCGCCGCTCGCGCATGATGTAACGTCGTATTCCCCCTTCTCAGCTTTTGCCTGGAGCCTCGACCATGTTGAAACGCCGCACCCTCCTGACCACCGCCGCCCTTGCCACCGTGCCGCTCGCCCTGCCGCAAGCGGCGCTGGCCCAGGGGCGCAAGGACACGCTGGTGATCGGCATGACGCTCGAGCCGCCGGGCCTGGACCCGACCACCGGCGCCGCGTCCGCCATCGCGGAAATCACCCACTACAACATCTACGAGACGCTGACCAAGATCAACTCCGACGGCAAGGTCACGCCGCTCCTGGCCGAGAGCTGGGAGGTCTCGCCCGACCTCAAGACCTACACCTTCAAGCTGCGCCGCGGCGTGAAGTTCCAGAACGGCGAGCCCTTCAACGCGCAGACCGTCAAGTTCTCGTTCGATCGCGCAGGCGCCGAGAAGAGCACGAACAAGGACAAGCGCACCTTTGCCAACCTGAGCACGCAGGTGGTCGACGACAGCACCGTGGTGCTGATCAACAAGGAGATCGACCCCGATCTGCCCTTCCTGCTGGGCCAGGCGACCGCCATCATCGTCGAGCCCAAGAGTGCCGACAGCAATGCCACGAAGCCCGTCGGCACCGGCCCGTACAAGCTCGACAACTGGGCCAAGGGCTCCTCGGTCGTCGTGAGCAAGTGGGACGGCTATCGCAATGCGGGCGAGATCAAGCTGCGGCGTGTCACCTTCCGATTCATTTCCGACACCGCCGCCCAGGCGGCAGCGCTGATGGCCGGCGATGTGGACGTGTTCAAGCCCATCGGCACGCGCGCGGTCGCCCAGTTCAAGAACAATCCGCAGTTCCAGGTCATCCAGGGCGGCTCGCGTGCCAAGACCATCCTGGCGATCAACAGCAGGAGAAAGCCGCTCAACGACGTGCGCGTGCGCCGCGCCATCCTCGCCGCGATCGACCGCAAGGCCGTCGTCGAAGGCGCCGCGGACGGCTTCGGCACGCCCATCGGCAGCCACTACGTGCCCGGCGCACCCGGCTACGTGGACACGACCGCCATCAACCCCTACGACGTCGAGAAGGCCAAGAAGCTCCTGGCGGAAGCGGGCGTGAAAACGCCGCTCGAACTCACGATGACGCTGCCGCCGCCGCCTTACGCGCGCCAGGGCGGCGAAGTGATCGCGGCCCAGCTCGCCAAGATCGGCATCAACGTGAAGATCCAGAACGTCGAATGGGCGCAGTGGCTCAGCAACACCTACGGGGGTGCACACGACTACGACCTCAGCATCGTGTCGCATGTCGAACCCTTCGATCTTGGCAACTATGCCAAGTCGGACTACTACTGGGGCTACGACAACAAGGAGTTCACGGCGCTCTACGCCAAGATCAAGACCACCGGCAACGAGGCCGAGCGCAACAAGCTCCTCGCAGAGGCGCAGAAGCTGCTCGCCACCGACGCGGCGAACGGATTCCTCTACCAGCCCCAGTTCCCCGCCGTCGCCAGGAAGGGCGTCAAGGGCATGTGGAAGGAAAGCCCGATCTTCGTCAACGACCTTGCCGCGCTGTCCTGGTCGTGAGCAAGCCACTGAACGACCTGTCGGCACAGGAACTGGTCGGCGCCTATCGCAAGGGCAGTCTCTCCCCGGTCGAGGTCACGCAGGCCGTGCTCGACCACATCGCGCGCTGGGAGCCCACGCTGCAGGCCACCTGGCTGCTGCGTCCCGACGCCGCACTCGAGCAGGCGCACGCCTCCGAGGCGCGCTGGCGGCGCGGTGAGCCGCTGGGCCCGCTCGACGGGGTGCCGACCACCATCAAGGAAAACATCGCCACCCGCGGCGACCCCATGCCTGCGGGCACGGCCGCCACCGAATTGCGCCCTGCCGCGGCCGACGCGCCGCCGGCAGCGCGGCTGAAGGAAGCGGGCGCGGTGATCGTCTCCAAGACCACCATGCCCGACTACGGCATGCTGTCCTCCGGCCTCTCCAGCTTCCATGCGCTGGCGCGCAATCCCTGGGACCTGACGAAGACGCCGGGCGGTTCGAGCGCCGGCGCCGGTGCCGCCGCGGCGGCCGGTTACGGCCCGCTGCACATCGGCACCGACATCGGCGGCTCGCTCAGGCTGCCGGCCGCCTGGTGCGGAATCTTCACGCTCAAGCCCAGCCTGGGACGCATCCCCATCGATCCGCCCTACATGGGCCGCGCCGCCGGGCCCATGACGCGCAGCGTCGCCGATGCCGCGCTCATGATGGAGGTGCTCGCAAAGCCCGACGCGCGCGACAGCATGAGCCTGCCACCCCAGGACATCGCCTGGTCCTCCTTCGAGGTGGGTGCAGAACATCTGCGCGGCCTGCGCATCGGTCTTCTGCTCGATGCGGGCTGCGGCCTGGCGGTCGATGCCGAGATCCGCGGGGCCGTCGAGGAGGCGGCGCGCCTGTTCGAGCGTGCCGGCGCCGCCATCGAGGTCATGCAACCGTTCATGTCGCAGGCCATGCTCGACGGCATGGACCACCTCTGGCGCATGCGCTCGCTGGTGGACATCAATGCCCTGCCCGCGGAGCGGCGTGCCAAGGTGCTGCCCTACATTCGCGCATGGGCCGAGAGCGCGGCCGGCTTCAGCGGCGAGCATGTATTCCGCGCGTTCAGCCAGTTCCACGCCACGCGCGTGGCGGCGGTGTCCGCCTGCGCGAAGTACGACTACGTGATCTCGCCCACGGCGCCCAACCTGCCCGTGGAGGCCGAGCTGCCGTCGCCCACCAACGACCCGCTGCGGCCGCTGGAGCACATCGGCTTCACCGTGCCCTTCAACATGTCGGAGCAGCCGGCGGCCTCGATCAGCTGCGGCTACAGCCGCGGCGGCCTGCCGATCGGCCTGCAGATCGCGGGGCAGCGCTTCGACGACCTGGGCGTGCTCAAGGTGTCGCGCGCCTTCGAGCTGATCCGCGGCCCCCAGCGCCCCTGGCCGCAGCCGCCCGGCGCCTGATTGCGCCTTGCACCTCAGACGAGGTGCGACGCCAGCAGCTCGCGTGCGCGCGCCACGAACTCGGTTTCGCCCCGCCGGGGCGGCAGGAGATGGAAGACCACTCTCGGCAACGCAGGCAGCCCGTGCGGCGGTGCCAGGCGCGTGACGCCCTCGCACAGCGATGACTCGTTGAGGCAGGCAACGCCCAATCCGGCCGCCAAAGCCGACTGAAGGCCCGCGACGCCCGAGGCGACATGCGCCACGGTGAAGGGCACGCGCCGCCGCTTCAGCAGCTTGACCGTGAACTGGTGCAGCGAGCAGGTGTCGGGCAGCACAAGCAGCCGCAGCGGCTCGCCACGGGCAAGGCGCAAGCCGGTCGCACCCATCCAGGCCAACGACTCGCGGCGCAGTGCGGCCGTCTTCGAGGCGGGCGTGCCGTCTTGCCCCACGATGCGCATCGACAGGCCAACGTCGAACTGGCCCTGCCCGTAGCCGGCCTCGATTGCGCCGCTCTTCATGACGCTCACGTGCAGACGCACCTGCGGATACCGCTCGCCCAGGCGCCCCAGCAACCGCGCCAGTTCGCCAGGCCGGAAGTAGTCGGTCACCGCGAGGCGAAGCTCCCCTTGCAGCGTTTCACCGCGCAGGTCGCGCAGGGCCTCCTCAGCGAGTGCCAGCAGACGCTGCGCATGTCCCAGCAGCCGCGTGCCCGCGACGGTGGGTGCCACGCCCGCCTTGCTGCGCGTCAGCAGCGACTGGCCGGCGCGTTCCTCGAGCTTGCGCATCTGCTCGCTGACGGCGGATTGCGACAGGAACACCTGCGGCGCTGCCGCGGTGAGGCTGCCCGCCTCGACGACGGCGACGAAGGTCCTGAGCTGCTCCAGGTCGAAGGTCTGCATGACGTCATCCATCCGAAAAATCGATGATATCCATCATATCTTCCCGCTTTTCCGATGGCCTGCAACTTTCCACAATGAAGCTTCCAACAGTTCGAAAAGGAAAGTGCCATGCCCCATACCGTGATCCACCTCTCCGGCCAACCCGACGCCCAGCTCACCCGCCGCGTGGTCGACACCGTCGCCGAGCTGACCCAGAGCGTCCTGGACAAGAAGCTGCCGGTGATCGCCACCACCGTGCAGTACATCGCCGACGACGCCTGGTTCATCGGCGGCCGGTCGCTCGCCGAGCTCGGCAAGTCGGCCTTCCACCTGGACATCAGCATCACCGACGAAACCAACACCAAGGCGGAGAAGGCGCGCTACCTGCGTGAGGTCTACGGCGCGATGGCTGCGCTGCGGAAGAACCTGCACGAGGTGTCGTACGTGCACCTGATCGATGCGCGCGCCGCGGCCTACGGCTACGGCGGGTTCACCCAGGAGTACCGCCACCAGCAGGCTGGGGTGTAGTCGATGGACTGTGCAAAATGGGCCCATGCAAGACAGCCTGGGCAACCCGATCACGGTGACCGACCCCGCAGGCCTGCGCGCGGTCAATGACTTCGTCGAAGGCTTCATCGCCTGCGAGGCGCGCGCGGCCGACGTGCTGGCGGCGGCGCAGGACGACAGCCCTCTCGTGCAGGCCTACTGCGCGACGCTGCACCTGTTCGCCGAATCGCGCGATGCCGTGTCCAACGCGCGCCCCTTCCTCGAACGCGCGCGTGCCGGCGCCTCTCGCGCCAACCCGCGCGAGCGCCGCTACATCGAAGCCGTCTCGGCCTGGGCCGAAGGCGACATCGCGCGCGCCATCGCCTTGCACCACGAGCAGGCGCGCGAGCATCCGCGCGACCTCGCCTCGCTCAAGCTGGGGCAGTACCACTGCTTCAACATCGGCGACTGCCCCGGCATGCTGCGGCTGGCGCTGGCGGCACTGCCGGCAGCGGCCGACGTACCCTACCTCCACGGCATGGCGGCCTTCGGCTATGAGCAATGCCACCTCATGCGCGAAGCCGAAGCCAGTGCGCGCCGCGCGATCGCGATGGAACGCAAGGAGCCCTGGGCCCACCATGCGCTCGGCCACGTGATGCTGACCGAGGGCCGGCTGGCCGAGGGCCTGGACTTCATGCGAGGCGTGAGCGACAGCTGGGTCGGCCTCAACTCCTTCATGGTCACCCACAACTGGTGGCATGTGGCGCTGTTCCTGATCGACCTGGGCCGCGATGCCGAGGCGCTCGCCGTCTACGACGAGCAGGTGTGGGGCGTGGCCAAGGACTACTCGCAGGACCAGATCGGCGCCGTGTCGCTGCTCGCGCGCCTCGAGCTCGCGGGCATCGAGGTCGGCGAGCGCTGGCAGGCGCTGGCCGGCTATCTCGGGCAGCGGCTCGACGACCATGTGCTGCCCTTCCTAGACCTGCAGTACCTCTACGGCCTGGCGCGTGCCGGCCGGCCCGACGCCGAGCGCCTGCTGCAAAACATCGAGGCCTTCGCACCGCAGGCCGCGCCTTCCACGCGCGCCGCCTGGCAGCGCGTGGCGGTGCCCGCCGCTCGTGGCCTGCTGGCCCATGCACGGGGCGACGCTGCCGGCGCTGTCGAAGGGCTGGGCCTGGCGCTGCCGCGCCTGGTGGAAATCGGCGGCAGCCATGCCCAGCGCGACCTCTTCGAGCAGCTGTACCTCGACGCCCTGATCGCCACCGGAAGCGCAGCGGCGCTGGCGAGCGCCCAGGGCCTTCTGCAGCAGCAGGTCAATGCCCAGCCGGAATCGCGGCGCCTGCGGCGGCAGGCCGGCAAGGTCTACGCGTCGCTGGGGCTCCCGCAACTCGTGCCCGACCGCCCGCTCGCCAGGCGCCCGGCCTAGGCCCCGGGCCCGCGCTCAGTGCGCGGCGCGGTCCCACCAGCGGCTGTATTCCTTGTCCGTCAGCAGGGTCCATGCCGCCAGCACCAGCACCACAAGGCCGGTGATGACCGCAGTGAGCATGGCGTCGGCATTGCCGTTGAAGCGCAGCACCCAGGGCGACACCATCAGCCACAGGCCGAGCGCCGCTTCGGTCCATTCTTCCCAGGCCCGGGGAAGCAGCATGGCGCCGAGCGCGACGGCGATCAGAGCGACGCCGACGATCAGCGCGTTGGGCATCGCGGCCGGCTCGCCGGAATAGCCCAGGATCCAGGGCGAAAGAAGCAGCCAGGCACCCAGCGCCCCATTCACCGGGTCTTGCCAATGTTTCAGTTGGAACATGGTCGTACCTCCTGCCGGCTGGAAACGCCGGCCCCTCTTGGAGCCTTGTGCCCGTCGCAGGTTCCAGGCCACCCGTTCCCAAAAATGCTCCGAAAGGAGCATCATTCGGGCTGAAGAACCTTACGGTACGGGCTCAACAACGAGGCAGTTGGTGGCGAGGCTCAAGACGGTCTTCTGGCTTGGCGCGGGGCTCGCCGCCGTGGCCGCGCTCGTCGCCTTCACCGTGGACGAGCTCAGGACTTCGAGGCTGCAGTCGGCCTTCTGGCGCGACCTGGGGCGCGACGCGCGTTTCAGCCTGGACGCCGGGCCCAGCGACGCCATCCGCTTCCCGCAATCGGGTCCCTACGACGAGCGGCTCGGCTACCGCCAGCTTCCGGCGTTCATCGAGCGCCTGCAGTCCCGCGGCTACCAGGTTACGCAGCAGGCCCGCATGTCGCCGCGGCTCATCGACCTGCACGAGCACGGGCTCTACGGCCCCTACCGCGACAAGAGCCAGGCCGGCCTGACGGTGCGCGACTGCCGCGCCCGGACCCTGTCGCAAACGCGGGCGCCCGGGCGCGTGTACGAACGCTTCGAGGAGGTACCCCCGCTGCTGGTGGACGCCCTGCTCTTCGTCGAGGACCGCCACCTGCTGGACGCGGAGCCGGCCCAGCGCAATCCGGCGGTCGACCCCGAGCGCTTCGCCAAGGCGACGTTCGAGCAGCTGCACCGGGCCGTGGGTGCGCGGCAATCGGCCTCCGGCGGCAGCACGCTGGCCACCCAGATCGAGAAGTACCGCCATTCGCCCCAGGGCCGCACCCAGTCGATCAGCGACAAGCTGCGCCAGATGGCATCGGCCTCGCTGCGCGCCTACCAGGACGGCGAAGACACGCAGGCGCGGCGGCGCCAGGTCGTGGTCGACTACCTGGACACCGTGCCGCTGGCCGCCCGGCCCGGCGTCGGCGAGGTGCATGGCCTCGGCGATGGCCTGTGGGCCTGGTATGGGCGCGACGTGCGCGAGGTCAACCGGCTGCTGTCCGACAACGCCGAGGGTGCCGCGCCGTCCGACGAAGCGCTGCGGCGCCAGGCCGAGGCCTTCAAGCAGGCGCTGTCGCTGATGGTCGCGCAGCGCCGGCCCTCGCAGCACCTGCTGGACAAGGGCGCGGGCCTGGACCGGCTCACCGACAGCTATCTGCGGCTGATGGCGGACGCGGGCGTCATCGCGCCCTCTCTGCGCGATGCGGCGTTGCAGGTCTCCCTGCAGCGCACGGCCGCTCGGCCGGCGAGGCCTCGGCCCGACTTCGTCGAGCGCAAGGGGCTGAATGCCCTGCGCGGCGATGTGTCCGCCCTGCTCGGCGTGCCGCGCGCCTACGATCTCGAGCGGCTCGACCTCGAGGTGGACGGCAGCGTGGACAGCGAGGCGCAGGCGATCGCGGCACGGGCGCTGGCCACCCTGCGCACCCCGGCGGGCGCCAAGGCTGCAGGGCTGTACGGCCATCACCTGCTCGACCCGGGCGACGACCCACGCCACCTTGTCTACAGCTTCACCCTCTACGAGCGCGGCGCACACGCCAACCTGCCGCGCATCCAGGCCGACAACATCGACCAGCCCTTCGACGTGAACCAGGGCGCACGCCTGGACCTCGGTTCCACCGCCAAGCTGCGCACGCTGGTGAGCTACCTCGAATTGGTCGCCGAGCTGCACGAACGCTGGGCCGGGCGCGATGCATCCGCCCTCGCCGCCTGGACACCGAGCAAGCGCGATCCGCTCGGCACCTGGGCGCGCGAATACCTGCTGCGCGCCCGCGACCGCAGCCTGGCCCCGATGCTCGAGGCGGCGATGCAGCGGCGCTACTCGGCAGGGGCGGGCGAGGCCTTCTTCACCGGCGGCGGCCTGCACAGCTTCAGCAACTTCGATCGCACGCGCGGCGGGCCGATGACGGTGCAGGAAGCCTTCAGGCACTCGGTCAACCTGGTGTTCATCCGCGTGATGCGCGACATCGTGCGCCACCGGATGTACGGCGACGAAGCCGCCGGGCGCGGCATGCTGGAGGATCCATCCGACCCGGGCCGGCGCGAGATGCTGGTCCTCTTCGCCGACCGCGAGGGCTCTGCCTACCTGACGCGCTTCCACCGGAAGTACCAGGGCAAGTCGCCCGCCGAGGCCCGAGCACTGCTGCTCAAGGGCGTGCACCCATCGGCACCGCGACTCGCGAGCGTGCTTTTCACCCTCGAACCGGAAGCCGACGAGGCGCGGCTCGACGAGTTCCTCACGCACCGCATCGGACGCGGCGACCGCAAGCCGCGGGCGCTGCGTGCAATGCACAGCACGTACTCGAGCCTGTCGCTGGCCGACCGCGGCTACGTGGCGCGCGTGCATCCGCTGGAGCTGTGGCTGGTCGGCCATCTGCAGCAACATCCCGGCGCGACGCTCACCGAGGTGCTGGACGCGAGCGTGCAGGAACGGCAGGACGCCTACGCATGGCTCTTCAGGACGCGCCACAAGAGCGCACAGGACCGGCGCATCCGCGAGCTCCTCGAGCGCGATGCCTTCGCCCAGATCCATCGCTCATGGCAGCGCCTGGGCTACCCCTTCGCCTCGCTGACGCCCTCGTACGCCAGTGCGATCGGCGCCTCGGGCGACCGGCCGGCGGCACTGGCCGAATTGATGGGCATCCTGGCCAACGACGGCCGGCGGCTGCCGGAGCAGCGCGTGAGCGCGCTGCACTTCGCGCGCGACATGCCTTACGAGACACGGCTCGAGCAGCGCGGCGCAGCTGCGCAACAGCTGCTGGCGCCCGAGGTGGCGCAGGCCGCGCGCCGGGCATTGGCCGACGTGGTGAGCAACGGGACCGCACGCCGCCTCAAGGATGCCGTGCCGGATGCGACGGGGCGCCCCATCCAGCTCGCCGGCAAGACCGGCACCGGCGACCACCGCTACCAGGTCATCGGACGCGGCGGGCGCGTGATCGCGGAGCGCAAGGTCGAACGCACGGCCACTTTCGTCTTCACGCTCGGCGACCGCTATTTCGGCACGATCGTGGCCTACGTGCGCGAGCCGTACGCGGCCCGCTACAGCTTCACCAGTGCGCTACCGGTGCAGTTGCTCAAGTCGATGGCGCCGCAGCTGCTGCCGGTGCTCGAGCGCGAGGGCTGCGCCGGCGATCGCGGCTGACCGGAGTACCTTCGCCTTCGGCTGCGGTGCTGGTCGCCGTCGGAGCGCCTGCGCGGCTCACGACTTGCCCAGGTGCCGCCGCTGGTCGTAGTTGGGCTGCGCCGGCATGCCATCGAGATGCGCGGTATCGGCCCAGTCGACGATCTCGATCTGTGCGGGCCTGCTGGCGTCGGCGATGCGAATGCGGTTGAAGCCGGCATTGGGGATCGCGCTCTGGCGCGGGCCGTCGAGGCCCAGTCCCCTGGCGGTGCGCCACACCATGTCGAGGACGCCGCCGTGCGTCACCACCATCACCGTCTGCTGCTGGTGCGCGGCCGCAATCCGGCCGAGCGCATCGATGACCCGCGCATGGAATTCGCGCGGCGACTCGCCTTCGGGCATGCGATGGTCCTCGCTGAACTTGAGCCAGTCTTCCCAGGCACGCGGATGCAGGCGCTGGATCTCGTCGGCCCGCATGCCTTCGACAACGCCGAAGTTCTGCTCGCGCAACTCGACCGAGGTGACGACCTCGAGACCCAGCTGCTGCGCCGCCGGCGCCGCCGTCTGCTGGGCCCGCAGGAGATCGCTGCAGACCAGGTGCTGCACCGATTCGCGCGCGACGCGCAGGCCGAGCCGGCGTGCCTGCTCGTGGCCGGTGTCGTTGAGGGGAACGTCGATGTGGCCCTGGAAGCGCAGCTCGCGATTCCAGTCGGTCTCGCCGTGGCGGATCAGGATGAGGTCTGTGGACATGGGATGAAGCTATTGTCCTCGCAACACATGTCGGGCCCGAGGCATCGGGCGGCCGCACCCGGATGGCCGAGAATCGGCCCATGCCCCGTCTTGTCCTGTTGCCCGGCCTCGCCTGCGACGAGCGCCTCTGGGAAGCCCAGCTACCCGCCCTGCCCGCCGGCATCGACGTCCGCGTGAGCGACGCCCACATGCGCCACCCGAGCATCGAGACCATGGCCGAAGCCGTGCTGCGCGAGCATGAAGGCCCGCTGGTCCTCTGCGGCGCCTCGATGGGCGGCATGGTCGCGATGGAGGCCGCGCGCCAGGCGCCCGGGCGCATCGCAGGCCTGGCGCTGCTGGGCACCAACCCGCGGCCCGAGACGCCCGAGATGTTCGAGCTGCGCGCCTCGGCGATCGAGCTCTTCGAGCAGGGCGAGGCACGCGACGTGATCCAGTTCAATGCGGGCTTCGCCTTCCATCCCGAGCAGGCCGGCGATGCCGCGCTGGTGCGGCGCTATGTGGAACTCGTGCTCGATGCGGGCGCGCAGCAGCTCATCAGCCAGAACCGTGCGCTGATGACGCGGCCGGACCAGCGTCCGTCGCTCGCGTCGCTGCGCTGCCCGGTGCTCGTCGTCTGCGGCGATGCCGATCGCCTGACGCCCCCGGAATGCTCGCAGGAGATCGCCCAGCTGGTGCCGCAGGCCGAGCTCGTGTGGATAGAGCGCTGCGGCCACATGCTGACGATGGAGAAGCCCGCCGAGGTCAACGCCGCGCTGATGCCCTGGCTGCAGCGCCTGGCGGCCTGAAACGCGGCGGGCCTTTTCAGGGTTTGCCCCAATCACCGGTCCGGTGAATCGGACAGCGCTTTCGCTCCGCATCCGGATGGTCGGCGGCGCACTCGCCTCCTTCTGCGCCCACCCCTCGTGAAATCAACAACTTAACGCGCCTTCCGCGCCGCGCACCGCGTGGCACATCGATTGCTCTGTCCAAGGCCGGCCGCGTCGCCCGACACGGGTCACGGCCATGACACAGGAGACAAATCGATGAGCACCATGGGTGACCTTGACCCCACGGAAACCAGCGAATGGATCGACGCGCTCGGTGCGGTTCAACAGCACCGCGGCGGCGAGCGCGCGAATTTCCTCTTGAACCGCCTCGTCGACGAGGGCCGCCGCGACGGTGTGTACGTGCCCCGTTCGCTGACCACCGCCTACAAGAACACCATCCCGCCCGAGAAGGAGGAAAAGTCCCCGGGCAATCGCGAGATCGAGCACCGCCTGCGCTCCATCATCCGCTGGAACGCGATGGCGATCATCCTGCGCGCCAACAAGGACTCGTCCGAGCTCGGCGGCCACATCGCCAGCTTCCAGTCGGCGGCCACCCTCTACGACATCGGCTTCGGCCACTTCTGGCACGCGGCCACCGACACGCACGGCGGCGACCTGCTCTTCATCCAGGGCCACAGCTCGCCCGGCATCTATGCGCGCGCCTTCCTCGAAGGCCGCCTGAGCGAGCAGCAGTTGCTCAACTACCGCCAGGAGGCCGAGGGCAACGGCATCCCGTCGTACCCGCACCCCTGGCTCATGCCCGACTTCTGGCAGTTCCCCACGGTGTCGATGGGCCTGGGCCCGCTGATGGCCATCTACCAGGCGCGCTTCCTCAAGTACCTGCAGGGGCGCGGGCTTGCCGAGACGGCGCCGCGCAAGGTCTGGGCCTTCATGGGCGACGGCGAGATGGACGAGCCCGAATCGCTCGGCGCCATCTCGCTCGCGGGCCGCGAAAGCCTGGACAACCTCGTGTTCGTCATCAACTGCAACCTCCAGCGCCTCGACGGCCCGGTGCGCGGCAACGGCAAGATCGTGCAGGAGCTCGAGAGCGTGTTCCGCGGCGCCGGGTGGAACGTCATCAAGGTGCTCTGGGGCAGCGGCTGGGACGCGCTGCTCGCCAAGGACAAGAGCGGCAAGCTGCTGCAGCGCATGGAGGAATGCGTCGACGGCGAATACCAGGACTTCAAGAGCAAGAGCGGCGCCTACGTGCGGGAGCACTTCTTCGGCAAGTACGAAGAGACCAGGGCCCTGGTCGCGGACTTGAGCGACGAGCAGATCTGGGCACTGACCCGCGGCGGCCACGACCCCGAGAAGGTGTTCGCCGCCTATGCCGCCGCCGTCAAGCACAAGGGCCAGCCCACCCTGATCCTGCCCAAGACGGTGAAGGGCTACGGCATGGGCGAATCGGGCGAGGGCCAGATGATCGCGCACCAGGCCAAGAAGATGACGCAGGACGCGCTGCGCGGCTTCCGCGACCGCTTCCAGATCCCGGTGTCCGATGAAGAGCTGCCCAACGTGCCCTTCATCCGGCTCGCCGAGGACAGCCCCGAGATGCAGTACCTGCGCGAGCGCCGCGCCGCGCTCGGCGGCTACCTGCCGCAGCGGCGCCGCAAGTCGGTCGCGCTGGAGATCCCGCCGCTGGCCACCTTCGAGCGGCTGCTCAAGGACACCGGCGAGCGCGAGATCTCCACCACCATGGCCTTCGTGCAGATGCTCGGCACGCTGGTGCGCGACAAGGCCATCGGCAAGCACGTGGTGCCCATCGTGCCCGACGAGTCGCGCACCTTCGGCATGGAGGGCATGTTCCGCCAGCTCGGCATCTGGTCCTCGCTCGGCCAGCTCTACAAGCCGCAGGACGCCGACCAGCTGATGTACTACCGCGAGTCGAAGGACGGGCAGGTGCTGCAGGAAGGCATCAACGAGGGCGGCGCGATGTCCAGCTGGATCGTCGCGGCCACCTCGTACAGCACGAACAACGTGCCGATGATCCCCTTCTACATCTACTACTCGATGTTCGGCCTGCAGCGGGTGGGCGACCTGGCCTGGCTGGCCGGCGACATGCGTGCGCGCGGCTTCCTGCTGGGCGGCACCGCGGGCCGCACCACGCTCAACGGCGAGGGCCTGCAGCACGAGGACGGCCACAGCCACATCCTGGCCGGCACCATCCCCAACTGCGTCTCGTACGACCCCACCTTCGCCTACGAGGTGGTCGCGATCGTGCGCGACGGCATGCGCCGCATGTACGCCAAGCAGGAGGACGTCTACTACTACATCACCCTGATGAACGAGAACTACCCGCACCCCGGCATGCCGGAGGGCAGCGAGGCGGGCATTCTCAAGGGCCTCTACCAGCTCAGCGATGGCGGCAAGACACCCAAGAAGGGTCAGCGCGTGCAGCTCATGGGCAGCGGCACCATCCTGCGCGAGGTGATGTTCGCGGCCGAGTTGCTCAAGAACGACTTCGGCATCGCCGCCGATGTGTGGAGCGCCACCAGCTACAACGAGCTGCGCCGCGACGGCATGGCCGCCGAGCGCTGGAGCCGCCTGCATCCCACCGAGCCCGCACGCAAGAGCCACGTCGAGCAATGCCTCGAAGGCCACGACGGCCCCGTGATCGCGGCCACCGACTACATGCGCAACTACGCCGACCAGGTGCGCGAGTACGTGCAGGCCGCGGGCCGGCGCTACACGGTACTGGGCACCGACGGCTTCGGCCGCAGCGACTACCGCCGCAAGCTGCGCCGCTTCTTCGAGGTCGACCGCTGGCACGTCGTGGTGGCGGCGCTCAAGGCGCTGGCAGATGACGGCGTGATCAAGCCCGCCGTCGTCGCCGACGCGATCGCGAAGTACGGGCTCGATGCCGAGCGCGCCGCCCCCTGGACCGTCTGAGGCACGAGAAAAAATGAGCAACGCAATCGACATCAAGGTTCCCGACATCGGCGACTTCAGCGATGTGCCCGTCATCGAGATCTTCGTGAAGCCGGGCGACACGGTGAAGGCCGAAGACGCGCTGGTCTCGCTCGAATCCGACAAGGCCACGATGGACGTGCCTGCGCCGCGCGGCGGCGTGGTCGAGGCCATCGCCGTGAAGCTGGGCGACAAGGTCAGCGAAGGCAGCGTCATCATGAGCTTCAAGGCCGACGGCGTGGCCGTGGTGCCCGCGCCGGCAGAAGCCGCCAAGCCCAGCGTGAGTGCCGCGCCCTCCGCCACCAGCGCGCCGGCCGGCGTGGCCGAGGTGCGCGTGCCCGATATCGGCGACTTCAGGGACGTGCCCGTCATCGAGATCTTCGTGAAGGTCGGCGACACGGTGAAGGCCGAGGACCCGATCGTCTCGCTCGAATCCGACAAGGCCACGATGGACGTGCCCGCGCCGCTCTCGGGCGTGGTGACGGCCATCGGCGTCAAGATCGGCGACAAGGTCAGCGAGGGCTCGGTGATCCTGTCGCTCGCGACCGGCGATGCCTCGCTTGCGACGCCGCCCGCTGCGCCGGCCGCGCCTGCTGCAGCCGCGCCCGCACCGGCAAAGGCTGCCGCATCCCCCGGCGCCATCGATGAGGCAGCCTTCGCGCTCGCTTACGCCGGCCCTGCCGTGCGCAAGCTCGCACGCGAGCTCGGCGTCGATCTCGGCAAGCTCAAGGGCACCGGCGACCACGGCCGCATCGTGCGCGCCGACGTCGAGGCCTACGCGAAGGGCGGCGGTGCAGTCGCTGCGCCGGCCGCAGGCAAGCCCGCCGCAGCGCCCGCAGGCGGTGGCGTGGGTGGCATCGACCTGCTGCCCTGGCCCAAGGTCGACTTCGCCAAGTTCGGACCGATCGAGCGCAAGGAACTGTCGCGCATCAAGAAGATCAGCGCCGCCAACCTGCACCGCAACTGGGTCGTCATTCCGCACGTGACGACGCACGACGAGGCCGACGTCGGCGAGCTCGAGCTTTTTCGCGTGCAGATGAACAAGGAGCTGGAAAAGTCGGGCGTGAAGATCAGCATGCTGCCATTCATGATGAAGGCGGCCGTTGCCACGCTGAAGAAGTTCCCCGAGTTCAACGCCAGCCTCGACGGCGACGCTTTGGTGCTCAAGAACTACTGGCACATCGGCTTCGCGGCCGACACGCCCAACGGCCTCATGGTGCCGGTGATCCGCGACGTCGACAAGAAGACCGTGCCCGAGATCGCCAAGGAGATGGGCGAGCTCGCCAAGCTCGCGCGCGACGGCAAGCTCAAGCCCGACCAGATGTCGGGCGGCACCTTCACCATCAGCTCGCTCGGCGGCATCGGCGGCATCTACTTCACGCCGATCATCAACGCGCCCGAGGTCGCCATCATGGGCGTGTGCAAGAGCTACTGGAAGCAGCACTCCAGCGACGGCAAGACCTACAGCTCGCGCCTCACGCTGCCGCTGTCCCTGTCGTGGGACCACCGCGTGATCGACGGCGCTGCCGCCGCGCGCTTCAACGTCTATTTCGCCAACGTGCTCGCCGACCTGCGGCGCGTGCTGTTCTGAAGGAAGCTTCCCAATGGCACAAACCCCACGCACGGTGGAAGTCAAGGTCCCCGACATCGGCGACTTCAAGGATGTCGCGATCATCGAGCTGCTGGTCAAGCCCGGCGAGGTCATCGCGGTCGATACCGGCCTGATCATGGTGGAGTCGGACAAGGCCTCGATGGAGATCCCGTCGAGCCATGCCGGCACCGTGAAGGAGCTGAAGGTCGCACTCGGCGACAAGGTGAGCGAAGGCTCGGTCATCCTGATGCTCGAAACATCGGCCGCCGCTTCCGCTGCTGCGCCGACCCCTGCGCCCCCGCCGGCAGCTGGTGCAGCACCGGCCGCCGCCGCTCCCGCACCCACGGCCGGCAGCTACGCCGGCAAGGCCGACATCGAATGCGAGATGCTCGTGCTGGGCGCCGGCCCCGGCGGCTATTCGGCCGCCTTCCGCAGCGCCGACCTCGGCATGAAGACGGTGCTGGTGGAGCGCTACGCCAGCCTCGGCGGCGTGTGCCTCAACGTCGGCTGCATCCCCTCGAAGGCGCTGCTGCACACCGCCGGCGTGATGGACGAGGTCAAGCTGCTCGGCAAGCACGGCATCAAGTACACGGCGCCCGAGATCGACGTCGATGCGTTGCGCGAGTTCAAGGACGGCGTCGTCAAGAAGCTCACCGGCGGCCTGGCCGGCATGGCGAAGGCACGCAAGGTCGAGGTCGTCACCGGCGTCGGCAGCTTCCTCGATGCGCACCACGTCGAAGTGACGGGCGCGGGCGGCGCGAAGAAGGTGGTGAAGTTCGCCAAGGCCATCATCGCCGCAGGCTCGCAGTCGGTGAAGCTGCCCTTCATGCCCGACGACGAACGCGTGGTCGATTCCACCGGCGCGCTGCTGCTCAAGGGCATCCCGAAGCGCATGCTGGTGATCGGCGGCGGGATCATCGGCCTCGAGATGGCGACCGTCTATTCGACGCTCGGCACGCGCATCGACGTGGTCGAGATGCTCGACGGCCTGATGCAGGGCGCCGACCGCGACCTCGTCAAGGTGTGGGAGAAGTTCAACGCGCCGCGCTTCGACAACGTCATGCTCAAGACCAAGACGGTGGGTGGCAAGGCGACCAAAGCCGGCATCGAAGTCAGCTTCGAAGGCGAGAAGGCACCGAAGGAGCCGCAGCTCTACGACCTGGTGCTCGTGGCGGTGGGCCGCAGCCCCAACGGCAAGAAGATCGGCGCCGACAAGGCCGGCGTGGCCGTCACCGAGCGCGGCTTCATCGATGTCGACAGGCAGATGCGCACCAACGTGCCGCACATCTTCGCCATAGGCGACATCGTCGGGCAGCCCATGCTCGCCCACAAGGCGGTGCACGAGGCGCACGTGGCGGCAGAGGCGGCGTACGGCGAGGCGGCGCACTTCGATGCGCGGCAGATTCCATCGGTGGCGTACACCGACCCGGAGGTCGCCTGGGCCGGCAAGACCGAGGAGCAGTGCAAGGCCGAGGGCCTGAAGATCGGCAAGGCCGTGTTCCCCTGGGCCGCATCGGGCCGTGCCATCGCCAATGGGCGCGACGAGGGCTTCACCAAGCTGATCTTCGACGAGGCCACGCACCGCATCGTCGGCGGCGGCATCGTCGGCACGCATGCGGGCGACCTGATCAGCGAGCTGTGCCTGGCCATCGAGATGAACTGCGAGCCCGGCGACATCGGCAAGACCATCCATCCGCATCCCACGCTCGGCGAATCCATCGGCATGGCGGCCGAGCTCTTCGAGGGCGTCTGCACCGACCTGCCCCCGGCGAAGAAGAAGTAGGCCGCACGCATGCCACTGGAACTCGCTTTCGAGGCCCTGGGGTCCGGTCCCCCGGTCGTCATCCTGCATGGTCTGTTCGGTGCCGGACGCAACTGGGTCCATGTCGCGCAGTCGCTGGCCGCGGACTACCGCGTCTACCTGCCCGACGCACGCAACCACGGCGCCTCGCCCTGGGCCGAGTCCATGTCGTACGCCGAGATGGCGCAGGACGTGCTCGCGCTCATCGAACAGGAGGGGCTGCAGCGGCCCTTCGTCGTCGGCCACAGCATGGGCGGCAAGACGGCGATGACGCTGGCACTTTCGCACCCGCACGCCCTCGGCGGCGTGGCCGTGATCGACATTGCACCCGAAAGCTACGCAGGGCAGTTCTCCTCCTACGTATCGGCCATGCGCAGCCTCGACGCGGCCGGCGCGGCCGGCCGCCGCGAGATCCGCCGGGCACTGGCCGAAAGCCTGAGCGCCGATGCGCCGGCCGACTTCATGATGCAGAACCTGCGCCGGGAGCGCGACCGCTTCGACTGGCGGCTCAACCTGCTCGCGACGGGCCTGTGCATGCGCGATCTCTGCGACTTTCCCTCGACGCTGCGCGATGCGCGCTACGAAGGACCCGCGCTCTTCATCGCGGGCGCGGAGTCCGACTACCTTCAACCCGCATCCCTGCCGGGCATCCGGGCGCTGTTTCCGGGCGCCGAGCTCGAGCGCATTGCCGGCGCCGGCCACTGGGTGCACGCGGACCAGCCCGAAGCCCTGCTGTGCGGATTGAACGACTGGCTGCGCGATGCCTGCGCGCTCGCCCGGAACTGACCCTCAGCCACGCCCCTACAGACAAACGGAGACCGCCTCATGTCCGACACGCTGCGCGAAGCCGCCCTCGACTATCACCGCTATCCCACGCCCGGCAAGATCTCGGTGAACCCGACCAAGCCGATGGCCACGCAGCGCGATCTCGCGCTCGCCTACTCGCCCGGCGTGGCGGACGCCTGCATGGAGATCGCGCGCGACCCGGCGCAGGCCATGAACCTCACCTCGCGCGCCAACCTGGTGGCGGTCATCACCAACGGCACGGCGGTGCTCGGGCTCGGCAACATCGGCGCGCTGGCCGGCAAGCCGGTGATGGAAGGCAAGGGCTGCCTGTTCAAGAAGTTCGCCGGCATCGACGTATTCGATATCGAGCTCGACGAGACCGATCCCGACGCGCTCATCGACACCATCGCGCGTATGGAGCCCACCTTCGGCGGCATCAACCTGGAGGACATCAAGGCGCCCGAGTGCTTCTACATCGAGAAGAAGCTGCGCGAGCGCATGAAGATCCCGGTCTTCCACGACGACCAGCACGGCACCGCGATCGTCGCGGCAGCCGCCATCCTCAACGCGCTGCGGCACGTGAAGAAGGACATCCGCGAGGTGAAGCTGGTGGCCTCGGGCGCCGGCGCGGCGGCACTGGCCTGCCTCGACCTGATCGTGAACCTCGGCCTGCCGATGCACAACATCTACGTGTCGGACAGTGCGGGCGTGGTCTACACCGGGCGCAAGGAGCAGATGGACCCGAACAAGGCCCGCTACGCGCAGGACACCCCGGCGCGCAAGCTGGCCGACGTGATCGGCGGTGCCGACATCTTCCTCGGCCTCTCGGCCGGCGGGGTGCTCAAGCCCGAGATGGTGAAGGAGATGGCGCGGGACCCGATCATTCTCGCGATGGCCAACCCGACGCCGGAGATCCTGCCGGAGGATGCGCTCGCCGTGCGCCCCGACGCCATCCTCGGCACCGGGCGCTCGGACTATCCGAACCAGGTCAACAACGTCCTGTGCTTTCCGTTCATCTTCCGTGGCGCGCTCGACGTGGGCGCCACCACCATCAACGAGGAGATGAAGCTGGCCGCCGTGCGCGCCATCGCGGAGCTCGCGCATGCCGAGATCCCCGAAGTGGTGGCGCAGGCCTACGGTGCGCTCGGCCTGCGCTTCGGCCGCGACTACCTGATCCCCAAGCCTTTCGACCCGCGCCTGATCGAGGCCGTCGCGCCTGCGGTGGCGCAGGCCGCGGTCGACAGCGGCGTGGCGACGCGGCCCATTGCCGACATGAAGGCCTACCGCCAGCGCCTGTCGCAGTTCGTCTACCAGTCGGGCAGCAGCATGCAGCCGCTGTTCGCAGCCGCCAAGCAGTCGCCCAAGCGCGTGGTCTACGCCGAAGGCGAGGACGAGCGCGTGCTGCGCGCCGCGCAGGTGGTGGTGGACGAAGGCCTGGCGCGGCCGCTGCTGCTGGGCCGCCCCGAGGTGATCGCCGAGCGCATCGCACAGTACGGCCTGCGCCTGGCACTGGGCAGCGACTGCGAGGCCGTCGACCCGCTCGATCCCGCCGTGCACGATGACGCCGCCGAGTCCTACTTCCAGCTCAAGCGCCGCGAGGGTGTCTCGCGCCTGGTGGCGCAAACCGAGATGCGCAGCCGCGGCACCCTGCTCGCGGCCATGCTGGTGCGCCAGGGACGCGCCGACGCCATGCTGTGCGGCACGCTCGGCGGCTACGGCGACCACCTGCGCCATGTGCGCGACGTGATCGGCCTGCGCCCCGGCACCAAGACCCTGGCTGCCATGCAGATGCTGATGCTGCCGGGGCGCCAGCTCTTCATCTGCGACACGCACGTCAACCGCGACCCCGATGCGGCGCAGGTCGCGGAGATCGCGCTGCTCGCCGCCGAAGAGGTGCGCCGCTTCGGCGTGACGCCCAGCGTGGCGCTGCTGTCGCATTCCAACTTCGGCGGCTCGAACGCGCCCTCGGCCGCGAAGATGCGCGAGGCGCTCGCGATCATCAAGGCGAGCGATCCGAAGCTCGCGGTGGAAGGCGAGATGCGCGGCGACGCGGCGCTCTCGAAGTCGATCCTGGACCACGAGTTCCCGGACTCGGCGCTGGAGAGCGAGGCCAACGTGCTCGTCATGCCCAACGTCGACGCGGCCAACATCTCCTACAACCTGCTGCGCATGGCGGCCGGCAGCGGCATCACGGTCGGCGGCATCCTGCTGGGCGCTGCGCGCTCGGTGCACATCCTCACGCCGTCGTCCACCGTGCGCCGCATCGTCAACATGACGGCGCTGGCGGTGGTCGATGCCGACTCGCAACGCGGTGCAGCCTGAGGGCACGGCAATGAGCCGCCGGGCCGCTCCCAAGGCGAATAGCACCGTAGCCGAAGGCGAAGGTGCTCCAGTGAGCGACATCGTGCTCCACGGCCCGCAGCGCGGCGCCGCCAAGACCCGCCGGATACCGATCCGCGTGGCCGAGGCAGGCCCGCCCCTGCCCAAACCCGACTGGATCCGCGTACGCGTCTCGCAAGGCGACAGCTTTCGCGAGGTGAAGCGCACGCTGCGCGAGGCGAGCCTGCACACGGTGTGCGAAGAAGCCTCCTGCCCGAACATCGGCGAGTGCTTCGGCAAGGGCACCGCCACCTTCATGGTGCTGGGCGACCTCTGCACGCGCCGCTGCCCCTTCTGCGACGTGGCCCACGGCCGCCCGCAGCCGCCCGATCCGCAGGAGGCGCAGCACCTGGCCGAGACGGTCGCGCGGCTGCGCCTGAAGTACGTGGTGATCACCAGCGTCGACCGCGACGACCTGCGCGACGGCGGCGCGGCGCATTTCGCGGCCTGCATCCGCGCGGTGCGCGCGCAGTCGCCGGGCACGCGGATCGAGGTGCTCACGCCCGACTTCCGCGGCCGCGCCGAAGTCGCGCTCGACATCCTCGCGGCCGACCCGCCGGACGTGATAAACCACAACCTCGAGACCGTGCCGCGCCTGTACCGCCAGGCGCGCCCCGGCGCCGACTACCTGCACTCGCTGCAGCTGCTGCAGTCGTTCCGCGCACGCTGCCCCGAGGTGCCCACCAAGTCCGGCCTGATGCTGGGCCTAGGCGAGACCGACGAAGAAGTGCTCGACACGATGCGCGATCTGCGCCGCCACGGCGTGGACATGCTCACTGTCGGCCAGTACCTGCAGCCGCGCCCCGGCAACCTGCCGGTGGAGCGCTACGTCGCCCCCGCGCAGTTCGAAACTCTCGCGCAGCAGGCGCGCGCCATGGGCTTCGCCCATGCTGCCTGCGGACCGCTCGTGCGGTCGAGCTACCACGCCGACCGGCAGGCGCATGCCGCCGGCGTCTGAAATTTTCTAGGAGACCTTCGTGGACCACCAACCCGTATCCAAGCCCTTCTACAAGTCCCTGTACTTCCAGGTCATCACCGCGATCGTCATCGGCGTTCTGCTGGGTCATTTCTACCCGCAGACCGGTGCGGCCATGAAGCCGCTGGGCGACGGCTTCATCAAGCTCATCAAGATGATCATCGCGCCGATCATCTTCTGCACGGTGGTGGTCGGCATCGCCGGCATGGAAGACATGAAGAAGGTCGGCAAGACCGGCGGCCTGGCGCTCCTGTACTTCGAGATCGTCAGCACCCTCGCGCTGATCGTCGGGCTGGTCATCATCAACATCGTGCGGCCCGGCGCCGGCATGAACGTGGACGTGAGCCAGCTCGACACCAAGTCGATCGCCGCCTATACGGCGCCGGGGCAGATGCAGGGCACGGTCGACTTCCTGCTGCATGTGATCCCGAGCACGGTGGTCGATGCCTTCGCCAAGGGCGAGATCCTGCAGGTGCTGCTGTTCGCCGTGATGTTCGGCTTCGCGCTGCACAAGTTCGGCGGGCGCGGCACGCTGGTGTTCGACTTCATCGAGAAGTTCTCGCATGTCCTGTTCGTCATCGTCGGCTACATCATGAAGGTGGCCCCGATCGGTGCCTTCGGCGCGATGGCCTTCACCATCGGCAAGTACGGCGTCGGCTCGCTGCTGCAGCTCGGCCAGTTGATGGCGACGTTCTATGCCACCTGCCTGCTCTTCATCTTCGTCATCCTCGGCGGCATCGCGCGGGCGCACGGCTTCAGCATCTGGAAGTTCATCAAGTACATCAAGGAAGAGCTGCTGATCGTGCTGGGTACGTCTTCCAGCGAATCGGTGCTGCCGCGCATGATGGCCAAGCTCGAGAACCTGGGCGCGCGGAAGTCGGTGGTGGGCCTGGTCGTCCCGACGGGCTACTCGTTCAACCTCGACGGCACTTCGATCTACCTGACGATGGCGGCCGTGTTCATCGCGCAGGCCACCAACACCGACATGTCGGTGACGCAGCAGATCACCCTGCTGCTGGTGCTGCTGCTGACCTCCAAGGGCGCGGCCGGCGTGACGGGCAGCGGCTTCATCGTGCTAGCAGCCACCCTGTCGGCCGTGGGGCACGTGCCGGTGGCCGGGCTGGCGCTCATCCTGGGCATCGACCGCTTCATGTCGGAGGCGCGCGCGCTGACCAACCTGATCGGCAACGGCGTCGCCACGGTCGTGGTCGCCAAGTGGACCAATGACCTGGACACCGTGCGCATGAAGCGCATCCTGGACAACGAGACCCCGGCCGAGGCCGAAGCGCCCGAGGCCGTGCTGGACCAGGTCGAGACCCGCATGCCCGTGGCCGAAGCACCCGCGCCCGTGCTGGACCAGGTCGAGCCCCGCATGCCCGTGGCCCCGGCGCGCTGAAGCGCCTGCGCGCCCGTACGAGCAGCCGAGCATGAACAGCCCCTTGTCCAAGCACCGAGTCGTCATCGTCGGCGGCGGCGCCGGCGGGCTGGAGCTGGCCACGCGGCTCGGCGATACGCTGGGCAAGCGCGGCATGGCCGACATCACGCTGGTCGACAAGCACCGCACCCACGTGTGGAAGCCCAAGCTGCACGAGATCGCCGCGGGCAGCATGGACATGAGCGCGCACGAGGTCGACTACCTCGCGCAGGCGCACTGGCACCGGTTCCGCTTCAGGCTCGGCGAGCTGACCGGCATCGACCGCGAGCGGCGCGAGGTGCAGGTGGCGCCCTACCTGGACGACGAAGGCCGGCTGGTCACGCCCGCGCGCGCCTTCGCCTACGACACGCTGGTGGTCGCCATCGGCAGCCTGAGCAACGACTTCGGCACGCCCGGCGTACGCGAGCATGCGCTGCGGCTCGAGACGAAAGCGGATGCGCAGCGCTTCCACCTGCGCATGGTCAACGCCTGCATCCGGGCGCATGCGCAGACCACGCCGCTGCGGCCCGAGCAGCTGCACGTGGCGATCATCGGCGCGGGCGCGACCGGCGTGGAGCTGGCGGCCGAGCTGCATCGCACCACGCGCGAGGTCGTCGCCTACGGGCTCGATCGCGTGGACGCCGAGAAGGACATCCAGGTCAGCGTGATCGAGGCCGCCGACCGCGTGCTGCCCGCGCTGCCGCCGCGCATGTCGGCCGCCACCGAGGCGCTGCTGCGCAAGCTGGGCGTGGACGTGCACACCTGCGCCAAGGTGGCCGAAGTGCTGCCCGAGGGCGTGCGCCTGGCCGACGGCCGCACGCTGCCGGCCGAGCTGGTGGTGTGGGCCGCGGGCGTGAAGGCGGCCGACCTGATGAAGGACATCGCGGGGCTGGAGACCAACCGCAGCAACCAGCTCGCGGTGCTGCCGACCCTGCAGACCACGCGCGATGCCGACATCTTCGCCATCGGCGACTGCGCGGCTTGCGAGTGGCCCGAGGCCAACGGCGGCAAGGGTGGCCTGGTGCCGCCGCGCGCACAGGCCGCGCATCAGCAGGCCTCGCACGTCGCGGCGCAGATCCGCCGGCGTCTGGCGGGCAAGGCGCTCAAGCCCTACCGCTACCGCGACTTCGGATCGCTCGTGTCGCTCGGCGAGTTCAGCACCGTCGGCAACATGATGGGCGGGTTGGCCGGCGGCAGCCTGATGATCGAAGGCCGCTTCGCGCGGCTCATGTACATGTCGCTCTACAAGATGCACGAGCTGGCGCTGCACGGCGTCCTCAAGGTCTCGCTCGACACGCTCGCCCGCCTCATCACGCGGCGCACCGAACCCCACGTCAAGCTGCATTGAGCAGTCACGCCCATGACCACCCAACCTTCACCGGATTTCGATGCGAGCTCGTGGCTGCAAGCCTGGCAGCAGGGCCTGTCGCAAGGCCATCTGCAGTTCGGCACATGGATGCGCAGCGCGCTGGAGGCCACGCCCTTCGATGCGCGCGGCAAGGCGCAGATGGATTTCGCGCTGCGGCAGGTGATCGATGCGACGAACCCGACCAACTGCTTCGCGACCAACCCCGAGGCGATGCAGGCCGCGCTCGACAGCGGGGGCACAAGCCTGGTCGAAGGCGCGCGCCTCTTCCTCGCGGACCTGGCGAAGGGGCGCATCTCGATGTCGGACGACGCGGCCTTCGAGGTCGGCCGCAACGTCGCGACCAGTCCCGGCAGCGTGGTGTTCGAGAACGAGTTGATGCAGCTGGTGCAGTACGCGCCGTCCACGGCGAAGGTGCACAAGCGTCCGCTGGTCATCGTGCCGCCTTGCATCAACAAGTTCTACATCCTCGACCTGCAGCCGGCGAACTCGCTGGTTGCGCATGCGGTGGCGCAAGGCCACACGGTCTTCCTCGTGTCGTGGCGCAATGTCTCCGCCGAGCAGGGCCATCTGGGCTGGGACGACTACATCGAGCAAGGCGTGCTGCGTGCACTGGATGTCGCGCGCAGCATTGCCCGCGCCGACAAGGTCGGCACGCTGGGCTTCTGCATCGGCGGCACGCTGCTCGCCAGCGCGCTTGCCGTGGCGGCCGGGCGCGGCGAGAAGCCGGCCGCCAGCGTCACGCTGCTGACGGCGATGCTCGATTTCTCGGACACGGGCGAACTGGGCCTGATGGTGGACGAAGCCATGGTGGCCACGCGTGAAGCCACCATCGGCGGCGGCGGGCTGCTCAAGGGCCGCGAGCTCGCGACCGTGTTCGCCGCGCTGCGCGCCAACGACCTGATCTGGCCTTATGTGGTCAACGGCTATCTCAAGGGCAAGGCGCCGGCGGCCTTCGACCTGCTGTACTGGAACGGCGACGACACCAACCTGCCGGGGCCGATGTACTGCTGGTACCTGCGCAACACCTACCTGGAGAACAAGCTGCGCGAGCCCGGCGGCACGGTGCAGTGCGGCGTGCCGGTGGACCTGTCGCGCATCGACGCACCGGCCTTCGTCTACGCCTCGCGTGAGGACCACATCGTGCCGTGGAAGACCGCCTACGCCGGCACGCGGCTGCTCGGCGGAAAGACCCGCTTCGTGCTCGGCGCGAGCGGCCACATCGCGGGCGTGATCAACCCGCCCGCGAAGAAGAAGCGCAATTACTGGATCGGCGAGCTCGCGGCCGATGCCGGCGCCTGGCTCGACGGCGCACAGAGCATCGACGGCAGCTGGTGGCCTGCCTGGAGCGACTGGCTCGCCACCCATGCCGGCGCGAAGGTCGCCGCGCGCAGCGCGTTGGGCAGCGCCGAGTTTCCCGTCATCGAGCCCGCGCCCGGGCGCTACGTCAAAGCCAAGGCAGCCTGAGCCCTGGCCGCCGCCATTCCCTTCACGTCAACCCCCAAGGAGAATCTCATGTCAGACGATATCGTGATAGTGGCCGCGCAACGCACGGCGGTCGGCAAGTTCGGCGGCACGCTCGCCGGCACGGCCGCCGCCGAGCTGGGCGCGCACGTGGTGAAGGGACTGCTCGCCAAGGCGGGCGTGCCGGGCGAGGCGGTGTCCGAAGTGATCATGGGCCAGGTGCTCGCGGCTGGCTCGGGCCAGAACCCGGCGCGGCAGACGGTCATCAAGGCGGGGCTGCCGGTCGGCGTGCCGGGCCTCACCATCAACAAGGTCTGCGGTTCGGGCCTGAAGGCCGTCATGCTGGCGGCGCAGGCCGTGAAGTGCGGCGATGCCGAGATCGTGGTGGCCGGCGGCCAGGAGAACATGAGTGCGGCGCCGCACGTGCTGCCCAACTCGCGCACCGGCCAGCGCATGGGCGACTGGAAGCTGGTCGACACCATGATCGTCGATGGGCTGTGGGACGTCTACAACCAGTACCACATGGGCACCACGGCCGAGAACGTGGCGAAGAAGTACGGCATCACCCGCGAGATGCAGGACGCCCTGGCGCTGGCCTCGCAGCAGAAGGCCGCCGCCGCGCAGGACGCAGGGCGCTTCGACGACGAGATCCTGCCCTTCAGCATCGCGCAGAAGAAAGGCGACCCGATCGTCTTCGCGGCCGACGAGTTCGTGAACCGCAAGACCAACGCCGATGCGCTCGCGGGCCTGCGCCCCGCCTTCGACAAAACCGGCTCGGTCACGGCCGGCAATGCCTCGGGCCTGAACGACGGCGCCGCCGCGGTGCTGGTGATGTCGGCCCCGCGCGCCGCCGCGCTCGGCCTGCAGCCGCTGGCCGTCATCCGCGCCTATGCGAGCGCCGGGTTGGACCCGTCGCTCATGGGCATGGGCCCGGTGCCCGCCTCGCAGCTGGCGCTGAAGAAGGCCGGCTGGAGGGCGCAGGACCTCGACCTGATGGAGATCAACGAGGCCTTCGCGGCGCAGGCCTGTGCGGTGAACCGCGAAATGGACTGGGACACCAGCCGCATCAACGTCAACGGCGGTGCCATCGCCATCGGCCACCCGATCGGCGCCTCGGGCTGCCGCGTGCTGGTGACGCTGCTGCACGAGATGCGCCGCCGCGGCGCCAACAAGGGGCTGGCGTCGCTGTGCATCGGCGGCGGCATGGGCGTGGCCCTGGCGGTAGAGCGGGCTTGACGCCCACCCCCGAAGCGCCTTCGGCGCCTCCCCCTCGAAGGGGCGACACCAGCGCCCCGGCGAAGCCGGTTCCGCGGTGTCTCCCGACCTGATCGCGACAGTTTCGGAGAGCGCGCACAGCGCAGTGGTTCAACGGGATCTTTTTATTCATGGCAAGGAGAAAGCAGATGAGCGAGAAGCAGCAAAGAGTGGTCCTGGTCACCGGCGGGATGGGTGGCCTGGGCGAGACGATCTCCACCAAGATGGTCGACGCGGGCTACAAGCTCGCAGTGACCTATTCGCCGGGCAACAAGTCGCACGCCGAGTGGGTGGCGCAGATGGGGCAGCGCGGCTACGAGATCCTGGCCGTGCCGTGCGACGTGGCGGACTTCGATTCGTGCGCAAGCGCCGTGTCGCAGGTGCAGGAGCGGCTCGGCCCCGTCGACGTGCTGGTCAACAACGCGGGCATCACGCGCGACATGACCTTCAAGAAGATGGACCGCATCAACTGGGACGCGGTGCTGCGCACCAACCTCGACAGCCTGTTCAACATGAGCAAGCAGGTGGCCGACGGCATGGTGGACCGCGGCTGGGGCCGCATCATCAACGTGTCGTCGGTGAACGGCTCGAAGGGCGCCTTCGGCCAGACCAACTACTCGGCGGCCAAGGCCGGCGTGCATGGCTTCACCAAGGCGCTGGCGCTGGAGGTGGCGAAGAAGGGGGTGACCGTGAACACCATCTCGCCGGGCTACATCGGCACGAAGATGGTCACGGCCATTCCGAAGGAGGTGCTCGACAGCAAGATCCTGCCGCACATCCCCGTCGGCCGCCTCGGCAAGCCCGAGGAAGTGGCGGGCCTGATCATCTACCTCGCCTCGGAGGAGGCGGCATTCGTGACGGGTGCCAACATCGCCATCAACGGTGGCCAGCACATGCAATGAGCCAACGACCATGATCCTCAAGAACGGCATCGATCAGGCCGCACTGATCAACAAGTTCGCGGAAGCCTCCGCCAAGCAGGGCGAGACCGTGCGCAAGGCGGTGCACGAGGCCACGCTCAAGGCGCTGCAGGGCCGGGAGCTCACGCTGGCGAACATCCGCCAGGTGCTGGGCACCGTCACCAAGGCCGCCTCGGCCGGCGCGGCCGGCAGCAAGCTGCCCGCGCCCGACGTGGAGGCGTTGCTGACGAAGGCTTTCGCCGGCATGGACAGCGCGATGGAGCAGGCCGTGCTGGCCAACCAGCGCGCGCTGCAGCAGCTGGTCGACCAGGGCGTGAGCCTGCGCGAGACACAGCTCAAGAAGGCGCTCGCCGACATCGAGAAGATGGAGGAGACGCTGTTTGCCAGCGTGCGCAAGGCGGCGCCCGCCGATGGCCCGTGGAGCGGCGTCTTCCAGGCGATGCAGGGCAAGAGCACCGGCACCGGCGCGCGCGCCAGCGCGGCGCTCGAGCAGCTGGTGGAAGACACGCAGAAGAGCCTGCGCGACGGCCGCGCGATGGGCCTGCGCGCCTCGCAGGCGCTGATCGACAGCTACTCGACGCTGGTGAGCGGCGTGCTCATCGGCATGTCGGACGCCTTGAAGCAGGGCGGCGCGGTGCAGCGATGACCCACGCCGGCGGCGGCCGCGCCGCCGGCACCAAAGGAATCCGATGGACGCCCTGATCCTCGCCCGCATGCAGTTCGCGGCCAACATCACCTTCCACATCCTGTTTCCCACGATCAGCATCGCCCTGGGCTGGCTGCTGCTGTTCCTGCGCTGGCGCTGGCTGCGCACGCGCGGCGGCGACCCCGTGCCGGCGCAGGGCTGGCTCGACGCCTACCGCTTCTGGACCAAGGTGTTCGCGCTGACCTTCGCGCTCGGGGTGGTCAGCGGCATCACGATGAGCTTCCAGTTCGGCACCAACTGGCCGGGCTTCATGGAGCGCGTGGGCAACGTGGCGGGGCCGCTGCTGGGCTACGAGGTGCTCACCGCCTTCTTCCTGGAGGCCGGTTTCCTGGGCGTGATGCTCTTCGGCCACGGCAAGGTGGGCGAGCGCGTGCACCTGCTGTCTACCTTCATGGTGGCCTTCGGCACCACGCTCTCGGCGTTCTGGATCCTGGCGCTCAACTCGTGGATGCAGACGCCCGCGGGCCACGAGATCGTGGACGGCGAGTTCCATGTTGCGAGCTGGCTGGCGGTGGTGTTCAACCCCTCGTTCCCGTACCGCTTCGCGCACATGCTGCTGGCCTCGGCGCTGACCTGCGCCTTCCTGCTGATCGGCCTGTCGGCCTGGCAGGTGCTGCGCGGCGTGGGGCAGCGCAGCGCGGCGCGCGTGATGCGCGTGGGACTCACGCTGGCGGCGGTGCTGGTGCCGGTGCAGATCGTGGTGGGCGACATGCACGGCCTCAACACGCTGAAGCACCAGCCCGCCAAGATCGCCGCGATGGAGGGCGTGTGGGAGACCGCACGCGGCGTGCCGCTGCTGCTGTTCGCGATTCCGGATGCCGAGTCGCGCAGCAATCGCTTCGAGATCGCGGTGCCGAAGGCCGCGAGCCTGATCCTCACGCACGACGCCGATGGCGAGATCCGCGGGCTCAACGACTTCGCGGGCGCGCATCCGCCGCCGCTGCCGATGTTCTTCGCCTTTCGCATCATGGTCGGCGTGGGCATGCTGATGCTGGCCACCAGCTGGGTCGGCTGGTACTTGTATCGCCGTGCGCACTGGCAGCCGGCGCTGCTGCCGCGCGCCCTCCTGTGGCTGTTCGCGGGCATGACCTTCTCGGGCTGGGTGGCGACGGTGGCCGGCTGGTACGTCACCGAGATCGGCCGCCAGCCCTACATCGTCTACGGCCTGGTGCGCACGGCGGACGTGGTGTCGAAGGTGCCCTCCGCGATGATCGGGCTCACGCTGGCGCTCTATGTCGCGCTGTACCTTGCGCTCATCGTGGCCTATGTCGCGGTGCTCAAGTACATGGCGGAGAAGCCGGAGGGGGTGCTGGCGGGCGAAGCCGCAGAGCGGGCGGCGACGCCTGCGGGCGCGATCACCGCGATCACGCCCATCGGCTCGCCTGTGACCGAAGGAGGCCGGGCATGACCGCCATGAGCTTCGACGCCGCGCTGCCGGTGATCTTCATGGTGCTGATGGGCGTGTCGATGCTGGTCTACGTGGTCAGCGACGGCTACGACCTCGGCGTCGGCATGCTGATGCACCGCGCCACGGACGCCGAGAAGGACGTGATGGTCGCCTCCATCGGCCCGTTCTGGGACGCCAACGAGACCTGGCTGGTGCTGGGCGTGGGCATCCTGCTGATCGCCTTCCCGAAGGCGCACGGCCTGGTGCTGGGCGAGCTCTACCTGCCGGTGGCGCTGATGCTCGTCGGCCTGACGCTGCGCGGCGTGGCCTTCGACTTCCGCGTGAAGGCGCGCGACAGCCACAAGCGCACCTGGGACCGCCTCTTCTTCGCCGGCTCCACGCTGGCCTCGATGGCGCAGGGCTGGATGCTCGGGCGCTACGTCAGCGGCTTCGGCAGCGGCTGGAACTACCCGCTGTTCGCCGCGGCCATCGCGGTGGCACTGCCGATGGCCTACGTGCTGATGGGGGCGACCTGGCTCGTCATGAAGACCGAAGGACCGCTGCAGGAGCGCGCAGTGCAATGGGCGCGCACCGCCTGGGCACCGATGGTCGGCGGCATGCTGCTGATCTCGATGGCCACGCCCTGGGTCAGCGCGGAAGTGCGCGAGCGCTGGTTCGCGCTGCCCGGGATCCTGGCGCTGGCGGCCATTCCGATGATGACCGGCGTGGCGCTGCTCGCCCTGCGCCGCCTGCTGGATACGCGCATGGTGCGCGGGCCGCTGTGCTGGCTGCCGTTCGTGCTGCTCATCCTGGTGTTCGTGCTCGGCTTCCTGGGGCTGGCCTACAGCATCTTTCCCTACGTGGTGATCGGCCAGCTCACGATCTGGCAGGCCGCGAGCAGTGCAGCGGCACTCAAGGTGATCCTGGTGGGCGCCTGCATCTCGGTGCCGGCCATCGTGGGCTACACCGTGTTCTCCTACCGGGTCTTCCGCGGCAAGACCGGCGAACTGCGCTATGCCTGAGGCGGCACTGGGCCTGGCTGAACTGCTCGATGCGCGCCACCGGGCAGCCACCGATGCGGCCCATGCAGCCTTGTGCAATAACCGCCTCATGATTTCATGGGAGCCGGCCCGGCGCCTCGATGTGCCTTCTGAGACCCCAAGACGACGCTGGCGGGGCCTGCCGCGCTGGTGCGGCGCGCTGGCACTGGTGGCCCTGGCAGCCCTTGCCGGCCATCAGCTCGCCATGCAGAACGGCCTGACGCGGCTGCGCGAGGCGGCCGAGCATCGGCTCGACATGCTCGCGACCGGGCTCGATGCCGACCTGGCCCGTTTCGAGTACCTGCCCGCACTGCTGGAGATGACGCCCATCGTCCCGGCGCTGCTCGGCGCGCCGTCGGATGCGGGCCTGCGCGATGCGGTCAACCGCTATCTCGACGGCGTCAATGCCGCGGCGGGCGCCGAGATGCTCTACGTGCTGGACGCCGCCGGCACCTCGCTGGCCGCTTCCGACTGGAACCGGCCTGGCACCACCGTCGGCCAGGACCTGTCGTTCCGGCCCTACGTGATCGATGCGCTGCGGCAAGGCAGGGGCCGCTTCTACGGCGTCGGCATCACCAGCCGCAAGCCGGGCTACTACCTTTCGTACGCCCTGCGCCGCGACCAGCCGGCGCGCGGCGTGGTGGCGGTCAAGGTCAATCTCGAGGAGTCCGAGCGCGCCTGGCGCCTGCTGCCGGGCAACGTGATGGTGATCGATCAGCGCGGCGTGGTGATCCTCGCCACCCGCGACGACCTGAAGTTCCGGCCGCTGCGGGCGCTGGAGTCATTGCAGCGCGCCGAGGTGCAGCGCTCGCGCCCCTATGGCGAAGCCGGCCTGCAGCCGCTGCATTGGACGCAGAAGGAGGCGCTGGCACGCGACGTGCAGATCATCGCGCTCGACGGCGTGGACC
This sequence comes from Variovorax stachyos, assembly GCF_051400855.1. NCBI lineage: Bacteria > Pseudomonadati > Pseudomonadota > Betaproteobacteria > Burkholderiales > Comamonadaceae > Variovorax > Variovorax stachyos. The sequence goes on along the minus strand of NZ_JBLFFN010000001.1, from coordinate 281,595 downwards.
AGCTCGCATCGGCGCGCGCGCTGCGCGGGGCGCCCTGGCAGCTGGTGGTGCTCGACGATCTGGCGCCGGTGCGCGTGGGCGCGCGGTACGCGGCCATCACGGCGAGCCTGGCCATGGCCGTGCTGCTGCTGATCGCCGTCACGCTGTGGCAGCGGCGCCGCGCCGTGCGCCAGAAGCTGGCCAACCAGGCCGCACTGCAGGCAGCGCACGACAGCCTCGAATCGACCGTGGTCGCGCGCACCGCGCAGTTGCGCGCGGCGCAGGGCGAGTTGGTGCATGCCGGCAAGATGGCCGCGCTGGGCCAGATGTCGGCGGGCGTGGTGCACGAACTGAACCAGCCGCTCACGGCCATGCGCACGCTCTCGGAGAGCGCCGCCATCCTGCTCGACAAGAGCCGCTTCGACGAGGTGCGCGGCAACCTGCAGCGCATCCGCGGCATGGTCGACCGGCTGGCGCGCCTGACCTCGCAGCTCAAGACCTTCGCGCACAAGAGCGAGCTGCAGCTCGCGCCGGTGGCGCTGGCGCAGGCGATGGCCGATGCGCAGCTCATGGTTGCCGAAGCCTCGAAGAAGAACGGCATCGCGATCGACATCGACGTGCAGCCCGCCACCCTCGCCGTGCTGGCCGAGGAGGCCGCACTGGGCAGCGTGCTCGTCAACCTGATGCGCAACGCCATCGATGCCATGCAGGACTCTCCCCGGCGCACGCTGCGGCTCGAGGCAAGGCCGCAGGAAGGCCGCGTGATGCTGCGCGTGAGCGACACCGGACCCGGCATTGCGCCGGACATTCTGGCGCGCCTGTTCGAGCCCTTCGTCACCAGCAAGCCGGCGGGCACCGGGCTGGGCCTGGGCCTCGTGATCTCGGCACAATTGGTGCGGGCCATGGACGGCACGCTGCGTGCAGCCAACCTGCCGGAGGGCGGCGCCTGCTTCGTCGTCGACCTGCCGATTGCCATCCACAACATTCCCAGTCACCAGCTGGAAGGAGTGATCAACAAGTGAGCGATGCGCCTGTCATCCGCGTGCTGCTGGTCGAGGACGACGAGGACGTCCGGCTCAGCACGACCCAGATGCTGACCCTGGCCGGCTTCGAGGTCGAAGCCTTCGCGAGCGTCGAGCGTGCGCGTGCGCAGATCAGCTTCGGCGTGCCGGCCATCGTGGTCAGCGACGTGCGCCTGCCGGGCCTGAGCGGCACCGAGTGGCTGCTCGAGCTGCGCGAGGCCGATGCCGAGCTGCCCGTCATCCTGGTGACCGGCCACGGCCACATCGCCATGGCGGTGCAGGCCATGCGCGAGGGCGCCTACGACTTCATCGAGAAGCCTTTCAGCTCCGAGCGGCTGGTGGCGATCGTGCGCCACGCCATCGAACGCCGGCAGCTCACGCTGCAGGTGCGCGAGCTGCGCGATGCGCTGGAAAACTGGCACGGCATCCAGGCGGTGCTGATCGGCCGCTCGGCGCAGATGCAGCAGGTGCGCCGCACCGTGATGACGCTGGCCGAGACCTCGGCCGATGTGCTGATCTACGGCGAGACCGGGACCGGCAAGGAGCTCGTCGCCCGCTGCCTGCACGAGCACAGCGAGCGCCGCCGCCAGCATTTCGTGCCGCTCAACTGCGGCGGCCTGCCCGAGGCGCTGGCCGAGAGCGAGTTGTTCGGCCACGAGGCCGGCGCCTTCACCAGCGCCAACCGCGTGCGCGTGGGCAAGTTCGAATACGCCCATGGCGGCACGCTTTTTCTCGACGAGATCGAGAGCATGCCGATGGCGGTGCAGATCAAGCTGTTGCGTGCCTTGCAGGAGCGCTCGATCGAGCGCATCGGCTCCAATCGGGCCATTCCCTTCGACTGCCGCGTCGTGGCGGCGAGCAAGGAAGACCTCAAGGACCTCAGCGACCGGCAGAAGTTCAGGGCCGACCTGTACTACCGCCTCGGCGTCGCCTTCATCGAGCTGCCGCCGCTGCGCGAACGGCGGGAGGACATCCCGCTGCTGTTCGAGCATTTCACGCTGCTGGCGGCCGCGCGCTACGGACGCGTGGCGCCGATCCTAAGCGGGGCGCAGGTCGCCGACCTGATGGCCTACGCCTGGCCCGGCAACGTGCGCGAGCTGCGCAACGTGGCCGACCGCTTCGTGCTGGGCCTGCTGGGCGAGCGGCTGACGCTGACGCGCGGCCCCGCCGAAGGGATGCCCGCGCTGCCGCGCGGCCTGCCGCAGCAGGTCGAGTCGTTCGAGCGGGCGGTGATCGTCGAAGCGCTTCGCAAGCACCAGGGCGACCAGCCGGCCACTGCCAGTGCCTTGGCGATCGCGCGGCAGACGCTGCACGACAAGCTGCGCAAGCTCGGCATCACCGCGGACGAATTCAAGTCCTAGCTCAGCTGGCCGCCGGTCTCGCGCACGTCCTCGCGCACCACGAGCGCCGTGGCCACCGCGATGCGCAGCGCGGCGATCACGGTGTCGAGTGCCATGCTCGGCGCGCCGGGACTGCGCGCCGCCTGCTCGGGCAGGTAGGGAATGTGGATGAATCCCCCGCGCATGCCCGCCGCCAATGGCCGGGTCGCGATGCGGTGCATGAGGCCGAAGAAGAGGTGATTGCAGACGAAGGTGCCGGCGCTGTTCGACACCGCGGCCGGAATGCCGCCCGCGCGCAGGTCGCGCACCATCGCCTTGATCGGCAGCGTCGAAAAGTAGGCCGCCGGCGCGCCCGCCACCACCGGCACATCGATGGGCTGGCAGCCGGCGTTGTCGCAGATGCGGCCGTCGTCGACGTTGATCGCCACGCGCTCGGGCGTGATCTCGCTGCGCCCGCCGGCCTGGCCGACACCGATCACCAGCTGCGGCTGCAGCTCGTCGATGGCCGCGTCGAGCTCCCGCAGTGCAGCGCCGAAGACGCAGGAGATGCGGCGTGCATGCACGAAGGCGCCTTCGCAGCGCCAGCCCTCGAGCGCGCGCACCGCTTCCCATGAGGGATTCAACGCATCCTTGTCGAAGGGCTCGAAGCCCGTCAGCAGCACGCTCGTCACAGGCGGCCCGGACGCTCAGGCGGTCGCAGCGACCGTGATGCCTTCGCGCTCGAGGCGCTCGCGGATACGGCGCGCAAAGGCCAGCGCATGCGCACCGTCGCCATGCAGGCAGACGGTCTGCGCGTTGACGCTGACCACCGTGCCGTCGATCGCTGTCACGCGGTGATCGCGCACCAGCGACAGCGTCTGGGCCAGCGACTGCTCTTCGTCCTCGATCAGGGCGCCGGGCCGGCTGCGCGGCACCAGGCTGCCGTCGGGCATGTAGCCGCGGTCGGCGAACACCTCCTCGACCGGCTTCAGGCCGGCACGTTCGGCGGCGCCGATCATGCCGCTGCCCGCGAGGCCGAAGAAGCGCAGACCGGGGTCGAAGCGCCGCACGGCCTCGCACAGGGCCTCGGCGAGCACCGGGTCCTTCACGGCCTGGTTGTAGAGCGCGCCGTGCGGCTTGACGTGCGCCAGCGTGCCGCCCTCGGCCTTGACGATGGCCGCCAGCGCGCCGACCTGGTAGAGCACGCCCGCGACGATCTCCTCGGGCGGCAGATGCATCTCGCTGCGGCCGAAGTTCTCGCGGTCGGGAAAGCTGGGGTGGGCACCGATCGCGACGCCGTTGTCCAGCGCCCAGCGCACGCATTGGCGCATGGTCTTTGCGTCGCCCGCATGCCAGCCGCAGGCGATGTTGGCCGAGCTCACGAGCTTGAGCAGCGCCTCGTCGTTGTCGCAGCCTTCACCGAGGTCGGCGTTGAGGTCAATCCGCATGGTGGCTTTCTCCTTCGGCCGGATTGTGCGCCGGCACCAGCCACCCCGCAGCGGCCAGGGCCTGGCCGATCTGCGCGAGGTAGCGCCGCTGCTCGGCCCAGGCCTGGAGGGCCGCCGCGGCATCCACCTGCGCGAGGCGCAGGCGGCCGTTGAGGGGCGCCCGGGCGAGCTTCCAGAGATCGGCGCGGATCACGACGCCGATGCGCGGATAGCCGCCGGTGGTCTGGGCATCGCCCATCAGGATGATGGGCTGCCCCGAAGGCGGCACCTGGATCGTGCCGGGAATCACGGCGGAGGACAGCATGTCCGCGTTGCGCTTGCGCTTGAGCTCGGGCCCATCGAGCCGGTTGCCCATGCGGTTGCTCTGCGCCGTGATGCGCCAGGACGCAGCCCACAGCTGCTCGCGCGCGGCGACGGTGAACTGTTCGAGCTCGGGGCCGGGCATGACGCGCAGGACGACCGCGCCCTCGCTGTCCTGCTCCCACGCCGGCGCGCGCACGCCGAAGGCGCGCCGCGCCAGGCGGGCCGCGTCGAGGCTGGACGCGCCCAGGGGCAGCCGGTCGCCCTTCTTCAGCGCACGCCCCAGATGGCCGCCGAAACCGGCCTTGAGGTCGGTGCTGCGCGAGCCGATGACCGGCGGCACGTCGATGCCGCCGGCAACTGCGAGCCAGCTGCGCAGGCCCGCCTTCGCGCTCCATTCGTTCGCGGGGCCGAGCCGGAGCACCTGGCCGGCCTGCACCGGGACGCTCCAGCAGGGCCACAGTGGCGCGCCGTCCAGGCGGGCGCCGAAGTCGTCACCCGTCAGCGCGATGCGGGTCGGCGTTTCGAAGCGGATCTCGCAGCCGCCCAGGGTGAGCTCGAGGCCGGCCGCGCCGTCGTCGTTGCCCACCAGCCGATTGGCCAGCGCGAGCCCGAGCGCGTCGAGGGCGCCGCCTGGGCAGATGCCCTGCTGCCGATGGCCGTAGCGGCCCAGGTCCTGCACAGAGGCCAGCAGGCCGGGGCGCAGCACGGTGAGGGCGCCCGCGGCCCTCACAACTCGGCACTTTCGACGACGAAGCGCACGCGGTCACCCGGACGCAGCAGCGTGGGCTCGGCCGCGCGCGGATCGAAGAGCTCGAGCGGGGTGCGGCCGATCAGCTGCCAGCCGCCGGGCGAGACTAGCGGATAGATGCCCGTCTGCGCCCCGCCGATGCCGACCGAGCGGGCCGGCACCGCCACGCGGGGCTCCGCACGCCGTGGCGTTGCCAGCTCCGGCGGCAAGCCGCCCAGGAAGGCGAAGCCCGGCAGGAAGCCGAGCAGGTAGACCACGTAGTCGGCCTCGCTGTGGCGCCGCACCACCTCGGCCGGCGCCAGCCCGGTGTGCGCCGCCACATCGGCCAGGTCCGGGCCGGCCTCGCCGCCATAGGCCACGGGAATGCGGATCTCGCGCCCCTCGATCGCCATGCCCGCGAGTTGCGGCCACGCCGAAAGCACCTGCATCTCGAGCTCGGCGGCATCGACCTCTTCGGGGTCGAAAAGCAGGCTCAGGTTGTTCATGCCCGGCAGCACCTCGTGCACGCCGCGCCATTGCAGGGCCTCGTTCGCCAGCGCCCAGATCTGTTGCTGCTGCGCCAGCGTGGCGGGCGCAGGCAGCTCGCACAGCAATGCCGCGTCGCCCAGTGCGTGCAGGCGCGGCCGGTGATTCATGCGCTGGCAGGCCCTTGGCTGCGCACCTTGGCAAGCAGGTTTTCCTGCACGTTGCGCGAGACGAACTTGTCGACCTCGCCACCGAGCATCGCGATCTCGCGCACGAAGGTGCTGGAGATGAACTGGTACTTGTCGCTGGGCGTGAGGAACACGGTCTCGACCTCGGGCATGAGCGAACGGTTCATGCCGGCGAGCTGGAACTCGTAGTCGAAATCGGTCACGGCGCGCAGGCCGCGCACCATGGCCTTGCCGCCGCGCGCCACGACGAAGTCGCGCAACAGGCCCGAAAAACTCTCCACCGAGACCTGGTCGCTGAAGGGCGCGACTGCCGTGCGGGCCATGTCGATGCGCTCCTGCAACGTGAACAGCGCCTTCTTGTGATGGCCTGCGGCCACCGCGACGATCACCTTGGAGAACAGCTGGGTCGCCCGGCGCACCACGTCTTCGTGGCCGAGCGTGATGGGGTCGAAAGTGCCGGGGTACACCGCGATCACGTTGCTGGACATGGTTGCTTCCTCCTGGTGCAGCCGATGCGGCCGGGTCGGCGGATTATGCAGCGGTGTCAGACGCAAGTATCAAGCAGGCATCAAGAGATGCGCATGTACCGCGCCGGCCTTGAGGTATCGGAACACGCCGAGGCCGAAGGTTGCGAGTTCCTCGTCCGGCCAGCGATGCGCCGCTTCGAGGTAGACCACGCCCTCGGGCCGCAATGCGCGCGCGGCGGCGCGCAGGGCGGGCGCGTAGAGCGCCGTGCTCTCGAAGGGTGGGTCGAGGAACACCGCATGCAGGCTGCCCGAGGCGGCGCGCTCGAGCGCGGTGACGCCGTTGCCCCGCTCGATGCGGACGGCACCGGCTTCCAGCTTTGCCTTCAACGCCTGCAACTGCGCGGCCAGCGCTGCGTCCTGCTCGCACAGCAGCACGGAGGCCGCGCCGCGCGAGGCAGCCTCGAAGCCGAGCGCACCGGTGCCCGCGAAGGCGTCTATGCAATGCCAGTCCGGCAGCTCGCCGCCGCCGGCGCCGGCAAGACTGGCAAGCCAGTTGAAGAGAGTCTCGCGCACGCGGTCGGGCGTGGGGCGCAGGCCGGGCTTGTCCGCCACGGCCAGGCGCGTGCGTTTCCATTGGCCACCGATGATGCGGACCTCGTTGCGGCGCGCATCGGCCGGTCTGGGGGCCGGCTTCACGACGCCGCTTCGGGCAGGTGTGCGCTTATTCATCGTGGATCTCGTCGTCCGCCGCATCCATCGCCATCTTTGTCGCTCCTCGTTGCGCTATGAGGCGAAGATGGTAGCCAAGCAGCAGCGGGCGCCTTCACGGCTTTCCGCCGACCACGACCGTGACCATGCGATCGGGCTGCAGCTTGCGCGCGAAGGCGGCCTTGACATCGGCCGCGGTGACCGCGTTCATGCGCGCGGTCCAGGTTTCGAGGTAGTCGAGCGGCAGGTCGTTCCACGCGATGTTGGACACGTTGCCGAGCAGCTTGCGGTTGCTGTCGAGCAGCAGCGGGAAGCCGCCGATCAGGTTGTCCTTGGCAGCCTTGAGCTCGGCCGCGGTCGGCCCCTCCGCGACGAACCTGGCGAGCACCTCGCGCGAGACCTTCACCGCCTCGGCTGCCTGGTCGGGCCGGGTCTGGAAGCCGATGCGGAACGAGCCCGCGTGCAGGCCCGGCGAAAAGGTGCTGTAGACGCTGTAGGCCAGGCCTCGCTTCTCGCGCACCTCCTCGGTCAGGCGCGAGACGAAGCCGCCGCCGCCCAGGATGTAGTTGCCGACGGTGAGCGCGAAATGGTCCGGGTCGCGGCGCGCGTAGCCGGGCTGGCCGATCCAGACATGGGCCTGGGCCGAGTCGAATGGCAGGCGCTCGTCCTTGCCGGCAGCGAGCGGGGCGACTTCGGGAACGGGGGGCAGCGCGGCGCAGCCGCCAGCAGGTACGGGCAGGCGCGACAACAGCGTGTTCGCGATCGCCTCCGCCTGCGCGCGCGTGACTGCGCCGACGATGCTGAGCTTGGCGCGGCAGGGCTGGATCAGTTGCTCGTAGCGCTGGCGCATCGCGACGGTGTCGATGCGCGCCAGCGTGGCCTCGGTCGTGTCCAGTCCGTAGGGATGGTCGCCGTACACGAGCTGCGAGAAGGTGCGCCCCGCCAGGGTTGCGGGCTTGGTGTTGGCTTCGCGGATCGAGGCGTTCAGGCGCTCGCGCTCCCGCTGCCACACGTCCTCGGGGAAGGCCGGCTCGCCGATCTCGCGGGACGCGAGCTGCACCGCCTTGCCCAGCAGCGCCGGCTCGGACAGCGTGCGCAGCGAGAAGCTCATGCGGTCGGAGCCGGCGCTGGCGTCGAAGCTGGCGCCGAGATCGGCCCAGGCCTCGCCCAGGGCGTTCTGGTCCATCGCAGATTCATAGGCGCCCACGCTCGGCACCAGCGTGCCCTGGCTGCCCCCCGAGGGGGCTGTCCCGCCTTGGGGCGGCCCGGCGGCGGGGCGCCCGCTGGCACGGATGCCTTTCTCGACCATGCCGGCAGTCACGCCGGCCAGCCCGGACTGCGCCGGCGGGTCGCGGCGGCTGCCGGCATCGAAATCGATCTGCACGTCGACGATGGGCAGGGCGTCGGTGGTAGCGAGGTAGACCTTGGCGCCGCTGGGAAGTGTCCAGTGCTCGATGGGCACGGCCGCATGCGCCGCGGTGCCGGCAAGCGCAAGTGCCAGGTACGCCAGGCGCAGCAGGGTTCGGGTGTTCTTGAGGCTCGACATGGTGGGGCCGTTCCGGGTCTTCAACGCAGGTCGCCCGCAGGCGCCGCGAAGCCGCGCGCGCGGCGTTGGGGATCAGGCGGCAGCGGCCGCAGGGTGGCAACCGTCAGCTGGTCGTCGCCGAAGTACTTCGCGGCCACTGCCTGCACCTCTTCGGCCGTCACCTTCTGCAGGCGCGCGATGATGCGCGCGCTGGCGTCGAGCGGCAGGCCCTGGACCCAGTGGCTGCCGAGTTCGCGCGCCTGCGCCATGACCGAGTCGAGCTTGTAGATCTCGCTGGCCGTCCATTGGGTCTTGACGCGCGCCAGCTCGGCCGCGCCGATGCCCTCGCGGGCGATCTTCGCCACCTGCTCCCGCAGCGCGGCCTCGACCGCTTCGGGCGTCTTGTCGGCGGCAGGCACGCCGTCGAGCACGAAGATCTGAGGGCCGCGGCCGACGAAGCCCGCGTACGCGCCGGCGGAGTCGGCCACGCGGCCCGGGCCCTGCGTGAGCGCGCGGTCGAGCCGCGCGCCGGGATAGCCGTCGAGCACGGCGGACAGCACCGTGAGCGCGTACGCATCGCTCGCACCGTCGAACTGGTCGGTAGCCGGAATCTGCGGCGTACGGAAAGCCAGCGAGACGTAGGCCTGCTCGGCAGGCGCCTTGAACTCGACGCGCCGGATGCCGCGCTGCGGCGGCTCGATGCGTGGCTTGCGCTCAGGCACGGCGCGGGTGGGGATACGGCCGTAGTACTTCTCGGCCAGGGCGCGCACCCGCTCGACATCGACGTCGCCGGCCACCACGACCGCCGCATTGGCAGGCACGTACCAACGCCGGAAGAAGTCACGCGCGTCGGCCGGCGTCATGGCGTCGAGGTCGCTCATCCAGCCGACGATGGGACGGTGGTAGGGCGAGGCGATGAAGATGGCGGCGTTCTGCAGCTCGCCGAGCAGGGCGCGCGGCTGGTCGTCGGTGCGCAGGCGGCGCTCTTCCTTGACGACTTCGATCTCGCGCTTGAATTCTTCGTCCGCCCACTGGTTGTTCGCGAAGCGGTCGGACTCCAGTGCCATCACCTCTTCCAGCTTGTCGGCCGGGATCTGCTGGTAGTAGCCGGTGTAGTCGCGCGTGGTGAAGGCGTTCTCGCGCCCGCCCAGCGCGGCGACCCGGCGCGAGAACTCGCCGGGCTTGAGCGCCCGGGTGCCCTTGAACATCATGTGCTCGAGCACGTGCGCCACGCCCGAGGTGCCGTCGACCTCGTCGAAGGAGCCGACGCGCACCCAGAGCATCTGGACCGCGGTCGGCGCCCGCCGGTCGGGCTTGACGATCAGGGTCATGCCGTTGGCAAGGGTGAACTGGCGGGCCTGGACGGGCTGGATGATCGCGGCAGGGGCGGGGGCGTCCGGTGGAGGTGTCTGCGCCAGGACGGCTCCGGCCCACGACGCCATCAGCACCGAGGCCAGCACCGCACCAGACGCAGCACGGCGTGGCGAGGGGTGTTTCATAGAATGGGTCGGATTGTAAAAACCCCCCGATGTTCAGTTTCTTCAAGAAAAAGCAGGTCCCCGACAGCTCCACGCCGGCGCCTGCGCCTGCCGAGACGCCTGCCGAGACGCCCGCCGAGCCGCCGGCGCCCGCCAGGTCGGTGTTCTCGCCGTCCAGGTGGTTCGGCGCCAAGCCGGTCGAGCCGCCACCCGCGGAAGCCCCCTCCCAGGTCTCGCCTGCAGCGGCCCCCGAGGCGCCGGTCCCTGCCCCTGCCGCCGAGACGCCCGCGCCGGTGAGGGTGCCCGCGGTGGCGCCTCCGGAAGTCGCGCCGCCCGAGCGCAGCGGCTGGCTCAGCAAGCTCAAGACGGGCTTGCGCAAAACCGGCAACAGCATCACCGCCGCCTTCGTCAACGCCCAGATCGACGAGAACCTCTACGAGGAGCTCGAAGAGGCCCTGCTGATGGCCGACACGGGCGTGAAGGCCACGGAATACCTGCTGGACGACCTGCGCCGGCGCGTGCGCAGCAACATGGCGACCGAGGCCTCGCAGGTCAAGCTGCTGCTGGCCGAGGCCATCGCGGACCTGCTGCGCCCGCTCGAGAAGGATTTGGTGATCGGCGAGCACACGCCCACGGTGATCATGGTGGCGGGCGTCAACGGCGCCGGCAAGACCACCTCGATCGGCAAGCTCACGAAGCACCTGTTGAGCGAGGGCGCCTCGGTGCTGCTGGCGGCGGCTGACACTTTCCGCGCCGCCGCGCGCGAGCAACTGCTGGTCTGGGCCGACCGCAACACGGTCGAGATCGTGAGCCAGGAGGGCGGGGATCCGGCCGCCGTGAGCTTCGACGCGGTCAATGCCGGCAAGGCGCGCGGCAAGGACGTGGTGCTGGTCGATACCGCCGGCCGCCTGCCGACCCAGCTGCACCTGATGGATGAGCTCAAGAAGATCAAGCGCGTGGTGGCCCGGGCCGACGCCACGGCGCCGCACGAGGTGCTGCTCGTGATCGATGGCAACACCGGTCAGAACGCCCTGGCCCAGGTCCGGGCCTTCGACGAGGCACTGGGCCTGACGGGACTGGTCATCACCAAGCTGGACGGCACTGCCAAGGGCGGCGTGCTGTGCGCGATCGCGCGCGAGCGGCCGATCCCGGTGTATTTCATCGGCGTTGGCGAGAAGCTGGAAGACCTGGAGACCTTCAAGGCCCGGGAGTTTGCCCAGGCCCTGATGGGGTAGCCCCGGCGGTGGCGCTTCTGGCATCATGCCGAGGGGCCGCAGAGCCCGCCAGGAGACCGCCATGCACAGCGCCGCCACGCCCCTGCCGGGCACCGACCGCAAGGTCGACCGGCTGCTCGCCCACTACGGCGAGAGCCACCAGAACCCGACGAACGAGACGATCCACCTGATCGCCATTCCGGCGATCATGCTGAGCATCGTCGGCCTGCTCTACGCCCTGCATCCGTGGGTGGCCTATGCCTTCGTGGCCGCCAGCGCGGTCTACTACCTGACGCTGCGCTCCGCGACCTTCGTGATCGCCATGGGCATCTGCATCGCCCTGGCGCTGGCCGCGGTGCATGCGATGGGGGATCTTGTGCTCCCGATTTCCGCCACCATCTTCGTCGTGGCCTGGATCTTCCAGTTCGTCGGGCACAAGATCGAGGGCAAGAAGCCCTCCTTCTTCGAAGATGTCCAGTACCTGTGGGTCGGACCGCTGTTCGTACTGTCCAGACTCTTCCTGCGCCTGAACATTCGCTGGTAGCAGGCTTCCGGGCCCGGGACTCGGCGCCGTCCTACTGTTGGGGACCGGCGCCAGGATAGGCTGAGCCTATTCGTCCCATTGCAACCCCGAGGGAACCCTTGCCTTAGCACTCTGTCCAATCGAGTGCTAATATGCCCTCGAACGAAGGAGTTTGCCCAATGACAGCAATGTCCGGAGCCCCCGCCAACCAGCTCGCCGTCGCCAATCCGTGGACGATGGTGCCCTCGCTGGGTAACCTGGACGCCTACATTTCCGCCGCCAACCGCCTCCCCCTGCTGACGCAGGAGGAAGAGCAGCGCTATGCGCGCCGGTTGCGGGACCACAATGACCTGGAAGCCGCCGGCGCGCTGGTGCTTTCGCACCTGCGCCTCGTGATCTCGATTTCCCGCCAGTACCTGGGCTATGGGCTGCCGCACGGCGACCTGATCCAGGAAGGCAATGTCGGCCTGATGAAGGCGGTCAAGCGCTTCGATCCCGACCAGGGCGTGCGCCTGGTCAGCTATGCCATGCACTGGATCAAGGCCGAGATCCACGAGTACATCCTGAAGAACTGGCGCATGGTCAAGGTCGCGACCACCAAGGCGCAGCGCAAGCTGTTCTTCAACCTGCGCTCGATGAAGCAGGGCTTCAAGGCCGGCTCGGCCGACGGCGACACCCACCGCGACACGCTGAGTGCGGACGAGGTCTCCCGGATGGCGACGCGCCTGAACGTCAAGCCCGAGGAAGTGCTCGAGATGGAAACGCGCATGTCGGGCGGCGACGTGCTGCTCGATCCCAGCCCCTCGGAGGACGGCGATGACGCCTTCGGTCCGATCGCCTACCTGGCCGATGCCTCGCAGGAGCCCACCGCGCAGATCGAATCGCGCCAGCGCGACCGGTTGTCGACCGACGGCATCTCGACGGCCCTGGCGACGCTGGACGATCGCAGCCGCCGCATCGTGGAAGAGCGCTGGCTCAAGGTCAACGACGATGGCTCGGGCGGAATGACGCTGCATGAGCTGGCCGCGGTGTATGGGGTGAGCGCCGAGCGCATCCGCCAGATCGAATCGGCGGCCATGAAGAAGATGAAGAAGGCGCTGGCGGAATTCGCCTGAGCCTCCATCGCATCCATCGAAGCCCGGCACTGACCGGGCTTTTTTGTGGCTGGTCGACCTACGCCTGGCCGATGTGTGGCGCGCCTGCGCCTCAGGCGGATTTCAGCAGGGCCTTGAGGTCCGACACCATCGCCGGTACGCCCGCGCCGTAGCGCGAGTAGAGCCGCAGCCGCCCCTCGGTGTCGTAGACGAAGCTGGCGGCAGAGTGGTCCATCGAATAGCTGGTCGGCGTCTTGCCCTCGACCTTCTTGTAGTAGACCTTGTAGTCCTTCGCCAGCGCGGGCAGTTGCTCCGGCGTGGGAATCAGCGCGACGAAGCTCGGATCGAAGGCGCCCATGTAGGCCTTCATCACGGGAGGCGTATCGCGCTCGGGATCCACCGTGACGAACAGGACCTGCAGCTTGTCGCCGTCGCTGCCCAGCTGCTGCTTGACTTGCGCCATCTCGCTCATGGTGGTCGGGCAGACATCCGGGCACTGCGCGTAGCCGAAGAACATCACGACGACCTTGCCCTTGAAGTCGGCCAGCGTGCGTTGCTTGCCGTCGGCGTCGCTGAGCGTGAAGCCCTTGGCGTAGTCGGCGCCGGTGACGTCCACGGCATTGAAGCTGGGTTTCTTTTCCGAGCAGGCCGCCAGGCCCGTGCCCGCGAGCGCCGCCAGCCCGGTCCAGGCCATCAGTCGAAGTGCATGGCGCTTGTTCATGGATTCATTCATCGCAGGTAATGGTCGATCAGCAGCGCGGCAAAGAGCACGCTCAGGTGGATCAGCGAGAAGCGGAAGGTCTTGCGCGCCAGCGTGTCCGAGTAGCGGCGCCACAGCGCGAAGGCATAGCCCGTGAAACCGACGCTCACGGCCACCGCGACCGCCAGGTAGAGCCAGCCGCTCATGCCGTAGATGAAGGGCATGAGGCAGGCGGCAAACAGGATGAAGGTGTAGAGCAGCACCTGCAGCCGCGTGAACTCGTTGCCGTGCGTCACCGGAAGCATCGGCAGGCCGGCCTTGCGGTAGTCCTCCACGCGGTACAGGGCCAGCGCCCAGAAATGCGGCGGCGTCCACAGGAAGATGATGAGGAAGAGGATCAGCGCCTCGGGGCTCACCTCGCCCGTCATCGCCGCCCAGCCCAGCACCGGCGGCATCGCGCCGGAGGCACCGCCAATCACGATGTTCTGCGGGGTCAAGGGCTTGAGGACCACGGTGTAGATCACCGCATAGCCGACGAAGGTCGCGAAGGTGAGCCACATGGTGAGCGGATTCACCGCGAACCACAGCACCGCCGAGCCGGCCGCGCACAGCGCGCCCGAGAACAGCAGCGCCTGCCGGTCGCTCAGCTCGCCACGCGCCGTCGGCCGCCAGGCGGTGCGCTTCATCTTGGCGTCGATGCCCTTCTCGACCAGGCAATTGAAGGCCGCCGCAGCGCCGGCAACCAGCCAGATGCCGATGCAGGCCACCACGATGCGTTGCAGCTCTGCCATGTCGGGCAGGCCCGGCACTGCCAGCACCATGCCGATGAGGGCGCAGAACACGATGAGCTGCACCACCCGCGGCTTGGTCAGCGCGTAGAACTGGCGCAGCACGCTGGCCGCGCTATGGCTGGGAATCGAGGCCGGCGTACTCATTGGATGACCTCCGCCCTGCGGACTGCGGTGCCACGAGCCGTCGTAGCGGCAGTCACGGCGCCTTGCGCGCGTCGGCTTTCGCACAGGGCCCAGGTCAGCACCACCGCCAGCGCGGCGGCGCCGCCGGTATGCAGCACGGCGGCGACCAACGGCCAGCCCAGGAGCACATTGCCGAGGCCGGTGGCAAGCTGCAACAGCGCCAGCCCGGCCAGCCATCGTGCCTGCGGGCGCAGCGGCGCGACGCCCCGCAACCGCCAGACGAGCAGGCCGATCGCGATGAAAACAACGTAGGCCATGAGGCGGTGCACGTAATGGATGGCCGTCAGCGCCGCGAAGTCAATGGGCGCGCCGTCGGCGCCCTCCCCCAGCGAGCGCCAGATGTGGAAGCCCTGCGCGAAGTTCATCGGCGGCCACCAGCTGCCCTGGCAGGTCGGGAACTGGGTGCACGCCAGGACCGCGTAGTTGGTGCTGACCCAGCCGCCGAGCGCGATCTGCAGCAGCAGCAAGGCGCTCACCACCATCAGCAATGTGTGCAATGCGGAGGGAATGGGCGTGGGCTGTCGCTCGGCGGCTGCCTGCCGGTAGCGCACGGCCTGGATGCACAGCAGCGCCAGCAGCACGATGGCGCCGAGGAGGTGCAGCGTGACGATGGCCGGATACAGCTTCCAGGTCACGGTCAGCGCGCCGAACGCCCCCTGCAGGCAGACCCACACCAGCGTGGCCGCCGGCCACCAGGCGCTGAGCGGGCGTTCGCGTGCATGTTCCGGATTCCGTTGGTTCCGCCGCGCCACCCAGGTGGCCACGGCCAGCACGAGGATCAGGAAGCCGACGCCGGTGGCCAGGTAGCGATGCACCATCTCTACCCAGGCCTTGCCGTGCGTCACCGGGCCGGCGGGCTGTGCCGCCTCTGCCATAGCGATGTCGTGGCGCGCGCCGAAGGGGCTGGCGTTGCCGTAGCAGCCGGGCCAGTCGGGGCAGCCCAGGCCGGAATCGGTCAAGCGCGTGAAGGCGCCGAACAGGGTGAGGTCGAAGGTCAGGAACAGCGTGAGCACCGTCAGCACGTGCAGGCGCCGGGCAGCGCCATGGCCGGCGCCGCGGCGCCAGACCCAGATCAGCGGCCCGAGCGCGAGCAACACGCCGACCGCCAGGAGCCAGGCAATGGGCTTGAGGTCGTAGAGCGAGTTCGTGTCCATGCTGTGCGGGCCGTCGCGCCTAACGGCCCGGCTCGTCCCAGGAGGCCGAGGCGCGCAGGAGCCGCTCGAGGTCGCGCTTGGCGCGGCCCGCGCCGGCGGTGTCCATGCGGGCGGGGAAGCGCATCATCCAGTTGCCCATGGGATCGACGACAAAGAAGTGCTCCTGCAGTGCATGCCCTGGCGCGGGCGCCAGCCATTGCGCCAGCTGCGCCGCCGGCACCCGCAGCACGGTCGCCCCATGGAGGCCGTTCTCCAGGCGTGCGGGTATCGGGGCTGCGTCGCTCACCAGCCAGATGCGATCGAGCCGGTCCTTTTCACGGCCCAGGCTCTCGCGCAACTGGCGCTGAAGATAGAGCTGCTGTTCGCATAGCGCGTCGCAGCCCGCATCGGCCACCGTGACCAGCAGCCACTGGCCCTTCAAGGTGGAGAGACGCACGGGCGCGCCCTCGCGGCTCGTGGCGGTCAGCTCGGGCATGGTGCGCTGCGGGTCGATCAGCTCGCCGTAGACACGCCGCCCCTCGGGCCGGATCACGTAGTAGGTGAAGTAGGAGGCGATCACCGGCGCCGCGCAGCACAGCATGACCAGGATCATCTTCCAGCGGCCGTGGACCGTGCGCCGACCCTCGGCGCCATCGAGCGCCTGGCGTGGCGAGGGCATCGAATGCACCGTCAGCCCGAGCGGCTCATCGGCCATGGCGGAGGCGGCGCGCGCTGCGGTAGGGGGCGATGAATTGAAACCAGACATAGAGGATGACGACGAGGGCGGCGAGCCCGAACCACTGGAACGCATAGCCGTAGTGCTTTTCGATGCCCAGCGCGGGGACCGGCCAGTCGCGCTGCAAGCCCTCGGAGGTCGGGCCGGTCTGCAACAGCGAGACATCGGTCCGCAGGGGCAGCCCGGTCTGCTCGCGGAACGCTTCGAGATCGAGATTCTGCCGGATGGGCGAAGACCCCGGTGCTGCGGCGGGCGGCGGGGCTTCCTTGCCCAGTTCGAAGAGGTGGGCAGGCGGCGGCGCGACACGGGCCACCAGCTCGACCAGGCCGCTCGGCGTCTCGACAGGGGCGAGCTGCGTGCGGTCGGTAAAGTTGCGCTGCACCCAGCCGCGCTGCACCAGCACGGTCTGGTTGCTGTCTTCGATGGCAAATGGTGTCAGCACGTAGAAACCGGGCAGGCCATGCATCTGGCGGTTGTCCAGGTAGACGGTGTGCGGCGCGAGCCACAGGCCGCGCAGGCGCACCGGCCGGTGCATGGCGGAAGTCGCCGGATCGAGTGCGAGGAAACCTTCCTGCTCGAGCGGCGGCAGGGTCTTGCGCGCCTCGATTTCAGCCTGCAGCGCCTCCTTCTGCGCGGCGCGTGACAGCTGCCAGCGGCCCAGCGATACCGTGGCCGCGAGCATGATCAGGGCCGCCAGCGTGACCAGCCAAAAACGCCCGGCGCGCGATCGCCCCGCAGGGGGCGTCATTCCATCGTCCACACCGCGGGCCGGCCGGTGCGGCCGATAATCGGAATCATGAAATACCTTGTCGCGCTGGCCTTCATCGGCATCCTGGCGAGCCTCGGTGTCGCGCTGTTCTTCATGCTGAGGGATGGGCGCGAGGGCCGCGCCAAGAGCGGCGGAATGGTGCGCGCGCTCACCGTTCGGATCGGGCTTTCGGTGGTTTTGTTCCTGTGCCTGCTGCTGGCCTGGAAGTTCGGCTACATCCAGCCCGGCGGGCTGCCCGTCAGCAAGTAGGTCGTGCTCGTTCCACAACCCCCATGAAAAAAGCGCCTTGCGGCGCTTTCTTTTTGTGCCGTCCTGCAAGCTCAAAGCCAGTAAACCAGGAAGTACAGGCCGAGCCACACCACGTCGACGAAGTGCCAGTACCAGGCGGCGCCCTCGAAGCCGAAGTGGCGCTCCGCCGTGAAATGCCCCGCGCGCAGACGCAGGGTGATGAACAGCAGCATCAGCATGCCGATGAACACGTGCAGGCCGTGGAAGCCCGTCAGCATGAAGAAGGTGGAGCCGTAGGCGCCGGAGCTGAGCTTGAGGTTCAGGTCGGTGTAGAGGTGGTAGTACTCGTAGCCCTGCACGCCGAGGAAGATGGCGCCCAGCAGCACGGTCAGCCACATGAAGCGGATCGCCTGCGCGCGATGGTCGGCGCGCAGCGCGTGGTGCGCGATGGTCAGCGTGACGCCCGAGCTCAGCAGCAGCGCGGTGTTGATGGTCGGCAGCCAGAACGGCCCGACCGTCTGGAAGGGCTCGACGATGTCCGCCGGTGAACCCGTGGCGCCTGCGGCAAGGGTCGGCCATACGGCCTTGAAATCGGGCCACAGGAGGGCGTTGTCCAGGCTGCCGAGCGAAGGCAGTGCATGGGTGCGTGCCCACCACAGCGCGGTGAAGAAGGCGCCGAAGAACATCACCTCCGAGAAGATGAACCAGCTCATGCTCCAGCGGAACGAGAGATCCACCTTGTGGCCGTACTGGCCGCTCTCGCTCTCGCTGATGGCGCGGCGGAACCAGACGAAGAGCGTGGCCAGCCACCACACCATGCCCACCAGCAGCGACCAGGCGCCCCACTGGTGGCCGTTTATCCATTGGGCGGCGCCGAAGATCACGAAGAGCAGGCCGATCGACGCCATGACCGGATAAGGCGATGGCGAAGGCACGAAGTAGTAGGGCGTGGTGCCGTGGGTGCTTGAACTCATATCAGGTCCTGGTCTCTTCTCTCTCGATTCAAATCTGTGGGGCACTTGTCCCTGTCAGGGCGCGACGACGAACTTCACCAGCAGGATCAGGCCGACCACGAAGAGCACCGCCGCCACCAGCCCCACGGCCACGATGTGCAGCGGCGTGAGCTTGGCGATGTCTTCCTCGTAGTCGCTGTTCTTGCGCACACCGAAGAAGCCCCAGGCCACCGCCTTGACGGTGCGCAACAGGGAGCCCTTCTTGGGCGGCGGTGTCTCGGCCATGATCATGAACGCGGCTCCGCGGCCGGCGCAGGCGTGGCGGCATTGGCTGCCACGGGCGCGGGCGGTGTCTTGCCGCCGACCTCGAAGAAGGTGTACGACAGCGTGATCGTCTTGACGTCCTTGGAGATCTTCGGGTCGATCACGAAGGCGACCGGCCACTGCTTCTTCTCGCCCGCTTCGAGCGTGTACTGATTGAAGCAGAAGCACTCGAGCTTGTTGAAATAAGGCGCGGCCTGCTGCGGTGCGTAGCTGGGGATGGCCTGCGCGGCCATGCGCCGGTTCTGCACGTTCTGGAATTCGTACATCACCGTGTTGAGCTGGCCCGGATGGACTTGCATGGAGCGCTGCGCCGGCTTGAAGTCCCAGAGGCCGCGCACGTTGGCGTCGAACTCGACGGTGATGGTGCGGCTGGTGTCGACCTGCGTGTTGTCGGGCAGGCGCACGTTCTTGCCGCCGCTGGCGCCGCCCGGCACCTCGAGCTCGGAGAGCGCGAGGATGTTGATGCCGGTCATCTCGCAGATGGCGCGGTACAGCGGCACCAGCGCATAGCCGAACGCGAACATGCCGGCGGCGACGACGGCCAGCTTGCCGACCATGCGGACGTTCTCGCGACGGATGCGTTGACCGATGCTCATGTGCGACTCAGTGGCCGATCCAGACCATGCGGACGACGAAACCGATGAAGAACAGCACCGCGATGGAGGCCAGCGTGAGCCCCATGCGCCGGTTGTTCCTCTTCTGCTCAGGCGTCGTCATGGCGCGCATCCTCTCAGCCGATCACCTTGCTGGCGGTGGCGTCCAGCTTGGGCGGATTCTCGAAGGTGTGGAACGGGGCGGGCGAGGGAACTTCCCATTCCAGGCCCTCGGCACCCTCCCAGGGCTTCTGCGAGGCCTTCTCGCCCTTGCCCATCATCGTGGGCAGCACGATGAACAGGAAGAAGTAGACCTGCGCCAGTCCGAAGGCAAATGCGCCGACCGAGGCGACCGCGTTGAAGTCGGCGAACTGCATCGGGTAGTCGGCATAGCGGCGCGGCATGCCGGCCAGCCCCAGGAAGTGCATGGGGAAGAAGGTGATGTTGAAGGAGATGAGCGACCACCAGAAGTGGATCTTGCCGCGCGTCTCGTCGTACATCACGCCGGTCCACTTGGGCACCCAGTAGTAGAAGCCCGCGAACATGGCGTACAGCGAGCCGGCCACCAGCACGTAGTGGAAGTGGGCGACGACGTAATAAGTGTCCTGCAGCTGCGTGTCGATGGGGGCGATCGCCAGGATCAGGCCCGTGAAGCCGCCCATGGTGAACACGAAGATGAAGCCCACGGCGAAAAGCATCGGCGTCTCGAAGGTCATCGAGCCCTGCCACATGGTGGCGATCCAGTTGAAGATCTTCACCGCCGTCGGCACCGCGATCAGCATGGTCGCGTACATGAAGAACAGCTGGCCGGTCACCGGCATGCCGGTGGTGAACATGTGGTGCGCCCACACGATGAAGGACAGGATCGCGATTGAGGAAGTCGCATACACCATCGATGCATAGCCGAACAGGCGCTTGCGCGAGAAGGCCGGCACGATCTGGCTGATGATGCCGAAGGCCGGCAGGATCATGATGTAGACCTCGGGGTGGCCGAAGAACCAGAAGATGTGCTGGTACATCACCGGATCGCCGCCGCCGGCGGGGCTGAAGAAGCTGGTGCCGAAGTGGCGGTCGGTCAGCGTCATGGTGATGGCGCCGGCGAGCACGGGCATCACGGCGATCAGCAGGTAGGCGGTGATGAGCCAGGTCCAGCAGAACATTGGCATCTTCATCAGCGTCATGCCGGGGGCGCGCATGTTGAGGATGGTCACGATGATGTTGATCGAGCCCATGATCGACGAGGCGCCCATGATGTGCATCGCGAAGATGCCGGCGTCCATCGAGGGGCCCATCTGCAGCGTGAGCGGCGCGTAGAGCGTCCAGCCCGCGGCAGGTGCGCCGCCGGGCATGAAGAAAGAGCCCACCAGCATGATGGCCGCAGGAATGAGCAGCCAGAAGCTGAAGTTGTTCATCCGCGCGAAGGCCATGTCGGAGGCGCCGATCTGCAGCGGGACCATCCAGTTCGCGAAGCCCACGAAGGCCGGCATGATCGCGCCGAACACCATGATCAGGCCGTGCATGGTGGTGAACTGGTTGAACAGTTCGGGGTTCACGACCTGCAGGCCGGGCTGGAACAGCTCGGCGCGGATCAGCAGCGCGAGCACGCCGCCCACCATCAGCATGGTGAAGGAGAACAGCAGATACAGCGTGCCGATGTCCTTGTGGTTGGTGGCGAACACCCAGCGGCGCCAGCCGGTCGGCGCGGCGTGATGTTCGTCGTGGGCATGGTCGCCGTGGCCGTGTGCGTGGCCGTGGGGATCGATGACTGCGCTCATTGTGATATTCCTTGCAAACTCTTCGTCGTGGCGTCGTGAGGCAGCGCCGGCTTACTTGCCGCGCTGCGCCAGCACCTCGGCCGGCTGCACCAGCTGGCCCGTCTTGTTCGACCAGCTGTTCTTGGTGAAGGTCGCCACGGCCGCGATGTCGGTGTCGCTCAGCTGCTTCCAGGCCGGCATGGCGCCGTTGTTCGCACCGTTGAGGACGATGTGGATCTGCTTGTTGTGGTCGGGGTCGACCACGACCGCCGAGCCGTCCAGCGGCTTGATCGGGCCGGCGCCCTTGCCGTTGGCCTGGTGGCAAGCCGCGCAGTTGGCCGCATAGACCTTCTCGCCGCGCGCCAGGAGATCAGGCAGGGTCCAGACCTTGGTCGGGTCGTCCTGCTTGGCCGCCGCCTCCTTGCGCTTGCCATCGACCCACGCCGTGTAGTCGCCCTTGGAGACCACCTTCACGTGGATCGGCATGTAGGCGTGCTCCTTGCCGCAGAGCTCCTGGCATTGGCCGTAATAGTCGCCCACCTTCTCGGCGCGGAACCACGTGTCGCGCACGAAGCCCGGAATGGCATCCTGCTTGACGCCCAGTTGCGGCACGGCGAAGGCATGGATCACGTCGTTGGCGGTGGTGATGATGCGCACCTTGGTGTCGACCGGCACCACCATCGGGTTGTCGACCTTCAGCAGGTAGTCGTCCGGCACATCGCCCTTGGCGCCGGCGTCCGACATGGCCCGGTGCGAGCTGTCCAGCGTCGAGATGAAGGCCAGGCCCTCGCCCTCGCCCTTGATGTAGTCGTAGCCCCACTTCCACTGGTAGCCGGTGGTCTTGATCGTGAGGTCGGCGTTGGTGGTGTCCTTCTGTGCCACCAGCACCTTGGTAGCCGGCAGCGCCATCAGGATCACGATGATGAACGGCACGATGGTCCAGAGGACTTCGACCACCACGGATTCATGGAAGTTGGCAGCCTTGTGCCCCACCGACTTGCGGTGCTTCCAGATCGAATAGAACATGACCGCGAAGACGGCGATGAAGATCACCGTGCACAGCACCAGCATCACGGTGTGCAGGAAGTGCTGCTCTTCCGCGATCTTGGTGACACCCACCGGCAGGTTCAGCTGGCGCACCGACGGGCCGCCGGCAAGATCGTTGACTGCATGCGCCGCGCCGCCCCACATTGCACCGGCCGCCAGCAGCAGATTCGCCGGCCACTTGTTGTTGCACCAATTGCTCTTCATCGTGTTCACTTCTTCAATTTTCAAGTAACCCACCGGTCTCCACGGTGCTGCACCGCGCACCCCTCTCAGGCGCCACGCAATGCCATGCGAATCTCGCGTGCCAGCGCCGCGCGCAACTCCGGACGCACATAGCGCCCCACCTTGACCGAACGACCCTGTCCCGAGACCTCGATCAGCGAGCGGTCGCTGATCTGAGGCTCGACCCGCACCTGGTGCGGCAAGAATTCAGTGCGCTCGTAGTGCCCGCCATTCTCGAGCTCGACCACCAGCCGGCCGCCCTGCAGCGCGATGCGCTCGCCGTCCGCGGCGTGGCGCGCATAGACCAGAAAAGCGAAGCCGACCGCGCCCAGCTCGAGCCAGGCGAAGGGCAGCACCAGAGGCGCCCCATGCACCCAGAAGATGGTTCCGATGCCCAGCGAAATCACGCACAGCGATGCGTAGAGCCAGCCGAGCTGGCTCGGCGTAACCGAGCAGTTGCGCTTCAGGAACCAGTGGATGTTCTGGCCTGAGACGGTGGCAAAACGAAACACGGAATTCGACACGGGCGAGTTCAGCAAATCGGTGCGTCGATCGCCGTCAAACCCATGTCCGACAGGCCTCGATCACGGGACAATACCCGGAGTTCACGCAACGGCGGATTGTAGCGGGTGAACAAAGGGGTTCATTCTCGATGGGCCGTGCGGCTCAGTGGAGTACCTTCGCCTACGGCTGCGGTGCTATTCGCCTTCGGAGCGGCCGTGCGGCTCATCGGAACACCTTCGCCTGCGGCTGCGGTGCTATTCGCCTTCGGAGCGGCCGTGCGGCTCATGCACCCGGACGGCCGCGCTGGAGCATCGAACGCATTTCGCGCAGCGAGACCGCGCTTTCGGCCGCCAGGGCCACCCGCGGTGCCGGCTTGAAGGCATGCCCATAGATGATCTCGAAGGTCAGGGCGATCCGCCCCGCCCCTTCCGCGGACAGGGCGACTTCGGGCAGCGCGCGGCGCAGGGCGCGATGCCAGCCCCGCCCTCGCAGCCCGGGAAAGCGCGCCCGATGGAGATTGCGCCCCAGCGTGCGGAGCTCGGCCAGCGCCGCTTCGGCGCTCGGCCAGGTGAGCACGATGCGCTCCATGTCCATCACCGGCTCCGCGAAGCCGGCATGGACCAGCATGTCGCCCCAGTCGTGCATGTCGGTGAATTCGTGGCTGGCAGGCGGCCAGCCGTGGCGTTCGTGCAGCACGCGCAGCTCGCGCACGGTGTCGGGGCCGAAGCAGGAGAACATCAGGAAGCCATCCGTCGCCACCAGGCGGTGCCACCGGGCGATCAGCGCCTGCGGATCGGCCGCCATGTGCAGCGCCATGTTCGCCCAGAGCAGGTCCACGCCCTCCTCGGGCGGCGCGTCGAAGCTCGGCCGGGCGCCCTGCCAGCGCCGCGTGCTCCACCAGGGCGTCGCGAGCGCCGCGCGGGTAGGCGCGAGCAGCGCCGACTCCGGCTCGATCACGAAGGCGGCGGCATCCCGGTAGCGGCGCGCGAGCAGTGCATGCGACTCCAGCCCGCCGCGCAGCGGAGACCAGTCGGCCCAGTGGCGCGGCTGCGTCTTGATCCACTGGAGGCGGTCCTCCATGCGCCGGCCGATCTCCTCGTGCAGCCAGGGCGAACCGGCGGCAGGCGCGAGGCGGCCCCAGCGTGCGGCGGCCGCGGCATCGATGGTCGGCGGTCGCTGGGGGGAGGTAATTTCCATCGGGCGCTCAGTATATTGAGCCATGTCCAACCCTTGGCGCGAGCGCGCTTCTCTGCTCTCTTTCCTGCTCGAGCGCGTGCCGAGCCAGTGCGCGGTGTGCCGCGCCTGGCCCTCGCGCCCGGTGTGCGACGCCTGCGTCACCCGCTTCGCCCCGCCCGCCTCGCGCTGCATCAGCTGCGCGCTGCCGGTGCCGCCGGGTGTGGCCCGGTGCGGCGAGTGCCTGGCCCATCCGCCCCCGCTGGACGCCTGCCTCGCGGCCTGCGCCTACGTCTGGCCCTGGCCCGACTGCATCGCGCAGTTCAAGTTCCAGGGCCGCGCGGGCTGGGCCGCACCGCTGGCGACCCTGCTGCGAAGCGCCCCCTGGGTCGAGCCGGCCCTGGAGCAGGCCGACTTGGTGCTGCCGATGCCGCTGGCGAAAAACCGGCTGCGCGAGCGCGGCTTCAACCAGGCGCACGAGCTGGCGCGCCGGCTGGCGCCGCAGAAGACCGATCCAGGGCTGTTGTTGCGCACACGAGAGACGCCGCCGCAAAGCGGCCTCGCGCGTGCCGAGCGGCTGCGCAACCTGCGCGGCGCCTTCGCGCTCGAGCCGCTGCGCGCGGAAGCCGTACGCGGGCGGTGCATCGTGCTGGTGGACGATGTGATGACCAGCGGCGCCTCGCTGTTCTCGGCGGCTCAGGTGCTTCGCACCGGCGGGGCCGCACATGTGACTGCGATGGTGCTGGCAAGGACCGATCCGCCGTCTTGAAGAGAATCGGCCCATGTTCCACATCGTCCTGGTCGAGCCCGAAATCCCGCCCAACACCGGCAATGTGATCCGGCTGGCCGCCAACACCGGCTGCACCCTGCACCTGGTCGAGCCATTGGGTTTCTCGATGGACGACCGCCTGCTGCGGCGCGCTGGCCTCGACTACCACGAGTACGCCGAGGTCCGGCGCCATGCCGGCTGGGAGGCGCTGCTGGCGGCCGAGCGGCCCGCGCCCGAGCGCCTGTTCGCGCTCACGACGCGGGGCACGCGCACGGTCCACGAGGTCGGCTTCCGCCCCGGCGATTGGCTGGTCTTCGGGTCGGAGACGCGCGGCCTCGCGCCGGAACTGCGCGAGCGCTTCCCGCCGCCGCAGCGCCTGCGCCTGCCGATGCGCGAAGGCCAGCGCAGCCTGAACCTGTCGAACGCAGTGGCGGTGACGGTGTTCGAGGCATGGCGCCAGAACGGCTTCGCCTGAGAGCCGGCTGGCGCGCGACCCTCAGCGGAAGCGGCGCACCACCGATTCGGCGACGCAGGCCGGCTTGGGCGCACCCTCGAGCTCGATGGTGGTCTCCCAGACCATCTGGACGCCCTCGCCCGCGATCGGTTCGCAGCTCAGCAGCTTCATGCGCCCGCGCAGCCGGCCGCCGACCGGCACCGGCGTCATGAAGCGCACACGGTTGAGCCCGTAATTCACACCCATGCGCGACTCGACCACTTCGAAGGCCGACTCGTAGAAGCGCGGCAGCAGCGACAGCGTCAGGAACCCGTGCGCGATCGGCCCGCCGAAGGGCCCGGCCTTGGCGCGTTCCACGTCGACGTGGATCCACTGGTGGTCGCCGGTGGCCTCGGCGAACTGGTTGACCTGCTCCTGCGTGACCGTGATCCAGTCGCTCACCGCGACTTCCTGGCCGACGCAGGCGGCGAGATCCTGAAGGGTCTGGAATGTCTTCTTCATGCTTTCACTCTAGCTGGCCAGGGCCTTAGCCGCTGTAGCCGCCGTGACAGTTCAGGGAACACCGCGGAACCGGCTTTGCCGGGCCGCTGGTGTTGCCCCCGGTGAGGGGGTGGGCGGCTACACGAAGTGAGCCAACCTGGGGGAGAGCTAAGCCTCCAGCCATTGGCGGATCGGCTCCCACTGCTCCAGGTCGCGCTGCACCCGGCCCGGCGCGATATCGAAGAGCGTGAGCCCGCGCGCTGCCAGCTGCACGTAGTTCTGCGTGTCGCGCAGCTCGCCGAGCACCGGCACGCCCAGCCCGGCGACGAACTCGCGCAGTCGCTCGGCCGCCAGCGTGCGCCCGTCGACACGCATGCCGACAACACCGACCTTCGTCTTCCCGGCATGGCGATTGGCCAGCAGCTTGTCCAGGAAGTCGCGCGTGGCGTAGATGTCGAAGATGCTGGGCTGCAGCGGCACCAGCACCTTGTCGGCCATCGGGACCACCTCCTTGAGGCGCGAGCCGTGCAGGCCAGCCGGCGTGTCGATCACCGCGTGCGTGGTGCCGCGCGGCGGCCGCACCACGGTGCCGTCGTCCGAAGCCTCCCAGCTCCTGATCTCGCGCGCGGCCGGCGTGCGCAGGCCGAGCCACAGCCGGGAGGACTGCTGCCGGTCGATGTCGCCCAGCATCACGGCATGGCCGCGGCTCGCGAAATACCCCGCAATGTTGGTTGCGAGCGTGGACTTGCCGACCCCACCCTTGGGATTGGCGACCAGGACGACCGGCATGACAGGCTCCTTCCAGGCTGAAGAGACAGGCGCCATGGTAGCCGCGCCCGCCGGCCGTCCCGAGTTGCGCTATGTTCGCGGGCCATGACCACGACAACACCAAGCCCGGGCCGCTCCGCAGGCGGCATCTACCTGCTCGCTGCCCATCCTCATTGGCGCGATTCGCGCGTCAACTGGCAGCTTCTACAGGCGGCCCGCAGCGTGCCCGGTGTCGAGGTCAACGACCTCTATTCCAGCTATCCCGACTACGCGATCGACGTTCAGGCCGAGCAGGCCCGCCTGGCGCGCGCCCGGCTGCTGGTGCTGCTGCACCCGATCCAGTGGTATTCGATGCCGGCGCTGCAGAAGCTCTGGCTCGACGAGGTGTTGAGCTACGGCTGGGCCTACGGCGGCGGCGGCACGGCGCTGCAGGGCAAGGACTGCTGGCTGGTGGCCACCACCGGCGGGCCCGAGCGCAGCTACCACCCGCAGAGCTACAACCGCTATTTCTTCGACGCCTTCCTGCCGCCCTACGAGCAGACCGCCGCCCTCTGCGGCATGCGCTTCCTGCCGCCGCTGCTCTTTCACGGCGCGCGCAGTGCCAGCCCCGAGATGCTGGCCGCGCACATCGAGGTCTTCAGCGAGCGCCTCTCGAGCTACCCCGATTGGCCGGAGATGGAGGACATCCCCGAATGCGCCGCCTGCGAAGTCCCGGCCACCGACCGGCCGCTGGAACACGAGGAGGCCTGATGGAACACGCACCGGGCTGGCTCGTCAACTCGCTGATCTACCTGGGCGCCGCCGTGCTGGTGGTGCCGTTGTCGAAGGCGCTCGGCCTCGGCTCGATCATCGGCTACCTCGCGGCCGGCATCGTCATCGGCCCCTGGGGCCTGGGCCTGGTGACCAACGTGACGGACATCCTGCATTTCGCCGAGTTCGGCGTGGTGCTGATGCTGTTCCTGGTCGGCCTCGAACTGGAGCCCAAGCGCCTGTGGAGCCTGCGCCGGCCGATCTTCGGCTGGGGCACGGCACAGGTCGTCGCCTGCGCGGCCGTGCTCTTCCTCGCCGGCTGGGCGGGCGGCGCGGGCTGGCGCGTGGCCCTGGTCGCGGCGCTCGGCCTGGCGCTGTCCTCGACCGCCATCGCGCTGCAGGTGCTGGGCGAACGCAACCTGCTGCCGACGCCGAGCGGGCAGGCCGGCTTCTCGATCCTGCTGTTCCAGGACGTGGCGGCGATCCCGATCCTCGCGCTCCTGCCCCTGCTGGCGGTGGGCTCCGAGACTGGGCCGGCCCTCACCGGCGCCGACCGAGCGCTCGAGGCGCTGAAGATCGTCGCGGTGGTCGGCGGCATCGTGCTGGGCGGCCGGCTGGTGCTGCGCCCGCTGCTGCGCTGGATCGCGCGCAGCGACACGCCCGAGATCTTCACCGCCGCCTCGCTGCTGCTGGTGGTGGCGATCGCCGCGCTGATGCAGTTCGTCGGCCTGTCGATGGCGCTGGGCGCCTTCCTCGCCGGCGTCCTGCTCGCCGAGAGCGAGTACCGGCGCGAGCTGGAAACCGACATCGAGCCCTTCAAGGGCCTGCTGCTGGGCCTCTTCTTCATCGCAGTCGGCATGAGCATCGACTTCGGCGTGCTGCTGGCCCGGCCGGGGCTGATGGCGCTGGTCGTGGTCGGCTTCATGCTGCTGAAGTGCATCGTTATCTTCACGCTGGCGAAGCTGATGGGACTGCCCTACCAGCAGCGGCCGGTGTTCACGCTGCTGCTGGCGCAGGGCGGCGAGTTCGCCTTCGTCGTCTTCCAGGCAGCCGGGCCGCAGGTGCTGCCGGCCGGCACCGCATCGTTCCTGGTCGGCGCCGTGGCCTTGTCGATGCTGCTGTCGCCGCTGCTGCTGGTGGCACTCGACAAGTGGGTGCTGCCACGCTACAGCGACGGGGCGCCGGTCATGATGGAAGAGATCTCCGAGCAGCAGGACGCCAAGGTGCTGATCTGCGGCTTCGGCCGCTACGGCCAGATCCTGGGCCGCATGCTCAGTGCCCAGGGCCTGAAGCTCACCGTGCTGGACCACGACCCCGACACCATCGAAAGCCTGCGCGAGTTCGGCTTCCGCGTGTTCTATGGCGATGCCACCCGGCTGGACCTGCTGCGCACCGCCGGCGCCGGCACCGCCAAGGTGCTGGTGGTGGCGGTGGACGGCGTGGAGCAGTCGCTCGCCATCGTCGACATGGCGCGCGAGCACTTCCCGAACGCGCGCATCATCGCCCGCGCACGCAACGTGGGCCATCTCTACCAGTTGCTGGACCGCAAGGTCGAATTCATCGAGCGCGAGCTTTTCGAGTCCTCGCTGCGCAGCGCCCGCTCAGTGCTGGAGGGGCTGGGCTGGCCGCCCTACGAGGCGCGCGAGGCGGCGATGCGCTTCCGCCGGCGCAACATCGAGCTCATGCACGAGCTCTACCCGCACTACAAGGACCGCGCCAAGCTGATCGCGGTCTCGAAGGAAGGGCGCCAGCAGTTCCAGGAGCAGATCGCGCGCGAGCGCGAGGAGCGCAAGCAGCGCTCGGGTCAGGACTGGAACCTGGCGACCGAAGAGCAGGAACCCGTTCCTTGAAAAGCCTCGATCGAAGCGGTCGGCGCCAACTCAAGCGTCCAGCTTCAGCAGCCGCACCGCATTGCCCTTCAGGATGCCCGGCATCACCTCCGGCTTGAACCCGGCGTCCTCGAAGTCCTTCATCCAGCGGTCGGGCGTGATCAGCGGGTAGTCGCTGCCGAACAGGATGCGGTCCTTCAGCAGCGTGTTGGCGTACTGCACCAGCTGCTTCGGGAAGTACTTCGGACTCCAGCCCGAGAGATCGATCCAGACGTTGGGCTTGTGCGTCGCCACGCTGAGCGCCTCGTCCTGCCAGGGGAAGCTGGGGTGCGCCATGATGATCTGCATGTCCGGGAAATCGATGGCCACGTCGTCCAGGTGCATCGGATTGCTGTACTCCAGCCGGAGGCCGCCGCCGCAGCGCATGCCCGAGCCGATGCCGCTGTGGCCGGTGTGGAACACGGCCGGCAGGCCGTGCTCGGCGATCACCTCGTAGATCGGCCAGGCCATGCGGTCGTAAGGGTGGTAGCCCTGCACCGTCGGATGGAACTTGAAGCCCTTGACGCCGTGTTCCTCGATCAGGCGCCTTGCCTCGCGCGCGCCCATCTTTCCCTTGTGGGGATCGATGCTGGCGAAGGCGATCATGATGTCGCTGTTCTTCTGCGCTGCCTCGGCGATCTCCTCGTTCGGGATGCGGCGCCGGCCCAGGTTCGACTCGGCGTCGACCATGAACATCACCAGGCCGATCTTCCGCTCGCGGTAGTAGTCGATGCTCTCCTGGATGGTCGGGCGCCGGCTCGACCGGAAATACTTGTCGGCCGCGCGGTCGTACTCGTTGCCGTAGTTGTCGAAGGGGTTCCAGCAGCTCACCTCGGCGTGCGTGTGGGTGTCGATCGCGATCAGGTTGCGGTGGTCCATGGGCTTGTCTCCAGGCTGTGCGAAAACCAAGGGTAAATCCGGGTGCCGAGCCTTGTAACTCGGCTTGAATTAGTTATCTTCGATAACCATAATCGATCATGAAAGGGAGCGCAACCATGACCACCACCACCGACCTTCAACTCGAGCTGCGCGACGAGATCGCCATCATCCGCCTGACGCGGGCTGCCAAGCGCAATGCGCTGTCCGATTCCCTCATCCTCGCCCTGCGCGACACCTTCCAGAACCTGCCTTCCACCGTGCGCGCGGCTGTGATCGATGGCGACGGCCCGCATTTCTGTGCCGGCCTCGACCTGTCGGAGCTGAAGGAGCGCGACGCCGGCCAGGGCATGCAGCATTCGCGCCTGTGGCACGCGGCCCTCGAGCTCGTGCAAGGCGGCCCGGTGCCGGTGGTCGCGGCGCTGCACGGCGCGGTGGTCGGCGGCGGCCTGGAACTGGCAAGCGCCTGCCACATCCGCGTGGCCGACACCACCACCTTCTATGCCCTGCCCGAGGGCTCGCGCGGCATCTTCGTCGGCGGCGGCGGCTCGGTGCGCATTCCCAAGCTGATCGGCACCGCGCGCATGATGGACATGATGATGACCGGCCGCGTCTACGACGCAGAATCGGGCGAGCGCGCCGGCTTCGCCCAATACCTGGTCACCGAAGGCCGATCCTTCGAGAAGGCGCTGGAGCTCGCGAAGAAGATCGCGGGCAACGCGCCGCTCACCAACTACGCCCTGATGCATGCCCTGCCGCGCATCAGCGAACAGCCGGCCGATCATGGTTTCTTCACCGAGGCCCTGATCTCCGGCATTGTCCAGAGCGCCCCCGAGGCCAAGCAGCGCGTGCGCGACTTCCTCGAAGGCCGTGCCGGCAAGGTGACGAAGGAATGAGCCGCACGGCCGCTCCGAAGGCGAATGGCACCGCATTCCTAGGCGAGGTATTCCAATGAGCACCATGGTCCGTTACCGGCCACTCGCTTTCGGCGTGACGCGCGCCGTGCTGCGCGAAGGCGCCCCCGGCATCCGCTACCTGCGCGCCGAGGCCGAGCTCGCGCCCTATGCCGAGCGCATGACCGACCGCCTGCGCCACTGGGCCGAGGCCGCGCCCGATCGCACCTTCATCGCCCGCCGCGAGCGCCTGCCTGGCGGCGGCACGGGCGACTGGATTCGCGTGAGCTACGCCGAGGCGCACCAGAAGGCCCGCAGCATCGGCCAGGCCCTGCTCGAGCGCGGCCTGAATCCCGAGCGCCCGGTTGCCATCCTCAGCGAGAACGGCATCGAGCACGCCCTCATGGCCCTGGGTTGCCTCTATGCCGGCGTGCCGTATTGCCCGGTCTCCCCGCCCTACTCGCTGGTGAGCCAGGACTTCGACAAGCTGCGCCATGTGCTGCGGACGCTGACGCCCGGCCTGGTGTTCGCCGCCGACGCGCAGCGCTTCGAGCGCGCCATCACCGCAGCCGTGCCGGCCGACGTCGAGCTCGTGCTCGCCGAAGGCCAGGTCGCGGGCCGCCTCGCCACCGCCTTCGAGGAGCTCGCCGCCACCCCGCCCACGCCCGCCATCGATGCGGCCCTGCGGGCCACCGGCCCCGACACCATCGCCAAGTTCCTCTTCACCTCGGGCTCGACGAAGCTGCCCAAGGCGGTGATCAACACGCACCGCATGTGGTGCGCCAACCAGCAGCAGCTGCGCCAGTCGATCCCGGCACTGGGCGAGGAGCCGCCGGTGCTGGTCGACTGGCTGCCCTGGAACCACACCTTCGGCGGCAATCACAACGTCGGCATCGTGCTGGACAACGGCGGCACGCTCTACATCGACGACGGCAAGCCCACGCCCGCCGGCATGGCCGAAACCCTGCGCAACCTGCGCGAGATCGCGCCCACCATCTACTTCAACGTGCCGACCGGCTTCGAGGCCATTGCCCATGCCATGGAAAGCGACCCGGTGCTGCGCCGCAACCTGCTGTCGCGCGTGAAGATGTTCTTCTATTCCGGCGCCGCCCTGGCGCAGCCGGTGTGGGACAGCCTGCATCGCACGCAGGAGGCCGAGGTCGGCGAGCGCATCGTGATGGGCACCGGCCTGGGCATGACCGAATCGGGGCCCTTCGCGCTCTACGTCACCGGACCCGAGGTCAAGTCGGGCGACCTGGGCCTGCCCGCGCCGGGCATCGAGATCAAGCTGGTCGACACCGACGGCAAGACCGAGGTGCGCTACCGCGGGCCCAACATCACGCCGGGCTACTGGCGCGCGCCCGAGGCCACGGCCGAGGCCTTCGACGAGGAAGGCTTCTTCTGCACCGGCGACGCGGTGAAGTGGATCGACGAGAACAACATCCACCGCGGCCTGCGCTTCGACGGCCGTATCGCGGAAGACTTCAAGCTCGCCACCGGCACCTTCGTGAGCGTCGGCCCGATGCGCGCCAGGATCATCGCTGCCGGCGCGCCCTACGTGCAGGACGCGGTGCTGACCGGCATCAACCTCAAGGAAGTCGGCGCGCTGGTCTTCCCGACGCAGAAGGTCCGCGAGCTCGCGGGCCTGGCCGCCGACGCCGGCATGCGCGAGGTCGTCGAGAGCGCGCCGGTGCAGGCGCATTTCCAGCGCGTGCTCGACGAACTCGCCCGGAGCGCCACCGGCAGCGCCAACCGCATCGCGCGGCTGCACCTGGAGCACGAGCCGCCCTCGATCGACCGGGGCGAGGTCACCGACAAGGGCTCCATCAACCAACGCGCCGTGCTCAAGCACCGGGCAGAGACCGTCGAGGCGCTGCACGCCGACACCCTGCCCTTCACGCTCAAACCCCAAGGAGACAAGGCATGAAGATCGAAGGACAGGCCGCGCTGGTCACCGGCGGCGCATCGGGTCTGGGCGAGGCGACCGCGCGCGAGCTCGCGCGCCTGGGTGCCAAGGTGGCGGTACTGGATCTCAACGCCGGCCTGGCCGAAAAGGTCGCCGCCGAGATCGGTGGCATCGCCTGCGCGTGCGACATCACCGACACCGACAGCGTGAACGCCGCGCTCGACAAGGCCGCCGCCGCGCACGGCCCGGCCCGCATCCTGATGAACGTGGCCGGCATCGGCAGCGCCAAGCGCATCGTCGGCAAGGACGGCAATCCCGCGCCGCTGGAAGACTTCGTGCGCGTCGTCAACATCAACCTGGTCGGTGCCTACAACATCAGCCGGCTCTATGCGGCGAAGTGCGCCAAGCTCGACCCGCTGGAAGGCGGCGAGCGCGGCGTGATGCTGTTCACCGCCTCGGTCGCGGCCTTCGACGGCCAGGTCGGCCAGCAGGCCTACAGCGCCTCCAAGGGCGGGCTGGTCGGCATGACGCTGCCGATGGCGCGCGATCTCGCGCAGCACGGCATCCGCGTCTGCACCATCGCGCCGGGCCTGTTCGCGACGCCGCTGCTGAAGGAACTGCCGGAGCCCGTGCAGCAATCGCTGGCTGCTTCGATCCCGTTCCCGCCGCGCCTGGGCAAGCCGTCGGAGTTTGCCGAGCTGGCCTGCCACTTCGTCACCAACGGGCATCTCAACGGCGAGGTGATCCGGCTCGACGGGGCGTTGCGGATGGCGCCGCGCTGAAAGACCGGACATCCGAATTCATCAAGGAGACATCGCCATGCAACACCGTCGCCATTTCCTGCACGCCCTGGGCAGCGCTGCCGTGCTCGGCAGCCTGTCGCCCCTCTCGGCACTGGCCCAGGCGCTGGACCAGGTCAAGATCATGTACGGGTTCCCGCCCGGCAGCGCCGGCGACAGCGTGGCCCGCCGAGTGGCCGAGAAGCTGGGCGGCACTGCCTACAGCAAGAACCCGGGCTTCGTGGAGAACAAGCCCGGCGCGGGCGGCCGCATCGCCGTGGAGACGCTGAAGAACTCGCCGGCCGATGGCTCGGTCCTCGCGCTGGCCCCCGTCTCAGCGCTCGCGGTCTATCCCTACATCTATCCCAAGCTCGCCTACAAGCCCGAGGATGTCACCCAGGTGTCGATCGGCGCCATCATGTTCCACGGCCTGGCGGTGGGGCCTTCTGTCCCGGCCGAGGTGAAGACGCTGAAGGACTTCCTCGCCTGGGCCAAGGCCAACCCCGCGCAGGCCAGCTACGGCTCGCCGGGGGCAGGCTCGATGCCGCACCTGCTGGGCGCGCTGCTCGGCCTGCGCGCGGGCGTGGAACTCAAGCACGTGCCCTACCGCGGCACCGTGCCCAGCATCACCGACCTGGTGGGCGGCCAGATCGCTGCCGCCATGAACCCGAGCGGCGACTACCTGCAGTACATGAAGGCGGGCCGCGTGCGCGTGCTGGCCACCTCCGGCCGCAAGCGCTCGCCCTACCTGCCCGATGTGCCCACCTTCACCGAACTGGGCTACCCGGACGTGACCTCCGAAGAGTGGTTCGGCTTCTACGCCCCCGCCAGGACGCCGCCCGCCGTCATCGCCGCTGCCAATGCCGCGATCACCGCGGCGCTGAAGGACAAGTCGGTGATCGATGCCCTCGCCCTGGTCGGCCTGGTGGCGAACGGCAGCACCCCGCAGGAGATGGCGGCCGACCAGAAGGCGGAGTACGAGCGCTGGGGACCACTCGTCAAGCAGATCGGCTTCACGGCGGAATCATGAGCGCGGGGCCGCGCAAGGGCGGGCTGCGCCTGGGCATTCTGAGCCTGGCCTCGGCGCTGGCGGCCTGCACTGCCGCAGGCCCCGGCGCGCCGACGCCGCAGCTCTCGGCGGCACAGCCCGGTCCACTGCTGTCCTGCGCCGACCTCGCATCCAAGGCCGCGCGGCCGGGCACGGTCTACACCAGCGCGGTCGAAGTCGCCGCCGGTCCCGTCCCCGTCGGCAATGCCAGCGTCCCCGCGCCGGCACATTGCCTGGTGCAGGGCCGCATGAACGAGCGCGTCAGTACCGTCGATGGCCAGCGGTACGCCATCGGCTTCGAGATGCGTCTGCCGCGGGCGTGGAACGGGCGCTTCTTCTACCAGGCAAATGGCGGGCTGGACGGCGTGGTGGTACCGGCGATGGGCGGCATCGGTGGTGGCGGCCCTGCGAGCACCGCCCTGCAGATGGGCTTTGCCGTCATCAGCTCGGATGCCGGCCACGCGGGCTCGATGGGGCCGCGCTTCGGCCTCGACCCGCAGGCGCGGCAGGACTACGGCTACAACGCGGTCGCCCAGCTCACGCCCATGGCCAAGCACCTGATCGCGCAGGCCTACGGCCGCGGCCCGGACCGCTCCTACATCGGCGGCTGCTCCAACGGCGGCCGGCATGCGATGGTGGCGGCTGCCCGTTCGGCGGCGCAGTACGACGGCATCCTGGCCGGCAACCCCGGCTTCCAGTTGCCGAAGGCAGCGGTCGCACAGCTCTACGGCGCGCAGCAGTACGCCAGGGTCGCGAGCGCCACCACGCCCACGGGCCAGCCGGATCTCCAGAGCGCCTTCACGTCGGCGGAGCTGCAGCTGGTGGCGCGCCGCGTGCTTGCGCGCTGCGATGCGATCGATGGGCTGGCGGACGGGATCGTCTCCGACGTGAAGGCCTGCCAGGCGCGATTCCGGCTCGACACCGACGTGCCCACCTGCAGTGGCGCGCGCGACGGCAGTTGCCTTGCATCGGCGCAGAAGACTGCGCTCGCCAACGTCTTCGCCGGTGCGCGCAACAGCGCAGGCCGGGCCATCTACAGCAGCTTTCCCTTCGACACCGGCATCGCGGGGGCCAACTGGCGCGACTGGAAATTCGCCAGCCCGGCGACACGCGACGCCGGCGCGGTGGCCTTCATCTTCGCAACGCCGCCGCTGACCGAGCGGCCGGGCGGCCTACCCTTCGCGCTGGGCTTCGAGATGGATCGCGATGCGCCGCTGATCGAAGCGACGTCGGGCATCTATCGCGAGTCGTCCATGGCCTTCATGGCCCCGCCGCTCGCCACGAAGCTGGACACACTGCGTGCGCGCGGCGCCAGGATGATCGTCTATCACGGCACCAGCGATCCGGTCTTCTCCTCCGACGACACGGCCAACTGGTATGAAGGGCTGCAGGCGAACCACGGCGGCGATGCTTCATCCTTTGCGCGCTACTTCCCGGTGCCCGGCATGAACCATTGCGCAGGGGGACCGGCCACCGACCAGTTCGACATGCTGAGCACGCTGGTGGACTGGGTCGAGCAGGGCCGGGCGCCACAGTCCGTAACCGCCAGCGCGCGCGGCCCGGGCGCCGGTGTGCCCAACGCCGAGGTGCCGGCCGACTGGTCGCCCCGCCGTACCCGTCCGCTGTGCCCCTATCCCCGTGTCGCGGTCTACACCGGCGGCGATCCTGAAAGCGCTTCCAGCTTCGCCTGCCGATGAACTACCAGCCCCGTCCCGACGATCAGCGCTTCCTGCTCGACGCCGTGCTCGGCGCCACGCCGCGCCTGCGCGCGCTCGAGCCTTTCGCCGAGTTCGATGACGCCCTCCAGGCGCAGGTGCTCGAGGAGGCCGGCAAGTTCGTGGCCGAGGTGGTCGCGCCGCTGAACCGGATCGGCGACGAAACGGGCTGCCGCCTGGTCGAGGGCCAGGTGCTCACGCCCCCCGGCTTCCGCGAGGCCTACCGGGGCCTGGTCGACGGCGGCTGGCTCGCGCTGTCCGCGGCATCCGAGGACGGCGGGCAAGGACTGCCGGCCGTGCTCGAGGCCATCCTCTTCGAATGGCTGAGCGCGGCCAACCATGGCCTCACGATGGCGCCCGGCCTGCTGCATGGCGCCTACGAATGCATCCGGCATCACGGCAGCGCCGAGCTGCAGCACGCCTACCTGCCGAAGATTGCCAGCGGCGAATGGCTGGCCACCATGTGCCTGACCGAAGCCCATGCCGGCAGCGACCTGGGCCAGGTGCGCACTCGGGCGCAGCCGCAGCCCGACGGCAGCCTGCGGCTGAACGGCAGCAAGATCTTCATCTCCGGCGGCGACCACGACCTGACGCCGAACATCGTGCACCTGGTGCTGTGCCGGCTGCCCGATGCGCCGGCGGGGCCCAAGGGCCTGTCGCTGGCCCTGGTGCCCAAGCTGCTGCCGGATGGCGGGCGCAATCCGGTGCACTGCGAGCGCATCGAGGAGAAGATGGGCCTGCACGGCAGCCCCACCTGCGCGATGCGCTTCGACGAGGCCACCGGCTGGCTGGTCGGCGAGCCGAACCGCGGCCTCGCAGCGATGTTCGTGATGATGAATGCGGCACGCCTGCACGTGGCGCTGCAGGGCATCGGCCTGCTCGATGCCGCCTGGCAGAAGGCCGACGCCTATGCCCGGGAGCGGCGCCAGATGCGCGCGCCCGGCCCGGCGCCGGCCAGCCGCGGCGCCGAGGCCGCCGACCTGATCGTCGAGCATCCGGCCGTCCGCCGCATCCTCGACACCCAGCGTGCCTGGATCGACGGCGCGCGCCTGCTGGCCTACCGCAGCGCGCTGCAGCTGGACATCGCGCGCCACGACGCCGACCCCGCGCCCCGAGAGCGCGCCGAGCGCTGGTGCGCGCTGATCACGCCGGTGCTGAAGGCGGCCTGCACGCAACAGGCCTTCGAAGGCGCGAGCGCCTGCCTGCAGGTCTTCGGCGGCCACGGCTATGTGCGCGAATGGGGCATCGAACAGGTGCTGCGCGACGCCCGCGTCACCATGATCTACGAGGGCACCAACGAGATCCAGGCCATCGACCTGGTGGTGCGCAAGCTCCTGCCCGACGGCGGCGCCGGCATGGCGAGCCTGCTGATCGAGCTGCGCGACGAGCTCGATGCCGCGCGCGAGGTCGACGCCGAGGTGCAGCGCCGCTTCGCGCAGCTGCGCTACCTCGGCACCACCATCGCCCTGGCAGCCCAGCGCGACCCGGCCCTGCCTCATCAGGTGGCCGACGACTACCTGCGGGTGGTGGCGCTGTCCCTGCTGGCCTGGGCCTGGGCGCGCATCGCGCATGCCGCGCCGGAGGCACCGCGCTGGACGGCGCCCGCGCTCGCCTTCCGCCGCTTCGTGCTGCCGGAGTTCGAGATGCGGCTCGGCATGGTCAAGCGCGCCTGCGAAGCCGTCATGTCGCCGGGCGCCACCTAGGGGGCGAGCCCCTACGCCTGCTGCGCAAAGGCAGTTACCCTCGGCCCATGCCTGTCACGCGCAAGAAAGCCGCCATCCCCGCAGTGTCCACCCAGCCGTCGCGCCCGGACCGGCTCGACACCCGCGTGCTCGAAGCCCTGGTGGGCTACAACGCGCGACGCGCCTGGCTGGCAGTGAGCACGGTGTTCGCGGAACGCATGGCCGTCTTCGGGCTGAAGCAGGTGGACTTCTCCGTGCTCTCGCTGCTTGCGCACAACCCCGGCGCCACCTCGCGGCAGCTCTGCGCCACGCTCGACATCCTGCCGCCCAACCTGGTGAGCCTGATCTCCGCCATGGACAGCCGTGGCCTCATCGAACGCCGGCCGCATCCCTACGACGGCCGCGCCATCGGCCTGTACCTGACCCCGGCCGGCGATTCCCTGGTGCGCGAGGCCGAACGCACGGTGGTCGAGCTGGAAGCAGAAGCCAGCGCCAAGCTCACCACGCGCGAGCGCGAGACGCTGATACGACTGCTGCAGAAGATCTATCAATGAACGGGCCCCGCCGCGAGCCAGCCACGGGAGCCTCAGAAGCGCTCGGTCAGCATCAGCACCTGGTGCGCCGCACCGGCCACCAGGCTTGGGTTCGGGTAGTAGAGCTCGCCGTCGATCTCGTGGCGGGAAAAGGCCCTGCGCGCCTCGAAGTAGCGCGTGCGAGCGGCCTCGAACCCCTCCCGCCGCCATGAGGGCTGCGTCGCCTCCAGGCGGGCCCAGTGCTCGGGGCCGAGCGTCGGGCACAGCGGCACCGGCGCTGCGCGTTCGCGCAGCAGCAGCTCGCGCGCCTCGCGGGTGATCGGGTCGACCGCCAGCGCCTTCTCGCGCCGGCGGTCGAGCATGTTGGAAAGCAGGGTTGCCAGGAAAAGGCTGACGAGGGCGAGCGGAATCGCGAAGTCCATCGGCGGTCAGGAAAAATCGTGCGGCTGTCTCACCAGAACTTCCACCAGGGCGCCGACGCGGAGGAACGCGCCGGAGGCAGCGGCTGCAGGCCGGAGTCGCGAATTCGGCGGCGCTGCTCGGCCTCGAGGGCCTGCGCCATGCGGTGCGCCAGCTGGTCTCCCTGCATGGCGCGGATGCGCCACTCGGCAGCCAGGCTCTGCAGCTCGGAATCCTCGAGCTTTGCGGGCGTCGTCATCGAATCGGACATGCGTGAAATTTTGCACACACGACGATGGCGCGGCAATCGTAGAGCTTTGCATTACATGGCCGATCAGGCTTATGTCAGATGCCTGTCACGCTGCCAGAAATCCATCCCAGCTCAGCTTGATTCCGGTCAAAAGCATACCAAGGTACACAAAGCGATAGAACCAGACCGCGTCGATGCGGCGCGCAATCCTGATCCCGAGCCACACGCCCAACGGCGCGATCGGCAGCAGCACCAGCGAGGTCGCCATGTTGCGCCAGTCGAGCAGGCCGAGCCATGCGTAGGGAATCCACTTGCTCAGGTTCACCACGAAGAAGAAGTAGGCCAGCGTCGCGGTGTAGGCCACCGGCGTGAGGCGCAGTGGAATCACGTAGGCATTCACCGGCGGGCCGCCCGCATGCGCAATGAAGCTGGTGAAGCCGCCGATGGCGGTCAGGACGGCGCCGGCGGCTTTCGACGGCGGCGGTGCATCCGGGCGAGGCGGAAAGAGCAGCCGCTGCGCCAGGAACAGCAAGGTGAAGACGCCGACGATGCCCGCCACCGTGTGCGCGGGCAGCACCCGGAACAGCGCCGTGCCGACCAGCGTACCCACCAGGCCGAAGGGGATCAGGAAATACAGCAGCGAGCGATCGAAGTCGCGCCGGAAAGCGGCGATGCCCAGCAAGTCCATCAGGAGCAGCACCGGCATCAGGATTGCCGCCGCCTGCGGCACGGTGACCGCCAGGGCCAGCACGGGCACTGCCAGCGAACCGAAGCCGGCGCCGAAGCCGCTCTTGCTGACGCCGAGCATGAGCACGGCGGGGACCGCGACTGCATAGAAATGCCAGTCGCTGATGATGGGGAGAGCCATGGGGATGCGGAAAAGACACGCCCGCTGCCAGCAGCGGGCAACCGAGCGTAGCAGGAAGCGACGTCGTGTTGCCCGCTCCGGAGCCGCGGCGAGGTGTGCGAAACGCGGAGCCGCCGGCGCAGCGTTCAGGCCGGCGCCACCTGAACCGTCGCCGCGCGGGCGCCCGCTTCGATCACGAAGCGCACCGGCAGGGAGCGCTCGATGACCGCGCAGTTGGTGCGCGTGTGTTCCGTCAGCTCGCTGCAGCTGAACACGGCGGCCTGCCCACTCTGCCACGTCGCCAGCGCCAGCAGCAGCGCCAGCTGGTCCGCCAGGTGCGGCCCGAGCGCCGCTTCGCTCTTCTGGAAGGCGCGCACTTCCTTCACGAGCCGGTGCGCCACCTGCTCGGCCGACAGCGCCTTCTCGCCGAAACTCGTGAAGACCTCCGTCACATGCTCGTAGGCGAGCGTCGCCATGAGCGCATTGCCCGGTCCCTCGTTCTGCCGCGTGCCGCCGCTGCGCAGTTGCTCGCCGGACCAGCCCATCGCGCTGCCGAGCGCGTCGAGTTCGCGCGCTGCGACATGCCGCGGCAGGCCGGGCGCGAGGCACTCGGCATACGCGTGCTGCAGCGCGCCGCGTGCCCGCAGGTCGAAGGGCTTCGGCCCGCCGGCCGCCGGCACCAGCATCGCGTCTACCGCGCCGCCACCGGCCGGGTAGAAGCCGCAGCGATGCAGCGTCAGCCGCAGATCGGCTCCCATGCGGCGCACCAGCGGCGCATAGGCGCGCTCCAGGAAGTGAAAGGGCGGCGCCATGGGGTTGTGCGTGCCGCCGGCGAGCGCGATGCGGCTCGGCCCATCGGCCAGCAACAGCGCGGGCAGCACTGTCTGCAGCACCAGCATGCAGCTGCCCGCGCTGGCCACGGCGAAGCGGTAGTCGCCTGCGCGCACCGGGCCGGGCAGGAAGCGCAGGGACTGCGAGCCCAGCTCCGCGCCTTGCACCCGTGCGCCGCTGACCTCGGCCGCCGCATGCACGCAGGCCAGATGCTGGCGCATCAGGCCCGGCTTGGGCCGGCGCGCACGGATGTTGTCGATGGCCAGGGCCTGGCCGGTCGCCATGGCCAGCGCCAGACCTGTGCGCAGGATCTGGCCGCCGCCTTCGCCTTGCGAGCCGTCGAGTTCGATCATCTTTTCTTCTGTCTTCATTCTTCTGTCTTCATCTTCTTGTCGTTCGAATGCAGATCAGGTCGCCTGCCTGCCCAGGGCCTTGGCGGCAGCATAGGCCGCGGCACGTTCCCGCTGTTCGCGAAGCGCATGACGGCAGGCCCGGCAGCGCACCGCCGTGCTGTCGATATGGCCGTGGGCTCCTGGCCCTGTCCTATCCCTTCACACACACCACCTGCTTGAGCGTGTACACCACCTCCACCAGGTCCTTCTGCGCCTCCATCACCGCGTCGATGTCCTTGTAGGCCATCGGGATCTCGTCGATCACTTCCGCGTCCTTGCGGCATTCGACGCCCTGCGTAGCGGCGATCTGGTCGGCCACGGTGTAGAGCTTCTTCGCCTTGGTGCGGCTCATCTTGCGGCCAGCGCCGTGGCTGCAGCTCATGAAGCTCTCGGGGTTGCCCTTGCCGCGCACGATGTAGCTCTTGGCGCCCATGCTCCCGGGGATGATCCCCAGCTCGCCGGCTTTCGCGCTCACCGCGCCCTTGCGGGTCACGAGCACCTCCTGGCCGAAGTGCGTCTCGCGCTGCACGTAGTTGTGGTGGCAGTTCACCGCTTCCACGTGTGCCTCGAAGGCCTTGCCGATCACCTTGCGTGCGGCCGCGACCACGCGCTGCATCATCACCTCGCGGTTGGCACGCGCGAACTTCTGCGCCCAGCCCACGGCGCGCACGTAGTCGCCGAAGTACCGGGCCCCTTCCTCGAAGTAGGCCAGGTCCTGGTCGGGCAGATTGCGCTGGTGCTGCTCGGCATCCTTTTTCGCTAGCTCGATGAAGTGGGTGCCGATCGCATTGCCCACGCCGCGCGAGCCCGAATGCAGCATGAACCACACCGAACCCGCTTCGTCGAGGCAGACCTCGATGAAATGGTTGCCCGTGCCCAGCGTTCCCAGGTGCTTGTGGTTGTTGGTGTTCTTCAGGCGCGGGTAGTCCTCGCAGATCGCCTCGAACTCATCGACCAGCTGGGCCCAGGCGGCATCGGTCTCGTCGGGTGGGGTTTCCCAAGAACCCTTGTCGCGGCCCTTGCGCTTCGGGTTGCTGCCGTGCGGCACGGCCTTCTCGATCGCCGAGCGCAGCGGGCCCAGGTTGTCGGGCAGGTCGTTGGCGTGCAGCGTGGTCTTGCACGCCATCATTCCGCAGCCGATGTCCACGCCCACCGCGGCCGGGATGATGGCCTTGAAGGTCGGGATCACCGAACCCACGGTTGCGCCGATGCCGTAGTGCACGTCCGGCATGGCTGCGATGTGCTTGAAAACGATGGGCAGGCGCGCGGCGTTCTCGAGCTGTCGCTGTGCCTCGTCCTCGACCGGCACGCCGCGGGTCCACATCTTCAC
This sequence comes from Variovorax stachyos, assembly GCF_051400855.1. NCBI lineage: Bacteria > Pseudomonadati > Pseudomonadota > Betaproteobacteria > Burkholderiales > Comamonadaceae > Variovorax > Variovorax stachyos. The sequence continues at coordinate 239,434 of NZ_JBLFFN010000001.1, read as the reverse complement.
GGGCACGCCGTTCGCGACGGGATGCACTTCGTAGTTCTTTTCTTGCATGACTTTTCCTGCGTTCGGGAGGGTGCCGATTGCACCCTCCCCGACTCACGCCACAACGGCGCTTGCCGTCCTGTTTGCGAAGAGTGTGCCAAGTCGGCACGACAGGGTTCAGACCCGATCAAGTCCTTGATGGCAAAGGTCTTTTTGGCTGGCCGGACCGAGGCGCTCTGCGCACCGGTCCTCGTTCACTAGAATATTGGCTAGCTATTTATCCAGATGAAATCCATCGTCGTCATCGGCTTCCTCGGCACGCAGCTCGACGCCGGCCTGGGCGCTGGCCGCTGGGAGAAGTGGCGCCCCACCGTCTCGCTCGCGCAGCACGAGGAGATGGCGGTCGCGCGCATGGAGCTGCTCTACACGCCGCGGCACCAGGCGCTGGCCGAGCGGGTCCAGGCCGACATCACCGCCGTCTCGCCCGAGACCACGGTCCGGCTCGTGCCGCTCGAGATCGAGGACCCGTGGGATTTCGGCGAGGTCTACACCGGCCTGTACGACTGGGCCCGCGCCTACCCCTTCGACACCGAGCGCGAGCAGTACTGGGCGCACATCACCACCGGTACCCACGTCGCGCAGATCTGCTTGTTCCTGCTGGCGGAGTCGCGCGTGATCCCCGGCGTGCTGGTCCAGACTTCGCCGCCCAAGCGGCAGCGCGAGGGCGACCCCGGCAAGTACGTGCTGATCGACCTCGACCTCTCTCGCTATGACGCGATGGCGCGCCGCTTCGACGCCGAGCAGCGCGACGCCGTCGCCTTCCTGAAGAGCGGCATCGCCACGCGCAATGCGCGCTTCAATGCGCTCATCGACGAGATCGAGCGCGTGGCCGTGCGCTCGCGCGCGCCGATCCTGCTCGCCGGCCCCACGGGCGCGGGCAAGTCCTTCCTGGCGCGTCGCATGTTCGAGCTCAAGCAGTCGCGCCACCAGGCCACGGGCCCCTTCGTCGAGGTCAACTGCGCCACGCTGCGCGGCGACGGCGCGGCATCCACGCTCTTCGGCCACAAGAAGGGCGCGTTCACCGGCGCCGCCGGCGACCGCGCGGGCCTGCTGCGCACCGCCCACCAGGGCGTGCTGTTCCTCGACGAAATCGGCGAACTCGGCCTCGACGAACAGGCCATGCTGCTCAAGGCCATCGAGGAGAAGCGCTTCTTCCCAGTGGGCGCCGACAAGGAGGTGGCCAGCGACTTCCAGCTCATCGCCGGCACCAACCGCGACCTGCGCAGCGACGTGGCCGAGGGGCGCTTTCGCGACGACCTCTTCGCGCGCATCAACCTCTGGACCTACGACCTGCCCGGCCTCGCCCAGCGCCCCGAGGACATCGAGCCCAACATCGACCACCTGCTGGCCCTGCACGCGGCCGAGAACCACCGCGTGGCGCGCTTCAACGCCGAGGCGCGCGCCGCCTACCTGCGCTTCGCGCGCAGCCCCGAGGCGCACTGGAGCGGCAACTTCCGCGACCTCTCGGCCAGCGTGACGCGGTTGGCGACGCTGGCCGACGGCGGCCGCATCACGACCGCGCTGGTCGATGCCGAGATCGCGCGGCTGCGCTGGCTCTGGAAGCGCGGCACGCCCGCCGGCGGGCCGCAGACGGCCGACCTCGGCGCGCTGCTCGGCCCCGAACGCGAGGCCGAGCTGGACCTCTTCGAACGCCTGCAGCTCGAGGCGGTGCTGCGCGTTTGCCGCGGCGCGCGCACGCTCTCGGACGCCGGCCGCCAGCTGTTCCAGGCCTCGCGCGCGCAGCGCTCGGTGGTCAACGACGCCGACCGCCTGCGCAAGTACCTGGCCAAGTACGGGCTCCAATGGAGCCAGTTGTCACCCCCTTGACGCCCGCCATGAAGCATTTCAACGCCGACAGCACCCGGTCCGCCCTGGATTTCGCTCGCCTGATTCCCGCACTGCGCGCGGCCTTCGCGGGCGAGGCCACGGTCCCGCCGCGCCACGTGCATGCCGTCGAGGCCGGCGCCGACCGCGGCACGGTGCTGATCATGCCGGCCTGGAGCGAGGCGGGCTACCTCGGCATCAAGACCATCAACATCTTTCCCGGCAACGGCGCCCGCGGGCTGCCCGGGCTGCACGCCACCTACGTGCTCTACGACGCACACACCGGCGTGCCGCTGGCGATGATGGACGGCAACGAGATCACCGCTCACCGGACGGCAGCGGCCTCTGCGCTGGGCGCCTCCTTTCTCGCGCGCACGGATGCGCGGCGGCTGCTGGTGCTGGGCACCGGCCGCGTCGCACGCCTGCTGCCGGCCGCGCATTCGGCCGTGCGCGCCATCGACGAGATCCACGTGTGGAATCACCGCCCCGAGGGCGCACAGGCCTTGGCAGCCCAATGGCGCAGCGAAGGCTGGAATGCGCAGGCCGCGACCGACCTGGAAGCCGCCGTGCGCAGCGCGGACATCGTGAGCTGCGCGACCCTGGCGACCTCGCCCCTGGTCAAGGGCGAATGGCTCGCACCGGGTTCGCACCTGGACCTGATCGGCAGCTTCACACCGCAGATGCGCGAGGCCGACCCGGCCTGCTTTGCCGGTGCGCGGACTTTCATCGATACCGAGGAGGCCATGCTCAAGGCCGGCGACCTGCTCGATGCGATCGCGGCCGGCACACTGTCGCGCGACGCGGTGCAGGCCACGCTGGCCGACCTGTGCAAGGCCAGGCACCCCGGGCGTGCGAACGACGCCGAGCGGACGGTCTTCAAGGCCGTCGGCAGCGCGCTGGAAGACCTCGCGGCCGCCACCCTGGTGTGGGAGCCGCTGCGCTAGCGCTCGGTCGAGGGGGTCTCGCGTCTCGCGAATCGGGAACGCCAGGGCTCATTCGACCGTGGCGCCCGAGACCTTGACGATTTCGGCCCACTTGGCGCCTTCCTTAGCGATCAGCGCCGCGTACTCGGCCGGCCCGCCCAGGAGCGGCACTGCGCCCTCGACGTCGAGCCGCGACTGGAACTCCGCGCTGGCCGCGACCTGCAGCATCTGTGCCGCGAGCTCCTTCACGAAGGCGTCGGGCGTGCCTCGCGGCGCGAGGACGCCGTAGGTCAGCGTGCTCTCGAAGTCCGCGAGGGCGCGAACACCCGATTCGGCGATCGTGGGCACCTCGGGGAGCGAAGGCAGGCGCTTCTCGCCGGTCACGGCGATCGCGCGCAAGCGGCCGCCCTTGACCAGCGCCAGCGCCGGCGGGATCACGCTGAACATCAGCTGCACCTGGCCACCCGCCAGGTCGGTGAGCGCCGGGTTGGTTCCCTTGTAGGGGATGTGGTTGAGCTTCGTGCCGGTGCGCTGCTCGAAGAGCTCCCCGGTCAGGTGGCCGCCGGTGCCGCTGCCGCTCGACGCGTAGTCCAGCTTGCCGGGGTTCGACCGGGCTTCCGCCACCAGCTCGGCCACGGTCCGGATCTTCGAGCCGGCGGGTACCACCAGCACCAGCGCCGAGGAGGCGAACATCGCCACCGGCACCAGGTCCTTGCGGGCGTCGAAGCGCAGCCCCTTGTAGAGCGCCGGGTTGATGGCCACGGTGCCCGTATGGCCCAGCAGCAGCGTGCTGCCGTCCGGCGCACTGCGCACCACCTGTTCGCTGCCGAGATTGCCGCCCGCGCCGGGCTTGTTCTCGACGATCACGGCCTGCTTGCGCAGCTCGCCGAGGCTCTTGGCCATCTGGCGCGCGAACACGTCGTTGCCTCCACCCGCCGCGAAGGGCACCACGATCCGGATCGGCCGGGCGTCGGAGGACTGCGCGCGCGCAGGCAACCCCGATGCCGCCAGCGCCCCCAGCAGCAGTGCGCGTCGAGCGAGCGTCATCAGACCCGCTCGAGGATGACCGCGATGCCCTGGCCGACGCCGATGCACATGGTGCACAGCGCATAGCGGCCGCCGCCCTTGTGCAGCTGGTTGACCGCGGTGGTCGCCAGCCGCGCGCCGCTGGCGCCCAGCGGATGGCCCAGCGCGATCGCGCCGCCGTTGATGTTGACGCGCGCGTCGTCGTCCTTGAGGCCGAGCAGGCGCAGCACCGCCAGGCCCTGCGCGGCGAAGGCCTCGTTGAGTTCGATCACGTCGATCTGGTCGAGCTTCAGGCCGGTGAGCTTCAGCACCTTCTCGGTGGCGGGCGCCGGGCCGATGCCCATCACGCGCGGCGGCACGCCGGCAGTGGCCATGCCCACCACGCGGGCGCGAGGCGTCAGGCCGTACCTGGCCGCGCTCGCCTCGTCGGCCAGCAGCAGCGCGCAGGCGCCGTCGTTCACGCCGCTGGCATTGCCGGCCGTCACGGTGCCGTCGGGGCGCACCACGCCCTTGAGCTTGGCGAGCGCTTCCATGCTGGTGTCGCGCGGATGCTCGTCCTTGTCCACGGCGACCGGGTCGCCCTTCTTCTGCGGCACGAGCACCGGCACGATCTCGGCGTCGAAGAAGCCCGACTTCTGCGCCGCCACCGCGCGCTGCTGCGAGGCCAGCGCCATGCGGTCCTGGGCCTCGCGCTCGATCTTGTGGTCGGTCGCCACGTTCTCCGCCGTCTCGGGCATGGAGTCGACGCCGTACTGCGCCTTCATCAGCTTGTTGACGAAGCGCCAGCCGATGGTGGTGTCGTACACCGCATTGCTGCGGCTGAAGGCGCTCTCGGCCTTGGGCATCACGAAGGGCGCGCGGCTCATGCTCTCGACGCCGCCCGCGATCATCAGCCCGGCCTCGCCGGCCTTGATGGCGCGCGCCGCGCTGCCCACGGCATCGAGGCCCGAGCCGCACAGCCGGTTGATGGTGGCGCCGCCCAGCTCCAGCGGCAGGCCCGCCAGCAGCGCCGACATGCGCGCCACGTTGCGGTTGTCCTCGCCGGCCTGGTTGGCGCAGCCGTACAGCACGTCGGTCACGGCCTGCCAGTCGACTTCCTTGTTGCGTTCCATCAGTGCCTTGAGCGGCACGGCGCCCAAATCGTCGGTGCGCACGCTGGACAGGGAGCCGCCGTAGCGGCCGAAGGGGGTGCGAACGGCGTCGCAGATGAAGGCTTGGTTCGTCATGGTGTGTCTCTGGTTGAACGGGTTGTCAGGCGGCGATCGGCAGGCCGACCAGCTTCTCGAGCTCGGCATGTTCGAGGCCCTCGACCTTGTCGATGAGCTTCAGGCCCGCGGGCGTGCATTCGAGGGTGGCGAGGTCGGAATACACGCGCTTCACGCAGCCGATGCCGGTCAGCGGATAGGTGCACTGCGCGACGATCTTGCTCTCGCCCTTCTTGGTGAGCAAGTCCATCATGACCCAGGTCTGCCTGGCGCCGATGGCCAGGTCCATGGCCCCGCCGACGGCAGGGATCGCGCCCGCCTCGCCGGTGCTCCAGTTGGCCAGGTCGCCGGTGGCGGAGACCTGGAAGGCGCCCAGCACGCAGATGTCCAGGTGGCCGCCGCGCATCATCGCGAAGCTGTCGGCATGGTGGAAGTACGCGCCGCCCGGAAGCAGCGTGACGGGCTGCTTGCCGGCGTTGATGAGGTCGTAGTCCTCCTCGCCCGGCAACGGCGCGGGGCCCATACCCAGGATGCCGTTCTCGCTGTGCAGGATGACCTCGCGGCCGGCCGGCAGGTGGTTGGCCACCAGCGTGGGCTGGCCGATGCCGAGGTTGACGACGGCGCCGTCGAAGATGTCCTGCGCGACCCGCGCGGCGAGCTGGTCCTTGGTGCGGCGCTGGTAGTTGCTGGTGCTCATGCTCATGCTGCCTTCTTGAAGCCGCCCGCCTGGGTGGCGACGCGGTCGATCTTGACGATGCTGCTGACGAAGATGCCCGGGGTGACGATGGCCTCGGGATCCATCTCTCCGAGCTCCACGATCTCGTGCACGGTGGCAATGGTGCGCTCCGACGCCATCGCCATCACCGGACCGAAGTTGCGCGCCGCCTTGCGGTAGACCAGGTTGCCCCAGCGGTCGCCTCGTTCGGCCTTGATCAGCGCCACGTCGCCGCGGATCGGGTACTCCAGCACGTACTGCTTGCCGTCGATCATGCGTGTCTCGCGCTCGCCGGCCAGCTCGGTGCCATAGCCCGTGGGGCAGAAGAAGGCACCGACGCCGGCTCCGGCGGCGCGGATGCGCTCGGCCAGGTTGCCTTGCGGCACCAGTTCCAGCTCCAGCTTGCCGCAGCGGTAGAGCTCGTCGAACACGTAGCTGTCGGCCTGGCGCGGGAAGCTGCAGATGATCTTGCGCACCCGCCCGGCCTTGAGCAGCGCGGCCAGGCCGGTGTCGCCGTTGCCGGCGTTGTTGTTGACGACGGTGAGTTCCTTGGCGCCCTGCTCGATCAGGCCGTCGATGAGCTCGTTGGGGATGCCGGCGGTGCCGAAGCCACCGATGAGGACCGTGGCGCCATCGGGGATGCCCGCCATGGCATCGGCGATCGAGCGAGCGATCTTGTTGATCATTGAATCTGTCTCCGGGGTAGGGGAAAAGCCGAAGGCCTCGGCTTCAGGCGTGGAGCACAATGTTGCAGTTGTTCGCATACCGAACATGTGTTCGTATAATGAATTCTAGAGAAGATCACTCCACATGGCAACCCGCACTGCAACCCACACGGCAACCCAGAAGAAGCCCGCTGCTCCCGCGCCCGGAGACAGCTACGTGCAGTCCTTCGCGCGCGGGCTGCAGGTCATCCGTTCCTTCAGCGAGCGTGCGCCGCGCCAGACGCTCAGCGAGGTCGCGGCCGCCACCGGCCTCACCCGCGCGGGCGCGCGGCGCATCCTGCTCACGCTGCAGACCCTGGGCTATGTGCAATCCGACGGCAAGCTGTTCGCGCTGACGCCGCGCATCCTCGACCTCGGCTTCGCCTACCTGTCGTCCATGCCGATCTGGAACCGCGCAGAGCCGGTGATGGAGACGCTCGTGCAACAGGTGCAGGAGTCGTGCTCCGCGGCGGTGCTCGACGACACCGACATCGTCTACGTGCTGCGCGTGCCCACGCACAAGATCATGCGCATCAGCCTGGGCATCGGCTCGCGCCTGCCGGCGTGGTGCACCTCCATGGGCCGGCTGCTGCTGGCCGACCTGGACGACGAGGCGCTGCGCGCGCGCCTCGAGGCCTCGAGCATTGCCCCGCTCACGCGCCACACCGTGACCGACATCGACGCGCTCGTCGCCAAGGTGCAGCAGGCGCGGCGCCAGCGCTGGTGCCTGGTGAACCAGGAGCTGGAGGAAGGCCTGGTCTCGATCGCCGCGCCCATCGTCGACCGCGGCGGACGCATGGTGGCGGCACTCAACATCAGCGGGCAGGCCAACCGCACGAGCCCGAAGGTGATGCAGGAGACGATGCTGCCGGCACTGATGAGCGCGGCGCAGGAGATCTCGCGGCTGCTCTAGGGCGTTGGGCGAGGCGAAGCATCACCACCCGGCTGCCAGCCGGCCCAGCCGACCAAGGCGCGCGCGCTCCAAAACGCTGTGCGGCGCGCCGAGCATGCCGGGCAGCAACGTCTGCGTTCATCCGTGCTGCGGCAGGTCTGGCAAAGGAGACGGCGCCGGATCATTCTCGAGTCCCTGCACATGCCGCACCATGGTCACGATGAACGCGGCCGCTGCGGGCGTCAAAGGCCGTCGCGGGTGCGTCACGCACACGAGCTGGCGGGTCAGGCGCGGCGATACCACCGCATGCCCGCGCAGTGCAGCGTGCTCGAGCTGCTTGCGCACCGCGATGCGAGGCAGCACGGTACAGAATTCGCTTTCGAGGACCAGCTTCAGGATGGCGCTGATCGAGTCGATCTCGACACCCGGGGTGAGCAACACGTCTTCGGCCTGGCCAAAGCTCTCGATGATGCCGCGCAAGCCATGCTGGCGTGTAGGCAGCACGAGCTTGAGATGCGCAAGTTGGCGAAACGGCACGGTGTCCGACAACGGCGCATGTCGAGGACCGGTGACCAGCAGCAGTTCCTCTTCGGCGATCGGCTCGGAGTTGAGCGCCAATGTGCGCCGCGGCTTGTTGATGATCGCTGCGTCTAGCTGGCCGACGGACACCGCATCCGTCAACGTGCCGCTGAAGCCGTCGGTGAGCGAAAGCTCCACCTTCGGATGCTGGGCCGAGAACTCCAGCAGCGCGTCGACCAGCACACCCTGGGCGATGGTGGCGATCATGCCTACGCGGACCTGGCCAGTCAGTTCGGTGCTGGTTTGCATGACCTGCTCGCGCGCGCGAGCGAAATCACCCAGCACCGGCAGGAACAGGCGGTACATGCGGCGGCCTTCGCTGGTCGGCTGCATGCCCTGCGGCGTGCGCACGAAAAGCTTCTGTCCGACCTCCTCCTCGAGCTTGGCGATCTGCATGCTGAGCGCGGGTTGCACGATGTTGAGGCGGCGGGCCGCGCGTGTCACCGAGCCTTCCTCGTACAGGCAGACGAAATACTGGATCTGGCGAAATTCCATGAGCCTCCTTCAGTGTGCTTCGCATCATTTTGAATGATTGCCCGCATCATTTAATATTAATTGACCTGATGAAGAGCGGTTTCTAGACTTTCTCGCAAGGCAGCCACTTCGCGCCGCTTCCTGGAGACAAGTCCACATGCTCCCATCGCTTGCGTCGGACGCGCCGTCCGCCACATCCGGCTTCGCCATTGCCGAGATCGAGGCCTGGGCCACATCGTTTCCGGTCCCCTCTGCGCACAGCGTGCAGCTGGGCGTCGGCCGCACGCTCAAGCGCGACGCCGTGGTCGTCAAGGTGACGACGGAGGACGGCCTGGTCGGCTGGGGCGAGTCGCACCACGGCCGCGCGCATTCGAGCATCGCGCACTTCATCACCCATGCGCTGAGGCCGATGGTGCTGGGCCTGGACGCCACCGATGTCAGCGGTGTGTGGCAGCGCATCTACGCACGCCAGCTGGCGAGCCACGGAATCGGGGCGGGTTGCGCCATCGCGATGAGCGGCATCGACATGGCGTTGTGGGACATCCGGGGCAAGGCCACCGGCTGGCCGCTCTACAAGCTGCTGGGTGGTGCGTCCAAGCCGATTCCCGCCTACGCGGGCGGCGTGGCGCTCGGCTGGCAGGACCCGTCGGCGCTGGTGGACGAAGCTGCCGCCCACGTGGAAGCCGGCTACAAGGCGCTGAAGCTGCGTCTGGGCGACACGGTCGAGCGCGACGTCGCGCGCGTCGCCGCGGTGCGCAGGGCCTTCGGCGAAGGCATCGAGATCCTGACCGACGTCAATGCCGCCTACACGCTGGGCGACGCGCGGCGCGCCATGCCGCAGCTCGACGCGCTGAACATCGGCTGGCTCGAGGAGCCGTTTCCCGCCCACGACTGGCGCAGCTACGAACAGGCGCGCGTCTACGGCCGCGTGCCCTTCGCGGCCGGCGAGAACCACTACACGCGATTCGAGTTCAACCGGCTGGTCGACGACCGCGTGGTGTCGATCCTGCAGCCGGACCTTTCGAAGACCGGCGGCATCACCGAGACGATGCGCATCGCGGCACTCGCGTCGGCCCACAAGCTGCCGATCCATCCGCACTCCTCGATGACGGGCATCAACATGGCCGCGACGCTGCACGTGCTGGCCGCCATCGAAGGCAACGGCTACTTCGAGGCCGACGTGTCGCGCGGCAACCTGTTTCGCGACGAACTGGTCGCCGCGCCGTTCGCGATCGATGCAAACGGCTGCGTGCGGCCGTCGGACCGGCCGGGCATCGGCGTCGAAGTCGACGAAGACTTCGTGCGCGCCCATCCGGCCATCGAAGGCCCGGCCTACGCATGAGGCCCGACCCCACGCCACCGTTCGCGCACAAGAACTTCAGGAGACAAGACATGCAGACATTCCAGCGCCGCCGTGCGCTCCTGGCGGCTGCCTTCGGCGGCGCCCTCGTTTGCGGCGGCGGCTTCGCCCAGGCCCAGGACAGCTACCCGTCCAGGCCGATTCGCATCGTCGTGCCCTACCCGGCCGGCGGCTTCAACGACACGCTGGGCCGGCTTGCCGCGAGCAAGCTGTCGACGGCCTGGAAGCAGCCGGTGGTCGTCGAGAACAAACCCGGTGGCGGCACGGTGATCGGCACGCAGGCAGCCGCCGCTGCGGCGGCCGACGGCTACACGCTGCTGGTGGTGCAGTTCCCGTTCGCGGCCAACCCGTGGCTCTACAAGTCGCTGCCCTACGACAGCGCCAAGGCCTTCGCGCCGGTGGTGCTGGCAGGCCGCTCGCCGATGCTCATCGTGGCGCATGCGGCCGGCCCGCTGCGAACGCTGGCCGACGTGCTCGGCGCGGCCAAGGCCAGGCCCGGCGCACTCAACTACGGCTCGTCGGGTGCCGGCTCGTCCAACCATCTGGCGATGGCATTGTTCGAGAGCGTCTCGGGCACGCGCATGACGCAGGTACCGTACAAGGGCAGCACGCCGCTGCTGACGGACCTCGCCGGGGGGCAGGTCGACCTCGCGGTCGACCTCCTGCCGCATGCGCTGCCTTTCATCCAGTCCGGCAAGGTGCGCCCGCTGGCCATCGCGAGCACCAGGCGCTCGCCGCTGATGCCCGAACTGCCCACCGCGGCCGAGGCTGGCGTTCCGGGCTACGAAGTGACCTCATGGCACGGCTTCGTGGTGCCGGCCGGCACGCCGCGGCCGATCATCGACAAGCTCAACCTCGAACTCAACACCATCCTTGCGATGGACGACGTGAAGAAGGTGTTCGCGCAGCAAGGCGTGGTGCCCGACGGCGGCACGCCCGCGCAGTTCCAGGCCTTCATCGATTCGCAGATGGCGCTGTGGAAGAAGGTCGTGCAGGACGGCCGCATCACCGCCGAATGACGCGGGTTTCCCACACCACAAAGCCATGAACGAACTCCAAGCCAAGAACCTCATCGACGGCGAGTGGCAGCCCGCGCAGGCCGGCGCGTGGGGCACCCGCCGCAACCCCGCCGACAACGTCGCGCTGGGCCGCTATGCGGCCTCCGGCCGCGGCGATGCCGACGCCGCCATCGCCGCCGCACGCCGCGCCTTCGAGCAGCCCGGCTGGGCACAGAACCCGCGCCTGCGCCAGATGGTGATGCTGCGCTGGGCCGACCGCCTCGAAGCCCGTGCGGAAGAACTGGCACGCCTGCTCACGCTGGAGAACGGCAAGGTCATTGCACAGGCGCGCGGAGAGATCGGTGCCGCCGTGTCGGAGATCCGCTACTACGCAGGCCTCGCGCGCTACATGCCTGGCCACGTCTTCGAGGTCGAGCCCGGCGCCTTTTCCACGCTGCTGAAGGAGCCGGCTGGCGTCGCCGGCATCATCGTGCCGTGGAACGCGCCTGCGGTGCTGCTGATCCGCTCGCTCACGCCCGCGCTCGCCGCCGGCTGCACCGTCGTCGTCAAGCCGGCGCCGCAGACTGCGCTCATCACCTCGGCACTGGTCGCCGAGCTGCATGCCGTAGACGGCTTGCCGCCCGGGGTGGTGAACCTGGTGAGCGAAGACGGCCACGAGGTCGCCGCGCGGCTCGTCGAGTCGGACGAGGTCGATGTCATCAGCTTCACCGGCTCCAACGCGACCGGACAGCGCATCATGGCCGCGGCCGCGCCGACGATGAAGAAGCTGTCGCTCGAGCTCGGCGGCAAGTCGGCCTGCCTGGTCTTCGAGGATGCCGACGTGCAGGCCGTAGCGCCGGCACTCGCGGCAGCGGCCACCATCATCAGCGGCCAGCAGTGCACCGCCGCGCGCCGGGTGCTGGTGCACGCGAAGCACTACGACGCGATGAAGCTGGCGCTGACAGCCGCGCTGCAGTCGCTCAAGGTCGCCCCTGGCATGGCCGAGGGCGCGCACATCGGCCCGATGATCGACGACGATGCCGCGCGCAGCGTCGGCCAGCGCATCGACGAGGCCATGGCAGCCGCCGACGAGGTGCTGCTGCGCGGCGGCCGCGGCAGCGGCGCGCTCGCGGGCGGCGCCTTCCTCACGCCCACGCTGGTCGTGCACCGCGACACCAGCGCCTTCTTCGTGCAGGAAGAGATCTTCGGGCCGCTGCTGGTCATCGAGCGCTTCGAGGAAGAAGCCGAGGCCGTGGCGCGCGCCAACCATTCGGAGTTCGGCCTGTCGGCCAGCGTGTGGACACGCGACGGCGCGCGCGCCATGCGGGTGGCGCGCGCACTGCGCAACGGCACGGTCTGGATCAACGACCACAACAAGCTCTTCGCCGAGGCGGAGACCGGCGGCTACCGCCGCAGCGGCCTGGGGCGCCTGCACGGCTACGACGCGCTGATCGACTTCCAGGAGATCAAGCACATCTACCAGCAGGTCGGCACGGTCTGAGTCGCGCGATCCGCACGCCGCATCCCTACAACGAACGGAGACACCATGCACAGGAAGACCTTCCTCCACTGCCTCGCTGCCACCGCGCTGGCGCTCGCGCTGCCTGCGGTGCAGGCCCAGCCCGGCAGCTATCCCGACAAGCCGATCCGCATCGTCGTTCCGTACACGCCGGGGGGCTTCAACGACACGATGGCGCGCGTGTTCGCGCGCAAGCTGCAGGAGGCCTGGGGCCAGCCGGCGGTGGTCGACAACCGACCCGGTGCCGGCACCGTGCTCGGCACGGACGCCGGCGCCAAGGCGGCGCCCGACGGCCATACCCTGGTGGTGGTCGGCTTCCCGCTGGTGGTGAACCAATACATCTATCCCAAGCTGCCCTACGACACGAAGAAGGACTTCGCGCCGGTCATCCTCGGCGGGCAGACACCCAACCTGCTGCTGGTGCGCGCCGAGTCGCCCATCAAGTCGATGGCAGACCTCATCGCCACGGCCAAGGCCAACCCCGGGAAGCTCAACTACGCCTCCGCCGGCAACGGCACGTCGCTGCATCTCGCGATGGAGTATTTCAAGAGCGTGACCGGCACGGACATGAACCAGATTCCCTACAAGGGCAGCGCGCCGATGGTGACCGACCTGCTCGGCGGGCAGGTCGACGTGATGTTCGACAACCTGCCCAACGCCCTGCCCCACGTGAAGGCCGGCAAGATGCGCGCGCTGGCCGTGACCACGCCGAAGCGCCTGGCTGCCGTACCCGACGTGCCGACAGTGGCGGAGCAGGGCTACCCCGGCTTCGACGTGGCGGTGTGGTACGGCCTCGCCGCGCCCAAGGGCACGCCCAGGCCGATCCTCGAGAAGCTCAACGCCGAACTGCAGAAGGCGCTCAGGTCCGACGATGTGAAGGCGATCTTCGCGGCGCAGGGCGTGGAGGTGCTGGGCGGTTCGATGTCGGACTTCGACAGGTTCTTCGCCGCGCAGGACGCCAAATGGGCGCCCGTGATCCAGAAAGCCGGCATCAAGGCCGAGTGATCCGATGCTGATGCCTGTGCCTCCCCTCGTCGACGCGCCCGCGCGTCCCCATCTCGGCCGACCGGCTCAGCGCGTCGAAGACCGCGCGCTGCTCACCGGCCGCGGCCGCTATGGCGACGATGCGCCCGTGCGCAGCGACACGCTGCATGCCGCGGTGCTGCGCTCGCCGCATGCACATGCCCGGCTGCTGGCGGTGCGCACGTCGCGTGCCGAAGCCTTGCCAGGGGTGCGCGCGGTATTGACGGGTGCCGACGTTCGGCGCTGGTCCAAGCCCTTCATCGTCGGCGTCAAGCAGCCGATGGAACTGTGGGCGCTGGCTGTGGACAAGGTCCGCTATGCCGGCGAGCCGGTCGCGGTGGTCGTGGCCGAGAGCCGCTATCTCGCCGAGGACGCGGTCGAACTGCTCGAAGCCGACTACGAGCAACTGCCGGCGGTGGTCGACATCGAAGCGGCCGCGGCCGAGGGCGCGCCCGTGCTGCACGAGCGCGTCGGCAGCAACGTGGTGAGCGACCGCCGCTTCTGCTATGGCGATCCGGACGCGGCATTCGCCGCCGCGCCGCGCCGCGTGACGCTCACCGTGCGCTATCCGCGCAACTCCTGCACCCCGATCGAGACCGCCGTGGTCATCGCCGAATTCCTGTCGGAGCAGGACGGCTACGACATCCAGTCCAACTTCATGGGCCCGTTCTCGCTGCACACGGTCATGGCGATGGCGCTCAAGGTGCCCGGCAACCGGCTGCGGCATCGCACCTTCGCGGACTCGGGCGGCAGCTTCGGCGTCAAGCAGGCGGTGATGGCGCCGGCCGTGCTGATGTGCCTGGCCGCGCGCAAGGCCGGCGCGCCGGTGAAGTGGGTGGAGGACCGGCTCGAGCACCTGAGCGCCGCCACCTCCGCCACCGGCCGGCTGTGCCATGCCGAGGCCGCGGTCGAAGCCGACGGCCGCATCACGGCGCTGTCGCTCGACCAGTTCGACGATTGCGGCGGCTACCTGCGCGCACCCGAGCCGGCCACCTTCTATCGCATGCACGGCTGCCTGACCGGCGCCTACGCCATCGAGAACCTGCGCGTGCGCAACCGCGTGGTGCTGACCAACAAGACGCCGAGCGGCCTGGTGCGCGGCTTCGGCGGACCGCAGGTGTACTTCGCGCTCGAGCGGCTGGTGCAGCGCATCGCGGTCGAGCTGGGCCTCGATCCGCTCGACGTGTACCGCCGCAACTTCATCGCGCGCGATGCCTTCCCGTACCGCGCCGCGGCCGGCGCGCTGATCGACTCCGGCGACTACCACGCGGCGCTGGCGCTGGCGGTGCGCGACGGCGGCCTGGCCGAGCTGCGCCGGCGCCAGAAAGCGGCGCGCGCCGAGGGCCGGCTCTACGGCATCGGCTTCTCCGCGATCGTCGAGCCCTCGGTGTCGAACATGGGCTACATCACCACGGTGATGCCCCACGAGCAGCGCGTCAGGACCGGTCCGAAGAACGGCGCCATCGCTGCCGCCACCGTGGGCATCGACCCGCTCGGCGGGCTCGGCGTGGTCATCGCCTCGTCGCCGGCCGGCCAGGGCCATCGAACGGTGTGCGCGCAGATCGTGGCCGACGTGTTCGGCGTCGAGCCGTCGGACGTCTCGGTCAACGTCGAGTTCGACACGCAGAAGGATGCCTGGTCGGTGGCGGCGGGCAACTACTCGAGCCGCTTCGCCGGCGCCGTGGCCGGCACCCTGCATTTGGCCTGCATGCGGCTGCGCGACAAGCTGGCCGGCATCGCGGCGCCTGCGCTCGGCTGCGCCACGGCGGATGTCGTGTTCACCGACGGCCTGGTGTACGCCGCCCATGCACCGGAGCGCAGCCTGCCTTTCGCCCGCTTCGCCGCCAGTCCGCACTGGGCACCGGGCCTGCTGCCTGCCGGCACCGACCCCGGCCTGCGCGAGACGGTGTTCTGGACGCCGCCGCAACTCACCGCGCCGGACGACCAGGACCGCGTCAACACCTCGGCTGCCTACGGCTTCGCCTTCGACATCTGCGCGGTGGAGATCGACCGCGACACCGGCCGCGTGCGCATCGACCGCTATGTCACGACCCACGATGCCGGCACCCTGCTCAATCCCGCGCTGGCCGACGGCCAGATCCGCGGCGCCTTCGCGCAGGGTCTCGGCGCGGCGCTGATGGAAGAGTTCCGCTACGGCGCCGATGGCAGCTTCCAGTCGGGCACCTTCGCCGACTACCTGGTGCCGACCACCTGCGAGGTGCCGGACCCGGTCATCCTCCATCTCGAAACCCCCAGCCCCTTTACACCGCTGGGCGCCAAGGGCCTCGGCGAAGGCAACAACATGAGCACACCGCCTTGCATCGCCAACGCGGTGGCCGACGCCCTGGGACGTGCCGACATCGCACTGCCGCTCACGCCCTCGCGCGTGATGGCGCTGATCGGCATGGACGACCCGGCACCGTCGCGCGGCAGCAAGGCCGCGGCGCTGCCGGCATCGGACCCGCGCGCTGCTGCCGCGAAGGGCGGCAAGGGCAAGGCGCTGTCGGCGCGGGGCGAAATATGGCTGCCCGCCACGCCCGAGGCGGTCTTCACGGTGCTGCTCGATCCGGTCGCGCTGGCCCGCGTCATTCCCGGCTGCAATGCGCTGGAGTCGATCGACCCGAACCGTTACCGCGCCGACGTCACGGTAGGCATCGGCATGATCAAGGCGCGCTATGCGGCCGAGGTCGCGCTCAGCGAGATCGAGGCACCGCACCGCCTGCGGCTCGCAGGCTCGGGTCTGTCGAGCGTCGGCGCGGCCAGCGGCAGCGGCCTGGTGTCGCTGGAATCCAGGGGCGGCGGCACGCTGCTGCGCTACGACTACGAGGCCGAGGTCTCGGGCAAGGTCGCGGCGGTCGGCGGACGCATGCTCGAAGGCGCGGCCAAGATCGTGCTCAAGCAGCTGTTCGAGCAGCTCGGCCGGCAGGCCGGCAGCCCGGGCGGCACGGCAGACGCGGGGGCGTCGAGCTCGTGGTGGCGTCGCCTGCTGCGGCGCCTCGGGGGTGCCAGGTGAAGCCGGCCGCTTTCGATTACGTGCGCGCCGAGACGTCCGAAGAAGCCGTGCAGCAGCTGCGCGCACTGGGCGCCGATGCACGCATCCTCGCCGGCGGGCAATCGCTGATGGCAGTGCTCAACATGCGGCTCGCGCAGCCCAGCGCGCTGATCGACATCTCGCGCACCGGCGACCTCGGCTACGTGCGCACCGGAGGCGGCATGCTGGCCGTCGGTGCTGCCGCCACGCAGGGCAGCGTCGAATGGCGCAAGACGCTGGCGCAGGAAGTGCCGCTGCTCGCGCAGGCCTTCCCGTTCATCTCGCACTTCCAGGTTCGCAACCGCGGCACCGTCTGCGGCTCGGTCGCGCATGCCGACCCGAGCGCGGAGATTCCGCTGGTGCTGCTGGCGCTCGGCGGCGAGGTGGTGCTGCGCAGCGCATCGAAGCGCCGCACGCTGCCGGCGGCCGACTTCTTCCAGGGCATGCTGATGACGGCACGCGCACCCGACGAACTGCTCGAGGAAGTGCGTTTTCCGCTCGCCGCCGCTGGCCAGCGCAGCGCGTTCACCGAGTTCTCGGCGCGGCATGGCGACTTCGCCATCGTCTCGGCGGCCGCGGTGGCCGATGCACGCGGCCTGCGGCTCGCAGTCGGCGGCGTGGCCGATCGGCCACGCCTCGCGCAATGGCCCGCGGACCTGCGCGGCGCCGAGCTCGAGCTTGCTCTCAACGATTTCGCCTGGGAGCTGGAAGCGCAGGACGACGCGCACGCGAGCGCCACCTTCCGCCGCCACCTGGTGCGCCGCCTCGGCGCGCAGGTGCTCGCCCGTGTCATGGAGAAAACTGCATGAAACAGATCGGCCGCGACAGCCTGCACACGGTGCGGCTGCAACTCAACGGCACGCCGCGCAGCGCGCCCTGCACGCCTCGCATGCTGCTGTCGGACTTCCTGCGCGAAGGCCTCGGCGCCACCGGCACGCATGTGGGCTGCGAACACGGCGTCTGCGGCGCCTGCACGGTGCAGATCGACGGCGTGGCCGGGCGCTCCTGCATGACGCTCGCAGTGCAGGCCGACGGGCGGCATGTCGCGACGGTCGAGGGGCTGTGCGACGCCGACGGCCCGATGTCGGACCTGCAGGAAGCGTTCCGTCGGCACCACGCACTGCAGTGCGGCTTCTGCACCGCCGGCATCCTGATGTCCTGCGACGACTACCTGCGCCGCCGCCCCGATCCCAGCGAAGCCGAGGTGCGCGACATGCTCTCCGGTCATCTCTGCCGCTGCACCGGCTACACGCCGATCGTCCAGGCGGTGATGGAAACGGCGGCGCTGCGCCGCGCACCGGCCACTGCCCTCTCCTCCACGGAAAACTGACATGCTCGATCTTGGAACCACATTCCTTCAAAGCGTGGAGCGCAGTCCGCACGCGCTGGCGCTGGTGGACGACGGCGTCCGCCTCACCTACGCGCAATGGCACGGCCAGGTGGCGCGCGCCGCTGCGGGCCTGACCCGGCTGGGCCTCGCACGCGGCGACCGGCTGCTGTCGGTGCTGCAGAACCGCCATGAGGCGGCCACGCTGCACTGGGCCTGCCAGTTCGTCGGCGTGGTGATCGTGCCGCTCAACTGGCGCGCCAAGCCGGAGGAGATCGACTACTGCCTGGCGGACGCCGGCGCAAAGGCGCTGTTCTTCGAGGCGGCCAGCGAAGCGGCCACGCAGTACAGCATCGGCGCGCGCAGCCTGCCGCGCATCGGCGTAGGCACGCTCGAGGGCCGCGATGCGACGACGACCTGGAACGACCTTCTGGCCGGCGAGCCCGCAGCCCTCGAGAGCAGCGCCGAGGCGCAAGACGTGTCGCTGATGCTCTACACCTCGGGCACCACCGGCAAACCCAAGGGGGTGCCACGCCGCCACCGCCAGGAGCGCGCCGCCGCCCTGGCGCATGTCGCGCAGAACCTGTATCGCCGCGGCGAGCGCACGCTCGGCGTCATGCCGCTCTATCACACGATGGGGGTGCGTTCGCTGCTTGCGATGGCGCTCGTCGACGGCACCTTCGTCTGCATGCCGCGCTTCGACACGCAGGGCGCGCTGGCGCTGATTGCGCGCGAACGCATCAGCTGCCTGTACCTGGTGCCGACGCTCTATCACGACATGCTGGCGCAGCGCGAGCGCAGCGACGGCGGCGATGGGCCGGGCGCCGACATCGCATCGGTGACCAAGCTCGGCTTCGCCGGCGCGCCGATGCATGACGCGCTGCTGCAGCGCCTGAGGCGCGCCTTCGCACCCGAACTGTTCGTCAACCACTATGGCTCGTCGGAGGTCTACACCGTCTCGATCGACCAGGACGCGACGAAGAAGCCGGGCAGCGCAGGCCGCGCGGGCCTCAACACACGGCTGCGCATCGTCCGGCTCGATGCGGCGCACGCCGAAGACCGCGTGGCGCCTGGCGAGGAGGGCCAGATCATCGCGGACCTGCGCGGCGACGAAGCCTTCGAGGGCTACTGGAACCGGCCGGACGCCGACGCCAAGGCATTGCGCGACGGCTGGTACTACACGGGCGACATCGGGTATTTCGACGAGGACGGCGACCTCTACGTCACCGGCCGGGTCGACGACATGATCATTAGCGGCGGCGAGAACATCTCGCCGGTGGACATCGAGTCGGTGATCTCGCTGTGCCCCGGCGTCGGCGAGGTCGCGGTGGCCGGCCTCTCGGACGAGCGCTGGGGCCAGCGCGTGGTGGCCTTCGTCACGCGCAACGGCGCCGAGGCCGGCCTCGACGCGCAGGCTCTCGACGCCCACTGCCGCAGCTCCGACCTGCCCAATTTCAAGCGTCCACGCGAGTACGTGTTCGTCGCGGAGATCCCCAAATCGCCCGTCGGCAAGATCCTGCGCCGCAAGCTCGTCGCGGGCGAATACGAAGCAGACCCGCAGGCTCGCCCCCTGGCTGCCGGTCCCCTTCCAACGGCCACGGCCAGCGGCCCGGGCAAGCCGGATTCGCGGCCGACCTGACACCAGTTCAAACGGAGTCCTGCAATGACCCTCGCCACGGCCTCGGCCACCGGCCCCTTCACCGACCTGCGACGCTGGCTCGCCCACCTGAGCGACAGCGATCGCGTCGCCGTCATCCGCGAAGGCACGCCGCTCGAACACACACTGGCGGCCATCGCCAAGCGGCTCGACGGTCGGCAGGCCGCGTACTTCCCCAAACCCGGCGGCCACGCCGTTGCGGTGGTGTCGGGCTTCATGTCGCGCCGCGCCTGGATCGCCGAGGCCATGGGCGTGCCCGAGTCCGAGCTGCTGCAGCGTTTCCGCGATGCCGCGGAGCATCCGATCGCCTGGCGGGAGGTGCCGAAAGGCGAAGCACGCTGCCAGCAGGTCGTGCACCGCGAGCGCGACGTGCGCGAGGTGCTGCCGGTGCCCACGCACAGCGAGCACGACAACGGCCCGTACATCACGGCCGGTCTGGTCATCGCGCGCAATCCGGAGACCGGCGTGCAGAACGTGTCGATAAACCGCATCCAGGTGCATTCGAAGGATCGCATGGCGATCCTGATGCTGCCGCGCCACCTGTGGGCCTTCTACAAGGCGGCCGAGGCGCGCGACGAGGCGCTCGAGGTGGCGGTGGTGATCGGCATCGACCCGCTGACGCTGCTGGCCTCGCAGGCCATCGCGCCGATCGATTGCGACGAGCTCGAGATCGCCGGAGCGCTGCACGGCGCGCCGCTGAAGGTCGCGAAGTGCCTGACCAACGAGGTGCGCGTGCCGGCCGACAGCGAGATCGTGATCGAGGGCCGCATCCTGCCCGGCGTCAAGGAGCCCGAAGGTCCCTTCGGCGAATTCCCCAAGTACTACAGCGCGCGCGAGCACCGCGAGGTGATCCAGGTCGACGCCGTCACGCACCGGCGCGACCCGATCTATCACACCATCGTGCCGGCCGAGATGGAGCACCTGCTGCTCGGATCGATACCGCGCGAGGCCACGCTGCTGGCGCACCTGCAGCGCAGCTTTCCCAACGTGCTGGACGTCCACCTCGCCATCGGCGGCGTCGGACGCTACCACCTCTACGTCAAGATCAGCAAGACGCACGAGGGCCAGCCCAAGAACGTGATCTGCGCGGCCTTCGGCGCGCACTACGACATCAAGCAGGTCATCGTGGTCGACGACGACGTGCAGGTGCACGATCCGCAGCAGGTCGAATGGGCGGTGGCCACGCGCTTCCAGGCCGACCGCGACCTGATCGTGATCCCCGGTGCCCAGGGCTCGGTGCTCGACCCGTCGACGACCGTCGGCCAGCACTTCACCGACGGCACGCCTCCTGCGCCGCACCTGCAGGGCCTGAGCGCCAAGATGGGCCTGGACGCGACCCGGCCGGTCGTCTATCACGAGCACGTGTTCACCAAGGTGCGCGTGCCGGGCGAGAGCGACATCGACCTGGCCACGGAGATCGACACGCGCACGCGCATCGACTTCCTGGCGGGAGCCGCGCAGTGAGCAGGCAACGGCTCATCGTCGCCATCACCGGCGCGAGCGGCACCATCTACGGCGTGCGCCTGCTGCAGCTGCTGCGGGCCATGCCCGACTGGGAGACCCACCTGGTCATGTCGGCTTCCGGGGCGCTCACTGCATCGCAGGAGATCGACCTGAAGCGCGCGGACATCGAGGCCCTGGCCGACGTCGTGCACAACGTCAAGGACATCGGCGCAGCCGTCTCCAGCGGCTCGTTCCGCACCGCCGGCATGGTGATCGCGCCCTGTTCGATGAAGACCCTGGCCGGCGTGGCCCACGGCCTGGCCGACAACCTGATCAGCCGCGCCGCCGACGTGGTGCTCAAGGAGCGCCGCCGCCTCGTGCTGATGGCGCGCGAGACACCCTTCAACCTGGCCCACCTGCGCAACATGACGGCCGTGACCGAGATGGGCGGCATCGTGTTCCCGCCGGTGCCCGCCTTCTATGCACGGCCGAACTCCATCGAGGACATGGTCGACCACACCGTGGGCCGCGTGCTCGACCTGTTCGACATCGAGCACCACGACCTCGTGCGCCGCTGGGAAGGGCTGCAGCGCCCGACCTTTGTCGCCTGAGCCCTTCTTTTTCTTCATCTTCATCCCCCGAGGATCCCCATGACCGTACTCGCCCACCCCGCCCATACCCTGCTCGAAAAACTCGACGGATTCCGCGTCGAGATCGACCCGTTGCGCGAGCGCGCCGACATCGTGCTGCAGCGCCCGCCCTACAACATCATCTCCATGGCCCAGCGCGACCAGCTGCGCCTGGTGTTCGAGTCCCTCGACGAGAACCCCGCCGTGCGCGTGATCGTGCTGCGCGCCGAGGGCGAACACTTCTCGAGCGGCGGCGACATCAAGGGCTTTCTCGAAGCCTCGCCCGAGCATGTGTCGAAGCTGGCCTGGAACATCGCGGCGCCGGCGCGCTGCAGCAAGCCGGTGATCGCGGCCAATCGCGGCTACTGCTTCGGCGTGGGCTTCGAGCTCTCGCTGGCCTGCGACTTCCGCATCGCTACCGAAACCACGCGCTACGCGCTGCCCGAACAGAAGCTGGGACAGATTCCCGGCTCGGGCGGCTCCGCCCGACTGCAGAAGATGGTCGGCATCACGCGCACCAAGGACATCGTGATGCGCTCGCGCCGCATTCCCGGCCCGCAGGCCTGCGAATGGGGCGTGGCCACCGAGTGCGTGGCCGACGCCGAGCTCGAGGCGGCAACCGACCGCCTGGTCGACGAGCTGCGCAGCTTCTCGCCGCTTGCGCAGCGCACCGCCAAGAAGCTGCTCAACGACACGGAGGACTCGACCCTCGCCGTGGCCATCGAGCTGGAGGGCCACTGCTACAGCCGCCTGCGCAGCTCCGATGATTTCCGCGAGGGCGTCGAAGCCTTCCACGGCAAGCGCAACCCCAGCTTCACGGGAAGCTGAGCGGCGGATGCGGCCCGAACGCGCACTCTCCATCGACGACCTGGCGAAGGGTGCGCGGCGCCGGCTGCCGCCGAGCATCCACGGCTACGTCAGCGGCGGCTCCGAGGACCACGCTTCGCTCGACGGCAATCGCGCGGCCTTCGGGCGCTGGCGCTTTCTCACGCGGCCGCTGGTCGACGTGTCGAAGCGCTCGCAGGCCATCGCGCTGTTCGGCACGACCTACGCATCGCCGGTCGGCATCGCGCCGATGGGCGTGTCGGGCCTGTGCTGCTTCGATGGCGACGTGGCGCTGGCGCGCGCCGCGGCACGGGCCCAGGTGCCTTCGGTGCTGAGCGCCGCGTCGACCACCCCGCTGGAGCGCGTGATGCGCGAGGCCCCGGGCACCTGGTACCAGGCCTACCTGCCGGCGCAGCATGCGGTGATCGACCCGCTGCTCGAGCGGCTGAAGGCAGCCGAGGTCGGCGTGCTGGTGATCACCGTCGACGTGCAGATCGCGTCGGTGCGCGAGAACGAGCTGCGCAACGGCTTCAGCATTCCGCTGCGCTTCACGCCACGCCTCATGGCCGGCGGCCTGATGCGGCCGCGCTGGATGGTCGAGACCTTCGCGCGCACGGTCTTGAAGCAGGGCATTCCGCACTTCGAGAACTTCACCGCGGCGCGCGGCGGCCGCATCATCACGGCTGCCAAGGGCGATCACCGCGCGGGCCGCGCCGCCATGACCTGGGACGAGGTAGCCCGCATCCGCGACCGCTGGCCGGGCCGGCTGGTCATCAAGGGCATCCTGCGGCCCGAGGACGCGCGTTCCGCACAGCAGATCGGCGCCGACGGCATCTTCGTGTCGAACCACGGCGGACGCCAGCTCGACGGCGCCGTCGCACCGCTCGACGTGCTGCCGGCGATTGCCGCCGCTGCGCCGGCGCTGACGCTGCTGCTCGACGGCGGCGTACGCCGCGGCACCGACGTGCTCAAGGCCCTGGCGCTGGGCGCGCATGCCGTGTTCATCGGCCGGCCCGCGATGTACGGCCTCGCGTTCGGCGGCGAGGCCGGCGCGGCGCATGCGCTGGCGCTGCTGCGGCGCGAGATCGACGTCGACCAGGCATTGCTCGGCTGCCCCGACGTGCGGCAGCTCGGCCCCGACTGGTTGCTGCGCGACGGCCACCTGCCGCGCCACGGCGTGCCCTGCCCCTCTCCTGTTCCATCCTTCCTGCCCGCCACCTCGCCATGACATCCCCACCCATTCCCGCACGCACCGGGGGCCAGATCCTGGTCGACGCGCTGCGTCTCCACGGCACCGACACCGCCTATTGCGTGCCCGGCGAGAGCTTCCTGGCGGTGCTCGATGCGCTGTACCACGCGCGCGAGGCGATCCGCTTGATCGTCTGCCGGCAGGAAGGCGGCGCAGCCCACATGGCGGAGGCGCACGGCAAGCTGACCGGCGAGCCCGGCATCTGCTTCGTCACGCGCGGTCCGGGCTCGACCAATGCGAGCATCGCCGTCCACACGGCGCGGCAGGATTCCACGCCGCTGATCGTCTTCATCGGCCAGGTCGGCCGCGACGCGATGGGCCGGGAGGCGTGGCAGGAGATCGACTACCGCCACATGTTCGGCCACATCGCGAAGTGGGTCGACCAGATCGATGACGCGCGGCGCCTGCCCGAGTTCATCAGCCGCGCGTTCCACGTCGCGACCTCGGGCCGGCCCGGGCCCGTGGTGCTCGCGCTGCCCGAGGACATGCTGACGGACCTGGTTTCCGTGGCGGACGCGCCGCGCTACCGGCGCAGCGCCTCGGCGCCGACACAGGAGGCCATGGACGGCCTGGCCGCCGAACTGCAGCGCGCCGAACGACCGCTGCTCGTGCTGGGCGGCGGCGGATGGACGCGCGAGGCCAGTGCCGACATCACCGCCTTCGCAGCGAACTTCGACCTGCCGGTCGCCTGCGCCTTCCGCCGACAGGACCTGATCGACAACCACGACGACCACTACATCGGCGAGGCCGGCCTGGGCATGGATCCGCGCATCGCGCAGCGCGTGCGGGACGCCGACCTGGTCATCGCGGTCGGCGCACGCCTCGGCGAGACCACGACACAGGGCTACACGTTGCTCGGCGTGCCGCACCCGGCGCAGCGGCTGGTGCACGTGCACGCCGATCCGGAAGAGCTCGGGCATGTCTACCGCGCCGAGGTGCCGGTGAATGCCTCGATGCCGGCCTTCGCACGCGCCGCACGCGCGCTGAAGCCTGTGGGTCCTGCGCGCTGGAGCGCCTGGACCCGCGCCGCGCGCGCCGACCAGCTCGATCACATCCGGCCGCCAGCCGCCATGTCCGGCGATGTCGACCTGGGCGCGGTCATGGTCCACCTGCGCGAGACGCTGCCGCCCGACACCATCGTCAGCAACGGCGCGGGCAACTACACGCTGTGGGTGCAGCGCTTCTGGCGCTACCGCGGGATGCGTACGCAGCTCGCGCCCACCAGCGGCACCATGGGCTATGGCCTGCCCGCAGCCCTCGCGGCGAAGCTCGTGCATCCGCAGCGCACGGCGCTGTGCTTCGCAGGCGACGGCTGCTTCCTGATGAACGGCCAGGAACTTGCCACCGCCGTGCAGTACGGCCTGAACGTGATCGTCATCGTCGTCAACAACGGCATGTACGGCAGCATCCGGATGCACCAGGAGCGGCACTATCCCGGCAACGTGTGGGGCACCGCGCTGGGCAACCCCGACTTCGCCATGCTGGCGCGCTCCTACGGCGCGCACGGCGAGACGGTCAGGCACACGCGCGACTTCCCCGCCGCGCTGGAGCGCGCCCGTGAGGCCGGCAAGCCGGCCTTGATCGAGCTGCAGGTGAGTCCGGAGGCCTTGTCGCCGACGCTGACGGTGTCGATGCTTCGGACTAGACCGGCTTCGTGAGCACGCCGGCATGCCGCGCGCCGACCGTCATCGCCCGCCGCAGGTAGAGCCCCGCATCATGCTCGTCGGCAAAGCCGACGGCGCCATGGAACTGGACGACTTCCTTCGCGACGCGCAGCGCCGCCGCGGCGGCACGATGTACGCTGGCGGCCGCGGCCCAGGTTTCACGCACGCTGCCGAAGGCGCGCGCCGCCTCGTGCACCAGCGCGCGGGTGGCGGACGCGTCGACATGAGCGGCGCTCGCGCGATGCTGCAGCGCCTGGAAGCTGCCGATGGGCACGCCGAACTGCCGGCGCAGCCGCATGTAGTCGAGCGCGAGCTGCAGCGCCGCGTCCATCAGCCCGCACAGGTAGGCCGCGTCGCCGAGGCGCTGAAGGTTGCGCCCCTGCTTCCAGGCCGCCTCTCCCGCCAGGCCCTACAGCACGCGCGGCGCGTCGACCCACACCGAATGCTCGATGGCGGCACCGGCGAGCCGGCTGCCGTCGACCGCCGCGCGATCGCTGCGCACGGCGCCCGGGGCGTCGACATGGACGACCCGTGCGCCAAAGGCCTCGCCCTCACCGGTCGCCACCAGCCATGCCGACGCGGCCTCGCCTTCGGGCACCAGCGATGCATGGACGGTGCCATCGCCATCGGCGGCAATGCCCTCGGCCAGCACGACGTGCGCGTCGCCGGCCAGCAGCGCGCCCAGCGCCTCGCCGGCCGGGGACGCGCCGTGCGCGAGCACACAGGCGGCCGCGATGCCCATGGTGAGCGGAGCCGTCATCAAGGCGCGCCCCGCCTGCTCCGACACCACCGCCAGCGCTGGCGCGCCGAGGCCCAGGCCGTCCTTGTGCTCGGGCACGGCGATGCCGGTCCAGCCCAGTCCGGCGATGGCCTTCCACGTCGCCGCGTCCCACGCCGAAGCGCCCTCATGCACGCGGCGCGCACGGGCGCTGCCGCCGTGGGCGGCCGCGAAGGCGGCGGCGCTCTCGCCGATCATGCGCAGCTGCGCGATGTGCTCCGCGCTCATGGCTTGCTTCCCGCGGCCGGGAGTCCGAGCACCCGCGTGGCGATGATGTTGCGCTGCACCTCGCTGCTGCCGCCGTAGATGCCCAGTCGGCGCGCCTGCAGGAACATCTCGCTCGCGTCCAGCAGGTCGTCGCCTGCACGCACCGGCTCGCGCAGCGCGGCGGCCGGACCCGCCACCTCGCGCACCAGATCGAGCAGATGCTGCACCGTGTCGGTCGCCAGCAGCTTCAGGTAGGAGCTGTCGACGGCGCCGCCGGCCTGCGGATTCTCGGCGGCCTCGGCCGCCTCGAGGTAGGCGGCCACGAGCGTCTCCACCTCGACCTCGGCCAGCGCGGCTGCCTCCCGTACGCTCTCGCGAACGCTCCCGGCCGGCGCATGACGCAGCATCATGCGCAGCCGCTCGGCAGCACGCAATGCTTGCGCGGGCGAGCCGATGCGCAGACGCTCCTCGTGGAGCACGGCGGTGGCGACCTCCCAGCCTTTGTCGATCTCCCCCACGACGTTGTCCAACGGCACGTGCACGTCGTCGAAGAAGATCTCGGCGAATTCCTCGTCGCCGGCGATGGTGCGAATCGGCCGCCGGCGTATGCCCGGCGTGGTCATCTCGATCAGCACGAAGGTGATGCCGTGCTGCGGCTTGCCGGCGCCGGAGGTGCGCACCAGCGCGAACATCCAGTCGGCATGGTGACCCCAGGTGGTCCAGATCTTGTGGCCGTTGATGACCAGCGTGTCGCCGCGCACTTCAGCACGGGTGCGCAGGCTCGCGAGGTCGGACCCGGCGCCGGGCTCCGAGTAACCCTGACACCAGATCGCAGCGCCCGCGAGGATGGGCGGCAGATGGCGCTGCTGTTGCGCCGGCGTGCCGCGCGCGATGAGCAGCGGACCGATGTGGTTCAACCCCTGCGTGGGAAAGTCGGGCGTGCCGGCACGCGCCATTTCTTCCATCAGGATGACCTGCCGGATCGGGCTGGCGCCCATGCCGCCGTGCGAGCGCGGCCAGTGCGGCGCGATCCAGCCGCGCTCTGACAGGGCTCGGTACCACGGCATGCCATCGGCCGGCAGCGGGCGGAAGGTGCTGTGACGCAGCGCGGGGGGCGTGTGCGCTTCCAGCCAGCCACGCACTTCGGCGCGGAAGGCCGCGTCCGCGGCCGATTCGGGTCTCAGCATGGCATCGGTCCCGCTCAGCTCACCGGCTGCAGCAGGCGCACCAGCGCCATCTCGCGCAGTTCGCCCTTCAGTACCTTGCCAACGCCGTTTCGCGGCAGTGCATCGACGAAGAACACGTGCTTGGGCTTCTTGTAGCTCGCGATGCGCGACTTGGCGTGTTCCTGGATCGCCTCCACGTCCACCGCACGGCCCGGCCGGCGCTCGATGAAGGCCGCCACCGCCTCGCCGAAGATCTCGTCAGGCACGCCGACCACCGCCGCGTCGGCCACGTCGGCATGCTCGACCAGCACCTGCTCCACTTCCTTGGTGTAGATGTTGAAGCCGCCGCTGAGCACCATGTCCTTCTTCCGGTCGACGATGTAGAGGTAGCCGTCGGCATCGAAGCGCCCCATGTCGCCGGTGTGGACCCAACCGTCGACGATGGTTGCGCCCGTCTCTTCCGGGCGGCCGAAGTAGCCCCTCATGGTCGTGAAGCGCCCGGCCTCGCCCGAGCGCACCAGGATCTCGCCCACGTCGTCGACCGAGACCTGCTGCCCCGTGTCGTCGACCAGCTTCACCTGCACGCCGGGCGTCACGCGGCCGACCGATGACGGATGGGTGAACTGCTCTTCGTGATCGAGCACCGTGACCGAGCCGACCTCGGTCATCGCGAAGAAGGAATGCAGCCGCGCGTTCGGCAGGTAGCCGATCATGCGGCGCTTGAGCTCGACCGGGAAGGCCTCGCCCGTCACGATGATGTGGCGCAGGCTCGCGCAGCGCGCGGCCTGCTGCTCGAGCACCGGCATCAGCATGCGGGCGACCGTCGGCACCATGCCGGCGGCGCTCACCTGCTCGCGCTCGATCGTGTCGACGGCAGTCTGCGCGTCGAAGCGCTCCAACACCACCAGCTTGGCGCCCAGGCACATGGCGTTCATCAGCCTCGCCAGCCCGGTGCGGTGCGCGAGCGGGGTGGTGACCAGGAATACGTCGTGCGCCGTCACGCCCCACTCCACCGCGTTCACGAAGGCATTGCCGATCACGAAGTTGGCATGCGTCAGGATTGCTCCCTTGGGCTTGCCGGTGGTGCCCGAGGTGTAGAGGATCATGGCGTCGTCCGGCGACAGCGCCAGCTCGGGCAGGCGCTCGTCGGAGCGCGTGCGCAGCGCCTCGAACGATTCGGCGCCCGCCACCTCGCCGCCGACCGCCACGCGGCGGATGCCGCGCAGGTCCCCGGAGAGCGCGTCGATGGCCACCGCGCTTTCGGCATGGAACACCAGCACGCGGGCCTGGCTGTCCTGCGCGAAATAGACCAGTTCGCGCGGCGTGTTGCGGGTGTTCACCGGGATCACGACGGCGCCGAGCGAAAAGGCGGCGTACATGAGCTGGACGAACTCCACGCAGTTGGGGAGATAGACCACGATGCGGTCGCCCTGCACCACGCCCGCGCGGCGCAGGCCGGCGGCCAGCGAGCGCGAGCTCGACAGCAGCTCGCCGTAGCTCAACGTCTGCGCACCGACGACCACTGCCGGCTTGGCGGGCCTGCGCAGGGCGTGCGCCGCCATGAAATGTTCGAGACGCATGGCGACCCCTAGACGAGCTCGAAGGCCGGGTACGGATGCCCGGGCGCGAGCTGGTCCACCGCCAGCTTCACGCGCCGGCCGATCGCCAGATCGCCCGGTGCGCAGCGCAGCACGTTGGCGATGATGCGCACGCCCTCATCGAGCTCGACGGTTGCCACGCACAGCGGGATGCGCCCCTCGACGCCGGGCCCCGGGATGCGCACCACGGTGCATGCGTAGATCGTGCCGGTGCCCGCGACCTCGCGCCACTCGAGCGTGCGGCGCCCGGTGAAGCCGCTGACCGGCTTCGGGTAGTGCTGGAAGCGCCTGGCGACGGTGCAGTACTGCAGCACCAGCTTGCCCTGCGCGATGCCGTCCCAGAAAGGCTTGCTGTCGACGTAGACGCCCTGCTTCGGGATCGGGCGTACCGGCGCGGTGCCGGTGATGTTCGTGATGTCGTTCATGCTCTTCATACCTCCAGGACCATGGCCGAGCTGGTCCCCCAGTTGCGGCCGTAAGGAATCACGCCGATGCCCGTGACCAGCGCGTTGCGCGGGTCCTTCACCTGGCGGCTGCCGCCTTCGCCGAACATCTGGCGCACGGCCTCGGCGAGGTTGAGCCCGCCGCTGGCCAGCCCCGGCTGTCCGGCCGAGATCTGCCCGCCGCCGGTGTTGAGCGGCAGCTCGCCGTCGAAGGACAGGTCGGTGCGCAGCGTGTAGGCGGACCCTTCGCCGGGTTCGCAGAAGCCGAAGGCCTCGAACTGCATCATCACGGCGATCGTGAAATCGTCGTAGGGCTGGAACATGCGCACATCCCTGGGCGCCAGTCCCGCCTTGCGCAGCACCTCGGGGCCGATCTTCGTGAAACCCGAGCGCGTGATGTCGGCCAGTGGGTCGGCACCGTTGAAGTTGGTGACCTCGCCGTATGCGACCGGGTACACCATCTTCGCCAAGCCCAGGCGCTTCGCGTTCTCCTCGGTCGTCACGATGAAGGCGTTGGCGCCGTCGCAGAACATCACGCTGTCGAGCACCCGCAGCGGGTCGGAGATGACGCGCGACTTGAGGTACTCCTCCATCGTGAGCTCCTTCTGGAACTTCTTGTAGCCGTTCGGGTTGTGCAGCGCATGGGCGCGCTGGGTGATGGCGATCTTGCCGAGCGCCTCGGGGTCGAGTCCGTACTGGTGCGCGTAGCGGCTCATCAGCAGGCCGAAGGTGGCGGGCGGGCCCTGCACGCCGGGCGGATCCTGGAACTCGCCGCGGTAGGCGCCGTAGCTGGAGCGCCAGTCGGAGCTGGGCGCATCGGACGACATCACCACCGCCAGCTTGCACATGCCGTCGCGGATGGCCGACATGGCGCGCGCCACGCCGCCGGTGGCCGAGCAGCCGCCGATGCCGCCGTAGTTGAGCCAGGTCGGGGTGATGCCCAGCGCCTCGGTCATGTAGACAGCGAAGAAGGGGTTCTGCGCCTCCGACAGCGCCGTCGTCACCGAGAGGCCGTCGATCTCGGCCTTGTCGATCCCGGTGCGCTCCAGCAGCTGGTCGAGCGCTTCGCCCGCCAGGTCGTAGGCACTGCGCCCGGTCTTGAAATCGATGGGTGTCTCGGCGTAGCCGGCGATCACGATGTCTCTCTTCTTCATGTCCTACTCTCCTCGGAATGCGGGTGTGCGCTTCTCGCGGAAGGCGCCCAGGCCCTCCTGGCGGTCCTTCGTGAAGTACAGCATGAAGGACACGTCGCCCTCCGCCGCCATGCCCTCGGCCAGCGGAAGGTCCATGCCGCGGTCGATGACCGCCTTGGTGAACATGACCGACAGCGGCGCATTGCCGGCGATGGTGCGGGCCAGCTCGCGGGCCTTGTCGACCGCCTGGCCGGCCTCGGTCACGTGGTTGACCAGCCGGTACTCGCGCGCCTCGGCGGCAGTGATGCGGCGCCCGGTCCACATCAGCTCCTTGGCCAGGGCCGGGCCGATGAGCCGCGGCAGCGTCTGCGTGCCACCGCCGCCGGGCATCAGCCCCAGCCGGATTTCGGGCAGGCCGAACCTGGCATTGGCGCCCGCGACGATCATGTCGCCGACCAGCGCCAGCTCCAGGCCGCCGCCGAGCGCGAAGCCCTCGATGGCGCTGATGACAGGCTTGGTGTAGCCCGGCAGCGTTCGGAACAGCTCGTTGACCTTGCGCGAGCGCTTGCGCTTGCGATAGAAGTCGAAGTACTCGTTGTCGCCGACGCTGAATTCGCTGGTGTCGATGCCGGTGCAGAAGGCCTTGTCGCTGCCCTTCAGGATGACGGCGGCAATCTCTCGCTTCGACTCCGCTTCACCCATCGCGTCGAGGATCTCCTCGGCGGTGGTCTCGCGCAGCGAGTTCAGCTTCTCGGGCCGGTGGATGGTGATCTCCAGCCAGCCCTCCACCTGCTCGGCGATGATGTCCTGATAGCTCATGGGAAGTTCCGCTTTCTCTTAGTGCTCTGTCGTTGTGGTGAAGGGGTGGGCCGATGCGCCGTTCGCTTGCGCGGCCGGCGCATCGGGTTCCTCGCCGCCGATGGCGCGCTCGATCTGCTGGTGCATTTGCGCCATGCAGCTGGCGTCCCGCCGCTGCGCGGCGCTCACCGGCAGCTCGAGGCAGACGCGTGCCGGCGCGGCGAGCACCAGGATGCGGTCTGCGATTTCGAGCGCGTCCTCGATGCGGTGAGTGACAAAGACACAGGTCTTTCGCTGCTCGCGCACGATCTCGGCAAAGTCGCGGCGCAGGGTCTGCGAGGTCACATGGTCGAGCTGGCTGAAGGATTCGTCGAGCAGGACCAGCGCCGGGTCGACCGCCAGGGCGCGTGCCAGCGACACGCGCTGGCGCATGCCGCCCGAGAGCTCCGAGGGGTACTTGTGGGCAGCGTCGCCCAGCTTCACGCGGCGCAGCCATTCGGCCGCCCGCTCGCGCGCCTCGGCCTTCGGCCGGTCGAGCAGCAGCAGGCCGAGCTCGACGTTCTCCTGCGCCGTGCGCCAGGGCAGCAGTCGATCGGTCTGGAAGCTGACGGCCAGCTTGCCGCGCAGCGCGACGAAATCACGCGCAGGATCGGCGCCGGCGACGCGCACCGTGCCCTCGTCGGCGCACGTGGTGCCCATGAGCAGCGACATCACGGTGCTCTTGCCTGCGCCCGTCTGGCCCAGCAACGCCACGGTTTCGCCCTCGCGGACTTCCATCGACAGGTGGTCGATCGCCGTATGGTCGCCGAAGCGCTTGCTGACGTCGCGCAACTCGATCAGGGATGTGGAGGTCGTCGTCATGTCAGCGCACCTTTGCTTCCTTGCGCCAGCCGAGGAAGCGTGCCTCGGCCAGCGTCGCGAGCCACTGGATCAGCAGGTTGATCACCACCAGCAGGACCGTCCATGCCAGCACCTGGTCGATGCGGAAGGTCGACTGCGCGAAGCTCATGCGCGAGCCGATGCCGAAGGCCGAAGCCACCAGCTCCGCGAAGATCACCATGCGGATCGCGTAGCCGATCACCGATTTCGTCGTGAGAAAGATGTACGGCACGATGTGCGGCGCGACCAGGTAGCGCAGCATCTTCCAGCGGCTCGGGCGAAAGCTCTCCAGCATGTCCACCCAATCGGTCGACAGTGCCCGCACGCCTTCGTACACGTTGAGCGCATAGAAGGGCAGCAGGATCACCGTCAGGATGAAGAAGATGCGTGCCTCCGGATCCTTGAACCAGAACACGGCCAGCAGCATCCACGACAGCGCGGGGATGCCGGTGTCCACCACCACCAGCGCCTTCAGATAGGGACCCACCTTCTTGGAGGTGCCCATCAGCAGTCCGATGGCCACGCCGGCCACCGCCGAGAAGACGATGGCCACGCACAAGCGCCCGAGCGTGATCGCCACGTGCATCAGGTCGGTGGTGAGCAACTGTGCCAGCGCCTTCGCGATCACCGTCGGCGACGGCATCACGTATTCGGGCACGTACCAGCTTCCGACCTCCATCGCGCCGAAGATCAGCACGACGACGACCAGCAGCGCCTTCAGTTCGCTGCGGTCGCGCACCTTGGGCACCGCCATGGCGGCGGTGGTCAGCGGCTTCCGGCCGGCCGCGGGGGAGGAAGAAGAGCCCGAGGAGGGCTTGGCCACGTCGCCGGCCCTGAGTTCCGCCTGCTTCATGCTGCAAAGAACCCGTTGTCGACCACCTTGGTCAGCGCGGCATTGCGCACCAGGAACTCGCTGGCGGTCACGATGCTGCGGCGGCCCTCCGCGGACTGCATCGAGACGTGCTTGAACTCCAGGCGCTTCGACGCGATGGCCGTCTTCAGCACATCCGTCGGAATGCCGGAGTTGGCGCCGGCGATCTTCACCGCCTCTTCCGTCTTGCCGTTGATGCCCTCGATGCACTCGCTGAAAGCCTTGTTCAAGCGGGCCACCAGGCCGGGATCGCGGGCAATGGCCTCCTTGCGCACCGCCACGCCGAAGTACGGCAGGTCGAGGTTGACGCGGCGTCGGTATTCCTCGCCGGCGTTGTAGAGCACCCGCATGTCGGGCACGCGAGCCAGCCCGACCGACACGTTGGGCTCCCACGTCAGGCCGGCGTCCGCGCGATTGGCCATCACCAGCGTGACCGACGCGGCCGGGTTGTCCACGTTCTGAACCACCGCATGGGTCTCCAGGTCGACCCCGGCGAGTTCCTTGACCACGGCCCGCATCATCCGGTAGGTGCCCGTGGACTGCGGGGCCGCCAGCGTCTTGCCCTTGAGTGCCTGGATCGTCTCCGGCCCCTTGGCCTGCGTGATGATGTTGATCATGTTGCCGGTGGTGACCGAGCACACGTACTGCAGCGGCACCCCGGAGAGGTGGCGCGAGGCGAAGGTGTCCCAGCTGCCGATGCACACGTCGTAGTTGCCGGCGACGAAGTCGTTGTAGTAGGTGGTCACCGCGGTGTACGCGGTCGGCTTGCCCAGCTGGAGCCCGTTGGCCTTGTCGAGCTCCTTGGCGACCATGTAGTCGGTCAGCAGCGTCGTGAAGCCGGGCGTCAGGTTGGCCCACTTGAGCGCAGGCTGGGCCCTCGCAGTGCCCCAGGCCAGCGTGCCGGGCCCGACGAGCGAGGCAGGTGCGAAGGCCGAAGCGGCCCTGAGCAGCGTTCGGCGCGTGAGTGCGTGTCTCTTCATTGGCTTGTCTCCGTCTTTGGTGAATCACGGGGGCGGTGCCCTCGGCGGCCTGCGCTCTGTGTCTGTGTCGGGGGTCATCGTAGGAACAGGGCAGCGTTCCGAATAGCTGCAGCGATGGACCGGCCGTTCCATTCATGGAACTCACGGATACCGCTTCGCCTGTCATGTCGACTACCCTCGGCACCTGTTCCGAACACACCGATCTGCATGGCCGACAAACTCGATCTGAATTCGCTTCGACTGTTCTACGACGTCGTCAATGCGCAGAGCATCACGCGGGCGGCGAGCGAGCTGAACATGCCCAAGTCGACCATCAGCCGCAAGCTCACGCAGCTCGAGCAGCAAGTCGGCACCGTCCTCCTGAAGAAGGGCCAGCGGCGGCTCACGACCACCGAGATCGGCACGCGCTTCTACGACCACTGCCGGCGCGTGGTGGACGAGGTCGAACAGGCTGGGCTGGACACCCTGCAACTGCAGACCGCCATGCGGGGCGCGCTGCGCGTCAGCATCCCCATCGACTTCGGTGTGTCGTGGATCGGCAAGGCGATCGCCGAGTTCGTGCTGGCCTACCCCGAGCTCGAACTGGAGGTCGACGTGAACAGCCGCCCGGTCAATCCAAGGGAAGACCCCTACGATCTGACCATCCAGCTCGGGCCGCTGAAGGACACGGACCTCACCTACCGGCGCATCGCGACCATCACGCGCGGCGTCTACGCCAGCCCGGAGTACCTGGCGCGCCGCGGCGTACCGCTATCGGTGGACGACCTGCACCGGCACGACTGCATCATCACCACGCAGCAGCGCCTGGATGGCATCTGGACCCTGCGCAACCAGGCAACGCATCGCTTCGCCACCATCGAGGGAAAGGTGGTAGTGAACAACATCTCCATCGCGCGCGAGATGGCCATCGGCCACGTCGGCATGAGCATGCTGCCCAACGTGATGTGCGCCAATGATTTGCGCAGCGGGCGCCTGCAGCGCGTGCTGAAGGATTGGGAGAGCCCGTCGATGCATGCCACGGCGCTGGTGCTCAGCCGAAAGGGCATGCCGAGCAAGATTCGCGCTTTCCTCGACTTTCTTGCAGACAGGCTCAGCCTGGACCAGCAGGAGTCGCGTGGCATGCGGATTCGGCGGGAGCCGCCGGCCACCCCCACCCCGAACGCCGCTCTCCTGCCCCCTGCTCTTCGCCCATGACCCACACCGCATCCGACGCCTTCTCGCTCGAGTGGAACTACGCCTTGGAGGTCTATGCAAAGCCCGGAGTGGCCGAAGCCTGCCTCCTGCTGCAGGATCGTGCGGGGGTCGACGTCGTGGTACTGCTGCACGCGATCTACCTCTTTGCCACCAAGGGCATCGCCCTCGATGAACAAGCGCTTGCCAGCGCCGAAGCGCGCGTCGGATCGTGGCGGCGCGAGGTCACCGCACCACTGCGGGCGCTGCGCACGACCCTGAAGCCCGGCTTCGCCGGAATGCCTCCTGAATTCGTGGCGCAGACCCGGCAGAAGATCAAGGAAGCAGAACTCGATGCGGAGTTCGCAGCATTCGCCGCGGTGTGCGGGGATATCGAAGCGCATCGAGGCGACCCGGTCCCCGTGCCCGGCAACGCAAGGCCCTTGCTGGATCGCGTGCTGCGTCTGTATGCAGCCGACGCGCCTCCAGCATCACGGCACGACGCTGCGGTGCAAACGGCCGTCCACCGCATGCGGCGCCTGCTCGACGAGGAGAGGGCCAGAGCCGCAACACTCATGCGCTCGGGTGCGTGAAGCCCACGCAACTCGACCCGGGATCAGAATCGCGAAGGCAGGAACGGGCTCGGATCGACGAGAGGAGTCGTCCCCTCGATCATTTCGGCAATCAAGCGACCGCTGACCGGACCCAAGGTGAAGCCTTGGTGCCCATGGCCAAAGTTGAACCACAGCCCCGGATGCCTCGGCGCCGGCCCGATCACCGGTTTCATGTCCACGGTGCAGGGGCGGTTGCCCAGCCATGGCTCGGCCTCTACCGGCTCCGGCAAGTCGATCAGCTCGCGCGCGGCCCGCTCGGCCTTTTCAAGCTGCACCGGTGTCGCAGGCGCCCCGATGCGGGCAAACTCCGCCCCCGTCGTGACGCGCATGCCGCGCGCCATCGGCACGATCACGAAACCGCGCTCGGCGTCCAGCAGCGGGAGCCGCAAGCCCGGCCCGCCCCGGTAGTGGCGGTGGTAGCCGCGCTTGACGAAAAGCGGCAGCTTGTACCCGAGCGTGGAAGTCAATTCGGCAGCCCAGGGGCCCAGCGCGATGACGGCATGACGCGCAATCAGTGGGCCGGCCGCGGACTGCACTTGCCATCCTTCTGCAACGCGCGTCAGGCTCGCGGCGTCGCCTTCGGCCAGGTGGCCACCGAGCGCGATGAAGCGCTGTACGTAGTGTTCCACCAGCGCGCCGGGATCGCTCACCGACCACGGGTCCAGCCAGTGCAGCGCGCCAGCCAGCCGCGCGCGAAGACCGGGTTCGGCTCGCGCCAACGCTTCACCGCCCAGTAGTGCATGCCGCACACCGTAGCGCTGTTGAAGCTGGACGGCACGCGACGCAGCGACGTCCATCGCGGCCTGGCTGTGGAAGGCCATCCGATAGCCTTCCTTGCGCACCAGGGCACCCGCGCCGGACTCGGCAATGAGCGCCTGGTGCTCGGTCAGGCAGTGTTCGATGAGGCGACTGTAGTCGCGGGCGATCGCCGCGTAGCGCGATGACGCCGAGGCATGCCAGTACCGCGCCAATGGCGACATGACGGATGGCAGGGCACCAAGGTGGTAGTTGACATCCATGCCGCGCTTGAAGGCGACGTTGAGCACCGCCGACCAATTGCGAGGAAATGCGTAGGGTTCGACGGCCTCTCGCTGGATGATCCCCGCGTTGCCGTAGGACGTCTCGTGGCCAGGCGCTCGCCGGTCCACCATCGCGACGGAATGCCCGCGCAGGGCCAATTGCAGGGCCGTGCTCGCGCCGACCATGCCGGCACCCAGAACCAAGACATCAATGGCCATTGCGCGCCGACCTTGAGTCCGGTTGGGCGAGCTTGATCGGAGTGGTAGTCGCCATCGGCTGAAAGTGTAGAAACAAATTTGCGTAAACGCAAATTCGCAGCCCAAAAGAAAGCCGCCCGGGGGCGGCTTTGCTTACTTCTTCTTGGCAGCGACCTTCTTCGGTGCAGTCTTCTTCACCGCCGGCTTCGCCGCGGCCTTCTCGGCCTTGCGCTTGGCGGCCTTCGGGTCGATGGCTGCCTTGAAGGCGGCGCCGGCCACGAACTTCGGCACCTTGGTGGCCGCGATCTTGATCTTCGTGCCTGCCTGGGGGTTGAAGCCGGAGCGCGCCGCGCGTGCCACCTGCTTGAAAGTGCCGAAGCCGACGAGCTGGACAGGGTCGTCCTTCTTCACGGCATTGACGATGGAGCTGGTGACTGTTTCGAGGACGCGCGCGGCTTCGGCCTTGCTCAGGTTGTGGCCGGTGGCGATCTTCTCGACCAGTTCGATGCGATTCATTCAGATTCCTTGGATTTAGAGACACGCCGCGTTGCCTGCGGCGACCCCGGCCGATGCCCGGGCGGGCGGAGTGTACCGGTGTCGGTGACCGGCCTGCCGCGCTATCCTTTGCCGTCCCGACTTACATCCGACGCAACCATGGCCCGCATTGCCTCGATCGAAAGCGGCTTCTACCGCGTTCCGCAGCCCGTGGTGCTGACGGACTCCACGCACGGAGAAATCCGCGCCTTCGAGCTGAACACCGTGCGCGTGCGCGACGCGGATGGCGCCGAAGGCGTGGGCTACACCTTCACCGTCGGGCGCAACGGCGGCGCGATCGAAGCGATCCTGCGGCACGAGTTTCCCGACATCATGGCCGGCGAGGAAG
The DNA here is from genome assembly GCF_051400855.1 of Variovorax stachyos. Classification (NCBI taxonomy): domain Bacteria; kingdom Pseudomonadati; phylum Pseudomonadota; class Betaproteobacteria; order Burkholderiales; family Comamonadaceae; genus Variovorax; species Variovorax stachyos. The sequence goes on along the minus strand of NZ_JBLFFN010000001.1, from coordinate 201,591 downwards.
CCGATCACATCGAGCGGCTCTGGCAGAAGGCCTGGTGGGCGCTGCACTACGGCGGCCGCGGCGGCCCCACGGTGCTGGCGCTGTCGGCCTTCGACATGGCGCTGTGGGACCTGAAGGCCAGACGGGTCGGCCTGCCGCTATGGAACCTGCTCGGCGGACACGATCCGCGCGTGCCCTGCTATGCGGGCGGCATCGACCTGCAGCTGTCGCTCGACGACCTGCTGCGCCAGACCGATGCCAACCTGGGCAAGGGCTTCCGGGCGATCAAGATGAAGGTCGGCCGCGCGCGCCTGGCCGAGGATGTCGAGCGCGTCCGCGCAATGCGCGAGCACCTGGGGGACGGCTTTCCCTTGATGGTGGATGCCAACATGAAGTGGGGCGTCGACGAGGCGATTCGCGCGGCGCGCGCCTTGCAGCCCTTCGATCTCGTCTGGCTCGAGGAGCCGACGATCCCGGACGACCCCGCGGGGCACGTGCGCATCATCCGCGAAGGCGGCCTGCCGGTCGCGGCCGGCGAGAACCTGCGCAGCCTGTGGGAGTTCAAGCAATACATTGCGGCCGGTGCCGTGACGCACCCGGAGCCCGACGTCACCAACTGCGGCGGCGTCACGCCCTTCATGAAGATTGCGCGGCTGGCGGAAGCCTTCAACATGCCGGTGACCTCGCACGGGGCGCACGACGTCACCGTTCACCTGCTGGCCGCCTGCCCCAATCGCATCTTCCTGGAGGCGCACGGCTTCGGCGTGGACAAGTACGTTGCCGAGCCCTTGAAGATCGACGAAGGCATGGCGATTGCGCCGGACCGGCCCGGACACGGCATCACCTTCGACTGGCAAGCCCTCGACGCGATCCGCGCCTGAAGGTTCCAGGGGACGAGCAGGAAAGGAGCGCCATGTCAGCCGACGCCTGGTGGAAGAATGGAATCGTCTATCAGATCTATCCCCGGTCTTTCCAGGACAGCGACGGGGATGGCATTGGCGACCTGCGCGGTATTCGGAATCGGCTCGATTACCTGATCGAGCTCGGCGTCGATGCGGTCTGGATATCGCCCATCTATCCCTCCCCGATGGCGGACTTCGGGTACGACATTTCCGTGCCCAACCACACCTCCGACCAGCATCCCTGGTTCCTGGAAAGTCGCGCCTCGCGCAACAGCCCGAAGCGCGACTGGTACCTGTGGCGGGACCCGGCCCCCGGCGGCGGGCCGCCGAACAACTGGCTCAGCAATTTCGGCGGACCGGCGTGGACCTTCGATGCGCACACCGGGCAGTACTACTGCCACTCGTTCCTGAAGGAGCAGCCCGATCTCAACTGGCGCAATCCGGAGGTGCGCGCTGCGATGTACGACGTGCTTCGCTTCTGGCTGCGCCGGGGGGTCGACGGCTTTCGCATCGACGTGCTGTACCACCTCATCAAGGACGATCAGTTCCGCGACAACCCGCCGAACCCCGACTACGTGCCCGGCGGCGATTCTGCGCACCGGCTGCTTCGGGTGTACACGACCGACCGGCCCGAGATGCAGGACATCGTCGTCGACATGCGGCGCGTGGTGGACGAGTTCAGCGATGCCGAGTCGTCGCGCGTGCTGATCGGCGAGCTCTACCTGCCGCTCGCGCGGCTGATGGCCTACTACGTGCGCACGGACGACGGCCTGCTGCAAGGCGTGCAGCTGCCCTTCAACTTTCAGCTGCTGGCCGCCAGGTGGCAGGCTGCCGAGATCGACCACATCGTGCGCAACTACGAGGCGGCGCTGCCACAGGGCGCAGCGCCCAACTGGGTGCTCGGCAATCATGACAAGCCGCGCATCGCCAGCCGCGTCGGACAGGAGAGAGCCAGGCTGGCCGCGATGCTGCTGCTGAGCTTGCGCGGCACGCCGACGCTCTACTACGGCGACGAGATCGGCATGACGGACGTGCCCATTCCGCCGGAGGAGGTGCAGGACCCTTTCGAGAAGAACGACCCCGGCAAGGGCATGGGCCGCGATCCGCAGCGCACGCCGATGCAGTGGAGCGGCAGCGCCCCCAACGCAGGCTTCACGACCGGCACGCCCTGGCTGCGGCTGGGCGGTGACTGGGAGCATCGCAATGTCGAATCGCAGGCGGGCGACCCCGCGTCGATGCTGGAGCTGTACCGCCGCCTGATCGCGCTCAGGCGGCGTGAACCCGCCCTGCACCAGGGCAGCCACGAGCCGCTCGAGGCGGGAGCCGACGTGATGGCCTACGCGAGAAGCGCCGGCACGCGGCGCTTGGTCGTGCTGCTGAACTTCAGCACGTCCGACAAGCCGGTCTCCGCAGACCTCGTGCGTGCCGGCGCGGTGGTGCTGGCGTCGACCCATGCCGATCGCAGCGGCACCGTGGCAGGCGAGCTGGTCCTCGAGCCGCTCGAAGGGGTCATCGTCTCGCAGCCTGGCTGACCGGCCACCGAGCGGCCTGCAGGACCATGGCCCAGATCCACCACAGGATGAAGAGCTGCAAGGGTGCCCGCACGAGGAGATAACTGGGCCCCCAGGCGTGACCGCCCATGGGGACGTGCTGGAGCGCCGCGTAGACGTTCGCCGGAAAGAAGGCCACCAGGACTATCGCGGCTGCCCACGCGCCTGCCAGGCGCGAGCGGCGGAAGAAGAGTGCCACGGCGATCGCGATCTCGACCACGCCTGTGAGATAGACCAGCGCTTCTCTCGCCGGAACCCAGGGCGGCAGCATTTGCACCATGGGCTCGGTCTGGAGGAAATGGCCGCTGGCGGTGAAAAGGAAAAGCAGCCCCAAGCCTGCGGCGGCCGCGGGACGCAGATCCTGCGATGGTCGATGCCGCGACACGAAGCGATAGCCAAGGTACGGCAGGACCAGGATCAAGATCATCAGTACGGGTGTCAGCATGTTCGTCACTCTTGTATGGGTGCCCGGATTCTGTGACTGCCTGCGACCCGCCGCGAGAGCCGTGCGATGAAGCGGCAGAAACTTGGAGTGAAATGCATCGCTGGCAGAGCGAGCGGCGACACCCTGCGCGCGCATCACGGGTCATGCGCCGGATAGGGCCACGCAGATCGGGGTCCGAGTTCGTCACCGCTGACGTGTTGGTCGCCCAGCGCCGAGCGACCGCTCTGGCCGAATCCAGAAGTCTAGGCAAACGTACGGCAGCTCCAGACTCCGCAGGCTTGATTGCCGCACATGCTGCAGCAAGGGCCAGCAGTGACAGCTGTCGGTGGCTCCGGGTCATGATGTCTCCTGCTGTGGAATGCAAGGCTGTGACGGACGACCACCTACGCCGCCGCCGTCGATCCGGGTTGAAACGAGGTCGACGCGCGGTCGCTGGGGATTGCGATGCGTCCAGCGATGAACTCGATGACGAGGCGATTGAACTCCTCCGGCTTCTCGAAATACGCGGAGTGCCCGGCCTGTTCGATAACAGCAACAGCGCTGTCAGGCACAAGGCCCGAGCATTCGTGCATGACGCTTGCGGGCACGAGGGGATCTTCGCTGCCCACCAAGAACAAGGTCGGGCAAGCAAGCTCGCGCAAGGCCTCGACCGGCGTTAAAGCAGCTGGCGCGAGAAGTGATGCCAGCGCATCCTGCCACTGCTCGGCGGAAATCGCTTGTGCGCTCGGATTGAAGTGATTTATCTGGGCATAGAGCGCGGCGAGCGGCGGATGCTGTTCGACAAACCACTTGCCGAGCGACCGCTGCTCGATGCTGACGGCGCGCGCCGAATGCAGCCGCTTCGAGACAAGCTCCAGCAGGGCCGGATGGTCGATGGCCATCGAACTGTCGCAGGCGACGAAGCCGGCGACGCGCGTCGGGTGTCGCAAGGCGACCCGAAGGCCGATCATTCCGCCGAGAGACTGGCCGATAACGACTGCTTGATGGACTTGTTCTGCGTCGAACAGGGCCAGGACGTCGTCGGCCATCAAGCCCAGGTCGAACTCACTAGTCGGTGCAACCGACCGCCCGAAGCACCGGATGTCCATCGTCAGGCAGCTGTAGCGGCTCGAGAAGACCGGCAGCTGCTGCCACCACGTGGCCGCGTTGGATCCGCCACCGTGCAGGAAAAGGATCGCTGGGCCGGCGCCGTGGCGCTCGTAGTAGATCCGCCGACCTGCGGACGTCAGGAAAGGCATGGTCGTCGTTCGGTGTCTGCCGACCTTGGGTAATTAGTTGGCCTTGAGTTTCAAGCTGCGCGTGAGCTGGCCCCAGCGTTCGGTATCGCCTTTTACGAGCTGGCTGTATTGGTCCGGCGTCGAGACCATGGGCGTCAGGCCCTGCGCCTCTATCTTTGCCACCACCTCGGGCTTGGCCAGGCTGGCCCGGACGGCGGCGCTGAGTTTGCTGACGATCTCCGGCGGCGTGCCTTTCGGTGCCGACAGGCCGACCCACGAAGTGACGGTGAGCTGCTTGTGCCCCAGCTCCTCGAACGTCGGCACCAGCGGAAGGTCCTTGCTGCGGTGTGCACTTGACACGGCTAGAACCTTCAGTTTGCCGGACTGGACGTGCTGCAAGGCACCGCTCTGCGGGATGACCGTTACGGGGACGATCCCCCCGAGCACGTCTTGCAAGGCAGGCGCACCGCCCTTGTAGGGGATGTGGGTCAGCGTCGTTTCGGTGGAGCGCTGCAGCAACTCCATGAGCAGGTGCCCGGTCGAGCCCTGCCCGGAGGTCGCGTAGCTGATCTTGCCGGGCTCGCGATTGGCTTGCGCGATCAGATCCGTGAACGAGGAAATCCCGGCTTGACTGTTGACCACGAGCCATTGCTCGCCGGCGCCTATGGAGGCGATGTGAGCAAAGTCGCTCACGATGTCGAAGGGGACGCGCTCGTAGATGCCTTGCGCGATCGTGTTGAGCATGCCGGTCATCGTCAGCGTGTAGCCGTCGGGCAGTGCGGTGGCCCCGGCCTGGGTGCCGATGATGTTGCCCGCACCCGGCTTGTTCTCGATCACGACCGGCTGCTTGAGCTGCAGCGCCAGATCCTGGGCCAGCGGGCGGATGGTGTTGTCGTAACCCGCGCCGGGAGGTGCGGGAACGATGATGCGCACCGGTCGCGTTGGCCAGTCATGCGACTGCGCGTGAACGGCGCTTGCTCCAGCCAAGCTGGCAAAAGCAGCCGCTGCGATATGACGCAACAGGGTCTTCATGGCACGTTGTCTCCGGTTCGCGAAGGCGCGGTGGCACCTCGTGTAGGAAGAATCTTGCTTCGAAGAGCTATCGGCCGCCAATTAAATTTTGGGGTGATGTATTAGACTGATGTATTAGACTGCCCGATATCTTGGACCACTCAGCCTCTCTCCTGCTCAACCACCTGATGGCGCGCGGGAAGTTCCGACATCTTCAAGTGCTGCTGAAGGTGGCGGAGCTGGGAAGCGTCCAGCGAGCTGCCGATGCGATAGGGCTGACCCAGTCGTCGGTCACTCAAACCCTTGCATACCTGGAACGCTTGATCGACACGCATCTTTTCGACAGGCATGCGCGGGGCGTGCGGCCGACGCCGGCCTGCGAGGGTCTCTTGCCCGTGGCGCGCAACGTGCTGCTCGCGCTGTCCGAGACCGCTGAAGTCATTGCGGCCCGACAGCGTCGGGGTCTGCGCCTGGTTCGACTCGTCGCGTCTGTTTCGGCGAGCCATGGCCTGCTCGTTGGTACCCTATCGGAGTTCGGGAAGGCCCACCCCGAGATCGCCGTGCATCTGTCGGAGGCAGAGGGAGACGATCAGCTGCTGGCGGTTGCACGCGGCGAGGCTGATTTGGTTGCTTGTCGACGGCCGGCCGTGATTCCCGAGGGCTGGTTGTTCGTCCCTTTGCTCGAAGACCGGTTCGCAGTGCTGTGTAGTGCAGGTCATCGGCTTGAAGGTAGGCGGCGGGCTGGCGCTGAGGTGCTCGCAGAACAGACGTGGCTACTGTTCCCTTCAGGCACGCCAGCGCGAGAACGCTTCGACGAGCTGACGCGCTCGTTCCCCAGTCCGCCACGCACGCACTCGGTGATCACGCGCTCGCCAACGATGGTTTCTTGGCTGCTTCGGCACGAAGAGCTGCTGGCATTCATGCCAGTCAACTTCGCGCGGCCCATGCTCGAAGCCGGCGAGCTGCACGAAATCGCGGTTGGGCCAGCACGGCCGCTGGCACCGCTGGGGCTGCTTCGTCCGTCTGCACTGCTGTCCGAAGCCGCCGAGCAGCTGAGTGCCTACCTTCAGAGTCGTTCGAGCTCCATAGCGCAGGCAATCCGCCCTAGTCGCCAGCGACATGCTGAACGGAACTGACACCGGGTCGCTAAAGCGAGATGCAGTTGCGCCGAGTTCGGGCGCCAACTCGCAACGCGCGTAGTCAGCGCCGCCGATCAGGCATGGCCCACACCTTGCTAAACCCGAGCCAATGATCGAAAATTTTCTTCCCTTGCACCACAATGTAATTTTCTTTACATGGCCCGCACCCTGATCGGGCAAGTACCCCACAGCCCCACCGCATGCCGGCTCCCCCCGCAGCCACCACCGTCGCCCAGCGCATCGCCCAGGCCTTGCCGCAGCTGACCCCCTCGCACCGCCAGGTGGCCGACTACGTGCTCGAGCGCCCGCTGCAGGTCGCCACCTTGCCCATCGACGAGCTGGCCACCGCGGCCGGGGTGTCGGTCGCCACCGCCAACCGCTTCGCCCGGGCGCTGGGCTTCGACGGCTATGCCAGCTTCCGCGCTGAGCTGGTTCGCGGCTTCGAGCCGCTGGTCGCCCCTGTCGAGCGCCTGCGCGGCAACCTCGCCCGCCCCACGACGGTCGCCGAAGTGTTCGCGATGGCGCTGGAAGAGAGCCAGGGCAATATCGGCGCGACGCGCCAGGCCCTGGACCCGGCCTCCTGCGAGGCGGCGGTCGCGCGCGTGCTCGGCGCCCGCACGGTCTTCATCGCCGGCTTCGGCGCGAGCGCCTGGCTCGCCGGGCTGTTGCACCATGGGCTGGACGCCTACTGCGCCGACGTACGCCTGCTGTCGTCGGTCAGCGGTGTCACGCACGGCGCGCGCGCCCTGACGCGCGGCGGGCCGCAGGACCTGCTGGTGGCGCTGACCTTCCCGCGCTACCTGACCGACACCGTGGCCCTGACCGGCCTCGCGCGCAGCCAGGGCGTCGGCGTGCTGGCCCTCACCGACCGGCCCAGCTCGCCCATCGCGCCGCTGGCCGACGTCGCCCTCTACGCGCAGACCGAAACCCGCTATCGTCCCAATTGCGAGACCAGCGTGCTGGCGCTGATCGAGGCCCTGACCAGTGCGGTGGCCCTGCGCGCCCCGCAGGCATACCAGGCCGCGAGCAAGGTGGTCCATGCCGTAATGCCCTGGCTGCACGGCGCGCAGGACCTGCATGCGAGCCCGCCGAAGATCAAGCAAAGGCCCGCGCCGAGTGCGCTCGCCGGAAAGAAGAAGACCCGATGAAAACGACCCCCGTCATTGCCATCCATGGCGGCGCCGGCACGATCAGCGCCGCGGCGCTGGACGCCGGCGCGGCGCAGGCCTACCACGACGCGTTGCGCTCCATCGTGCAAGCCGGCCAGGCGCTGCTGCTGGGCGGCGCCTCCGCGCTCGACGCGGTCTGCCTCGCCGTCGAGATGCTGGAGGACTGTCCCCTCTTCAATGCCGGCCATGGCGCGGTCTTCACGCACGCCGGCACGCACGAGCTCGACGCGGCAGTGATGAACGGCGCCGATCTGCGCGCCGGTGCAGTGGCCTGCGTGAGCCGCATCCGGCGCCCGGTACGCGCCGCCCGCGCGGTGATGGAAGACGGCGCCCATGTGCTGCTGGCCGGCGCCGGTGCCGAGGCGTTCGCGCGCGAACGCGGACTGGAGATGGTGGACCCCTCCTGGTTCTCCACCGAGGCGCGTCGCGCGCAGCTGGAGCGGGCTCAGGCCGCCGGCCGGGTCGCGCTCGACCACGATGGCACCGCGAACGCCACCGCGCCGCTGGACGAGGGCCGCAAGTTCGGCACGGTCGGCGCGGTCGCGCTCGACCTGCAGGGCCACCTCGCGGCCGCCACCTCCACCGGCGGCATGACGAACAAGCGGGTCGGCCGCGTCGGCGATTCGCCGCTGATCGGCGCCGGCACCTATGCCGACGACAAGCGCGCCGCCGTGTCCTGCACCGGCAGCGGCGAGATGTTCATCCGCGCTGCGGCCGCCTACGATGTCTGCGCGCGCATGCGCTATGCGGGCCAGTCGCTGGCGCAGGCCGCGCAGGCGGTGGTGATGCAGTCGCTGCCGTCGATCGGCGGCAGCGGCGGACTGATCGCGGTCGATCGCAACGGCAACGTCTGCATGCCCTTCAACACCGATGGCATGTACCGCGGCCACGCCCGCGGCAACGAGGCGCCGCAGACGGCCATTCATCGATGAGCTCGGTCACCCTGCCCTCTTCCGCGGCCGGCACTGCCATGCTGCCAATACCTGAGCAGCGCGTGCTCGAGGTGGACGGCCTCACCGTGCGCTTCTCGACCTCGGAGCGCACGGTCGACGCGGTGCGCAAGCTGAGCTTCCACGTCGACCGCGGCGAGACGCTCGCCATCGTCGGCGAGTCGGGCTCGGGCAAGTCCGTCACCTCGCTCGCGCTGATGCGGCTCGTCGAATACGGCGGCGGCCGCATCCCCGAGGGCCGCATGGCCTTCCGGCGCCGCGACGGCCGCGTGCTCGACCTGGCCAAGGCCACCGACGCCACCATGCGCGGCATCCGCGGCGCCGACATCGCGATGATCTTCCAGGAGCCGATGACTTCGCTGAACCCGGTGTTCACCGCCGGCGACCAGATCGCCGAAGCCATCGCCATCCACCAGGGCAAGGACCGCGCTGCATCGCGCGCGGAGGCGCTGCGCATGCTGGAGCTGGTGCGCATCCCCGAGGCGCGCAGCGTGCTGCAGCGCTACCCGCACCAGCTCTCCGGCGGCATGCGCCAGCGCGTGATGATCGCGATGGCGCTGTCGTGCCGGCCCTCGCTGCTGATCGCCGACGAGCCCACCACGGCGCTCGACGTCACCATCCAGGCGCAGATCCTGCAGCTCATCCGCGAGCTGCAGGCCGAGATGCAAATGGGCGTGGTCTTCATCACCCACGACATGGGCGTGGTGGCCGAGGTGGCCGACCGGGTGCTCGTGATGTACCGCGGCGACAAGGCCGAGGCCGGCCCGTCGGAGCAGATCTTCGCGGCCCCGAAGCACCCGTACACGCGCGCGCTGCTCTCCGCCGTGCCGCAGCTGGGCGCGATGCGCGGCACCGAGCTGCCGGCGCGCTTCGAGCTGCTGCAGGTCGATGCGGCCGGCGTGAGCGTGAGCGACCGCAGCCCGCAGGACACGGTACGCCGCGACCTGCCGCCGATCCTGCACGTGAAGAACCTGGTGACGCGCTTCGACCTGAAGAGCGGGCTGTTCGGCCGCGTCACGCGGCGGGTGCATGCGGTGGAAGGCATCAGCTTCGACCTGCATGCCGGCGAGACGCTCGCGCTGGTGGGCGAGTCGGGCTGCGGCAAGTCGACCACCGGCCGCTCGCTGCTGCGCCTGGTCGACAGCCAGGGCGGCGAGATCGAGTTCAAGGGCCGCAACGTGCTGGCGCTGCCGCAGGGCGAGCTGCAGGCGCTGCGGCGCGACATCCAGTTCATCTTCCAGGACCCTTTCGCCTCGCTGGACCCGCGCCTCACGGTGGGCTTCTCGATCATGGAGCCGCTGCTGGTGCACCGCGTCGCCAAGGGCGCCGAGGCACACGCGCGCGTGCGCTGGCTGCTGGAGAAGGTGGGCCTGCCGGCTGACTACGCGCAGCGCTACCCGCACGAGTTCTCCGGCGGCCAGCGCCAGCGCATCGCCATCGCCCGCGCCCTCGCGCTCGACCCCAAGGTGGTGGTGGCGGACGAGTCGGTGTCGGCGCTGGATGTGTCGATCCAGGCGCAGATCGTCAACCTCATGCTCGACCTCCAGCGCGAGCTGGGCGTGGCCTTCCTCTTCATCTCGCACGACATGGCGGTGGTGGAGCGCATCAGCCACCGCGTGGCCGTGATGTACCTTGGCCAGATCGTCGAGATCGGCCCCCGGCGCGCCATCTTCGAGAACCCGCAGCACGACTACACGAAGCGGCTGATGGCCGCGGTGCCGGTGGCCGACCCGGCCCGGCGCACGCAGAAGCGCCCGCTGCTGCAGGGCGAGGTGCCGAGCCCGGTGCACCCGGTGGGCTACGAGCCCACGGTGGCACCGCTGGTCGAAGTCGGCCCGGGGCACTTCGTGGCGCGGCATGCGATCGCCGGCGCTTTCTGATCCAGTTTTTTTCCTACCCAGCGACGTCAAAGGAGTCTTCGCATGAACAAGCGTCTTACCCGAATCGCAGCCGCCCTCGCGCTGGCCGGTCTCGCCATGTCGGCGCAGGCGGCCAAGGACGTGGTCGTGGCCGTGCAGTCCAACTTCACGACCACCGACCCCTACGATGCCAACGACACGCTCTCGCAGGCGGTGGCCAAGTCCTTCTACCAGGGCCTCTACGGCTTCGACAAGGACATGAAGATGGTGCCGGTGCTGGCCACCGGCCACACCGTGAGCAACGACGGGCTGGTCTACACCGTCAAGCTGCGCACCGGCATCCAGTTCCATGACGGCACGCCCTTCAACGCCGAAGCCGTGAAGGCGACCTTCGACCGCGTGACCAACCCCGAGAACAAGCTCAAGCGCTACAACCTCTACAAGAACATCGCCAAGACCGAGGTGGTCGATGCGAGCACGGTGCGCTTCACGCTCAGCGAGCCTTTCTCGCCCTTCATCAACAACCTGGCGCACCCTTCGGCCGTGATCATCTCGCCGGCGGCGCTCGCCAAGTTCGGCAGCAAGGGCATCGCGCAGAACCCGGTGGGCACCGGCCCCTTCAAGTTCGTCGAGTGGAAGGCCACCGACTACATGAAGGTGGCCAAGTTCGACGGCTACTGGAAGAAGGGCTACCCGAAGGTCGACACCATCACCTTCCGCCCGGTGGTCGACAACAACACGCGCGCCGCGATGATGCAGACCAACGAGGCGCACTTCGCCTTCCCGATGCCGTACGAAGCGGCCGAGACCCTGAAGGCCAAGCCCAGCCTCGAAGTGATCAGCGCGCCGTCGATCATCCAGCGCTACATCTCGATGAACGTGCAGCACAAGCCCTTCGACAACCCGAAGGTGCGACAGGCCATCAACTACGCGATCAACAAGGAGGCGCTGGCCAAGGTGGCCTTCTCCGGCTATGCCATTCCGGCAGAAGGCGTGCTGCCCAAGGGCATCGAAGGCGCCGCCAAGCTCGGCCCCTGGCCCTACAACCCGGCAAAGGCGCGCGAGCTGCTGAAGGAAGCCGGCTACCCGAACGGCTTCGAGAGCACGCTCTGGTCGGCCTACAACTACACGACCGCGCAGAAGGTGATCCAGTTCGTGCAGCAGCAGCTGGCGCAGGTCGGCATCAAGGTGCAGGTGCAGGCGCTGGAGGCGGGCCAGCGTGTCGAGCGCGTCGAGAGCGCGCAAGACCCGGCCACCGCGCCGGTGCGCATGTACTACGTGGGCTGGTCCTCCTCCACCGGCGAGGCCGACTGGGCAATGCGCCCGCTGCTGGCGTCCGAGTCGTTCCCGCCGCGCCTCTTCAACACCGCGTACTACAAGAACGAGCAGGTCGATGCCGACATCAAGAAGGCGCTGGTGACCACCGACCCGGCCGCGAAGGCCAAGATCTACGCCGACGCGCAAAAGCGCATCTGGGACGACGCGCCCTGGGCCTTCCTCGTCACCGAGCAACTGCTGTCGGTGCGGGCGCGCAACCTGAGCGGCTTCTACGTGATCCCGGACGGCAGCTTCAACTTCGACGAAGTCGAGCTGAAGTGATCCTGCAAGCGGCAAATCCATGACCCAGTACGTCCTGAAGCGCCTGCTGGGTTTGCTGCCCACGCTGCTGATCGTGGCGGTGCTGGTGTTCCTGTTCGTCCACATGCTGCCCGGCGACCCGGCGCGGCTGGCGGCCGGGCCGGACGCCAGCCCCGAGACGGTGGCGCTGGTGCGCGCGGACCTCGGCCTCGACAAGCCGATGCCGCAGCAGTTCCTCAACTTCTTCACGAACATGCTGCAGGGCGACTTCGGCCGCTCGCTGCGTTCGAAGCGGCCGGTGTCCACCGAGATCGCCGAGCGCTTCATGCCCACGCTGCTGCTCACCGTCACCAGCATGGCCTGGGCGGTGGTCTTCGGCATGGCGATCGGCATCACCTCCGCCGTCTACCGCAACGAGTGGCCCGACCGGCTCGGCATGACGCTGGCGGTCTCGGGCATTTCCTTTCCGGCCTTCGCGCTCGGCATGCTGCTGATGCAGATCTTCTCGGTGCAGCTCGGCTGGCTGCCGACGGTGGGCGCCGATTCCTGGCGCCACTACATCCTGCCCTCGATCACGCTGGGCGCCGCGGTAGCGGCGGTGATGGCGCGCTTCACCCGCGCCTCCTTCGTGGAGGTGATCCAGGAAGATTTCGTGCGCACCGCGCGGGCCAAGGGCGTGTCGGAGAAGTGGGTGGTGCTCAAGCACTGCCTGCGCAACGCGCTGATCCCGGTGGTCACGATGATGGGGCTGCAGTTCGGCTTTCTGCTGGGCGGCTCGATCGTGGTCGAGGCGGTATTCAACTGGCCGGGCCTCGGGCGCCTGCTGGTTGACGCGGTCGACATGCGCGACTACCCGGTCATCCAGACGTTGGTGCTGCTGTTCTCGCTCGAGTTCATCCTGATCAACCTGGTGGTGGATGTGCTGTACGGCTTCATCAACCCCACCATCCGCTACAAGTGACAGGCGATGAGCACACCTCCCGCTGAACCCGTTCCCGCCGTGGCCGAGCAGCCCATGGCCGAGATCGCCGCATCCGCGCGCGTGCGCACGCCGTGGACGGAGTTCTGGCGCAAGTTCCGCATGCAGCATGTCGCGATGGGCGCCGGCATCTTCGTGCTGCTGCTGGTGGCCGTGGCCATCCTCGCGCCCTGGATCGTGCCTTACGACGCCGAGAACTTCTTCGACTACGACAAGCTCAACACCGGCCCCTCGGCGGCCCACTGGTTCGGCGTCGACCCACTCGGCCGCGACATCTTCAGCCGCATCCTGATGGGCGCGCGCATCTCGCTGGCGACGGGCTTCCTGTCGGTGGTGCTGGGCGCCATCGCCGGCACCCTGCTGGGCCTGCTGGCCGGCTACTACGGTGGCTGGTGGGATCGCATCGTGATGCGCATCTCCGACGTGCTCTTCGCCTTCCCCGGCATCCTGCTGGCGCTGGGCGTCGTCGCCATTCTCGGAAGCAGCATGACCAACGTGGTGGTGGCCGTCTCGGTGTTCAGCGTGCCGGCCTTCGCGCGGCTGGTGCGCGGCAACACGCTGGCGCTGAAGAACCTCACCTACATCGAGGCCACGCGCAGCATCGGCGCGAGCGACCGCACCATCCTGCTGCGCCACATCCTGCCGGGCACCATCTCCTCCATCGTCGTGTACTTCACGATGCGGCTGGGCACTTCGATCATCACGGCGGCCAGCCTCAGCTTCCTCGGCATGGGCGCGCAGCCGCCGATGCCGGAATGGGGCGCGATGCTGAACGAGGCGCGCGCGGACATGGTCAACGCGCCGCACGTGGCGCTGTTTCCGTCGCTGGCGATCTTCTTCACGGTGCTGGCCTTCAACCTGCTGGGCGACGGCCTGCGCGACGCACTCGATCCCAAGATCGACCGGCTGTAGCCATGGCGCCTGCCGTTCCACGCATCGGCGCCCTGCCCTCCGGGCGCCGGGATGCCATCACCGACGTGGCCGGCGTCACGGTCGGGCATTGCACGCTCGACGAGGGGGAGGTGCAGACCGGGGTGACGGTGGTGTGCCCGCATGCGGGCGACCCATACCTGCAGCGCGTGCCGGCTGGCGTCGCGGTGCTCAACGGCTTCGGCAAGAGCGTGGGGCTGCTGCAGGTGGAGGAACTGGGCGTGCTCGAGACGCCGATCGCGCTGACCAACACCTTCTCGGTGCCGGCCGTGGCCGAAGCGCAGATCCGCGACTGCATCGCTGCGAACCCCGAATGCGGGCGCAGTCTGCCCAGCGTCAATCCGCTGGTCTTCGAGTGCAACGACGGCTTCCTCAACGACATGCAGCGCATGGCCGTGCGCGGGCACCATTACCTGCAGGCCAGGGCCGCGGCCGGCGAGGAGGTCGTGCAGGGTTCGGTCGGCGCGGGCCGGGGCATGTCCAGCTTCGCGCTCAAGGGCGGCATCGGGACGGCTTCGCGCCGCGTGCCGGCACCCGGGGCCGGGCTGTACACCGTGGGCGCGCTGGTGCTAGCCAACTACGGCCTGCTGCCCAACCTGGTGATCGCCGGGCGTGCGGTCGGTACGCGTCTGGCGAAGCAACTGGCCGCCGCGATGCCGGCAGCCGAGCCCGAGAAGGGCTCGATCATCATGCTGATCGCCACCGACGCGCCGCTCGATGCCCGCCAGTTGCGCCGCCTGGCGCTGCGCGCCGGCGCGGGCCTGGCGCGCACCGGCTCGGTCTTCGGCCACGGCAGCGGAGACATCGCGCTGGCGTTTTCCACCGCCTACACGCTGCCGCAGCGGCCCGAGCAGCCGATGCCAGCCGTCGCGATGCTGCACGACGCCCTGCTCGACGGCCTGTTCCAGGCCACCGCCGACAGCGTGGAGCAAGCCATCCTGCATGCGCTGTGGCACGCGGAGTCCATCACCGGGCGCGACGGCCATGTGCGCCCGGCCCTCACCGAACTGCTGCGCGACTAGCCTTCCGACGCCTTCGCCCCACCCGACGATCCCCACCCATGAAAATCCTGATCTCCGTCGACATCGAAGGCGTGGCCGGCGTCTTCCATTCCCAGCAGGTTCGCGCCGGCAATCCCGAATACGAGCGTGCGCGGCGGTTGATGACCGATGAGGCGAACGCCGCCATCGCGGGTGCATTCGACGGCGGCGCCGGCGAGGTATGGGTGAACGACTCGCACGGCGACTTCCACAACATGCCGCCGGACCTGCTCGATGCGCGCGCGCAGGTGATCCAGGGCAAGCCGCGCTATCTGAGCATGGTGGCGGGCGTCGAGCTCGGCGTAGATGGTGTCTGCATGATCGGCTATCACTCGCGCGCCGGCGGCGCGGGCATCCTGGCGCACACCATCAACAGCTTCGCCTTCGCGGGCATCGAGATCGGCGGCCAGGCACTGGGCGAAGCCGGACTCTACGGCGCGCTGGCGGGCGAGTACGGCGTGCCGGTGCTGATGGCCAGCGGCGACGACGTCTTCATTGCGGAGAACCGGGCGCTCTTCCCGCACGCGACCTTCGTGCAGACCAAGCGCGCCACCGGGCAGACCAGTGGCGTTTCGCTGTCTCCGGCCAAGTCTTGCGCCGCGATCCGCGAAGGCGTGGCGGCGGCCCTGGCCGGGCGCGCGCAGGCGCGCCCGCTGCTGCTCGCCAAGCCGCTGGCCGTCACCCTGCGCACCCAGACGCCCGCCCTGGCCGACCTGTTCTGCCAGTGGCCGGCCTTCGAGCGCAGCGCGCCGACCGAGCTTCGCTTCGACGCGCCTTCGGTGGAAGCGGCGGTGCGCATGCTCAACTGCTGCTCGGCGATGTCGGCGATGCTGCGCTGACGCCGCCGGTGGTGGCGATGGCGGCGGTTGCGCTTCACCCTGGCGCTCGCCAACTCTCGCAGTCGATTCACCACTCAGACAGGTGCAGCTCCGGCAGGGTGCGGAGACCGATCGCAATATTCGATCAGGAGGTCGGTGAGGACCCGTATCTTCCGTGTGGGATGCTGACCTGGCGGTCGGATGACATAGGCACCTGCCGGGGGTGGTGGATGACGTGTCATGACCGGCACGAGTGCCCCGGAGGCCACATATTCATGGGTGAGCCAATCGGGCAGGTAAGCAATCCCGAGTCCTGCAGTGGCAGCGGAGACTAAAGCAGTGCCGTTGTCGGCCTTGAAGCGCCCCTGCGGACGAACCGTGATGATCTTGTCGCCATCCATGAGTTGCCAGGTCTCGGTTCCCTGCATGAGGGCCTGATGGGCGACGAGCTCCTCCGGTGTCTCGGGCGACCCATGCGCCTTGATATAGCCCGGACTCGCGACGAGCTTCCCATGGATCGGGCCGATGCGTCTTGCAATCAAGTTGGAGTCCTGAAGATAACCAACCCGTATCGCACAGTCGTAACCCTCCGCGATGAGATCAACGAAGCGGTCGCTGTAGCAGGTCTGGATGTGAAGCCGAGGGTGGCGTCGTGCCATTTCCGCAAGTATGGGAGCGAAGTGAGTCGGGCCCAAAGAAAACGGCGCAGCAACCCGCAAGCGGCCGCGAAGGTCACCGGCGGGCAGGATCGTTTCCCTGGCCACGTCGATCTCGGCGCAGACCCTGGCGGCATAGTCCCGAAACGTGGCCCCGGCTTCAGTGAGAGCAGCCCCGCGGGTGGATCGCGCAAGCAACTGGACACCAAGTTCCGCTTCAAGCCGAAAGAGACGACGACTGACGATCGACTTGGACACGCCGAGCCGGAGTGCAGCAGACGAAACCCCCCCGGCATCGGCAACTTCCACGAATGTCTGCAGCTCTTCGATGTCCAACTCAGTGTTCCCCATTTGGCGACACAGCTCGCCGCAGGATGGTACTACCGGATCAAATAAGGGAACAACACAATCCTGCTTTCGGGCAACGTCGCCGCCGGCGCATGTTCCCGAAAACCAATCCCCCTCCAACGCAACCAAGGATGTGCCAATGACTTTTCGTAACGGCCTTGCTTCGCTTCTTCGCCCCGAAGACTCGGTCCTCGTTCTGATTGATCACCAGCCCTATCAGCTCGCGAACTTGAACAGCCACGATCCGCAAGCTGTGGTCAACTCCACGACCGCGCTGGCGAAGCTGGCAAAAGCCTTCAACGTTCCGACCATTCTCACCAGCGTGATCGCGGCGCGCGGTGGATTTCTCTTCAAGCAGATCACCGACGTATTTCCGGACCAGGAAGTCATCGATCGCACCTGGGTGAACACCTGGCAGGACGAGAATGTGGTGAACGTCGTCAAGGCGACCGGCCGCAAGCAGCTGATCATCGCCGGCTTGTGGACCGAGGTCTGCGTCGCGATGCCTGTCATCCAGGCCGCCGGCGAAGGCTGGGACGTGACCGTGATCACCGACGCGTCTGGCGGGATTTCGAAGGAGTCTCACGAAGTTGCCATCCAGCGAATGATCGCGGCCGGCGCAAACGTGATGACCGTGATGGCGCTCGCTGGCGAATGGCAACGCGATTGGGCGCGCACCGAGCATGTCGAGGAGCTGACCGAGATTCTCATCCAGCACTTCAGCGGCAGCGGCATCGCGTACCTGTGGGAGCAGCAGCTGCTCAACACGCCTGTGCCGAGCAACGCAGGACGATCTGAGCGGGGATGACTACGATCGCAGCCTGACCCACTCTCACGCGACCGACGTTCGTCACGTCAAGGGTATGTTGCCCGCACGCTTGCGGTCAGTCGCTCCCGTCGTAGACGAAGTGCCAGTCGCGATAGCTTCGCGATGCAGCCCCGTTCGCGATTACGCCGTCGGGGCTGCGCAGCCGCAGGGGTGCCTTCACCGATCGGCTCGCCACGCCGCGGATGCCGCCCTGCGGCGCGATCAACAGCGTGAACGGCTGCGAAGTCAGCGGATCGGGATCGAGCCGCCGCAGGTATCGGTGCACCACCAGGTGGCGCGGGTCCTTCAGCAGATCGTCGAGCCGGCTCGGGTACTTGCGCTGGCCGCTGGCGAAGCTCAATGGACTGCCCGAGCCCCCGGACTCGGAGGAGCGCTGACTGACGTTGGCCTTGGCAACAGGAACGCCGAGGGCAACGGCAGGCGGTGCAGCCTCGCGCAACGCCTCCCTGGATCTGTGCAGCAGCGCTACCGCCTGCAAGCGATGTGGCAACGGCCACGGCAACGGCGCACGCGCGCGCGAGCTTGGACATGAGAACTCCCTGAGGTTTTTATTGGAGAACTGGCTGCACGCATCGGGCGTGCAGCGGGAACCGGCGCGCTACGACGAGGTGGCCGCGACAGAGGTGCGATTGCCAGCGGCGTCGTAGCTGTAGGTGATGGTGGTGGTGCTGCTGCCGTCGCTGTAGACCGCACTGGCCAGGCGGCCCAGCGCGTCATAGCTGTAGCTCACCGAACCGGCAGAGGCCGCGAGAGCGACGGTGCACAGGCAAGCGGCGAGAACTGCGCGGCACAGGATCCGGGATGCACACGCTGGCAACGCAGCGGTCTTCTTGTTCATTTGGGAAGCTCTCTGTTTTTGGTGCCGCGGACTGTAGTCGAGCAGAGAGCAAGCAAAACTCGCTTTTTGTCGCGCAATCTTCATGCGCAATCACCCGGGGACGAACTACCAGATCGGCACTTGATCCCGATACAACTTCCGTCTGAATTGCATGGACGCCCCCGCCTCGGTATCTTCGCGCCACCAAAAAACAGGGAGAACCTGAACGACGGCTGGCTCTGGCCCGCGGTCGTTCCTTGTCATGCGAATCGCTTGCACGCACAGGCCACGAAGACGTGACACATCGCCCTCGACGGGCGCACCATCAGCCGGTCGAACTGTCCCGCTTCCTTCCATCGATCAGCAAATGCATGAGGCTCGTTGTGCAGACATGGGCCGATGACCTCATGGCGGCATTCGATCGCTCCTGCGACGAAGAACAGATATTCGCGCTGGTGCTCGCCGAGGCCAACCAGTTGGGCTTCGAGCATTGCGCATACGGCTTGCGCGCGCCACTGCCGCTCACCAATCCCAAGGTCGTCATGCTGAACAACTATCCGCCAGCATGGCGCCGCCGCTACGAGCAAGCCGGCTACCTGGCCCTCGACCCCGTGGTGCGGCACGCGCGACACAGCCGCACGCCAATCATCTGGAGCGACGCGCTGTTCGCCGAGGTCCCCACCATGTGGGCAGAAGCGCGCTCATTCGGTCTGTGCCATGGATGGGCCCAATCGAGCCTGGACAGTCACGGCGTCGGCGGGATGCTCACGCTGTCGCGATCGACGCCGCCGCTCACCGCGAATGAACTGCACGCGAAAGAGGTGCGCATGCGATGGCTGGCCCATGCCTCCCACCTGGCGTTCTCCCGTGTGCTCGTCCCGCGAATGAACCAGTCGCCCGAGACGCCGCTGACGGAACGCGAGATCGAGATCCTCAGGTGGACGGCCGACGGAAAGACCACCCAGGAGACCTCGCGCATCCTCCGGATCTCGATCGACACGGTGAACTATCACGTGAAGAACGCCATTTCCAAGCTGCGGTCGGCCAACAAGACCGCCGCCACTGTGCGGGCGGCAATGCTGGGCCTGCTGGGCTGATGCGCAACGCGCGCCCAATCAGGACTCGGGGTGCCACCTCATTGCACGAACATCAGGATCAGGACTCGGGGTGCCACCTCATTGCACGAACATCAGGGCCAGCCGCTGCGCGGCATGCTCTGCATCGCCCAGCGCGTCGTCGGCGGTGCTGCGCAGCTCGGCGCAGACGTGGACGACGCGTTCCTGCGAGGCCTCGCGGATCTTCACCACGCCCGACCAGCCCCGCTGGTGCCGTTCGCAATCCAGCAGCATGGTCTGGCCGTGCGCCTGCGCGAAGACGTCGAGGCGCTGGCGCCGTCTTGCGGGCCGGCGCCAGATGCGGAAGCAGGAGCTCAACAGGGTGGTGATCATGGCGGGCCTCGGTGAGGGCAGTCAGGACATTGAACGCCCGCGAGCCGGCGCGCGGAAGTGCCGGAAGTCACGCCGCGCCCGCGGAACGCATGGAAGCCGGCAAAGCGTGCAAAAAAGCACGGCATTCAGTGGCCTGCCTGCGACATGTCCACCACGCGCCTCGGTCGTACGTAGAGGCGCCCCCAGCAGCCGGGGCCCAGAGGCGAAGGTGAACGAGGCCTGCCTCAGGGCTCTGGACGCTTCTCCGCCACCGCGCCCGCCAACACCCGCTGCGTCGGAAACAGCGACCACCCCCAGCGCTGCTGCGCATAACCCCACAGCCCTTGCTTGAAGAAGATCGTCACCACGATCGCCAGCAGCCCCAGGCCCAGCAGGTACCAGGTCCCGTAGTCGCTCAGGAACTTGTTGAGCGCCCAGAAAATCAGCGCCCCCACGAGCGGCCCCTCGATGCGGCCGATGCCGCCGATCACCACCATGAAGATGGCGAAGGCGGTCCAGTTCACGCTGAAGGCCGCATCGGGGCTGATGCGCAGGTTGCCGACGAAGTAGAGCGCGCCCGCCAGGCCCGCGCCGAACGCCGCGACCACGTACACCGCGAGCTTCATGCGCATCACCGGGATGCCCTGCGACTCGGCGGCCACCTCGTTGTCGCGGATGGCAAGCAGGGCCAGGCCGCGCTTGCTGCGCAGGAACAGGTAGACCAGCGCGACGGCCGCCACCACGCAGGCCAGCGCCATCCAGTAGGTGACGCTCTCGCGCGTCGCCTTCTCGATGCCGCGCAGCGCGGTGAGCGTGGTCCCCGATCCGCCACCCACGGCCGACACGTTGGCGAAGCTGAGCCGAAACACCTCCGCAATGACCCAGGTGCCGATGGCGAAGTAGCCGCCCGAGAGCCGGAAGGCGACGAAGGACACCGGCACCGCGACCAGCGCCGCGGCCAGCGCGCCCAGGGGAATGGCGATGAAGGGATTCACGCCCGCGAAGTTGCCCAGCATGAGCATCACGTAGCCGCCGACGCCGAAGAAGGCCTGCTGCCCGATGCTGACCATGCCGCCGTAGCCGGCGAGCAGGTTCCACATGATCGCGAAGATGAGATAGCAGGCGATCTCGACGAACTCGCGCATCCAGCTCGATTCGCCCCAGAAGGGCAGGCTTGCGGCGAGCAAGGCGAGCGCGACAGCGAAGCCGAGCGCGGCACGGCTGGCGGCCGTGCTGCGCTCCACGTCGAAAGCCGCAGGCGTAGTTCTGGAGGTTGCAGCCAGGGGCGGGTTCCGGGTCATGACATCAGCCTCGTGTCTTGGGAAACAGCCCCTGCGGCCGGAGCACCAGCACGATCAGGAACACGATGTGCCCGACCCAGATGCCCCAACCGGGGTCGAGCCTGAAGCCGATCTGCTGCGTGATGCCAAGAATCATCGCGCCGGCCAGCGTGCCCCAGAAGGAGCCCATGCCGCCGATGATCACGGCCTCGAAGGCGAACAGCAGCAGCAGCGGCCCATCCGAAGGCGAGACCGTGGTGCGCATGCCCTGCAGCGCGCCGGCCACGGCGATCAGCACGAAGGCGATGGCCGTGGCCAAGGCATAGACCTTTTTCGCGTCCAGCCCCATCAGCTCGGCGATCTCGCGGTCGTCCGACACGGCGCGGAACGAGCGCCCGAGCGCAGTGCGCGCGAACAGCCATTGCAGGCTCGCGGTGGCCGCGACCGCGATGGCGAGGATGACCAGCGGCAGCACGCCCACAGACAGCGCGTCGCCGATCGCCAGCCCGCGTGTGTTGAGCCCGCCGGTCTCGATCGATCGCGGGTCGGCCGAGAACAGTTCCAGCAGCAGGTTCTGGATCACGATCGAGAGCCCGAAGGTCACTACCAGCGAGGGCAGCGGATCCTTGCCCAGCGTGCCGTTGAGCACGTAGCGCTGCAGCGCGTAGCCGAAGCCGAAGGCCAGCGGCAGCACCGCCAGCGCCACCGCAAAGGGCGCCCCGCCCGCCAGCGTGGTGCCGGCGACCACGGCAAAGGCGCCGAGGATGATGAAGTCGCCTTGCGCGGTGTTGGTCAGGCGCATGACGCCGAACATCAGCGACTGGCCCAGGGCGAAGAGCGTGTAGAGGCCGCCGAGGAGGATGCCCTGGAGGACGGTTTCGATCATGGTGCCGCTCCTTGCCGCTAGACGCCGAAGTACGCCTGCGAGATCTGCTCGCGGGTGAGCGCGTCGGAGCGGCCGGTGAGCGAGACGCGCCCCTCCTGCAGGCAATAGATGCGCTGCGACACGCGCTGGGCCATGGTCACGTCCTGCTCGACGATCGCCACCGTCATGCCCTCGCCGGTGATCGCGGGCATGGCGGCGTAGATCTCGCGGATCACGATCGGCGCCAGGCCCAGCGAGAGCTCGTCGCACAGCAGCAGCTCGGGGTTGCTCATCAGCGCGCGGCCGAGCGCGACCATCTGCTGCTGGCCGCCCGACAACGCAGTGCCGGGGTCGTGGCGCTTCTCGGCGAGGATGGGGAACAAGCCGTAGAGCCGCTGCAGGTTCCACGGGCCCTTGCGGCCGGCAAGGCCGCCGATCAGCAGGTTCTCCTCGACGCTGAGACTGGGGAAGAGGCGGCGGCCCTCCGGCACCATCGCGAGCCCGCGCTTGACGATCTCGCCGGGCGGCAGGCTGCCGATGGACTCTCCCTTAAAGCGCACCGCCTCGCGCGGCGCGCGCACCAGGCCCGTCAGGCACTTGAGCAGCGTGGATTTGCCCGCGCCGTTCGCACCGATGATCGCGACCAGCTCGCCCTGGGCCAGCGAGACGTCGACGCCGAACAAGGCCTGCGCGTCGCCGTAGAAGGCCTGGAGGGCGTGGGCCTCGAGCAACGCGCTCATGCTTCCACCCCCATATAGACACGGCGCACCTCCGCATCGCCCATCACCGCCCGCGGCTCTCCCTCCGCCAGCTTCTGCCCGAAGTTGATGACGAACAGCCGATCTGCCAGCGACAGCAGCGCATGCACCACGTGCTCGATCCAGATCATGGTCACGCCCCGCGCCTTGATGCGCTTCAGCTCATCCACCAGCTGCCTTGCCTCGGGCTCGGTCAGGCCGCCTGCGATCTCGTCCAGCAGCAGCAGCTTGGGCCGCGTCGCGAGCGCGCGCGCCAGCTCGAGGCGCTTGCGGTCCAGCAGCGTCAGCCCGCCGGCCGGCTTGTTGGCATGCGCCATCAGTCCCGTCTCGGCCAGGACCTCGTGCGCGGTCTGCCACGCTTCGCGCTCGCGCTGGCCGCCGCCGAAGCAGGCGGCCGTGACCAGGTTCTCGAACACGCTCATGTTCCCGAAAGGCTGCGGCACCTGGTAGCTGCGGCCGATGCCGGCATGGCAGCGCTGGTGCGGCTTGAGGCTGGTGACGTCGCGCCCTTCGTATTCCACCCGCCCGGCATCGACGCGCACGTCGCCCGAGATCAGGTTGAACAGCGTGGTCTTGCCCGCGCCGTTCGGCCCGAGGATGCCCAGCGTCTCGCCCTCGGCCACCGCGAGCGTGATGTCGTCGGTGACCTTGAGCGCGCCGTAGGACTTGCGCACGCCATGCAGCGCGAGAAGGCTCATGACAGCAGCTGCAGCTTGCCGGGGGCCGGGATGTTCTTCGCGGCCTCGTTGTTGACGATGGTCAGCTCGACCTTGTACTTCTGGCCCTTGTTCCACTGGCCCAGCACCAGCGGCGTCTTGCTGACGTTCTTGAACGGGCCCTGGCCACCCCACTTCACCGGGCCGACCGCCGTGTCGAGCGAAGTCGCCGCGACCGCGTCGCGCACGTCGCCGGCCTTCGTCGACTTGGCCCGCGAGAGCGCATTCGCCGCCACCTCGAACAGCGCATGCGCGAAGCCGATGGGCTGCGTCCACTGCTTCTTCGCGCCGGCCTCGTAGGCCTCGGCCAGCGCCTTGGCGCTCTGCTTCGTCAGGCTGGACGTGAAGGGATGCGAAGGGCTCCACCACACCTCGGTAGAGAGGCCGTGGCCCAGCTCGCCCAGTGCCTCGATCGCTCCGGGGAACAGCAGCGCCTTGCCCAGCGTGATGACCTTCGGCCTGAAGCCCTGTTGCCGCGCCTGCGTGAGGAAGGTCTTGGCATCGGGCGGGATCACCACGCCGGTCACGATCTCGACGTTGTCGCGCTTGAAGGCCGCAATCTGCGCGCTGAAGTCCTGCGTGCCGTTCTGGAAGCGGCCCGGGTCGGTGAGCGTGAAGCCCATCTGCGCCAGGGGCTTGGGGAAGCCGAGCTCCTTGTCGCCCCAGGCGTTGCCGTCGCCGTCGTTGGGAAAGAGCCCGCCCACCTTCTTGTTGGTGCTGACGGTCTTCCAGCCGTTGGTGAAGTTGGCGATGACGTCCTCCAGCCCCCAGAACAGGTGGTAGGTCCAGGCGAAGCCCTTGGCCGGGTCGCCCTTGCGGCCGAAGAACCAGGGCTGCCACGGCACCACGCTGGAGACGCAGGGCACCTCGTTGAGTTCGCAGGCGTCGCTCACCGGGTTGGCGGTCTCGGGCGTGCCGGCGGTCAGCACCAGCGCCACCTTGTCCTTGAGGATCAGGTCGTTGGCCACCTCGCCGGCGCGGTTGGGATTGGACTGGCTGTCCTTGAGCACGATCTGCACCGCGTACTTCTTGCCGCCGACGTTGATGCCGTCCTTGAAGGCGGTCTTCATCTGGTCGATGACCCACCTGTCGGCTTCGCCGAAGGGCGCGAGCGGGCCGGTCTGTGGCGAGACATAGCCGATCTTGAGCGTGTCGGCGGCGAACACCAGCGGCGCCGCGCCGCCGGCGGCCAGGGCGGCGGCGGCCTGGGTGAACTGCCTGCGATTGAGGGTCATGGTTGTCTCCTTCTTCGTTGTCTACCTGCACAGAACCGGTTCTCAGCCGGGCGGCGCGCCCACGTAGGCGCGCTGCAGCAGCGCACGGATCGCATCGCGCTCGGCCGGGCCGAAGGGGCGCGGGTTGCAGTAAGGGTTGCTCACCGCGAGCTCGGCGGCGCGGTCCAGGTCGGCTTCCTTCATGCCGATGTCCTTCAGCGCGATGGCCGCGCCGTTGTCGCGTGCCAGGGCCTGCAGGCCTTCGGCTGCGTTCGCGGTGCCGAGCGCTCGTGCAATGCGCTGCATCGCCCGCGGCGCCGCTTCGGCATTGAAGGCAATCGCATGCGGCAGCACCACCGTGTGCACCTCTGCATGCGGCAGGTTGAAGCTGCCACCCAGCGTGTGGCACAGCTTGTGGTGCAGCGCCATGCCCACGTTGCCCAGCACGGTGCCGCACAGCCAGGCGCCGTACAGCGCATCGGACCTCGCCTCGAGGTCCTCGGGGCTGCGGCGGATCGCCGGCAGCGCGCGCGCGATCGCGGCGATGCCCTCTTCGGCCATCAGATCCATCACCGGGTTGCTGTCCTGCGCATACAAGCCCTCGGCGGCGTGCGCGATGGCGTTGATGCCGCTGGTCACGGAGAGCCCCACGGGCAGGCTGCGCGAGAGTTCGGGGTCGTAGATCACGGTGCGCGGCAGCACCCGCGGGTCCTTGCCGGTCTTCTTCAGGCCGGCCTCGGTCAGGCCGTAGATGGGCGTCATCTCGCTGCCGGCATAGGTGGTGGGAATGGCCAGGATCGGCAGGCCCGAGTCGAGCGCGATCGCCTTGCCCAGGCCGGTGGTGGAGCCGCCGCCGATGGCCACGGCGCAGTCGGCGCCGAGCTTGCGCGCGACCTCGCGGGCCTCGCGCGCGGTCTCGATCGGCACGTGCATGACGGCGCGATCGAAGACGCCCGCAGCCTGCGGGCCGAGCAGCTCCGCCACGCGCTCGGCCTGCCCGCGCTGCTCGGGCGTGGACAGCACCAGCGCACGACGCGCGCCCAGCGCCTCGATCTCGCGGCCCAGGTGTGCGAGGCTGCCGGCGCCGAAGACCACGCGTTGCGGCTGGCTGGTGTAGATGAAGTCGCGCATCGTCGTTGCCTCTGTTTGCTTGCTGTCTGCTATTCCAGGCTCAGGTTGCGCTCGCGCACCAGCCGTGTCCACTTGTCCTGCTCCGTCCGCAGCGCCGAGGCGAACTGCTCGGGCGTGCTGGCGATCCCGGTGAGGCCCTGCTCGCGCAGTCGCTGATCGAAGGCAGGATCGGTCACTATCTTGCGAACTTCGGCCTGCAGCCTGTCGACCACAGGGCGCGGTGTGCCCGCCGGAGCCAGCAGGCCGACCCACGAGTTGACCTGGAAGTCGCGATAGCCGCTCTCGGCCACGGTCGGCGTGTCGGCATACGCGGGCACGCGCTGGGCGCCGGTCTGCGCCAATGCCCGCAGCTTGCCGGCCTTGACATGCGGCTGCGCCAGAACCGCGGAGAGGAACATCATCTCGACCTGCCCGCCCAGCAGGTCCTGCTGCGCGGGGCCGCCGCCGCGATAAGGAATGTGGGTGACGAAGGTGCCGGTCTGCGCCTTGAAGAGCTCGGCAGTGAGGTGGTTGCTCGAGCCGGGCCCGACGCTTGCGTAGTTGAGCTGGCCCGGCTTGTTCTTGAGCAGGCCGACGAAGCTCTTGAAGTCGCTGGCCGGCACCTTGGGATTGACCACCAGCACCAGCGGATTGCTCGCGATCTGCGTCACCGGCTGCAAGTCCTTCGCGATGTCGA
The DNA here is from genome assembly GCF_051400855.1 of Variovorax stachyos. Classification (NCBI taxonomy): domain Bacteria; kingdom Pseudomonadati; phylum Pseudomonadota; class Betaproteobacteria; order Burkholderiales; family Comamonadaceae; genus Variovorax; species Variovorax stachyos. Next base: position 175,308 of record NZ_JBLFFN010000001.1, on the reverse strand, counting down.
AGCTGAGCTTCGGGTAGACCAGCGGATAGGTCGCATAGCTGTCGAACACCATCAGCAGCGTGTGGCCGTCGGGCGTGGCCTTGGCGACCTCCGCCGAGCCCACGGTTCCGCCGGCGCCGCCGCGGTTGTCGATAATGACCGGCTGCCCCAATGCGGCCTGCAGCCGCGGCTGCAGCTGCCGTGCCACCGTGTCTACGATGCCGCCCGGCGGGAAGGCCACGACCACGCGCACCGGCTTGCTGGGCCAGGGCTGCTGGGCATGGGCCGCGCCGGCGGCTGCAAGGGCCAGGCTGCACGCGGCAAGCAGTCGAACTGCAAGTGAAGTCACGTTCATTCTTCTTCTCTTCTCAAGGTTGGTTGTTCAGCGCACGAAGTGCGGAGGAATCTGCGCATCGACATTGACCCAGACGCTCTTGACCTGGGTGTACTCGCGCATCGCATCGAAGCCCATCTCGCGGCCGTAGCCGCTCTGGCCCACGCCGCCGAAGGGCGAGCCCGGGTTCACGCGTTTGTAGCTGTTGATCCAGACCATGCCCGCGTGCAGGTCGCGTGCAAGCTTGTGGGCGCGCTGGAGATCGGTGGTCCACAAGCCACTGCCGAGGCCGTAGTCGGTGCCGTTGGCGATCCGAAGCGCCTCCTCGTCGTCCTTGAAGGTGAGCACGGTGACGAAGGGGCCGAAGACCTCTTCCTGTGCCACGCGGTCGCGAAAGGACCTGGCACGCACCACCGTCGGCTCGACATAGCAGCCACCGGCCAGCTCGCCGCCGGGCGACCTGCCGCCGGCCAACACCTCGCCGCCCTCGCCTTTCGCGACCTCGACATAGCTCAGCACGCGCTCGCGATGCTGGGCGCTTGTGAGCGGGCCCATCTCGGTGGCGTCATCGAGCGGGTTGCCCAGGCGTATCGATTGCGCCAGCGGGATGAACTTGTCGAGAAAGGCGTCCGCAATCCGCTCGTGCAGCATCAGGCGCGAGCCCGCGATGCAGGCCTGCCCCTGGTTGTGGAAGATGGCCCACGCGCTGCCGTTGATGGCGGCTTGCAGGTTGGCGTCCTCGAAGACGATGTTGGGGCCCTTGCCGCCGAGCTCCAGCTGCACCTTCTTGAGGTTGCCGGCACTGGCCTGGACGATGCGCCTCCCGGTCGCAGTGCTGCCGGTGAAGGCGATCTTGGCGATCTCCGGATGCTCGGCAATGTACTGGCCGGCGACGCTGCCCAGCCCCGGCAGCATGTTGACCACGCCTTCGGGCATGCCCGCTTCGGCCATCAGCTCGACGATCTTGAGCGAGGAGAGTGGCGTGATCTCCGCCGGCTTCATCACGATGCAATTGCCGGCCGCGAGCGCGGGCGCCATCTTCCAGCTGGTGAACATCAGCGGGAAGTTCCACGGCACCACCTGGCCGACGATGCCGACCGGCTCGCGCAAGGTGTAGTTGAGGAAGCCCGCTTCCACCGGAATGGTCTCGCCCTGGAACTTGTCGGCCATGCCGCCGAAGTAGCGGAAGCAGGCCGCGGTGCGCGGCACGTCGAGGCGGCGCGAGTCGCGCACGGGATGGCCGGTGTCCAGCGACTCGAGCCGCGCCAGCTCTTCGGTGCTGGCCTCGATCAAGTCGGCGAGCTTCAGCAGGATGCGGCCGCGATCGGCCGCGGCCATGCGGCTCCAGGCCGGGAAGGCGCGCTTCGCCGCGGCGACCGCCTTGTCGACGTCGGCCTTGCCGGCCAGCGCCACCTCGGCAATCGTCGAGTTGTCGTGCGGGTTGAGCGTGGCGAGTGTCTCGCCGGACTCGGCATCGACGAAGCGGCCATCGATGAAGAGCTGGTGGCGGATCGGCGTCTTGAGGCCGGCGGCCTGCTGGATATCTGCAAGATTCATGATGAGAAGCGCTCCCTGTGCAAGGTTCAGCTGTTGGCGGCCTTGCCGGCCAGCCAGGGGTAACGCGCGGTGTCCTTGCCGGCGTAGTCGGGGTCGAGGTAGATGAAGCAGCGCTGGATCAGGAAGTCGCGTACCTCGAACACATCGCACCAGCGGCCCGCACCCCACTCGGGCACGCCGGCACGCCAAGCGCCGTCCGCATGCTCGCCGTAGCTTGTGCCTTCGCAGGCGAACAGGTCGGTGCCGGTGAAGATCCAGTTGAAGCCGGCATAGTCGTGGCGGATCGACTTGCCGCGGCTGCCGACCTCGCCGAAGAGCTTGCCGATCTCGTCCTTGCCGTTGGCCAGGCCCCACTTCGGAAAGTAGACCTGCGCATCGCTCGCGAACAGGTCGAGGATGGAGCCGCCGGTGGAAGTGACGCCGCCGTTGTCGTAGGCCTTGAGGTATTCGAGCGCCACCGACTTGCGTTGCTCGTCGGTCATGGTTTGACGGGTGAGGGCCATGGTGGATCTCCTTTTCTTCACTTGAGTGACTGCATGTACTCGATGAGCGCGGCGCGCTTCTTCGGGTCGTCCTGGAAATAGGCCATCGTGCTGCCGGGCGCGACGGCCTGGGTGTCGGCAAGCCACTTGTCGAGCAGCGCGCGGTCCCAGGTCTTGCCCTTCATCGCGTCGAGGTACTGCTTCGAGTAGGTGAAGCCGGGGCTCGCCGCGGCGGGCTTGCCGAGCAGGCCGTAGAGGTTCGGGCCGACGCCGTTCGGCTCGCCCTTGCCGAAGCTGTGGCATTGCGTGCACGCCGACTGCGCGAGGCGCTGGCCGGGAGACTGCGCTTGCGCGAGGCTCGCGGCCAGCGTGAGGACGGCCGCGAGCGGGAACAGGAGCAAACGCTTCATGCGGCACTCCTGCCCTCGGCATGGGCCGCGTTCGCCGCGCGGTAGGCGAAGGCGATGATCGGGCCCAAGGTCGCGCCACCGGCCCAGTAGGCGCGGCCCGAGGCCGAGGCCACGCAGTTGCCCACGCCGTAGAGGCCGGGGATCGGCTGGTCGCGGGCGTCGAGCACGCGGCCGTTCGTGTCGGTCTTGGGGCCGCCCTTGGTGTCCAGCGTGCCGGCCACGACGAGTGCCGCGTAGTACGGGCCGGCATCGGCCAGGGGCCACATCGTGGGGTTGCTGCGACCAGGCTCCGACTTCACATCGCCGTTGAACAGCTGCTCCACGATGCGATCGCCGCGGTGGAAGTCCAGGTCCTTGCCGGTCCTGGCGAACTGGTTGAAGCGCGCGATGGCGGCCTGCAGGTTGGGCAGGAACTCGGGCGCGAGCCGCGCGCCGCCGATGGCGCTCGCGTACCTGGCGAAGCGCTCGTCGATGCCGCGCGCCAGCTCGGCCAGGGTCGCGCCCTTTATTACGTGGCGGTCGTCGGTGCCTGGCGGCACGATCAGCCGGCCGTACTCCGCGCTGGCCGAATGCTGCTGCGCGCGCTGGTCCCAGATCGCGATGCGCACGAGGTTGGGGTACTCGGCCTTGGTGCCGTCCCACTCGAAGAAGGTCTGCGCCAGTTCGTTGTACTGCAGCTTCTCGTTGACGTTGCGCTGGCCGTACTTGTTGACGAAGAGCATGGAGTCGCCGGCCACGGAGAACATGCCGGAGATAGAGCCGTCCTTCGCGATCGCCTTCTCCAGCGGGATCGGGCAGGTCCAGGCGTAGTTCATGTTGCGCAGCTGCGCACCCAATGCGCCGGCGATCGGCACGAAATCGCCTTCGTTGGTTGGGGCCGCGCAGCCGCCGAAGATGGGGCCATTGAGGAAGTTCCTGCGCAACTCCGCGTTGTGGGTGAACCCGCCGGTGGCGAAGATCACGGCCTTGCGGGCACGCAGGCGCACGGTCGCGTCGAGTTCGTCCTTCGCCTCGACGCCGATCACGCGGCCACTCTTGTCCTGCAGGATCTTCGTGACGCGCATGCCGGTGCGGATCGGGATGCCGTCCTGCCTGGCCTTGGTCGACATGGTGCGCACCGCCACCAGGCCGCCGTCGGACATGCTGGGGATCGCGTCCTTGGGCACCAGCACGCGTCCCTTGGGCGCCTTGTTTTCGGGCAGCTCGGCGAAGTAGTCGGGAACGTCGGCCACGTGGCGATAGGGCAGCGCGCCCTTGGAGGCCAGCAGCTCGGCCGCGGGCGAGGCGCTGTCGTAGAAGGCGGCGCACATGTCGTATTCCCACGGCGTGAAGCCGTAGCGCGGATGGTCCGGGTCATAGCCCTGCGGGTTGGACAGGCGTGCCACATACTTCAGGAAGTCGGGCTTGGGGTCGGCGATGCCGGCCTTCTTCATGGCCTCGTTGTTCGGCACCCAGTACCAGAAGGCGGCCTTGGCCGTGGTGCCGCCGATGCTGCCGGCCTTCTCCAGGATCACTGCGCTGTTGCCCTGCCAGCGCGCGAACAGCGCCGAGGCCAGGCCGCCGGCGCCGCTGCCGGCAACGACGATGTCGTAGGTGGCGTCGAAGGCGGGTGCGGTCGCTGCATCGGCTTCCTGCGTCGAGAGCCCCAGGGTTGCGGCCGCGACGGCTGCCGAGCCCGCGCCGGCTTGCTGCATGAATCGCCGGCGCGAGTTCGCCCCGGCATCGGACCGGATACGGTCTGCCATTTGTTGTCTCCTCAGTAAGGAAGCGAAGCTCAGTCAGAAGGACGCGCCGCAAGTGCGGCGCGTTATCGCCTGTCAGAAGCTGACGGGGATCTCCGGGCTCTCGCCCTTCTGGATCTCATAGACCAGGCTCGGCGAGCCGTTCTCCCACACCAGCAGCATCGAGCGCTTGGGGCTGAAGCCCTGATGGCGGCAGTAGGCGGGCATGGCGGCCATGTCGCCGGCCTTCATGATCACGCGGGCCATCGGGCGGCCGGTGTTCTTGTCGCCGCAGTCCCAGTGAATCTCGTCCGTCATCTGGAAGAACCACTCGACGCGGTCGTTGCCGTGGATGATCGGCAGGATGTGCTCCTCGGTGGTCGGGCACATGAAGCTGTGCTTGACGACCGAGGTGAAGCTCGGGTTCCAGGTGACCTGCGAGCGGCTCAGGAAGCCGAACAGGTTGAAGGCGTGGACTTCGTTCTCGAAGCCGGGCTCGGGATGCAGCTCGGGCTGGCCTTGCGGCACGTCAGCGAAGGCGCGGTTCACCGGCGCGCCGGTGTCGTCGCTGCGCAGCCGGAGGTCGTCCTTCAGGCCCACGCAGCGCTTGGCGAGCTCGCGGGCGCGGGTGATCTTGGCGGTGTTGTTGCCCTTCTTGCGGCCGTAGGGCGATCCGGTCTCCTGCGGCGCGGAGAAGGGGTCGAAGCTCTCGTTGGTCCAGTCGTCGAGCATGGCCTCGAAGGTGGCGCGGATCTGGGCCGTGGGGAAGTTCTCCAGCAGGTCGATGCCGGCTTCCTTCATGGTGCCGTTGTAGCTGCCCGCGTAGAGGTCGACCGACTGGTAGTGGTTGACGGTGCCGACCACGTCGTCGAAGTTGACCCAGCCGTAGAAGAAGCCCCATGCGACGTCGCGCATCAGGGCGCGCAGGTAGTTGCCGATGTCCATCGTGTGGCTCATCGGCCGGCCGTCCCTGGTCTTCCAGGTGATATGGGCAAAGTACTCGTCGCGGCGGAAGCCGAAGCTGCCGAGCGTGAATGCCTTGTAGCCGAGCGTGGCGTCCGGTTGGGACGCGATGACGTTGGCGAGCTCTGCGGGTGCGTTCATGGCGGGACTCCTCGGGTTCGGTTCAGTGGGTCTGGCAGATGTCCGCCCATTTCTCGACGGAGAGATCGCCCTTGCAGGTCTGCAGCACGATCACGCCGGGCTCGCCGACGCTGCGGAACTGGTAGGCCGTGTTCTTGGGCAGCAGGCCCTGGTGGCCGCGCGTGAGCTTCATCCAGCCCATCTTCGGGCCCTTCGGTTCGCCCTGGACGAGCACCGCCCCGTTCTTGTTCTCGTCCGCGATGGCCTGAGAAGCATCGAGCTTGACCAGGTGCACCTCGACCTCGCCGTCCATGACGAGCGCGAACTCGTCGTGCGCGCAGGTGTACCAGGGCGAGCTGCCTTCTGCGCGCAGCGTCTCGAGCACGTAGATCTGGTTCTGGCCGAACACGACCTTCTCGTAGGGCTTGCTCTTGCTCGCGATGTCGAAGCAGTTGGACATCGCGTAGTGCTTGACGTCGTCATCGATGGGCTCGACGTGGCCCTTGTCGTAGCTCTTGAGCGAGCCGAAGCGGGTCTGGTAGGCGGGGGCGGTCATGGGCTTGTCTCCTTCGGTCATCGGGCAGCGCCGTGCTGCGATGGCTGAACTGTAGGAAGCCGGTTACCCATGCGGTAGGCCTCGGATGCGGGCCGCATTGTTCGGTGGATGCGGTCAATCGGCAGGGTTTTCCCTGGATCGGCCTGCATCGCAGAAGGGGCGAACAAGCTAGGCGTCGGCGATCAGGTCGGCAGGCAGCAGCCCCTTCTCGACCATGGCCGCATCCCAGGGCGCAACCCGCGTGAACGCCGCCGTGATGTGCTCGATGAAGAGCTTGAGCTTGAAGGCGTTGCGCGATGTCTCCGCGTAGACCGCATTGAGGGAGAACGAGGACAGCTGGTGCTCCGGCAGCACCACCTGCAGCTGCCCGCGCAGGATCGGATCGCCGGCCACGAGCGTGGGCAGGCACACGATGCCGGCATGCTCCAGCGCATATTCGCGCAGCAGGTGCACGCTGTTCGTCAGCAGGGCCGCGGTCATGTAGATCGTCACCTGCTCGCCCTCGTGGTGGAAGGTCCACCGGTCGCGGCTCGGATAGCCCGAGTAGAGGCCCAGGCGGTGCTTGTGCAGCTCGCGCGGCGTCTGCGGCACGCCGTTGGCGCGCAGGTACTCGGGCGTGGCGCAGAACACGCGGCGCACGGGGAACAGCGGGCGGGCGATCAGCTCGGTGGAGGCAGCCGGAAAGATCTGCAATGCGCAGTCCACGCCGGCCTTGACCGGATCGACCACCGCGTCGCTCACGATCAGCTCGAGGTGGATGTCGGGGTAGCTGGCCTGGAAGGCACGCAGCACCGAGGCCAGGTGGCCCAGCACGAAGCCGGTGAGCGCATGGACGCGCAGGACACCGGTCGGGCCGGCGCGCGCGCCGCGCATCTGGTCCATGACGTCGTGGGCCCGGCCCACGAGCTCGGTGCAGTCCCGCAGGAAGGCCTGCCCGACATCGCTGAGCCGCACCACGCGCGTGCTGCGGTGGAACAGCGGCGCACCAACGTGCTCCTCGAGCTGCTTGACCCGCGCGGTGACCACCGACTTGGCCACGCGCATCTGCCGGGCCGCCTCGGCGAAGCTCTGCGTCTGCGCAACCCGGACGAATGTCTCGATGTTTTCAAGTCGGTCCATGGCCCGCAATGTAGCGGCCTGATGCGGCGCGGCTCCTAGGGCCGGTGCTAACCTCGGCCCATGTTCAATCCCACCCAAGAGGAAGTGCGGCGCTTCTTCTGCGATGTCTACGCGAAGAGCCGGCAGGGCTTGCCGATGGAGGCGCTGGAAATCATCGCCAGCCGCTGGATCGACGAGCACCCCGAGTACCACGCCGAGCTGGCCGACGCCGAGGCCGCGGTGGCGCGTGTCTACGACGGCGCCGACGGGCGCGAGAACCCCTTCCTGCATCTCTCGATGCACCTGACGATCAGCGAGCAGTGCTCCATCGACCAGCCGCGCGGCATCCGCCAGGCGGTCGAGCTGCTGGCCGCGCGCCGGGACTCGCTGCTGGAGGCGCACCACGAGGCGATGGAGTGCCTGGGGCAGATGATGTGGGAGAGCCAGCGCGCCGGCCGGCCGCCGGACGGCGAGGCCTACGTGGCCTGCGTTCAGCGGCGCGCCACGCGCGTCTGATCCTTTCCGCTCTCGCGCAACAGCGCGATCAGCGCCTGGCGCGCCGCGGAAGGCTCGGCATCGGTGCGCAGCAGCAGGCCTACCGGCTCCTCGGTGCCCGCGGTGTCCACCGCCAGCCGCACCAGCTGGCCGCTGGCGAGATCGTCGCGGGCAGCGCCGATGGGCGTGAACCACACGGCATCCGAACGCAACAGCAGCGCGCGAGCGACCGAGAGATCCAGCGTCTGCGTCCCATGCGCAGGCAGGCGCAGGCCCAGGCCCGACAGAAAGCTCTCGGTATGGTGGCGCGGGATCGTGCCCTCGCCGTAGATCACCAGCGGGTAGCGCAGCACGTCCTGCACCGAAGGCGCAGCCCCGGACAAGGGATGGCCCGCGCGCGCGACCAGGGCAAGGGGCTCGGTGTAGAGCAGCTCGAAGGTGAGGCCGGCCATCAGCTGCGGGTCGCTCATGCGGCCGGCCACGAGGTCCAGCTCGCCGGCGCGCAGCGCATCGAGCAAGGGTCCGTTGGCGCCGGTCTGCACCTGCACTTGCACCAGGGGCAGGCGTTCGCGCAGCGCGGCCAAGGCCGCCGGCAGCAGCGAGGGCGCCACGCTGGGCAGCGCGCCGATGCGCAGGCGCTGCAGGCGCTCGCCCGAAGACGGCATCAGGGCTTGCGCGCCGGCGTCGAGCGCCTCCAGCACACGCAGCGCGTGCGCCAGCAGCTGGTCGCCGGCGGCGGTGAAGCCCTGGATCCCACGCCGCCCCGCGCTGCCGCGCTCCACGAGCCGGGCCCCGGCCAAGGCCTCTAGCTCGGCCAGGGTCTTGGACACCGCCGGCTGGCTCAACGCCAGCCGCTCGGCCGCGCGCGCCAGATGGCGCTCCTGGGCCACTGCCACCAGGCAGCGCAGGTGCCGCAGCTGCACATTGCGCAGGAAGGTGTCCGGCTTGGCGGCCATTCAATTACCAATGCTTATGAAAAATCGCAAGAACGTCAATTTACATCAGCAACACGCATGAATAGAGTGGATGCCATTCCCACGAACCCGGAGACAAGTTCATGAGCTCTTCCGCTCCCCCGACCGGCGCCTTGCCCACGCTCACGCCGCGCGACTGGGCCAGCCATCCCTCCTACGTCTATTCCGGCTACAAGTCGACCGCCAAGCGGGGGCCGCAGCAGCCGCTGATCCCGCTCAAGGCTTCGCTGAGCGAGCTGCGCCAACCGGTCTACGGGCACAGCAGCATCGGCGAGTTCGACAACGACCTCACCCGCAATGCGCGCCAGAACGGCGAGCCGCTGGGCGAACGCATGATCCTCACCGGCCAGGTGCTCGACGAGCGCCGCCGCCCCGTGCGCAACACGCTTGTGGAGCTGTGGCAGGCCAATGCCTCCGGCCGCTACGTGCACAAGGTGGACCGGCACGATGCGCCGCTCGACCCCAACTTCCTCGGCGCCGGGCGTTGCCTGACGGACAACGAGGGCCGCTACCGCTTCCTCACCATCAAGCCGGGTGCCTATCCGTGGGGCAACCATCCCAACGCCTGGCGGCCGCAGCACATTCACCTGTCGCTGTTCGGCGAGCACTTCGCCAGCCGGCTGGTGACGCAGATGTACTTCCCGGGCGACCCGCTGCTGCAGTACGACCCGATGATCACCGGCACGCCGGAGAAGGTGCGCAACCGGCTGATCGCCGATTTCAGCCTCGACGTCACCGAAGAGGGCTACGCGCTCGGCTACGTGTTCGACATGGTGCTGCGCGGCGCCGACGAGACGCCTTTCGAAAACCGCTGAAGCCCAGGAGACACGCACCATGATGAGCGCACTCGAAACCAACTTCGGCCAGACCCCTTCGCAGACGGTCGGCCCCTACTTCGCCTACGGCTTGACTGCCACACAGTACGGCTACGACTTCGACCAGCCTTTCGACGCCGTGCTCGCACTCGACAACGCGCGCGGCGAGCGCATCCGCATCGAGGGCCGGGTGATCGACGGCGACGGCAAGCCGATCGACGACGCGCTGGTCGAGATCAGCCAGCCCGACGGCACCGGTGCCTATCCGCAGTCGGTGGAGGACGCGCAGGCCATCGGCTTCCGCGCCTTCGGCCGCGTGGGCACCGGCACCGATGCGCAGAAGCGCTTCGTGTTCCATACCGTCAAGCCCGGCGCCGAATCGCCCGGCGAAGCGCCGCATGTCAACGTGATCGTGCTGATGCGCGGCATGCTGCTGCACGCCTTCACGCGCATCTACTTCAGCGACGAGGCGAAGGCCAACGCCGACGACAAGGTGCTGGCCAGCGTGCCGGCAGAGCGGCGGCAGACGCTGGTGGCGCAGCGCAGCGAGATGGGCGGGCAGGTCACGTACCGCCTCGACATCCACATGCAGGGGCCGAACGAGACGGTGTTCTTTGACGTATAGACCCGCAAAAAACAAAGCCGGGCGACGGGACAAAACAAAGCCCGCTGAAAGCGGGCTTTGTCCTTGTGTGGGTGCGCTTCCTATTTCGCGTGGTGGATGCGCGACTCCGGCACCGTCTTGAGTTCGCCGGGCAGCGAGCTGATGTAGTTCGCCAGCTCCTTCAGTTCCGCGTTGCTGAACTTCTTGGCCTGCTGGCTCATCACGCCGTTGGAGCGGCCGATCTGCAGGTTCTTCTCGGTCTTGTACGACTTGAGAGCGACGTAGAGGTAGTCGGCATGCTGGCCGGCCAGCTTGGCAACGGTGCCGTCGTTCGGGGTGTTGAAGTTGGCACCATGGCACTTGGTGCAGGCGTTGTCCTTGTCGCGCGAGATGAGGCCCTGCACGCGCTCGCTGGGTTGCTTGGCAACGGCGGCCGGCGGTGCATCGCCTTCCTCCAGGCCGAGCCGGCTGTAGTAGGCCGCGATGTCGGCGATGTCCTGCTCGCTCAGCGAATCGGCAATGGCGCGCATGGTGGGATGCTTGCGGTCGCCGCTCTTGTAGGCTGCGAGGGCCGCGGCGAGGTAGGTCTCGCTCTGGCCCGAGATCATCGGGACCTTGTGCACTTCAGGAAAGCTGGCCTGGTAGCCGATGATGCCGTGGCAGCCGATGCACATCGCCACCTTCTTCGAGCCGTTTTCGGCATTGCCCGTGACCTTCTGGGCTTGGGCGGAGACCGTCACGCAAGCGACAGCGAGAGCAAATACCGTGGACAACAACTTGTTCATTTTGCGCGCACAATCTCGTGGAAAACTGGTTTTCAAGTCAACATTTGATTATATGCGGGGGCTCCTGGCAGTCCCGTGCGTGAGGCACTCGGGCGTTGCGCGACGCAGATGAATGGAATGTTGGGTCCTTCATCCACCCCCTCTCTGCACTACGCCATCCATGAAATTCAAGGGCTCCGACAACTACGTCGCCACACAGGATCTGATGCTCGCGGTCAACGCGTCCATCGCGCTCAAGCGCCCGCTGCTCGTCAAGGGCGAGCCCGGCACGGGCAAGACGATGCTCGCGGAAGAGGTGGCCGGCTCGCTCGGGCTGCCGCTGCTGCAGTGGCACATCAAGTCGACCACCAAGGCCCAGCAGGGCCTCTACGAGTACGACGCGGTGAGCCGGCTGCGCGACTCGCAATTGGGCGACGAGCGCGTGAAGGACATCCACAACTACATCGTCAAGGGTGTGCTGTGGCAGGCCTTCACGGCCGATGAGCCGGTGGCGCTGCTGATCGACGAGATCGACAAGGCCGACATCGAATTCCCGAACGACCTGCTGCGCGAGCTCGACCGCATGGAGTTCTACTGCTACGAGACGCGCGAGCTGATCCAGGCGAAGCACCGCCCGGTCGTCTTCATCACCTCGAACAACGAGAAGGAGCTGCCCGACGCCTTCCTGCGCCGCTGCTTCTTCCACTACATCAAGTTCCCCGACGCCGACACCATGAAGAGCATCGTCGCGGTGCACTTCCCCGGCCTCAAGCAGGAGCTGCTCGCCTCGGCGATGAAGACCTTCTACGACGTGCGCAACCTGCCCGGCCTGAAGAAGAAACCTTCCACCTCCGAGCTGCTGGACTGGCTCAAGCTGTTGGTGGCCGAAGACATCCCGCTCGAGGCGCTGCAGAGCAAGGACGACAAGGTCGCGGTGCCGCCGCTGGTTGGCGCGCTGCTCAAGAACGAGCAGGACGTGACCTTGTTCGAGAAGCTGGTGTTCATGCAACGCCACAACCGATGAACCAAGGCCGTCCGTCCACCCGCCACCTGCTGCTGCTCGGCCTTGCGCAGGCGGTCCTGTTCGTCGTGGGCGCGGTGCTGGGTCGATGGCTGGGCCTGGCGCTCGGTCTCGATGCCTTCGGTCCCGGCGGCTACAGCAACAATGCGATCTTCGGCATCCTGCTGATCGGCCTCGGCGGTGGCGCCGGCGCGCAGCTGGCGAAGACCTGGTTCACCAAAAGGTACGGTTCACCGAGGAGTTAGCGAAAGATGGCATTCGTCGAGCCGGTCACCCTGAGATCGCGCGGCATCGCGCTGGTGCCGCTGGCGCTGGCGCACGAAGAGGGGCTGCGCGCTGCGGCCGCCGATGGCGAGCTGTGGAAGATCCGGGTCACCTCGGTGCCGGAGCCACAGGACACGCGCGACTACATCGAGGCAGCGCTCGCAGGCCGCGAGGCCGGCCACCGCTTCGCCTTTGCGGTGACGGACGAGGCGAGCGGCACGGTGCTCGGGTCGACCAGCTTTCACGACATCCTGCCCGCCGTGAAGCGCGTCGAGATCGGCTACACCTGGTACGCCCGGCGCTGCCAGCGCACGCACGTCAACACCACCTGCAAGCTGCTGATGATGGCGCACGCCTTCGACACGCTGGGCTGCCACGTGGTGGGCTGGCGCACCGACAACTTCAACCACGCCTCGCAGCGCGCGATCGAGCGCCTGGGTGCACGCAAGGACGGCGTGATCCGTGGCCACGGGCTGCGCCGCGACGGCACCATCCGCGACACGGTGATGTACAGCCTGCGCTCGGGCGAGTGGCCCGAGGTGCGGGCCCAACTGCTCTACCTGCTGGACAAGCCGCGTCCCGAACCCCGGAGTGATTCGCCATGCTGATCGACTTCTTCTACACCTTGCGCTCGGCGAAGCTGCCGGTGTCCGTCAAGGAATACCTGAGCCTGCTGGAAGCGCTGCAGGCCGACGTGGTCGGCCCGAACTCGGAGGACGCCTTCGGGCTCGACGACTTCTACTACCTCTCGCGCACCGCGCTGGTGAAGGACGAGAAGCACTACGACAAGTTCGACCGCGCCTTCGCCGCCTACTTCAAGGGCGTGGAGCTGGTGACGGACTTCACCAAGGAAGTGCCGCTCGACTGGCTGCGCAAGACGCTGGAGCGCGAGTTCACGGCCGAGGAGAAGGCCAAGATCGAGAAGATGGGCTGGGACGAGCTCATGGAGACGCTCAAGAAGCGCTTCGAGGAGCAGAAGGAGCGCCACGAGGGCGGCAGCAAGTGGATCGGCACGGGCGGCACCTCGCCCTTCGGCCACGGCGGCTACAACCCGCAGGGCATCCGCATCGGCGGCGCCGGCAAGAACAAGAGCGCGGTCAAGGTGTGGGACCAGCGCGCCTACAAGGACTACGACGACAGCCAGGAGCTGGGCACGCGCAACATCAAGATCGCCCTGCGGCGGCTGCGCAAGTTCGCGCGCGAAGGCCACGAGGACGAGCTGGACCTCGACGAGACGATCCACAAGACGGCGGCCAACGCCGGCTACCTCGACATCAAGATGCGGCCCGAGCGCCACAACAACGTGAAGGTGCTGCTGCTGATGGATGTGGGGGGCACGATGGACGAGCACATCCAGCGCGTCGAGGAGCTGTTCTCCGCCGTCAAGACGGAGTTCAAGCACCTGGAGTTCTATTACTTCCACAACTGCGTCTACGACTTCATGTGGAAGAACAACCGGCGGCGCTTCTCCGAGAAGTTCGCCACCTGGGACATCATTCGCAAGTACAACAAGGACTACAAGCTGATCTTCGTCGGCGACGCCACCATGAGCCCGTACGAGATCCTGCAGCCGGGCGGCAGCGTCGAATACAACAACGAGGAGGCCGGCGCCGAGTGGATCCAGCGGCTGACCCACACCTTCCCGAAATTCGCCTGGATCAACCCCGAGCCGCAGGGTGTGTGGCAGTACCGGCAAAGTATCGCGGTCATGCAACAACTCGTATCCCACCGCATGTTCCCGCTGACCCTCAAGGGCCTCGAAGAAGCCATGCGACTGCTCTCGAAGTAGGCGGCGCGCGGGGGGCACACGCAGCTCCGCCGACGGTTGTTCGATCGTGACGACTGCGAAAAAAGTTGTCACAGGTCAGAGACCTGAGGTTACATTTAACACCTAAGGATTCAATTCAGACGCTTCTCTGACGAGGCGCCTGCTGGAGGTGTTGCGCCATGTCTGCCGTTCTTTCGCTGCCGCTCGAGGCACCGGTTCTCGAGCAAAAGCTGCCCCCGGCGGCGCCCGACGCGCTGTTCCCGCCCAGCGACTATGTGAGCATCCGCGGCGTACGCCTGCCGCGGACCGAGCTCGTCGACCGTTCCCTGTTCTCGGCGACCCTGCGGGATCGCCTGCGCAACGCGCTGATGGCCGCCTCTCCGTTCCCGCACCTGGTGCTGGAGAACCTGTTCAACCCGGCGCTGCTGGAACTGGTTGCCGAGGAGTTCGATGTCCAGCCCGGCACCTCCTGGACCGAAGTCAAGAGCCGCTACGAATCGACGCGACGTTCGGTGCTCGCTCCGTCGCTGGGCCCGGCGACGCAGCTGTACTTCGACATCATCCATTCCGGCTGGTTCATCGACTGGCTTTCCTCGCTGACCGGCGTGCCCTACCTGCTCGCCGACCCCAAGCTGTTCGGCGGCGGGCTGCACGAGAGCCGCACCGGCGCGACCTTTGCCGTGCACCGTGACTTCAATCGCCACCGGCATCTCGGGCTGAAGAACGAGATGGTCTTCATCACCTATCTCAACAAGGGATGGAACCCGGACTGGGGCTCCGGCCTGGAGCTCTGGGACAAGAAGCACGACCGCTGCGTCACCACCGTGCAGCCCGAATTCGGGCGCACCATCCTGTTGCCGCATAGTGCGGTCAGCTACCACGGCCATACCAAGCCGCTGCAGGCGCCGGACGGCCGCCCGCGCCGCTCGGTCGCCGCCTACTACTACAGCAGCCCGCTGGCCGGCAAGCAGCACGGCGATGAATCGGCCTCGGTCTTCATGAAGACGCATCGCGTGGACCGGGCCAAGGCCCTCGCGCGCATGATCACGCCGCCGGTGGTCTGGCTGCTCGCACGGAAGGTCACCGGCCGCGCCTGAGCGGCAGCCCGCGGCTCCCGCCTACGGCGGCCGCGCCGGGCATGCTGTCAGAATGGCCGCATGCTCAGGGTGTTTCGGTCACTCGCGCCGGCGTGGATGCCGGCGTTTTTTTGTGCAGGCATCCTTCTGCTGCTGCAGGGCTGCAGCCTGCTGCCGAAGAGCGAGCCGGCCGAGGCAGACGCGGGCGCCCGGCCCGTCGGCGGCGACAGGCCGGCCGGCAGGCGCGAGGCCTTCAGCGTCACGGTGCAGGCGCCCGACACGGTGCGCGAATACCTCGAGCGCCACCTGGAAATCCAGCGCTATCGCCAGATCGATGACCTCGGCGCCACCGAGCTCTCGCGCCTCATGGTGGCCGCCGAAGGCAATGCGCGCGAGCTGCTCGCGACCCTGGGCTATTTCGCGCCCGCGCTCACGCTGGAGCTGAACGAGACGCCGGCCGCCAAGGCGCCGCGCGAGGTGCGCATTACGGTCGATCCCGGCGAGCCCACACGGGTGCGCCAGGTGCAGATCGACTTCAGCGGAGCCATTGCGACCGATCCCGCCGCCGCGGCCCAGCGCGAGGCGATCCGCAACGACTGGCCGCTGCGCGCGGGCCAGACCTTCACCCAGCTCGGCTGGGACAACGCCAAGTCGGCCGCGCTGCGCAGCCTCACCGCCAAGCGCTTCCCGAACGGCAGCGTGGCGTTGAGCCGGGCGGAGATCGACGCCGATCGCGGCGCGGCCAGCCTGCGCGTCGACTACCGGTCGGGCCCGGCGTACCGCTTCGGCCCGCTGGAAGTGCACGGCAACGAGCGCTACGACGCCGACGCCGCACGCCGCATCGCGCGCGTGCCCACCGG
The DNA here is from genome assembly GCF_051400855.1 of Variovorax stachyos. Taxonomy (NCBI): domain Bacteria; kingdom Pseudomonadati; phylum Pseudomonadota; class Betaproteobacteria; order Burkholderiales; family Comamonadaceae; genus Variovorax; species Variovorax stachyos. The sequence goes on along the minus strand of NZ_JBLFFN010000001.1, from coordinate 159,447 downwards.
CAGCGACTATGACCAGCAGAAGCTGCTCGATGCGCAGCAGCGCCTGGCCAGCAGCGGCTACTACGACTCGGTCTTCCTCACGCTCGACACCGACGGCAGCAACCCGCTGTGGGCGCCCGTGATCGCTCAGGTGCGCGAGGCGCCGCTGCAGAAGGTGGTGCTGGGGGTCGGCTTCACCACCGACAGCGGGCCGCGGGTGTCGGTGGACCACATCCACAATCGCATGCCCCTGCTGGGTTGGCGTGCCGTCTCCAAGCTCTTGATCGACCAAGAAACCAAGTCGCTGGGCACCGAATGGAACGCCGTGCCGGACGACAAGGGCTGGCGCCGGTTCGGCGCGGGCCAACTCAAGAGCGAGACCTCCGGCAGCTACAAGGTCGACAGCGGACGGCTGCGCGGCGGCCTGGCCAAGTCGAGCGACCACATCGACTACAACTACTTCCTGCAGTACGACTATGCGCAGAACCGCGGCGTGAACGCGCCGCCCTCGGCCTCGGCACTGTCCGTCAACTGGGGCTGGACGGGCCGCTATTTCGACGACCCGGGCATGCCGACGCGCGGCCACGGACTGGCGCTGGAGCTCGGCGCCGGCTACACGCTCACCGGCGAGCACCTGCCGTTCACGCGCATCTACGGCCGCTGGCTCGGCATCGTGCCGCTGGACTGGGGCTCGAGGGGCGACAGCGCGAGCGCGGCGCGCAGCAGCCGCCTCCAGTTTCGTGCCGAGGCAGGCGCCGTGACCGCGAAGCAGAGCGCGCAGATCCCTTCGACCCTGATGTTCCTGACCGGGGGCGACACCACGGTGCGCGGCTACGACTACCGCCAGATCGGCACCGAGCGCACCGACGGCCAGATCATCGCCGGCCGCTACATGACCGTGGCCAGCGTCGAGTGGCAGCGGCCCTTCGTCTACCGCGGCAAGCTGACCGAGTGGGAGAGCGCGGTCTTCATCGATGCGGGCGCAGTTGCCGACCGGCCCGGCGACCTCAAGACCAAGGTCGGCATCGGCGTGGGCGCACGCTGGCGCAGCCCGGTGGGGCCGGTGCAGGCCGACCTGGCCTATGGCGTCGACACGAAGAAGTTCAGGCTGCACCTGCGGCTGGGCTTCACGTTCTGAACATGAAGCCGGACGCGCGGCCCCCCTCCCCTCCGCCGAAGCGCTCGCGCGGCCGTCGAGTCGTGCGCGGCCTGGCATGGAGCCTGCTCGGCCTGGTCCTGCTGGTGGGCGTGCTCACGGCGGGCGCCTGGTGGTGGCTGGGCTCGAACCAATCGCTGGCCTTCGCGCTGGCGCGGGCCGCGCGCTACCTGCCGGCCGGCCAGACCCTGGAGAGCCGCGACGTCACCGGCTCGCTGCGCACCGGCGGGCGCATCGGCTGGCTGCGCTGGCAGAGCGAAAGCCTGGCAGTGGAGGTGCACGAGGCCACCATCGGCTGGCAGCTGGCGCCCCTGCTGAAGCGCAAGGTTCAACTCGGCGAGGTGCATGCGGCGCAGCTGCTGATCGAGCGCCGGGGGCCGATGGAAGACAAGCCGCTCGAGCCCTTGGCCCCGATCGTGCTGCCGGTGGAAGTCGAGCTTCCGTTTCGCATCGACACGCTGCGCTGGGCCGGCCCGCCCGCGCTCCAGGCGAACCGGCTGGCGGGCAGCTATCGCTATGCGGGCAACGAGCATCGACTCGTGGTCGACGGCGTGGACATTGCCGAGGGCCACTACGGCGCGCGGGTCACGCTGCAGGGCCCGGCGCCGATGGCGCTCGATGCTGCGCTCGAGGGCCGCGTGCACGCGCCGCTGGCCGAAGGCCGCGGCATCGAGGTGCTGGCCGAGGCGAGCGCCAAGGGCACGCTCGCGACGGCCGATGCCCGGCTGGCCGTGGCAGCCCAGCTCAGGCCCGCCGATCCCGGCGCCGCAGCGCCGATGCAGGCGCAGCTGCAGGCCAACATCGCGCCCTGGCAGCCGCAGCCGGTAGTCGACGCCCGGGCGCAGCTGCAGAACCTCGACGTGGCTCTCCTGTGGCCCGAGGCGCCAAGCACGCTGCTGAGTGGCGAGATCGAAGCCGGCCCCGATGGCAGCGCGCCCGCCGGCAGCACGGTGTGGCAGGCCCGCGCCGACATCCGCAACGCGAAGCCCGGCCCGTGGGACAGCGGCCGCTTGCCTGTCGAGCAGGTCCAGGCTCGCGCCAGCTTCGACGGCAGCACCTGGACCTTGCCCGAGGCCACGGTGCGCGCCGGCGGCGGCCGCATCGAGGCCCAGGGCCGCTGGAGCCCCGCGCCCGCGCCCTGGCAGGCGCGCGCCCGGGTGCGCGGCGTGCGCCCCGCGGCGCTGCACAGCGAGCTGGCCGGCGCGCCGGTGAGCGGCAGCCTCACTGCAGAGCAGCGGGGCGAGGCGCTGCTCTTCGATCTCGCGCTGCAGGCCCAGGGCGGTGCCGGCAGCAAGGCGCTGCAGGGCCTGCGCCTCGACCGCGCACTGGCACGCGGCCAGTGGCAGTCCGAGGTGCTGGACCTGCGCACGCTGCGCATCGACGCAGCGAACGCGAGCCTCGAAGGCAAGCTGCAGGTGCGCGTCGCCGAGAAGGCCGGCAACGGCGACCTGAAGCTCGTCGTGCCCGGCGGCAGCGCACAACTGCAGGGCCGCATTGCTCCGGCCAGCGGCGGGGGCGAGCTCCGGGCCCGCGTCGATGAGGCCGCCACCCTGCAACGCTGGGTGGAAAGCCTGCCCGAACTTTCGTCCGTGTTCGGGGGCAGCAGCGCACAAGGCAGGGCCCAGCTCGACGCTTCGTGGAAAGGGGGCTGGCAGGCGGTGCAACGCCGCCTGCAGAACGCGAGTACGCCGGCCCCACGCGGCAGCGCCGAGCCGACCGTCGAAGCTACGCTCTCGGCCCCCCGCCTGGCGCTTCGGCTGGCAGCGCCTGCCAATGGCGCGGCGACGGAGATCCAGCTGCACGACCTGCGGGCGGAACTGGCCGGCAGCATCGCCCAGGCCACGCTGGCGCTCAAGGGCGAAGCCAGCAGCGGCACGCAGAAGCTCAGCCTCGACGCACGCGGCAGTGGCGGCCTGGAACGCGCGAAGCAGTGGCGTGCCTCGATCGCCAGCCTGCGACTGCAGGCGCATGACAGCCAGCGCCCCGGACCGTGGACGCTGGAACTGGAACGCGCCCTCGGCATCGCCCTGAGGAGCGGTGACGCCGGCCAACTGGAGGTGGAGGCCTCGGCCGCCAGCGCCGCGCTGCGCGGCCCGGCGCCGGGCACGGTGCGCGTCGACTGGGAACCGCTGCGCTACAGCCACGGCGGCGCGGCGCCGAACCGTGCCTTCCGGCTGCGTTCGCAGGGCCGCTTGCGAGGCCTGCCGATGGCCTGGGCCGAGGCGGTGGGCGGCAGCGCGACGCTGGCCGAGATGGGCATCAGCGGCGACCTGCTGTTCGACGGCGACTGGGACATCGAAGCCGGCGACACGCTGCGCGCGCGTGCCAAGCTCGCGCGCGCCAGCGGCGACATTCGCGTGCAGGCCGGCGAGGCCGCGCTGGTCACGCGCATCGAAAGCCGCGGCACCGGGGCGGCGAGCGAGCGCAAGATGAATGCGGCCGCTGAAGGACCCAGCACTCCGGCCGGCCTGCGCCAGGCCGAGCTGGGCCTCGACGCCGAGGGCAACACCGTGCGCGCCAGCCTCACCTGGGACAGCGAACGCGCCGGCCAGATCCGCGCCGAAGCCAGCACGCAAGTGCTGCAGCGCGCAGACGGCTGGCAATGGGCACCGGATGCCCCGCTCGCCGGGCGGGTGACGGCGCGGCTGCCCAATCTCGGCGTCTGGTCGATGCTGGCGCCTCCCGGCTGGCGCGTGGCCGGCACGCTGGAGGCCGAGGCGGCGCTCTCGGGCAACCGCGCTTTGCCGCGCTGGAATGGCACGCTGTCGGCCGACCAGCTCGCGCTGCGCGCGCTGGTCGAAGGGCTGGACCTGCGTGACGGGCGCCTGCGTGCCTCGCTGAGCGGCCAGCGCATCGAGATCACGGAATTCACCCTCAAGGGCGGCGCCGGCAGCAGCACCCGCATCCCGGGGCAGAGCGGCAACCTCAGCACCGCGGCCAGCGAGGCCGCCAGCGGCGGCGGCACGCTGTCGGCGCGCGGGGAGCTGAGCTGGGGCGCGGCACCGGCCAGCGGCACCGGCATCCGCATGGCGATTCAGGCCCAGTTGCGCGCGCTGCGCGTGCTGGTTCGGACCGATCGCCAGGTCACGCTCTCGGGCGATCTGCAGGCGCGGCTCGACGGTGGCCAGTTCAACGTGCGCGGCAACCTCAAGACCGACCGGGCGGTGATCATCCTGCCCGACGAGAGCGCGCCCGGCCTTGGCAGCGACGTGGTGGTGCGCTCCGCCGCCAAGGACCGCGAGGCAGCCGAAGCCGCGCAGCGCCGCGCGGCCAGCGATGACGCGCAAGCCGCCAAGGCGCAAACCGCGAAGCCGCCCGACATTGCCGTCGGCTTCGACCTCGGCGAGGATTTCGCGGTGCAAGGGCGCGGCCTGACGACGAGGCTGGAGGGCAAGCTCGAGATCCGCAGCGCCGCCCTGAACGCGCCGCCGCGCATCACCGGCGAGGTGCGCACCGTCAAGGGCCAGTACCGCGCCTACGGCCAGCGGCTAGACGTCGAGACCGGCATCGCGCGCTTCAATGGTCCCTACGACAACCCGGCGCTCGACATCCTTGCCATCCGACCCAACATCTCGCAGCGTGCCGGCGTGCAGATCACCGGCACCGCGCAATCGCCGCGCGTGCGCCTGTACTCGGAGCCGGCGTTGTCCGACGCGGAGACGCTGTCATGGGTGGTGCTGGGCCGCGCCTCGGCCAGCAGTGGCGGGGAATCGCTGCTGCTGCAGCAGGCCGCGCTGGCGCTGCTGGGCCGGCTCGGCTCGGGCAGCCCCGGCGGCGGGCTCGCGAGCCGCTTCGGGCTGGACGAGATCGGCTTCAAGGGGCCGGGCAACGGGGGCGACGTGCGCGATTCGGCGGTCACGGTGGGCAAGCGCTTGTCGAAGGATTTCTATCTGACGTACGAGCGCAGCCTCTCGGGCACGTTGGGCAGCCTGTTCATCTTCTACGACCTCACGCGCCGCCTCACGCTGCGTGGCCAGGCCGGGCAGCAAAGCGGCATCGACCTGATCTACACCGTGAAATACGATTGAGACCCCCGAGCTGTTAAAGTCGCCACCGCCCTCCGTCCTCGTAGTTCAATGGATAGAACGGGGTCCTCCTAAGACTCAGATACAGGTTCGATTCCTGTCGAGGGCACCACGGACCGGGCGCCCCCCAGCGCACTCAGTGCTTGCATCCAGGCACACCACAGGCACCGTCGTTCCACGAGGAGCCGAGAATCATCCCGCAGAAGTTGAGCCGCTTGTAGGTGGGATCTTTCAGCGCCAGCACGTCGGCCTTCACGTTGCCGAAGGTGGTCTCCGGCTTGAAGCGGGTGCCCTTCGCAAATGCATCGATGATGCCCTCCTTGAAGTTCGGCTCGCGCGGATGCGCCTTGACGACTTCTGCGCGCTGCTCGGCCGGGAATTCGTCATAGGCGAGACCCAGCACATCCATCTCCACCCCCGCGGTCACCAGTGCGACCACCGGCTTCTTGTGCTGCGGGATGCCCGGGGTGGTGTGCAGCGCGATGGCGTCCCACACCTGTTCCACGTCGGGCTCTGCAATGCCGTGGCGCACCAGGAAGTCTCTTGCGGCATTGGCGCCATCCACCTCGAAGCGCTCGGTCGCGCTGCTGTAAGGGGCGACCAGCCCCATGTCGTGGAACATCGCGCCGATGTACAGGAGCTCGGGGTCGTAGGCGAGACTGCGGCGTTCGCCGGCCAGTGCGCCGAAAAGGAACACCCGTCGCGAGTGGTTGAACAGCAGGTCGGTTTCGGTGTCGCGCACCAGTTGCGTGGCCTCGCGGGCCAACTGGCTGTCCGGAATGCGGATGCCGGCAATCGATTCGGTCATGGGATGCTTCAGTAGAAAAAGGGAAATGCCAGTGTCCTGGGCACCGACCTCCCTTGCGCGCCGGCGTCATCGCGGCATCTGCCAAACAGCGACTACTTCCCGCCAACCGGCTGTGGCGCGGGATTCGCCGAGGCACTCGCAACCCCGGGCCGCACCGCTTCTCCTGCCGGCTTCCAGGCACCGGAGCTCGCCGGCGCTTGGGCCGCACTGAAGTTCGACCGGTATTGCCGGGGCGTGACGCCGAGCCGCCGCAGGAACACCGCACGCATGCGGTTCGCGTCGTGGAAGCCACACTGGTAGGCCACTGTCTTCAGCGGCGCATTGCCGCTTTCCAGCATCACGCGCGCTGCGTCCACGCGCGCCCGCTCGACGAACTCCGCAGGCGTGACCTTGGCGGCGCGCGCGAAGACGCGTGCGAAGCTGCGCTCGCTCATGTTCGCCACCTTCGCGAGCATGGCCACCGTGAGCTCATCGCCGAGGTGCGCGAGCACATGGCGTTGGACCTGCGCGACGGGCGAGCTCGGCTCGGCCTGTGGCGTGAGGAACGGGCTGAATTGCGATTGGCCGCCCGCCCGCTGCGTGAAAACCACGAGCCGCTTCGCGACGTTGAGCGCCACCTCGGGTCCATGGTGCTGCGCAAGCAGGTACAGCGACAGATCGATGCCCGCCGTCACCCCGGCCGAGGTGTAGAGCTTGCCGTCCTGGTTGAACAGCCGGTTGGATTCGACCCGTGCCGTGGGGCACAGGTTGGCGAGCGCCGCCGCGTCATTCCAGTGCGTGGTGACGGTGCGTCCCGCCAACAGGCCGGCGCGACCCAGGATGAACGCGCCGCTGCAGATCGAGCCAAAGCTGCCGGCACGCGCGCTGGCCTGCGTCAGCCACTCGTACAAGGCCGGGTCGAAGTGCTGGCGAACCAGCGCAGGGCCGCCAGCGATCAGCAGCAGGTCATAGGCGTCGTGCGCTTCGCCAAAATGCCGGTGGGCCTTCAGCAAAAGGCCATTCGAGCAAGGCATGAGGCCGTGCTCCACGCCGACCACCTCGAGCCCGTAGTGGTCCTCCGGCGGCAGGAACCGGTTGGCTTCCGAGAACACGTCCATGGGCCCGCTCACGTCGAGCGCCTGGACTCCCGAGAAGACGAGCAGGGCAACGGTTCGATGCATGAACCAGGCTCCGGATCAGCGGCACTCCGGCGCCACCCTGTCCAGGGCCGCCACCAACTGCTCGGCGAGTCGCTGCGAGTAGTCCTGTCCGGGATGGAGCGCGTCCTGCAGGTCCGCGTCGGTCATGGCGACCGCGCCCCAGTCAGCAAAGAGGACGCCCTCTTCTTGGGCGACGGTGCGGGCGATCTTATCGTAGGCATCGCGGGTGCTGACTTCGCCCGACCGTGGGCGCGACAGACCGGTGACGATGGGCGTCTTTCCCAAGGACTTCACGCCGCGGATCATCGACCGGAGAGGCTCCGCATAGTCGAAACGATTGCCGGCGTCGTTCATGCCATGCTGGATCACGACGATGCGCGTGTCGATGCGGTCCTGCCGGAACGCCGGCAGCCGCAGGTTGACGAAGTCACCCGGCGAGCTCCGATCGACGACCGTGTAGGCCGGCCGCAGGCGCTTGATGGCCGCGGCGGGCGGTTCGGGCAGGCGGTTCGTGGGCGTCGTTCCGTAAGTGCCATAAAGGATGCTGTCGCCGTACAGCGTGACGCTGCAATCGGCAGCGGCGCGCGGCAACCCGCTGCCTCCGCCCGCCTCGCTGCATCCCAGAACGAACCCGATAGCGGCAACGAGAGCGAACGCGCGTCCCATGCGTGCAACTGCCATGACTGCCCTTCTTGCTTTTCTCCGCTGCCGCATTGTCGCGACGGCCAAGGACCGCGAGGATACATGTGCGCCAGAATGAAGCACCACACCAAGCCTGCCCCATGACCGCACCACTTCATCCCAGGTTCGAGGTCGCTGTTTTCATCGGCCGCTTCCAGCCCTTCCACAACGCGCACCACGCCCTCCTGCGAAAGGCGCTCGTCGCTGCTTCGCGCGTGGTGGTGGCGATCGGCTCGGCCTTCCAGGCACGATCGCCGAAGAACCCGTTCACGTGGCAGGAACGTGCGGAAATGATCCGCCTGTCGCTCGCCGAGGCCGACCGCCCGCGCGTGCTCTTCGTGCCGTTGCGCGATCACGTCGACGAGGAGCGCTGGTTCGCCGAGGCGCGCCTGGCGATCGATGCGGGGCTCGCCGCCCAGGGCGCGGCCCCTGCGGCGGCCCACTCGACGGTGCTGATCGGCCATGTGAAGGACGCCACGCGCGACTACCTGCACGGCTTCGAGGGCTGGACGCTGCAGGCCGCGGAACGCATTCACAGCGCAAGCGCGGCCACCGTGCGCGAGGCGATCTTCGGCGGCGCGAATGAGGCGCCCGAAGTGCTGGCACGCGCGGTGCCCGCCGGCACGCTCGCCTTCCTGCGCCGCTGGATGACGACGCCGCTGCATTCAGAGTTGGCTCAGGAATGGGAGCTCCTGCGCCAGCACGACGCGGCATGGTCGGTGGCGCCCTACCCGGTGGTACTGGTCACAGTGGACTGCGTCGTCAAGTGCAGCGGGCATGTGCTGCTGATTCGCCGCGGCCATTCGCCCGGCAAGGGGCTGCACGCGGTGCCGGGGGGCTTCCTGGAGCCGCGCGAGACCACCCTGCAGTCCGCGCTGCGCGAGCTCGAGGAGGAGACGCACCTGGCGCTGCCGCCCGCCGAACTGCTCGCCTGCCTCGCCCGCACGGAGGTGTTCGATCGCCCGGATCGCAGCCAGCGCGGCCGCACGATCACACACGGCCACTACTTCGACCTGGGCGACCGGCAGCCGCTGCCCGAGGTACGCGCGGACGACGACGCGGCGGCTGCGGAGTGGATCCCGATCGCGGCACTGCCGGGCCTGGAGGACCGTCTGCTGGACGACCACTTCCAGATGCTCGACCATTTTCTGGGCCTGCTGCCGCGTCCCTTCATCGGCACCTGAGGCGCCTGGATCAGGGCCAAGGCGCGGGCGCTAGCTGCAGCGCACGCCCACCACGCGGCCGTTCGGCTCGATGTCGACGATCAGCCGTGCGGCATCGAAGGGTGTGTCGGGATCGGTCGGCAGCACGAGGCGCGCTTGGCGGGCTCCGGTGCGCATGCGCATTTCCTCCAGCAGCGCAGCGGTGATGCGCCGGCCAAGCGCGAAGCGGGCACGCGCCGCGGTGCAGCGCGCAGGGGCGTCGACGAAGGTTGGGGGTGGCAGGGCTTCCGAAGCAAGTGGCCGGGGCTCGCCGCGAATCTGGCAAGCGCCCAGCAGGACGAGGGACAAGAGAATCAGCGCGCGGTACACAGGCAGCCTGTCTGCGTTTTCGCCTCAGAGCCGGTGCAGCGGCGGTGCGACGAGGTTGCCACCGGCCGGCTCGCCGACCGTGCTCCCGTCGGACCGGCCCTTGGCATGCCTGCGCACGCTCAGGACCACCACCGCCCACAACACCACCTGCATGGTCACGAAGTGAACCAGCAGGGTCGCAACGTCCACCCGCCCCGCCTGGGCCTGCGCCCCGGCAACGGCCAGGAAGAAGAGAGCGAGGATGCAAAAGGGCCGGAACCAATGCGACCTGCGTACATGCGCAAGGCGCAGGATCCAGGGCAGGCGGGGGAAGCCCAGAAGTCGACGGCCCTGGGCCTCGGCCTCCTGCAGAAAAGGCACGACGAGAAAGTTGATGGCAATCAACAGAAGAAGCGTGTCCATGAGCTCGTCCATTCGCTGAAGAGGCGCGAATGATGCCGAGCGCTGCCCGACGGAGCGATGCGGTGCAACAATTGGTGAGATTCACCAGGCGACGGCCCGCAAGAGCCGGGAATGATTCGCGCGGCGAGCCGCTTCGGTGAAACCAGCGGTTTGATATCCACCCTTGCTGTAGGCCCCGACCCACGCGGGCGCATTGCCTTCTCCGGCAGGAAAGAAGTGGACCCCGCGTCTAAGCTGCAGCAACTGCTAGCGAAAAGATCCATGGTTTTTTGATCTTCCGCAAGCGCCCTCCTGGACAGACAGCTCGACAGTTTCCTCCTCCCCGGCGCCCATGGCGCCGTTGCACAGCGCCCTCCGGGGCGCTGTTTTTTTGGTGGCACCGGCGCCGCTGCCTCAGTGCGTCTCCCGCCACAAAGCCAGCACGTCCGCATGCAGTGACAGCGCCCAGGCCCGGCGGTCGCGGCCCCAGGAAGGCTGGGGCTCTCCGAATCGCACGATTGCGAGGAGTGGCGGCGCCTTCAGCACCTTCCACAGCGAGGTCGCGAGGTTGTCCTCGCCGATGTAGCGCGGAGCCAGGCTGGTTTCGCCGGTGACGGCGTCGGCGAAGCGCAGGGCCATGGGCTGCGCCGGCGCGCCCGATGAGATGGCGGCCTGTAGCAGATTGGCATGGAACGGCAGCACGGTGCTGCCGTCGCCCGTGGTGCCTTCGGGAAACACCGCGATCACGTCGCCCTTGCTGAGCGCCTCGGTCATGCTGTGCACCACCCGCAGCGCGTCGCGCCGGCGTTCGCGCTCGATATAGAGGGTGCCGGCGCCGTTGGCCAGGGTGCCGATCATGGGCCAGTGCTGCACGTTCGCCTTGGAGACGAAGCGCACATGCCGCGCCGCGTGGATGGTGATGATGTCCAGCCAGGACAGATGGTTGCTCACGACCAGCAGCGGCCCGCCCTGCGGCGGTGTGCCCTGCACCACGAGGCGGATGCCCATGATCGCGAGCATTCGCGCTGCCCAGGCCTGCACCCGTTGCTCGCGCTCGGCCTTGGAGAGCTTGGGGAACTGGGCGCGGATGGTCCACCAGCCGACATGCGCATGAGCCAGCGCGCGTATGAGCTTCAGCAAGGCGGACAGGGACTGCATCGGGGCCGCGGTCGACCTCAGCCGTGGACGAACCGCCCGCCGACCAGCGTGTGGCGCGGCTTGCCGCGCAAGGCGTAGCCGCCGAAGGGCGTGTGCTTGCCCTGGCTGCGCAGCGCCTCGGGCAGCACCTGCCATTCGAGCGCGGGATCGACAACGCAGAGATCGGCCACCCCGCCGCGCGCCAGGCGCCCCGCTTCGGCGGCTCCGATCAGCCGGGCGGGAGCAGCAGTCACCACTTCCATCGCGCGCAGCAGCCCCGCGCCGCTCTGCTCGCCCCACTGCAGCGCCAGCGGCAGCAGCAGCTCGAGCCCGGTCGCGCCGGGCTCGCTCTCGGCGAAGGGCAAGGTCTTGGCGTCGGCCTCGACCGGCGTGTGGTCGGACACCAGCGCGTCGATGGTGCCGTCGGCCAGCGCGGCCGAGAGCGCATCGCGGTCGCGCTGTTGGCGCAGCGGCGGATTGAGACGGGCACGGCTGTCGAAGTAGCCGATGTCGGTGTCGGCCAGGTGCAGCGAGTTGATGCTGACGTCGCAGGTGAGCGGCAGCCCCTCGGCCTTGGCCGCACGCACCAGCGCCACGCCGGCCGCGCTCGACAGGCGGCACACGTGCACGCGTGCGCCGGTGGCACGCATCAGCTCGATGATGGTGAAGAGCGCGATGGTCTCCGCCGCCACCGGCACGCCCGACAGGCCCAGCCGCGTGGCGAGCGGGCCGCTGGCGGCCACGCCCTGCCCGAGGTCGCGGTCCTGCGGCCGCAGCCACACGGTGTAGCCGAAGGTGCTGGCGTACAGCAGCGCGCGCTGCAGCACCTGCGTGTTGTTCAACGGAACATCGGCCTGGCTGAAGCCGATGCAGCCGGCTTCGGTGAGCTCGGCCATCTCGGTCAGTACCTCGCCCTTCAGACCTCGGGTCAGCGCGCCCAGCGGAAAGAGGCGCGCACTCTGCATCTTCTCCGCGCGGAACTTGAGCATCTCGACCAGGCCCGGCTCGTCGAGCACGGGATCGGTGTCGGGCGGGCAGACCAGGCTGGTCACGCCGCCGGCCACGGCCGCGGCCATCTCGCTTTCCAGCATGCGCTCGTGCTCGTAGCCGGGCTCGCGCAGGCGGGCGGCCAGGTCGACGAGGCCCGGCACGACCAGACAGCCTCGCGCATCGAGCGTGCGTTCGGGGTTGAAGTCGGCCGGCTTGCCGCCGATGGCGAGCACCTTGCCGTCGGCGATGGCCACGTCGGCCTGCTTGTCGAGCGCGCTGGCCGGATCGATGACGCGTCCGTTGGTGATCAGGGTTCTCATGCTTCGTTACCTGCCACGATGCTCATCACGGCCATGCGCACGGCAATCCCGAAAGTGACCTGAGGCAGGATCACGCTCTGCTGCCCGTCGACCACCGCGGAGTCGATCTCGACTCCGCGGTTGATGGGCCCCGGATGCATCACGATCGCATCGGACTTGGCGAGCTGCAGCTTCCCGGGCGTGAGGCCGTACGTCTTGAAGAATTCCTGCGACGAGGGCAGCAGAGCGCCGCTCATGCGCTCGTTCTGCAGCCGCAGCATGATGATCACGTCGCAATCCCTGATGCCTTCCTCGAGCGTGTGACACACGCGCACGCCCATCTGCGCCATGTCGCCCGGCACCAGGGTCTTGGGGCCGACCACCCGCACCTCCGCGCAGCCCAGCGTGGTGAGCGCGTGGATGTCGGAGCGCGCAACGCGCGAGTGCAGCACGTCGCCCACGATCGCCACCGTGAGGTTGGCGAAATCCTTCTTGTAGTGGCGGATCGTGTACATGTCGAGCAGGCCCTGCGTCGGATGCGCGTGGCGGCCGTCGCCGGCGTTCACCACGTGCACGTGGGGCGCCACATGCTGCGCGATCAGGTAGGGCGCGCCCGATTCGCCGTGCCGCACCACGAACAAGTCGGCGGCCATGGCGCTCAGGTTGGCGATGGTGTCGAGCAGCGACTCGCCCTTGCTCGCGGAGGAGCGCGCGATGTCGAGGTTGATCACGTCCGCCGACAGCCGCTTGGCCGCGATCTCGAAGGTGGTGCGGGTGCGCGTGGAGTTCTCGAAGAACAGGTTGAACACACTCTTGCCGCGCAGGAGCGGCACCTTCTTCACCTCGCGGTCGCTCACGCTGGTGAAGTTGGCGGCGGTGTCGAGGATCTGCGTGAGGATGGCCTTCGGCAGGCCCTCGATGGACAGCAGGTGGATCAGCTCGCCGTTCTTGTTGAGTTGAGGGTTGCGTTTGTAAAGCATCAGGCTTGCTCCACCTGGAAGCTGAAGACTCCCTGGTCGTCGCGTGCAAGCGCGAGCGACTGCGTTGCCGGCAGTTCGAGCCGCGCGGCCGCGAAATCGGCCGCAACGGGCAGCTCGCGACCGCCGCGATCGACCAGTACCGCCAGCCGCACACAGCCCGGTCGGCCGAAGTCGAACAGCTCGTTGAGCACTGCGCGGATGGTGCGGCCGGTGTAGAGCACGTCGTCGAGCAGCAGCACGTCGGCGCCGTTCACGTCGAAGGGCAACGAGGTTTGTGCGCTCGCCGCCATGCCGCGGCGCGCAAAGTCGTCGCGGTGCATGGCCGAGGAGATGATTCCGGGCGCGCCGGGCAGGCCCAGATCCTTCTGCAGTCGCTCGACCAGCCAGGCACCGCCGGAGGTGACGCCGACCAGGCGCGTGTCCGGGCGCATCAAGGGCTTTACGCCGGCGAGCAGCTCGAGATAGAGCGCTTCGGCGTCTGGAATCGTATTCACGGGAGGTTCCTCAAGAACTGTTCAAGGATGATGCAGGCCGAGGCCGCGTCGGCGTCGCGTGCGCCCGCCGCGAGGGCCTCGGTCGTGCTGTAGCGCTCGTCGACTTCGTAGACCGGGAGGCGAAAGCGTCCTCTCAATTGCCGGGCGAAGCGCTGGGCGGCCCGCGTGTTGTCGTGCGCCGCCCCGTCCGGGTGGTAGGGCACCCCGACCACGAGGGCGTCGGGCTGCCACTCTCGGATGCGCGCCTCGACCTGAGCGAAGCGGGCGTCGCCCTCGGCCTTGATCGTCGCCTGCGGCGTGGCGCTGCGCAGCAGCCGATTGCCGCTCGCGACGCCGGTGCGCTTCTGCCCGAAGTCGAAGGCCAGGAAGCTTTGGAAATGGGAGGGGACGGGAGCAGGAGGGGCAGCGCTGTCGGGCATTGCCTCAACCCTCATGCATGCCCCGCTTCGGGCGACAGCGTCCAGGCCTGCAGGCCCAGCAGCGACAAGGCCTTGTCGTAGCGCTGCTCGATGGGGGTGTCGAAGATCACCGCCGGGTCGGCGCCCACGGTGAGCCAGCTGTTCTCTGCCAGTTCGGATTCGAGCTGGCCCTCGCCCCAGGCGGCATAGCCCAGCGACACCAGCACCTTGCGCGGCCCGGCGCCGGTGGCCAGGGCCTCCAGCACGTCCTTGGAGGTGGTCATCTCCAGGCCGCCGGGAATGGTCATGGTCGAGGCGTAGACCGACTCGTTGGGTTTCTCGCCTTCCCCGAACACCGCCTCGTGCAGCACGAAGCCGCGCTCGGTCTGCACCGGGCCGCCCTGGAACACCGGCGCGCTGCCAAGCTCGGGCCGCGCCAGGCGCAGCTCGATCTTCTCGAACAGCACTCCGAGATTGATGTCGCTGGGCTTGTTGATCACGAGGCCGAGCGCGCCGCGCTCGCTGTGCTCGCAGAGGTACACCACGCTGCGGCTGAAGGCCTTGTCCGTCAGACCCGGCATCGCAATCAGGAAATGATGCGTAAGGTTCATCGGGGCAGAATCGAAGGCCATGCCGCCGATTTTACTGGCCGCCGACAAGACCTACGCCAAGGGCCTCATGTGGTTTCGCCGCGACCTGCGGGTGGACGACAACGCGGCCCTCTACCACGGGCTGCGCGCCTGCCGGCAGCTGCTCTGCGTATTCGTCTTCGACCGCGCGATCCTCGATGCGCTGCCGCGCGCGGACCGGCGCGTGGAGTTCATCCGCGAATCGCTGGTCGAGCTGGAGGCCGAGCTGCGCGCCCTGGGCGGCGGGCTGATCGTGCGCCATGCGGTCGCGGAGGACGAGATCGCAACGCTCGCGCGGACCCTGCAGGTGCAGGCAGTTTTCGCGAACCGCGACGACGAGCCCGCAGCGCTGGCACGGGACGCCAAGGTCCTGGGCGCGCTGGC
This sequence comes from Variovorax stachyos, assembly GCF_051400855.1. Lineage (NCBI taxonomy): Bacteria > Pseudomonadati > Pseudomonadota > Betaproteobacteria > Burkholderiales > Comamonadaceae > Variovorax > Variovorax stachyos. The sequence goes on along the minus strand of NZ_JBLFFN010000001.1, from coordinate 144,435 downwards.
CAACAGCGGCATCAGCTTCCACACCTACAAGGACCAGGCCGTTTTCGACCGCGACGAGCTGCTGACGAAGACCGGTCAGCCGTACACCGTCTTCACCGCCTACAAGCGCGCCTGGCTGGCCAAGGTGGATGCCTTCTACCTCAAGCCCTACCCGGTGCGCAGCCACGCAGATGCGCTGGCGCCCGTGCCGGCAGACGTGAGCGCGCCGGTGCCGTCGCTGGCCGAGATCGGCTTCGAGAAGAGCAATCTTTCCGAGCTGGAGATCCCGACGGGCAGCCGAGGCGGCGCGGCGCTCTTCGAGGATTTCTTCCAGCGCGTCGACCGTTACCACCAGGCGCGCGACTACCCGGCCGTGCGTGGGCCCAGCTACATCGGCGTGCACCTGCGCTTCGGCACTGTCTCGGTTCGCCAGCTCGCAGGCGTGGCGCACCAGCTGGCGCTGCAGGGCGATTCCGGCGCATCGACCTGGCTCGCAGAGCTGATCTGGCGCGACTTCTTCTTCCAGGTGCTGGCGCACTACCCGCAAGTCGGCGAAGGCAAGAGCTTCAGGCCGGAGTACGACCGCATCCAGTGGCACCACGGCAAGCACGCCGACATGCTCTTCGAGGCCTGGTGCCAGGGGCGCACCGGCTACCCGTTGGTCGACGCTGCCATGGCGCAGATCAACCAGAGCGGCTACATGCACAACCGCCTGCGCATGGTCGTGGCCAGCTTCCTGTGCAAGAACCTCGGCCTGGACTGGCAGCGGGGCGAGCGCTACTTCGCGTTGCAGCTCAACGACTTCGAGTTGTCATCCAACAACGGCAACTGGCAATGGGCCAGTTCGAGCGGCTGCGATGCGCAGCCCTACTTCCGGATCTTCAATCCCGTCACGCAAAGCGAGCGCTTCGACCCCGACGGGAAGTTCATCCGCCGCTACCTGCCTCAGCTCGGGAAACTGTCGAGCACCAGCATCCACGCGCCCTGGACGGCGGCACCGCTGGAACTGGAGGCGGCCGGGGTGCGGCTGGGCGAGAACTATCCCCGACCTATCGTCGACCACGCCGAGGCGCGGGCGCGCACGCTGCAGCGCTATGCGGTCGTGCGCGAGGCGAAGGATGAAAGAAAGGGCCGCGCCTGAAGTGCCGCGCGGCCCGCTCAGGCCGCCATTGCCTGCGGCACCTCGGCACTGGTGTAGTGCCGCACCAGCCGCAGGAGCTCGTCTTCTGCGTAGGGTTTGCCGAGATAGTGGTTGACGCCCAGCGCGCGCGCATGGTCGTGGTGCTTTTCCGCGATGCGCGACGTGATCATGATGATCGGCAGGCCGGCCAGGGAGGCGTCGGCACGGATGTTGCGGGCGAGGTCGAAGCCGTCCATGCGCGGCATCTCGATGTCCGACAGCACCACCGCGGGCCGCTCCTGCTGCAGACGCTCGAGCGCCTGCAGGCCGTCGGCCGCCAGCGACACGCGATAGCCCTCGCGCTGCAGCAGGCGCTGCGTGACCCGGCGCACGGTGATCGAGTCGTCGACCACCAGCACCAGCGGGATCTGCGGCGGCGCCGTCGGGGCCACAACGGCGCTCGCGCCGCGCATCGAGGCAGCGGCCGATGCACCGCTGGCCTGGAACTGCCGCGCCTGCTCGCCATGCACTGCGGCCAATGCGACGGGGTTGTAGATCAGCGCGACCGCACCGGAAGCCAGCACCGAGATGCCGGCCATGCCCGGCAATCGAGAGAGCTGGGGACCAAGGTTCTTGACCACCACTTCCTGGTTGCCCAGCACTTCGTCCACATGCAGGGCCACCCGCTGGGCTGCGCTTCGCACGACGACGATGGTGTTGGCCTTGGCCGTCCCGCGCTCGCTGCGTGCGGAGGACTGCAGCAGCGCACCGGCCCAGAAGAAGGGCACCTGCTCGCCGCCGAAGGGATAGCGCTGCTCCAGGTAGGCGGTTTCGAGCTCCGACGCACCGGCACGCTGCACCAGTTCCACCAGGTTCGACGGCACGCCGATCGACGTGGCGCCGGCACGCAGCATGACGACGTGCGTCACGGCCGTGGTCAGCGGCAGCACCAACTTGAACTGCGTACCCTCGCCCGGCTTGCTCTGGATCTCGATGCGGCCGCCGAGTGCTGCGACCTGTGCGCGCACCACGTCCATGCCGATCCCGCGGCCGGCCAGTTCGGACACCTGCTCGGCGGTCGAGAAGCCGGGGGTGAAGATCAGCTCGGCCGCCTCGTCCTCGCTCGGCTGGTGATCCGCGGAGATCAGGCCCAGCGCGCGAGCGCGCTGGACGATTCGGGGGTGGTTGAGCCCCGCGCCGTCGTCCCGGAAGCTCACGGAAACGTCGTTGCCCTCGTGGTGCAGCTCGATGGCGATCAGGCCACTCGGCTCCTTGCCGGCCTTCTCGCGCGCCGCCGCGTCTTCGATGCCGTGCGCCACACAGTTGCGCAGCAGGTGCTCGAAAGCAGGTGTCATGCGGTCCAGCACGCCACGGTCCATCTCGATGCTGCCGCCGACGATGTCCAGGCGCACCTGCTTGCCGGTGTCCTTGGAGGCCTGCCGCACCACGCGGTAGAGGCGCTCGGAAATACCCTCGAACTCCACCATGCGCGTGCGCAGCAGCCCGCGCTGCAGCTCGCGCGTCTGGCGCGCCTGCGCGCTGAGGTCGTCTTCCGTGGCCTGCACCGTCTTCTGCAGCGTGCGCTGCACGGTCGCCACGTCGTTGACGGACTCCGCCATCATCCGGGTGAGCTCCTGCACGCGCGTGAAGCGGTCGAACTCGAGAGGGTCGAAGCCCTGCTGCGAATCCTTGGCCTGCGCCAGGCGCGACTGCATCTGGCTCTCGGCCTGCACCTCGATGTCGCGCAGCTGCTGCCGCAGGCGATCGAGGTTGCCGGTCAGGTCGCCGAGCGAGCTGCGCAGTTGGCCCAGCTCGGCCTCCAGGCGCGAGCGGGTGATGATGACCTCGCCGGCCTGCGCCACCAGGCGGTCGAGCAGGTGGGTACGAATGCGCACCGCCTGACTGGACAACGGGCGCAGCGGCGTGAGGGCGGAGGGAGAAGGCAGCGCCACTGCGGGACGCGGCGCTTGGTCGTCGGATCGGTCGTCCGCTGGCGGGACGAACTCGGCGTCGGCCTCGATCTCCGGCGCTTCCGGACGTGCTTCGGCGGCGAGGGGCACGGCAACGGCCCGCTTCGCCGCTTCGCTCTGCATCGCCTCATCGGCGGCGCGCAGCTCATCGAAGGTGGCCTGCAGCGCGTCGAAGCGCGCCAGCAGCTGCTCGACGGCAGCGCGGTCGGCTCCGTCGGCGCGGAGCGCTTCGATCTCGGATTCCATGCGGTGCGCGCGCTCGCCCAGGCGCATGGCGCCAGCCAGCCGGGCACTGCCCTTGAGCGTGTGCAGCGTGCGCAAGGTCGCGGCACGCGGGGCCGGGTCGTCCAGGTGCTGCGACCATTCGCGCAGCGCGCTGCCCAGTTGCGGCAGCAGTTCGGCCGCCTCCTCCTCGAAGATCGGGAAGAGGTCGACATCGACCGCATCGGCCACGTCGATCGCGTCATCGCCCTCGTCGAGCGCCACATCGGCGCCGCCGGGACGCAGCACCGCAGCGGCGGCTGCAGCCGTCTCGCCGATCTCGAGGGGCATCGGCGACTCCGCCACCTCGCGCAGGGCCCGCAGCGTCGCGACGGCAGGCTCCTTGAGGAAGCCGGCCGCGAACTGGTGCAGCAGGCGCCGCAGTTCCTCGGCCGCCGCCACCAATACCGCGCCCTGCGCCGGCGTGCCGCCGCGGCCCTGCATGTACAGGTGCTGCAGCGCCGCCTCGAAGGAACGCGCCATGTCCGACAGTCCCTGGAAGCCGACGGTCGAAGAACTGCCCGCCAGCGAATGGGCCAGGTTGATCGCGGATTCCGGCACCTGCCGGTGCGATTCGAGCGCCCATTCACCGACCTCATGGGCCAGTTGCCGCGACCATTCGTCGGCCTCGACGAGGTAGACGTTGTAGAGCGCGATACCGATGCGCAGCGGGCCGATCACCTTGACCTGGTCGTCGACGCCAGCCACCGGCGGCATGTCCGCGGGCAGGGCTTCCGCGAACGCAGGCGTGGCGGCGGGCGGTTCGGGCAGGGGTTGGGGTTCGGGCTCCGCCTCGACGCGTGGCTCGGCGAAGGCTTCTTCGGGAGCAGACTCCAGGCGCAGTTCCAGCGAGAGTTCCGGCAAGGGCTCGTGCCCGGGCTCCTCGTCGACCGACGCTTCCTTCAGCAGGGGCACGGGAAGTGCATCGGGCTGGAGCTCGGCTGCAGGCTCGGTGGTCGGGATGGGCAGCGAGGGTTCGATGCTCGCCTGCGCGGTCTCGAGGAAGTCGATGTCTTCCAGGTCCGCCGGGAGTTGCGGCGCCTCCAGCGGCGACTTTGACCGGTCGTCGAAGTCGAGGAAATCGGTCGAGGCGAAGTCGTCGTCGGCAGCGGCGGGATGTGGCTGCACCTCGGCGCGCGGGGGTTCCGCATCGGCGACGGGCGGCGCTTCTGCGGGCGCATCGAAAGTCAGCGGCCCCAACTCCAGGTCGGGCAATTCGGGCAGGGCCAGCGGTTCGGGCTGCGGCAGCGGCTCGGACTGCGCCTCGGGCGCGGCCTTGACGTCGGCCAGGGTCTCTTCGGCTGCGATGTGGCGCGCCGCCGCAACCAGGGTGTCGGCGTCGGCCACTGGCGCGTGCGGCGCGATCGGCTCGCCGGTGCGCAAGGACTCCGCAATACTGCGGAATGGCGCGGATTGCCAGCCGTGCGGCTCGTTGGAGGCGATGGCCTCGACCCATTTCGCGAAATCGGTCAGCGCGCGGCGCGTGCCGGCAAGCAGCTCGGGCGTCGCGGGACGCTGGTCGGCCAGCCAGGTATTGAGCACCTGCTCGAAGGACCAGGCGGCCTCGCCGAAGTCCATCAGCCCGACCATGCGCGAGCTGCCCTTGAGGGTGTGGAAGGCGCGGCGCAGCACCGTCAGCTCGGCGTTGTCGTCCGGGCGCGAACCGAGCACCGAGACGGCGGCCAGGCCGTTGTGCAGCACCTCGCGGGCCTCATCGAGGAAGATGTTCTGGAGATCGTCCTCCTCCAGCTCCCGCACTTCGGTATCGGGCAGGCCTTCGAGCGGTGCCGGGCCCGTGATCTTGGCAGTCCAGCTCGCGCTGGGACGGCTGACTTCCTCGATCGGCGGCGGCGGCGCCTTGCGCGCCGGCGTCGCCAGCGCGGCGAGCTTGGCCGCGATCTGGGCATCGACCTCCTCGACGCTGAGCACGGTTTCGGTGACAGACACCGGCCCGGAGGCCGAGGCGAAGGACACCGGTGGCGCCGCCTCGGGCGCGGCTGCCTCGGCAGCCTGGCGGCCCATCAGGGGCTTGAGCTCGCCGGCTTCGGCGTCGAACACGAACAGGCGCTTCGCCAGTGCCGGCTGGTAGCTCAGCATGTCGATCAGGAAGCCGAGCGCGCCCAGGTTGTTGCCGAGCGGGTCGAAGTCAGTGGCGTCGCTGGCGGATGCCTCAACGGCCAACAGGCGATCGACGTTCTCGCGCATGCGCTGCACGGTCTGGGCCGCCTGGTCGAGGCCCAGCACCGAGAACACGCCCTTCATCTGCAGCAGTTGCGTCGGCACCGTGCGCAGCAGGCCCTTCTCGGTCGGACGGCGGAAGAACTGGTCGAGCGACTTCTCGAGCTCGCTCAGGTGGCTGCGCAGCTCACCCACCACGGTGCCCATGGTCTGGCGGTCGCTCACGCGGCGGTAGAGCTCCTCCATCCAGGGCTCGAGCGGCTCCGATCGGCCACCTTCGCGCGCGCGCTCGATGCGCCCCGCCAACTGGACGGTACGCGCCGTGAGCTGGCGATCATGCGGGTCGAGGTCCTCGAAGGCGGCCTCGAGATAGAGCACCGAGGTCGCGACCTCCATCGCCAACTCGGTGGCTGGCGGCCGGCCCGAGCGCATCGATGCGTCGACTGCGTTGTTCAGGGCCTGCACCATCGGCAGGCTGGGCGGATGCAGCTTCTGCAGGGACTCGCCGAGCTGTGCGAAGGTGTCGGCCACCTGGCGCGTGCGCGAGACGTCGCCGCCGGAGAGTGCAGACCACATTTCCTTTGCGGTCTCGATGCGCTTGCGCGCCTGCATCAGCACCTGCGGTTCGAAGCGGCCGAACTGCTCGATGGTGTAGTCGATCTTCTGCTCGTTGGCCACGCCCCAGGCGGCGCGCACCGCACGCAATGTGGCGGCCTCGTCGCGCGGACCCGGCACGGCCTGGGCGCAGAAGAACAGCAGGTCCTGTCCAAGTCGGTCGGAAACGGTGTTGTCGCCGCGCGCCAAGGTGGCGTATTGCAGCAGCACGCGCGAGGCTGCGCGCTTGACGTGGGCGTCGGCGGGGATCAACGCCAGCGCCAGCGCCTCGAAAAAGCCGGCCGCCAGCGTCCAGAAGCTGGCCACGCGCGGCAGCGAGGCGCCGCGGCCAAGGCTCAGGCACAGGGCCTGCAGCCGCCGCGCGGCCTGGTCGTCGCCGTTCTTGACGATCTTGAGCACCTCGCGGTCGAGCTTGGAGCGCACCGCCGGGTCGTACACCATCGCCGTCTGGGTGGGCGAGGGCTTGATCTCGGCCCAGCGCCAATTCATGTCCCACAGGTCGGCCGGATGGACGCGCTCGTTGCCTACGAGCTCGAGCACATCGCGGTACTGCGGGAACAGCGCCACCGGGGACACGGTCTTGCCCGCCAGCTGCGCGTTGAGGAAGTCGGCCACAGCGAAGCCCGCGCGGTCGATCTTCTGCGCTGCGGCCTCGGTGCAACGCGCCGGCTCGGAGATGAAGCTCTGGACGGCGAACTCCATCGCGCCCAGCACGAGCGCAGGGGCGGGGTGCCCCACCATCTGCAGCGCGCCGACAGCCTGGTGCAACTGCTGCCTGGCCAGGCGCAACGGTGCGGTGTCGGCTTCGGCGCTGCCGCTGCTCTCTCGCGCGAAGCGCTTCAGCGTCTTGCTGGCGTTGTCGAGCGACTTCTGGATCTCTCCGAGCACCCAGGCCAGCGGCCCGAGATCTTCATGGGCCGGCGCGGGACCGGCTTTTGGGGCGGTGGCGGGGCTTTGGATCGACACGTTGGATGCTCGGGGTTCAGGCAATCTTGAAGCGGGCCACCGACTGGCGCAGTTCCTCGGCCATGTGCGAGAGCTCGCGCACCTGCTGTGCAGTGGTGCGCGTGCCTTCGCCGGTCTGCTCGGTCACAGCGAAGATGTGCTGGATGTTGGCGGCGACCACGTTGGCCGAATCGGCTTCGCGCGATGCGGACTGCGAGATCTGCTCGATCAGCTCGGCCAGCCGGCGCGACACGCGGTCGATCTCCGACAGCGCAGTACCGGCGTTGTCGGAGAGCTTGGCCCCCTCGACCACGCCCTGCGTGGAGCGCTCCATGGCGCCGACCGCGTCCTGCGTGTCGGTCTGAATGGCCTTCACCAGTGCAGAGATCTGGCGCGTGGCGTCGGCAGAGCGTTCCGCCAGCCGCTGCACTTCTTCCGCCACCACCGAAAAGCCGCGGCCGGCCTCCCCGGCGGACGCAGCCTGGATGGCCGCGTTCAGTGCCAGCACGTTGGTCTGTTCGGTAATGTCCGAGATCAGCTCGGTGATTTCGCCGATCTCCTGGGACGATTCGCCAAGGCGCTTGATCCGCTTGGAGGTTTCCTGGATCTGGTCGCGGATGGAGTTCATGCCGCCGATCGCGTTCTGCACCGCCTGCAAGCCGGAGGACGCAGCCTCCAGCGACTGGCGCGCCACCGTGGCCGATTCCTGCGCCTGGGAAGAGACGCCGTTGATGCGCTCCGCCATCGTCAGCACCGATTGGCCAGTCTCGCGGATCTCCCGAAGCTGCTCGGTCGAGGCGGCCAGCAGCTCGGTCGAGGTGCTTTCCACCTGCGAGGTGGTCTGCGCCACGCGGGTGGCCGTGTTTTGCACGTTGCCCACCAGCAAGCGCAGTTCCTCCACCGTGTAGTTCACCGAATCGGCGATGGCGCCGGTGATGTCCTCGGTCACGGTGGCTTCCTGGGTCAGGTCGCCTTCCGCCACGGTCTGCAATTCGTTCATGAGCCGCAGGATGGCCGCCTGGTTGGCGGCATTGACGCGGCTGGCGTCCTCGCTGGCGCGCTCGGCCGCGATCCGCTCGCGTTCGGCGGCCAGTGCCCGCTCGCGGCCTTCGCGCACCTGCACGAAGCCGATCGCACCAGCGAGCGCCAGCGCGGCCAGCGACAGCACGAAGAGCATCACCACCGTACCGGCGCCGAGGCCGGTGCGCGCCGACAGCTTCTCCTGCAGGTCGCCGAGCGCGGTGCGCAGCGGCTCGCTGTCGGCCAGGATCGCGGCCTGCGCCTCGCGTGCGGCCACCAGGCCCTGGAGGTTCCCGAGGATGGCGCCAGCCTGCGTCCGGGTCTGCTCATAGGTCTTGAGGATCGTCTCGAGCTGCTGACGCGTCTGCGCGTCGCGCGTGCCCGGCAGCCGCTGCTGGGCATTGCCTTCGAGCAGGCCGCGGGTGACTTCCTGGAAGGTATTCAGGTCCTTGCCCAGCAGGAACACGGCGTCGGGGCTCACACCCTCGACCGTGAGGAATTCGTTGGCCGACTTGCCGATGCGCTGCGTCAGCATCACCAGCTGGCCTGCGGCCGAGATCTCCGGCAGCGTCGCGTTCTGCTGCATCTTCAGGGAGGCGACCGTCTCGGTCATTTCGAGCAGGTCCGACGACTGGCGGTTGATATCGCGCAGCGCGGTGCCGACCTGGGTCAGGATCTTCTGTTGCGCCAGCACCGCCTTCGCGCTCCTGTCGGCACGCTCGACCAGCGGCGTGATCTTGGCGAGCTCGGCGTCGTATTGGGAGCCCACGCGCTCCAGCTTGAGCGCGTCGTCGCCGTTGGCCAGGCCCTGCACGCGGCGCGTCAGGTCGTCCGCGCTCTCCTTCACCTCCGTGAAGGCCGGTACGTTGCCCACCAGGGCCTGCGAGACCGACTTGGCCAGGCGCTGCGATTGCATCAGCGATTGGCCGGTGGCAGCCACCTGCTGCGCCAACCGTTCGGCGCGCAGGATGGCGGAGCCGGCCACCAGCAGCAGCAGGAGCACCACGGCGGCGAGCACGATCGCCAGCACGCGCTGCTGGCGCGCGGGATTGGAGCGCAGCGAGCCCCCGCCGGCAGCCGGCTCCGAGGGCGCGGCGCCGGGGCTTTCGGCCAGGACGGGGTCGTTGTCCATCGCGGCGGCCGGGGACTGGTCGTTGGCGGCGTCCATGGCGAGAACCACAGGCTCGGGCTTCGCATCGGTGGTGGAATCGCGTCGGATCCGCACCGTCTTCTCCTCGGGCGGCTGCAAGGTGTCGCCGCCGTCCATCGACAACGTCGACCCGCTGTCGACACGCACGGTGACGTTGTCGCCACCCACAGGCAGGAATTTCTTGAACTTGTCGGCGATCGAGCTCACGGTCGGTCCTTCAGGTAAGTGGTCGGTGCAAGGCGCTGCGCTCAGGCGCCGATACTCAAAAATTGCGGTTGCTGCGACAGCGCCTGCAGGTTGATTTCCTGCCAGCGCTCACCGGCCGCGTCGGTGTAGGCATGCCCCATCCACGCAGGGGCGTCGCCATCCGGGGGCTGCGATGCGGTGAAGGCTTCCACGCCGCGCAGGCCCACCAGCCTGTCGATCAGCAGTGCGCAGTTGACTTCCAGCATTTCATTGAGCGCCACCAGGCGCGACTGGGCGCGTGACGCCTCGCTTGCTGCGGGAGCATCGCCGGAAGCGAAGGTGGACAGCTGGACGATGCCGTACAAGCCGCCGCGCAGGTTGGCGACGCCCAGGAACCAGGGCTGCGCGTAAGGCACGGGCTGCGGAGGGGTCCAGGGGAAGATCTCGCCGGCATGCCCGAGCGGGAACAGATACTTCGCCTCGCCCGCCTCGACGGCGAGCCAGGAGGCGGACACGCCCGAAGTGCGCGCCGCCTGCAGGCGACTGGCGAGCCGGGACTGGAAAGCGCGTAGAGCGTCGCGGTTGGCCATGTACGAGAGAGGAAGAAAAAGCCTGGCGGTCAGGCCAGCGCGCTGATCTTGGCAATCAGCTCGGCCGCATTCACCGGCTTGACGATGTAGTCGCGAGCGCCCTGCCGCATGCCCCAGAGCCGGTCGGTCTCCTGGTTCTTGCTGGTGCACATGATGATGGGCACCGACGCGTACTGCGGGTTGCGCGCAATCGCGCGGGTGAGCTGGAAGCCATTTTGGCCCGGCATCACGATGTCCATGAGGATCAGGTCGGGCTGCTCTTCCTCGAGGCGGCGCATGGCGTCCTCGGCGTTCTCGGCCGTCTTCACCGAGAAGCCGTTTTTCTGGAGAAGATCGGTCAGGAAGATCAACTCCGTCTTGGAGTCGTCGACCACGAGCACTTTGCGAATAGCCATTACTGCACTTCCTGCGAAACGACGCCGAACTGCTGCACGGCCTGCAGCAGCTGGTCTTTGGTGAAGGGTTTGGTGAGGTAGTCCTGGGACCCGACCATGCGGCCGCGCGCCTTGTCGAATACGCCATCCTTGGAAGACAGCATCACGACCGGCACACTGGAGAAGTGGGCGTTCCTCTTGATGATGGCGCAGGTCTGGTAGCCGTCGAGGCGCGGCATGAGAATGTCGCAGAAGATCAGATGCGGCTTGTGGTCGTTGACCTTCGACAGCGCGTCGAAACCATCCTCCGCCAGCAGCACCTCGTGGCCGCCCTGCTTGAGAAAGATTTCGGCACTGCGCCGGATGGTGTTGCTGTCGTCGATGACGAGAACCTTGTAACCGGATCCATTCGAGCTCATTCTCGCCGCTCCTTTGTGACACTCTAAGACCGAAACGCCCCTCGCGGGGCGTAAGAAGCACGGCCCCTATGCCATGCTTCAGATTTCAACCATCTCGAAGTCTTCCTTGCGCGCTCCGCATTCCGGACAGGTCCAATTCATCGGAACATCTGCCCATGCCGTGCCTGGCGCAATACCATCTTCGGGCACCCCCACCGTTTCGTCGTAGATCCACCCGCAAATCAGGCACATCCAGGTTTTCGTGTTCATCGCAGCTTAAAGTCCCTGTTCATAGAATGCAACGATCGTATCCAGACGTATCAAGAAATCGCGTGATAAGCGTCTCGGATCCGCCACCATTTGGTTGGCCCAGCTGCGCATGACAACTTACTTACTACCAATGGAGCAAGGCCACAAAGTGAGCGATCTTACCGACCCCACCAGCGACGAAGTCAGCGCCGAGAGCGAACCGACCTTGCCGTGCGTGCTGGTCTTCAACGCGAGCGACCCCAGCGGCGCCGGCGGCCTCGCCTGCGACGCCGTGGCCATCGCCTCGGTGGGTGCCCACATGCTGCCGGTCGTGACCGGTGCCTATGCGCGCGACACGTCCGAGATCTTCGACCACTTTCCCTTCGATGAGGAGGCCGTTGCCGAACAGGCGCGCACGATCCTGGAGGACGTGCAAGTCCAGCTGATCAAGGTGGGCTTCGTGGGCTCCCCCGAGAACCTGAGCACCGTGGCCGAGACCGCGACCGACTACCCCGATGTGCCAGTGGTCGCCTACATGCCCAATCTTTCCTGGTGGGAGGACACGCAGATCGAGGCCTATCTCGACGCCTTCCGCGACCTGGTGCTGCCGCAGACCACCGTGCTGGTCGGCAATCACAGCACTCTGTGGCGCTGGCTGCTGCCGGACTGGGCCGGCGAGCGCCCGCCCAGCGCGCGCGATATCGCACGCGCCGCCGGGGAGATGGGCGTGCCGTACACGCTGGTGACGGGGATGGTGCTGCCCGACCAGTACTTCGACAACGTCCTGGCTTCGCCGCAATCAGTGCTCGCCAGCGAGAAGTACGAGCGGCTCGACGCCGTGTTCGCAGGCGCCGGCGACACGCTCTCCGCCGCGCTGGCTGCACTCCTTGCCAGCGGCACCGACCTGGCCGCCGCTGCCACCGAGGCGCTGAGCTACATGGACCGCTGCCTGGACGCTGGTTTCCGTCCTGGCATGGGCCATGTATTGCCCGACCGCCTCTTCTGGGCCCAACCCGAGGAGGACGAGGAGAATGACGACTCCCTCTCACCCATCGATCTCGCCCTGCCGCCACACGACACCAGACACTAGGACGGCTCGCCCCAGGCTTGCTCATTCCGTGTAGCCGCAACCCCTCCATGCAAAACACTGATCCCAACGAGACCCTCTTCGAGCGCGCCCGCGCCGTGATCCCTGGCGGCGTGAATTCGCCGGTACGCGCCTTCCGGGCCGTCGGCGGCACGCCGCGCTTCGTGAAGCGCGCCCAAGGCGCCTATTTCTGGGACGCGGCCGATCGTCGCTACATCGACTACATCGGCTCCTGGGGCCCGATGATCCTGGGCCACGGCCACCCGGCGGTGGTCGAGGCGGTGCAGCGCGCCGCGGCCGAGGGCTTCTCCTTCGGCGCGCCGACCGAGCGCGAGATCGAGCTCGCCGAAGCCATTCTCGCCCTCGTGCCCTCGATGGAGATGGTGCGCCTCGTGAGTTCGGGCACCGAGGCTGCGATGAGCGCGCTGCGCCTGGCACGCGGCGCGACAGGCCGCAAGTACATCATCAAGTTCGAAGGCTGCTACCACGGCCATGCCGATGCGCTGCTGGTCAAGGCCGGCTCCGGCCTCGCGACCTTCGGCAACCCGACCTCGGCCGGCGTGCCGCCCGAGGTGGTGCAGCACACGCTGGTGCTCGAATACAACAACCTCGGGCAACTGGAGGAGGCCTTCACCCTGCACGGCCACGAGATCGCCGGCCTGATGATCGAGGCCATCGCGGGCAACATGAACTTCGTGCGCGCGAGCGCGGCCTTCGCGCAGCGCTGCCGCGAGCTGTGTACCCAGCATGGCGCGCTGCTGGTGTTCGACGAGGTCATGACCGGCTTCCGCGTGGGCCTGCACGGCGCGCAGGGCGTGCTCGGGGTACGGCCCGACCTCACGGTGCTGGGCAAGGTGATCGGCGGCGGCATGCCGCTCGCAGCCTTCGGCGGGCCGCGCGCGATCATGGAGCAGCTGGCGCCGCTCGGCCCGGTCTACCAGGCCGGCACGCTATCGGGCAACCCTGTGGCCACGGCCTGCGGCCTCGCCACCCTGAAGGAGGTGGCGAAGCCCGGCTTCTTCGACGCGCTGTCTCGAAAGACCCGCACGCTGGTCGACGGACTCAAGGCGGCGGCGCAGGCGCAAGGCGTCCCCTTCAGTGCCGACAGCGAAGGCGGCATGTTCGGCTTCTTCCTGCTCGAGCAACTGCCGCAGAACTACAGCCAGGTCATGGTCACGGACAACGCGAAATTCAACGCGCTCTTCCATGGCCTCCTGGCTCGCGGCGTCTACATTGCGCCAGCGCTCTACGAAGCGGGCTTCGTGAGTTCGGCGCACAGCGACGAGGACCTCGCCGCCACCATCGAGGCCGCGCACGACATCTTCAAGACCTTGCAGCCGCGCGCATGAGGGCGGCCGGCTGAAGTACCGTTTCTCTGATCGGGTTCGCTCAGTGCCGGAAATGGCGAACGCCTGAGAACACCATCGCCACCCCGCGCTCGTCCGCGGCATCGATCACCTCTTGATCGCGCATCGAACCGCCGGGCTGGATCACGCAGCGCGCGCCGGCATCGACCACCACGTCCAACCCGTCGCGGAACGGGAAGAAGGCATCGCTCGCCACCGCCGTGCCTTGCAGCGACAGCTTTGCGTGCTGCGCCTTGATGCTGGCGATGCGCGCCGAATCCAGGCGGCTCATCTGGCCCGCGCCCACGCCCATGGTCATGCCGTCTGCGCAGAACACGATGGCGTTGCTCTTGACGTACTTCGCGACCTTCCAGGCGAACAGAAGATCCTGCAACTGCTGCGGTGTCGGCTGCTTCTTCGTCACCACCTTGAGCTCGTCGATCGTCAGCTCGCGGTTGTCGGCCGTCTGCATGAGCAGGCCCGAGCCGATCCGCTTGACGTCCACCAGGTTGCGCCCCTGTTCCCAGGCCGTCTTGCCGCCAGGCGGCAACGCGATCTCGAGGATGCGGACGTTGACCTTGCTCTTGAACACCTCGAGCGCCTCGGGCGCATAGCCGGGCGCCATCAGCACTTCGACGAACTGCTTGGAGACAGCCTCCGCGGCGGCGCGGTCCAAAGGCCGGTTGAAGGCGATGATGCCGCCGAAGGCCGAGGTGGGATCGGTCTTGAAGGCCTTGGCGTAGGCCTCGTGCGCGTCTTTGCCGATCGCCACGCCGCAGGGGTTCGCGTGCTTAACGATCACGCAGGCCGGCGTATCGAAGCTCTTCACGCATTCCCAGGCCGCGTCGGCGTCGGCGATGTTGTTGTAGCTGAGCTCCTTGCCCTGCAACTGCTTCGCGCTGACGAGCGAGCCGGGCGCCGGGTACAGGTCGCGATAGAAGGCGGCCTGCTGGTGCGGGTTCTCGCCGTAGCGCAGGTCCTGCAGCTTGACGAAGCGGCCGTTGCTTTGCGCCGGGAACAGCGCATGCGTGCCATCCTCCTGCAGGCCGGAGAGATAGTCGCTGATCGCGCCGTCGTACTGGCTGATGCGGTTGAAGGCCGCCACCGAGAAAGCGAACTTCGTCTTCCGGCTGAGCTGGCCTTCGGCCTTCAGCTCCGCAAGCGCCTGCGCATACTGCGAGGCGTCCGTCAGAACGCCCACGTCCTTCCAGTTCTTTGCGGCGCTGCGCACCATGGCGGGCCCACCGATGTCGATGTTTTCGATCGCGTCTTCGAGTGTGCAGTCGGGCTTCGCGACCGTGGCCTCGAAGGGATAGAGATTGACCACCAGCAGGTCGATGGTGTCGATGCCCTGCTGCGCGAGCGCCGCCATATGGGCAGGCACATCGCGACGCGCCAGCAGGCCACCGTGCACCTTGGGATGCAAGGTCTTTACCCGGCCGTCGAGCATTTCGGGAAAGCCGGTGAGCTCGGCCACCTCGGTGACGGGCAGGCCCGCATCGGCCAGCAGCTTGGCGGTGCCGCCGGTAGACAGGAGGCGGATGTCCAACGCATGCAGCGCTTGCGCGAATTCGAGGATGCCGGTCTTGTCGGAGACGGAGATCAGTGCAGTCAGTGCCATGGGGGCTATTTCAGGAGTTTGTGTTCGACCAGCTTCTTGCGCAGCGTGTTGCGGTTCAGGCCCAGCCATTGGGCGGCCTTGGACTGGTTGCCCTCGGCCCGCGTCATGACGACGTCGAGCAAGGGTTTCTCGACCACGCGCACCAGCATGTCGTACATGCCATCGGGCTCGGTGCCCCGCAGATCGCGGAAGTAGCTGTCCAGGCTGCTTCGCACGCAGTCTTCAATGTGCTTTTTGCTCATGGCCCTCTGCTCTTCTTTTCTTTGTTCATTCATGCCAATGCGTCGGCCTGCTCAGCGCTGCGCCTCCGCGTGCTTCCGCCTTCGTCGAGCGGAATGCGGTCCATCTGCTGCGCAAGCAAGTCGAAAAAGTCCGCGACCGCGCGCCACTGCGCCTCGCAATCCTCGATGGCATTCATCTCGTTGCGGAAACGCTCGCCGCCCGGCAGGTCGTGCACATACCAGCCGATGTGCTTGCGTGCGGTGCGCACGCCGCTGTAGTCGCCGTAGAGCGCGTAGTGCTGCTGCAGGTGGTCGAGCATCAGGCGTCGCACTTCGGCCACCAGCGGTGGTGCGAGATACGTGCCGGTGGCGAGGAAGTGCACGATCTCGCGAAAGATCCAGGGCCGCCCCTGCGCAGCGCGGCCGACCATCAGCGCGTCGGCGCCAGTGAGCGCCAGCACATCGCGCGCCTTCTCCGGCGAGTCGATATCGCCGTTGGCAACCACCGGCACGCGCACAGCCGACTTGACCGCGGCGATGGTGTCGTACTCGGCCTCCCCCTTGTAGCCCTGCTCGCGAGTGCGGCCATGGACCGTGAGCATGCGCACGCCGGCGTCTTCGAAACGCCGCGCCAGCGCGACGGCATTGCGGTGATCTTCGTCCCAACCGGTGCGCATCTTGAGCGTGACCGGTACGTCATGCGGCGCCGCAGCACGAACCACTGCTTCGACGATCTCCAGCGCCAGGGGCTCGTCGCGCATCAATGCAGAGCCGGCCCACTTGTTGCAGACCTTCTTGGCAGGGCAGCCCATGTTGATGTCGATGATCTGGGCGCCACGCTCGATGTTGTACTGCGCGGCCTCGGCCATCATGGCGGCATCGGTGCCGGCGATCTGCACTGCGATGGGACCCGGCTCGCCCTCATGGTTGGCGCGGCGCGAGGTCTTGAGGGAGTTCCACAGCTCCTTGCGCGAGGTGACCATTTCGCTCACGGCATAGCCGGCACCGAGCTCGCGGCACAGCATGCGGAACGGCCGGTCGGTCACGCCCGCCATGGGGGCGACGAACAGACGGTTCTCCAGCACTATGTTGCCGATCTGCAGGGTCATGGAGGAAGTGGCGAGCGCCGGGGGCTGCTGAAAAATGAGGCACGATTGTAGCGGTGCCGCGAAGCGGCCGCTGCAACGATTTGCACTTTGGCCGGTGCGGCAGCGCACGCTTCGATCTATACGCCCACGCCACATATCGCCGCGTCTTTCTATACTGCGGCGCACATGCAAGCCTGGCTCGAATCCTTATTTGCGCTTCTCGCGCTGCCGCAATACGGGCTTAGCACCCTGTTCATCGCCGCCTTCGTTTCGGCCACGCTGGTACCGGTCGGCTCCGAGCCGGCGCTCTTCGGCCTGCTCAAGCTCAATCCCGAACTGTTCTGGCCGGCCGTCTTCGTCGCGACCGCAGGCAACACGCTCGGCGGCATGGTCGACTGGTGGATCGGCTACGGCGCGCACAAGGTGGCCGACAAGTACTCGCACTCCAAGCATCACATGCGCGTGCTGATCTGGTTGGAGAAGCTGGGGCCCAAAGCCTGCCTGCTGGCTTGGCTCCCCCTGGTGGGTGATCCGCTCTGCGCCGTTGCGGGCTGGCTGAAGCTCTCCTTTTGGCCCTGCGTCATCTATATGGCGATCGGCAAGTTCGCGCGCTACGTCACGATGACCATCGCGCTGCTCTATATCTGGCCGAACTGAGGCTACGCGCCCCAGGCTCAGCTCAGCAAGCCGTAAGGTCCGCCGCGCTCCAGCGCGCGCTGGTATGCAGGCCGCGCATGGATGCGCTCGAGAAAGGCCATCAGCCTCGGCCGCTTCGTATCCAGCCCCCCGCGCGCGACCGCCGCCTCGATCGGAAAGCTCATCTGGATGTCGGCGCCGGAGAAATCGGCGCCGGCAAACCATTCGCTCTTGCCGAGCTCGCTTTCCATGAAATTCAGATGGTTCGTGATGTTGGGCATGACGAATGCCGCCTTCGCCTTGCTCGCGATGCCTTTCGCAATCGGCTTGGCGAAAAAAGGCATCTTCGCCTTCTCGATCTGGTCGAACACCAGCTTGAGCAGCAGCGGCGGCATGGCCGAGCCCTCCGCGTAGTGCATCCAGTAGCGATAACGCAGCGCCTCCGGCGTGCCCGCCCCGGGCGCCATGCGGCCGTTGCCATGGCGCTCGATCAGCGTCTCCAGGATCGCGCCCGACTCCGCAAGCGTGAGCCCCTCGCCGGTCGTCACCACCGGCGACTTGCCGAGGGGATGCACGGCGCGCAGGCTCGGCGGCGCGAGCATGGTCTTCGGGTCGCGCTGGTAGTGATCGATCTCGTAGGGCAGCTCGAGCTCTTCGAGCAGCCACAGCACGCGTTGGGAGCGGGAGTTCTCGAGGTGATGAACAACGATCATGTTCAGGTGCTGAACAGGAAGTTCATCACATCCCCATCCTTGACGACGTACTCCTTGCCTTCCGCCCGCATCTTCCCTGCATCCTTCGCGCCCTGCTCGCCCTTGTAGGCGATGTAGTCGGCGAACGAAATGGTCTGCGCGCGGATGTAGCCCTTCTCGAAGTCGGTATGAATCACACCGGCAGCCTGCGGGCCGGTGTCGCCGATGTGGATCGTCCAGGCGCGCACCTCCTTCACGCCGGCGGTGAAATAGGTCTGCAGGCCCAGCAGCTTGTAGGCGGCGCGGATCAAGCGGTTGAGGCCCGGCTCTTCCTGGCCGATCTCGGCGAGGAACATCTTCTTGTCCTCCTCGTCCATGTCGGCCAGCTCTGATTCGATTTTGGCGCTGATGGCGACCACCGGCGCGTCCTGCGCCGCCGCGTACTCGCGCAGCCGGTCCAGGAAGGGGTTGTTCTCGAACCCGTCCTCGGCCACGTTGCCGACGAACATCGCGGGCTTTGCGGTGATCAGCGAGAACTGCTTGATCAGCGGCTTGTCTTCCTTGCTGAATTCGACGGTGCGCACCGGCTTGTTGTCGTTGAGCGCAGCCTGGCATTTCTCGAGCAGGGCCACCAGCTTGATGGCCTCCTTGTCGCCCGAGCGCGCCGTCTTGGTATGGCGCTGCAACGCCTTCTCGACGGTGGCCAGGTCGGCCAGGCACAGCTCGGTCTGGATCACTTCGATGTCGGAGATGGGGTCGACCTTGCCGGCCACATGGATCACGTTGTCGTCCTCGAAGCAGCGCACCACATTGACGATGGCGTCGGTTTCGCGGATGTGGGCCAGGAACTGGTTGCCCAGGCCTTCGCCCTTGCTGGCGCCGGCCACCAGCCCCGCAATGTCGACGAACTCGACGATCGCCGGCACGACGCGCTCCGGCTTCACGATCTCGGCCAGCTGGGCGAGCCGCGAATCGGGCACCTCGACCACGCCGACATTGGGCTCGATGGTGCAGAAGGGATAGTTCTCGGCCGCAATGCCAGCCTTGGTCAGGGCGTTGAAAAGGGTGGACTTGCCGACGTTGGGCAGGCCGACGATGCCGCACTGGAGACTCATGGCGGGACTTTCAGGATGCTTTGGGGAAGCGCGGATTTTAGGCGCGCCGCTTCACCCTCACTCGAAGCGCAGGTTGGCGCCGACCGGCTGGCCGCGCCTGAGCATGTACTCGATGCCCTGCAGCACGACGGCGTTCATGCCGAAGGTGATGGCGCCGTCGACACGCGGATCGGCACGGTAGGTCCGCAGCATGTCGCCGACCTCGGGGCTGCTTTCGGCCGTGGCCGGGTCGATGTCGGGAATCGGGCAGCGCGAGCATGGCTTCACCGGCTGCAGGCGTGCCTCGCCCTCGTCCGTATGCACATGCAACAGTTCCACGCGGTCCTCGTCGTGCGCCTCGAGGCCGGCCAGCACGATGTTGGGACGGAAGCGCTCGACACCGACCGCCGCGTGGCCCGCCGCGGCGAGCCGCGCATTGAGCTCGGCCAACGAGCCCTCGCTTGCCACCAGCAGCGGATAGCCGTCGGCAAACTGGTTCTGCGCCTCGACGCCGCCAGTCCATTTCAAATTGGACAGCCGCTTGTGCTCGGGATCGAAGCGCACCAGGCGCAGCTTCTGCGGGCGGCCGGGCTGCGACAGAAAATCGCTGAACCATTGCGCCGCAATGTCGCCCATGTCGTAGGCGGCCACTTCGTCCTTCCAGACCCGCACGCGCACCGGCTGCTCGACCCGGTCGAAGGCAATGTGCAGCGCCAGCATGCCGGGGGCGCGCAGCACCATCTCCGAGTGCTTCATCTGCGGGCGGATCAGCGCCATGCGCGGCAGCTCGCGCTGCGTGACGAACTCGCCCTCGGTGTCGACCACCATCCAGGCGCGATCGAATTCCAGCCCCGTCTCGGTGAGCAGCGCCTCCGGCAGCTCGACGCCGGCGCAGGACTTGATGGGGTAGACAAAGAGGCGGGCGATGGTCGCCTGCAGGTCGAAGTCGGGCTGAGCGGTCACGGGGGAATCCTTGGCTGAAGCGGGCGATTGTCCCGCACCGCGGGCGCAAACGCCCTCCTACAATGCCCCGATGGCTCTCCCCCCCGAAGTTTGCATTCGCGGTGCCGGCATCGTCGGCCGGACACTGGCGCTGCTGCTGGCGCGCGAACGCGTCCGCGTCGCGCTGGTGGCGCCCGCACCCGGGGCCGAAAAGGAGGACGTCCGCGCCTATGCCCTCAACGCGGCCTCGAAGAGCCTGCTCGACTCCGTGCGCGGCTGGCCGGATGCGCCGCATGCCACGCCAGTGCGCGAGATGCTGGTGCATGGCGACGAAGGCGCCCGCGTGCAGTTCCATGCGGCGCGGCAGAAGGTGGAGGCGCTGGCCTGGATCGTCGACGTGCCGGCGCTGGAGCAGCAGCTCGCCGACGCGGTGCGCTTCCAGTCCCGCATCGAAGTCGTGGCCGAGCCTGTGCAGGCGCCGCTCACGGTGGTTTGCGAGGGCCGCATCAGCGCCACCCGCGAAACGCTCGGCGTGCGCTATGAGGTCACCCGCTATCCGCAGCACGCGATCGCCGCCCGCGTGGTCGCCGACGAGCCGCACGACGGCGCCGCGCGCCAATGGTTCAACGACCGGGGCGAGGTGTTCGCGCTGCTGCCGATGAGCGACAAGCAGCTTGCTCTGGTGTGGTCGGTCGATCAGTTCCACGCACCGGAGCTGCTGGCGCTGACGGCCGAGCAGTTCAACACCGCCTTGCACGAGGCCAGCCACGGTGCGCTGGGCGCGCTGCGCCTGGTGAGCGAGCGTGCTTCCTGGCCGCTGCAGCGCGCCATCGCAGACCGCTGGACCGGCCGGCTGGCCGATGGCAATGCCTGGGCGCTGGCCGGCGACGCGGCGCACACGGTGCACCCATTGGCGGGCCAGGGCCTCAACCTGGGCCTGGCCGATGCCGCGGCGCTGGCGAAGGTGATCAAGGAACGCGACTACTGGCGCAGCGTGGGCGACGCCCGGCTGCTGCGCGCTTACGAACGCTCGCGCCGGGCCGAGGTGCTGGCCATGAGCCTTGCCACCGACGGCCTGCAGCAGCTCTTCGCGCACAGTGCCGACCCGCTGCCGGCCCTGCGCAACTGGGGCATGCGCGGCTTCGACCGTACGCGGCTCATCAAGAACTGGGTCGCCAAGCAGGCCATGGGGCTGCCATGAGACGCACGGCCGCTCCGAAGGCGAATAGCACCGCAGCCGAAGGCGAAGGTACTCCAATGAATTCCGCAAGCAAGACCACCACCATGAAATCCGCATCCGCTCTTCTTGCTGCGCTCGCATTCGGCTGCAGCCTGGGCGCCACGGCCGGCGAAGCCGAGATCCGCCAGAACCTCGCCGCGCGCATCCCGCAGTTCGCCAAGATCGACGAGATCCGCAAGGCGCCGATGCCGGGACTCTACGAAGTGCGCATCAACGGCTTCGAGATCTTCTACACCGACGAGCAGGGCAACTACCTGCTGCAGGGCAACCTGATCGACGTCAAGGCGCGCCGCAACCTGACCGAGGAGCGCGTCGAGAAGCTCAGCGAGGTCGCCTTCGACAAGCTGCCCGTGAAGGACGCCTTCACGATCGTGCGCGGCAACGGCAAGCGCAAGCTCGCGGTCTTCGAGGATCCGAATTGCGGCTATTGCAAGCAGTTCGAGCGCGACCTGACCAAGGTCGACAACGTGACCATCCACCTCTTCCTCTACCCCGTGCTGGGGCCGGACTCGGTGACCAAGTCGCGCAACATCTGGTGCGCCAAGGACAAGGCCAAGGCCTGGGCCGACTGGATGCAGCGCGGCATCACGCCCGAGACGGCCGAGTGCGATACCGCCGCGCTCACGCGCAACCGCGAGTTCGGCCAGAAGCACAACATCACCGGCACGCCCACGCTGATCTTCAGCGACGGCACGCGCACCCCCGGAGCGATTCCGGCGGCGCAGGTCGAGAAGCAGCTCGCCGCGATCAACTGATGGTCGCGGAGGCCATCCACTACCGCGTCGAGTGCGCGGACCGCAACGCGCACCTGTTCGCCATCACCCTGCGCATAGATCGGCCTGACGCAGGTCAGCGCGTCTCCCTGCCGGTCTGGATCCCCGGCAGCTATCTGGTGCGCGAGTTCTCGAAGAACCTGCAGCACTTGCAGGCCAGCCAGGGCCGGCGCAAGGTGGCCGTGCAGCAGCGCGACAAGCACAGCTGGCAGATCGACTGCGCGGCGGACAAGCCGCTGGAGCTGCGCTACCAGGTCTGCGCGTACGACAACTCGGTGCGCACCGCGTGGCTGGACAGCGCGCGGGCATTTTTCAACGGCACCAGCCTGTGCCTGCGCGTCGAGGGCCAGGTCGACGTGCCGCAAGCGATGGAGATCGTCGCGCCCGCGCTCCTGCCGGATGAGCAACGCTGGTCCTGCGCCACGGCCCTGAAGCCCGTCAAGACCGACCGTCACGGCTTCGGCAGCTACCTCGCCGCCAGCTACGACGAACTCGCCGACAGCCCGGTCGAGATGGGCGCCTTCTGGAGCGCCGAGTTCGACGCGTGCGGCGTGCCGCACCGCTTCGTCGTCGCCGGCGCACCGCCCTCCTTCGACGGCGAGCGCCTGATCGCCGACACGCGGGCCATCTGCGAGACGCAGATGCGCTTCTGGCATGGCGCCAAGGTCGGCAAGCGCGGCGCGCCGAAGCCGCCGCACGACCGCTACGTCTTCATGCTCAACGCCGTGGACGACGGCTATGGCGGGCTCGAACATCGCCATTCGACGGCGCTGATCTGCACGCGGCGCGACTTGCCGCAGCTGGGGCTCAAGAAGCAAGGCGATGGCTACACCACGCTGCTGGGCCTGATCAGCCACGAGTATTTCCATACCTGGAACGTGAAGCGCCTGCGGCCCGCCGAGTTCGAACGCTACGACTACGGCCAGGAAAACTACACGCAGCTCCTGTGGCTCTTCGAGGGCTTCACCAGCTACTACGACGACCTGCTGCTTCGCCGCGCCGGCCTACTCGACGACGCTGGCTATCTGCGCCTGGTGAACAAGACCGCCAACCAGGTCCTGCAGGCGCCGGGCCGCCATGTGCAGTCGGTGGCGCAGGCGAGCTTCGATGCCTGGGTCAAGTACTACCGGCAGGACGAGCAGACGGCGAACACCACCATCAGCTACTACACCAAGGGCGCGCTGGTCGCCCTGTGCTTCGATCTGACGCTGCGCGCCGCGGGCGCAGGAGGCTCGCTCGATGACGTGATGCGGCTGATGTGGAAGCGCAGCGGCGGCGGCCCGGTGACGGAGGCGGACTTCGCCGCGGCGCTGGAAGCGGTCGGAGGCCGCTCCTTCTCGGACGAGATCGCGCGTTGGGTCCATTCGACCGAGGAACTGCCGCTGGCCGAGCTGCTGGGCAAGCACGGCGTCGCCGTGAACGAGGATCCGTCGCAGCGCGCGCAGGAACTCGGCCTGCGCGTGGCGGAGTCCGGTGGCAGCGTGCAGGTCAAGATGGTGCTGCGCGGTGGCGCGGCCGAGCAGGCCGGCTTCTCGGCCAACGACGAGTGGATCGGCATCGAGCTGGCCGCCGCCAAGGGCCGTCCGGCGCAGGGCTGGCGCATCGCGCGGCTCGATGATCTCGCGCTCTACCTCGGCGCGCTCAAGAAGATCACCGCGCTGGTGGCGCGCGACCGGCGCCTGTTGCGGCTGCCGCTCACGCTGCCCACCGGCGTCACCACCTTGCGGCTGGCCGTGCAGGATGCCGCGAAGCTCGCGCAGTGGCTGGCGCGGCGGTAAAACCTGCCGACGAGCCGTTCCCGACTATTCCCTTCAAGGAGACCTTCATGAGCTACGAGAACATCGAAGTCCGCACCGAAGCCGGCAAGGTCGGCATCGTGACGCTGAACAGGCCCAAGGCGCTGAACGCGCTCAACGACGCGCTGATGACCGAGCTCGGCGACGCGCTCAAGGCCTTCGACGCCGACCCGGCCATCGGCTGCATCATCGTGACCGGCAGCGAACGCGCCTTCGCCGCGGGGGCGGACATCGGCGCCATGGCGAGCTACAGCTTCGTCGACGTCTACAAGGGCGACTACATCACGCGAAACTGGGAAACCATTCGCAGCGTGCGCAAGCCGGTGATCGCCGCGGTGAGCGGCTTCGCGCTCGGCGGCGGCTGCGAGCTCGCGATGATGTGCGACTTCATCATCGCGGCCGACAATGCGAAGTTCGGCCAGCCTGAGATCAAGCTCGGCGTGATCCCGGGCGCCGGCGGCACGCAGCGCCTGCCCCGCGCCGTGGGCAAGGCCAAGGCCATGGACATGGCGCTGACCGGCCGCCTGATGGACGCGGTCGAGGCCGAGCGCTCCGGCTTGGTGAGCCGCGTGGTGCCTTACGACAAGCTGATGGACGAGGCGCTCGGCGCGGCACTCGTGATCGCCGACTTCTCGCAGGTGGCGGTGATGGCCGCCAAGGAGTCGGTCAACCGCGCCTTCGAGAGCGGGCTGGCGGACGGCGTGATGTTCGAGCGCCGCCTCTTCCACGCACTCTTCGCGACCAGCGACCAGAAGGAAGGCATGGACGCTTTCGTCAACAAGCGCAAGCCGGCCTTCAAGCACGAATGAGCTAGCGGGACGGCTGCGGAGGCGTCCCGGACTCGACCGGCGGCTGCGGCGCCGGGTTCAACTGGAACTGGGGCGGGGACGCAGGCTGCGGCGGCTGCTCGACGGCGCGTTGCAGGGCCTCGCGCAGCGCCGCCACGGATGCCGGCGAAGGCGTCCCCGTTGTCGCTGCTGCGCGTCCCTCGCGCCAGCGCACCTGGCTGCGTCCCAATTCGAAGGTCGCCATTACATCGCCGTTGCTGCGCTCCAGGGTGACGCGCCATTCCGGCGTGCCCGCCAGCGGTTGCGCGCCCACGGCCGAGATCGCAGCCGATCCCAGCAGGGCGTTGAGGTCCTGCCCCTCCGAGCGCGAAAGGGTTCGACTGGCGCCGCCGCGCTGCGTGATGGTGAGCCGGGTCCATTGCGAGAGCGCGGAGAAGCTGGGCCACTCGGGCGATCCGGCGGGCGCGGGTGGCGCCGCCGCGACGGGCGGAGGCGCCGGCGGGCCTCCGGCCGCGGCGGCTTCTTTCTTCCTGGCCTCCGTCGCGGCTGCGCCGGCCGCTGCAGAGGGTGCAGCCTCGTCGGCTTGCCGGCGAGCCAGTTCGGAAGGCGAGGCGGCGGGTGCAGGGCGTTCCGCGGAGCGCGGGGGGCGAGCGCCTTGCGCCGGGGCCGGAATCGGGGCCGCTTCCGTTTCCGCCTGCGGCGCAGGCGCAGGGCCGCCCGGGATGTCCTGGCTCGACGGCAATGCCCGTTCTGTCACCGGAGGCGGGAGGGCGGGCGCTGGCGCAGGCGCGGCCGGCGGCGGAGATGCCGGCGCGGGCGGGGCCTCGCTGCGCTGCGCTGGCGCGCGCACCAGTGCCTCGCCGTCGGGACGGGCACCGGGCACGGGCTCGCGCTGCCAAAGCACTGCGATCAGCACGCCGACCAGCACGGTCGCGAAGGCGGCGTTCCAGGGCATGCGGCTGCCACCGTCCTTGCCGCCACCGATGCCCAACAGCCGCTGCCACCAGGGCCGCACGGGCTCGGGCGCTTCCGGGGCCGCGAAAGGCATCACCGCCTCGTGCGCATGGTCGAGGATCGCCTTGCGCAGGCGCCAGTTCGGCGTCACCGTGTGATCCGGCGCATGCAGAAGCGCGCGCCGCAGCGCCTCGTCGCGGAGGTCGCCGGTGCCGTTGTCGTCCGTCTTGCTGCTCATGCACGACGCTCCAGGACGGACAGGTACCGCTCCATGCAGCCGCGCAGCTTCTTGAGCCCGTAGCGCAGGCGGCTGCGCACGGTCTCGAAATTGACGTCCAGCGTCTGCGCCATCAACTCGACCGTGAAGCCCTCCTCATGGTGCAGCAGGAAGGCCGAGCGTTGCTCGTCCGGCAGCTCGTCGAGGCAAGCGAGCAGGCGGCGGCCAGCGGCGCGCCAGAAGGCCTGTTCCTCGGCCGACGGATGGGCGCCATCCGAAGGCGCCGCGCCTCCGTTCAGCAAACCGCGGCTGAACAGGCGGGCCGCCTCGAGGCCGTCGCCGTCTTCGTCATGGGCGTAGAAGGCGACTTCGCGCCCACTCAGGCGCAGGCGGTCCATGGCCAGGTTGTGCGCGATCGTGAAGGCCCAGGTGCGCCAGCTCGCGCCCTGCGGCGAGAAGCTCTGGCGCGCCGCGATGATGCGCATCCAGGTCTCCTGGAACACCTCCTCGACCTCCGCCGCGAGCCGGACGCCCATGAGGCGCCGCACGAAGCGGAGCAGCGCGCTCTCGTGGCGCGCATAGAGCGTGTCGAAGGCGCTGGGATCGCCGTCGGCGTAGGCAAGCATCAACTGGTCGTCCGGCATCGTGGCGTGGAGCGCGGGGTTCGCGGCGGGTGGCGCAAGCATCGGCAGATTTTCACCTCTCGTTCTACGAACGGCGGCGGTGCCCGGGGTTAGCGATAGCGCAAAAAACTGCGGCGTCTTAACCCGCGGCAGCCGCGGCAGCCGTATCAGCCTGCATCCACAACCGGAGCCGCTGATGATTCCTCGCCCTTCCCGACTGTTCCAACGCTCGCTCGCCGCACTGCTGTGTGCCCAGCTCCTGCTCGGCGCTTGCAGCGCCACCGAGCTCGCGCCGGGCGGCGGGCACTGGCCCACGCCCGCGCCCCAGCCCGAACCGCCGACCTTTTCGTCGCCTCACTGGCCGGCCCAGGTAGCGGCGCGCACGGTGCCGAACTTCCAGGCGCCTTCGGCCACCCATTGCGCGCGGCCGGTGCAGACGTCGGAGACGCCGGGCCGCGTGGCGGGCCAGCGCGACGAAGCGACGGCGATGGGCGGGCACGGCGCTGCGCCCTTGGCGCGCGAGGCGCGGGCCCGTCGGATGTCACCCGGCGACGCTTCGCCCGATGCGACGGCCGCCATGCCGGCTCCCGCCAGCCCGCCCGCGGCCGCCGCCAAGGAAGCACTGGCCGCCGAAGGCGAGGCAGGGCCGCGCTTCCCGCCCCCGGCGCCCACCCCGCAGGTCAGCCAGCGGCCGCGTCCGGCGCAGGAGATCGTCACCGCAGGCGTGGTGGACGACAACGCCGACTTCGCGGCCTACCTGCAATTCCGCCAGCGTACCCAGGTCGCCCATCGCGAACGCGAGGTAAGCGAGCGCTACCTGCTCCAGGTGCGAAACCGCCGCGGCGACCCGGTACCCGATGCGGAGGTCGCGGTCCAGGCGGCAAACGGTGCCGCCATGTGGGCACGCACTGACGCAGCCGGCCGCGTCTGGCTGCATCCCCGGGCCTTCGACCGCTCGGGCAGCGCGCTTTACGAGGTGGCCGTGCGCAAGAGCGGGCAGCACGGCACCGCCTTCCTTCGGCGGGGGCAGAAGAGCGCGGTCGAGCTGGTGCTCAACGAGGCCGCGGCCCCGCAGCGCGCCCGGCTGGACCTTGTCTTCCTGATCGACGCGACCGGCTCCATGGGCGACGAGATCGGCAAGCTCAAGGCCAGCCTGCGCAGCATCGCCAACGAGGTGGCGCGGCTGCCGAGCCGGCCCGACACCTGCTTCGGCCTGGTGGCCTACCGCGACCGGAGCGACGAATTCCTGGTGCGCCGCCATGACTTCACTAACGACCTGAGCGCGTTCCAGTCCGTGCTCGACGCGCTGCAGGCAAATGCCGGCGGCGACTATCCCGAGGCGATGAACGAGGCGCTGCACGAGGCCGTGCACCGGCTGAGCTGGCGCGGCACCGGCGCGACGCGCCTCGTGGTGCTGCTGGCGGATGCCCCGCCGCACCTGGACTATGGCGGGCCTCAGTACGACGAAGACATGATGGCCGCGCTCGGAAAGGGCATCAAGGTGTTCAGCGTGGGCGCGAGCGGACTGGACAAGCAGGGCGAGTACATCCAGCGGCAGATCGCCCAGTTCACCGGCGGGCGCTTCGTGTTCCTGACTTACCGGGAGGCGAGCAATCCGGGCAGCGGGCCGGGCCGCGAGACGGCGCACGACGTGAGCAACTACTCGGTGCAGACGCTGGACCGGCTGATCGTGCGGCTGGTCAGCGAGGAGCTGGCGAAACTGCCCAGGGGCAGTTGAGGCTCCCTCAAGCCGAGGTATAATTTTGGGCTCGGCTCTTTAGCTCAGTCGGTTAGAGCGATGGAATCATAATCCACAGGTCCGCGGTTCGAGTCCGTGAAGAGCCACCACCCATAAGAAAAGCCTGCTATCACATCGATAGCAGGCTTTTTTCTTTGCTGCACCCGAAGGGACACAGCTCCGGCGTGGTCCGGCATGCGCCGTGCGCGTTGTCCGACAAGCTTCTGCGTGCTGGCCCCCACCATCGTCATCCCGTCATTTGCCGGAGGGCGCATGGATTCCCCCGCTGCCGTGCACAAGAGCTATCAGCGATTCTTTGCCTGGACCTTCATGCTGGCGACGATGCTGGCGTTCGTACTCGTCTGGGTGGAGCTCGCCTTTTCACCGTTGCCGGCGCCGCCGCCCATGACCGTCCGACCGACCGCCGGCGGTTTCGATCTGCATGACCTTCAGCTTCTGCTGACCGTGACTGCACTGATAGCGGCCTTCGTATCCCTGGCGGGGCTCATCGTGACCACGCCGCTGGCCTGGCTCGACCGCCGAAAAGCCAGGGCTCGCGCGGCGCTGGAACTCGCCTTCAAGCGGCAGGACCACATCAATTGGCTCGCAGCAGAGCGGGCCGGCAGCTGGCTGGTGCCGGATCGGCGTCCTCTGATGGGTCGGCACCGACGCAGCCCCGGGCGAGTCCACGGCAGCGCCCATTGACGGGCAGCCATCAAGAAGCCAGCTGCAAGCGGGCTCGATCGTGGGCGCGCGGAGTCATTCCTGCGGCCGGAACGCGCTGAGAAAGTCGGCAGTCTTGTCCGTAGGTCGCCAAGTCGCCGTCACGGGGGCGGGCACGCCCACGGCGTTCACATTGCCGGAGGTCGTTGTCGAGGCAGGGCCATTGCTCTTGCAGGCGCTCAAGCCGACCGCCAGGGCGAGGCTCGCAATCGACATCCAAGCAGTCTTCTTCATACTGGGCTCCTCGAATCCGCCCGCGGCGCGGCTGCGACAGGCGGCCGATGCTAACCCAATTGTTTTAAACAGAAGTTCTCTTTTCAGAAGAAAACTTAGAAATCGGTATTACTTTTCTGCGTCATGCTCCCCATATCATGTAGCTACTATGTACTACATGATTTTTCGTCGAGCGCGCAATGAAGAAGGGTCGGGAAACGAGGGTGAAGCCAACGACAGCAGCAGACTCGCGCCGCTCAACCCGGCCCACCTGACGCACGAACCGGCGCGCCGTCGCTGGTCCTGGATCCGCTTCGCAGGTGGCGCGGCGGTGGGCGCGGTGGTGGTCGAGGCCTTCAGGCTGGGCCTCCTCCAACTCCCGTGAGGGACTGGTAGCCCCTCAGGGCTGGGCAGCCGCCGGGGCCAGTTCGGGAATCGGCGCCTCGGCACCCACCCGCGCCTCGGCCCGCGCCAGGATGGCCTGCAGAATGCCCGGCATCTCGAACACCGCCCGGTTGTGCACCTTGTGCGTGGCGGCACGGTAAAGGTCGAGATCGCGCACCAGCTCCTCGACCGCGTCGGGCACCTTGGCATAGCTGGAGCGCACCAGGCCCACGCCCTGCTCCCGCACCCACTGGGCGTTGTAGCGCTCCTGGGGCAGGGTCCAGCTGTTGCACACCACGATCACCGGCAGATGCAGCTGCACCGCCTCGCTGACGCTGCCGGGCCCCGGCTTGCCGATGAAGAAGTCGGACAGCTGCATGTAGTGGGCGACGTCCGGCGTGAAGCCCAGCACCAGCCGCGGCGCCCGCGCGGGCAGCGCGCGCAGTGCCTTGGCCAGCGATTCGTTGTGGCCGCAAGCCAGGATCAGCTGCATGTCGGGCAGGCGCTTGGCGATGCCGATCATGGCCTTCGAGCCCTGCCCGCCGAACAGCACCAGGCCGGTCGGCCGGTCAGGGTCCAGGCCCAGACGGCGGCGCTCCTCGGCGCGATCGATCGGCCTGGTCTCATAGAAGGCCGACCGGATCATCATCCCCGAGGTCGCATGGATGCGGTCCTCCGCGTAGCCGGCCGCGCGCGCCTGCTGCACCGCCTTGGCCGAGCCGCAGACGAAGTACTGGTCCTGCCCCTTCTCGATCCAGAAATGAGGCGGATGGTCGGCCAGGTCGGTCAGCACCGTCACATAAGGCACGCCCGGCAGCGCCGTTGCCACCGATTCGTAGAGCGAGCGGTTGAAGTTGGGGATCAGCGAGACCACCATGTCGGGTTCGGTCGCCAGCCAGTGCTGCTGCAAGGGTCGCACCAGCTTGGGCTTGGCCCAGCGGATCAGCGCCTGAAGGACCTTGAGCTCGTGCGTCAGTCCCAGCGTCCAGCCGCGGGCGAGCCGCTTGTTGTAGACGTCTTCCGGGTCCATGCCGGTCAGCTTGCGAAAGCTGTCGTTCGGGTCGAGCACCTCGCGCAGGTTGACCAGGCGCACGGTCCACGGCAGGCCTGCGCGACGGATCGCGGCCTCCAGCGCCAGGGCCGACGCGCGATGTCCGCCGCCGGCGTTGAAGTACACCAGATCGACGGTCCGGTGGACGGCGGCGGCTGTATTCGTCAAGGGCGCGATCGTCATGCGTGCGCCGGCTCGCGCCGCGAGGCAGCGCGGCCGGCCCGCGCCGTGACCGGCATGTGCTGGGCCCAGTGGAGGATCTCGAGCGTTCCGTCGGCATGTTCGGCCAGCGCCGTGAGGCTCTCGACCCAGTCGCCGTCGTTGGCGTAGAGGATGCCGTCGACATCACGCAGCTCGGCGTGGTGGATGTGGCCGCAGACCACGCCCTGCACGCCGCGCTTGCGGGCCTCGCGCGCCACGGCGCGCTCGAAGTCGCCCACATAGCTGACCGCGCGCTTGACCTTGAGCTTCAGGTACTTCGATAGCGACCAGTAAGGCAGCCCCATGCGCGCGCGCAGCGAGTTGAGGTGGCGGTTGAGCTTGAGCGTGAACTCGTACAGCGAGTCGCCCACATAGGCCAGCCACTTCGCGCACTGGATCACGCCGTCGAACAGGTCGCCGTGCATGACCCAGAGCTTGCGGCCGTCGGCGGTCTCGTGGATCCATTCCTCGGCCACGTCGATGCCGCCGAAGTTGTGGTGCAGGTACTTGCGCGCGAATTCGTCGTGGTTGCCCGGGATGAAGATCACGCGCGTGCCCTTGCGCGCCTTGCGCAGCAGCTTCTGGATCACGTCGTTGTGCGGCTGCGGCCAGTACCAGTGGCGGCGCAGCTGCCAGCCGTCGATGATGTCGCCGACCAGGAACAGCGTCTCGCACTCGGTGTGCTTCAGGAAATCGAGCAGCGCCTTGGCCTGGCAACCGGGCGTGCCCAGGTGCAGGTCGGAGATCCAGAGCGTCCGGTAGCGCTGGGAGGGACGCGAGACGTCGTGCTCCTCCGCACCCAGGGAGGCAGCGGCCGTGTCGTGCCATGCACGGAGAAAGGCATCGTCGCGTTGCATGGGGGGTCATCGTCGCCAAGGCGGATGACGCCGCCATGGCGGCGCGGTGAAGCTTCGATGACAGGGCCGCACCCACCGCGGCGAAGCGTCACGCAGCTGCGTGACAGCGATTGATCTCGATCGTCGAGTGCCTGATTTCCTCGTGCATCGCGAAGGTGGCTCGCACCTCGTCGGGCGTCAGCGTTGACGAATGCGTGACAACGCTGAGCGCGCAGGCGTAGGCGCCCTGGCCCACGCGCCACACGTGCAGGTCGGCAACCCGGGTGTGCGAATCCGCGAGGGCTTGTTCGACGCCGTCGCGGATCTCCTCGACCACCGGATGATCCATCTCGCGGTCCAGCAGCACCTTGGCCGTATCGACCAGCAGACCGCGCGCCCAGCTCGCGACCAGCACCGCACCGACGATGCCCATCGCCGGGTCGAGCCAGGCCCACCCATACAGCCAGCCACCGGCCAGCGCGACGATGGCGAGCACCGAGGTTGCGGCATCCGCCACCACATGCAGATAGGCGGAACGCAGGTTCAGGTCGTGCCCGTGATCCTGGCCATGACCGTGGTCATGCCCGTCGTGCCCGTGCGCATGCCCTCGATGCCCGTGACCGTGATCGTGGTGGTGGGCTCCGCCGAGCAGCCACGCGCACACCAGGTTGACCGCCAGCCCGAGCACTGCCACGACGATCGCCTCCTGGTATCGGATGGCGGCCGGGGCCCAGAGCCGCTCGAGGGAACCGACCACCATCAGCACCGCCACGCCGAGCAGGAACAGCGCGCTGGCGAAGCCGCCCAGCACCTCGATCTTCCAGGTGCCGAAGGCGAAGCGCCGGTCGCCGGAATAGCGACGCGCTGCCGCATAGGCGAAGGCGCTGAGCCCGATCGCCACGGCATGGGAGCTCATGTGCCAGCCGTCGGCCAGGAGCGCCATCGAGTTGAACCACCAGCCGGCGCCGATCTCGAGCACCATCGCGGCCGCGGTGATCCACATCACCAGCCGCGTGCTGCGCTCCGCGGCCCGGTTGTCGTCCTGGAAACGGTGCTCGTGCTGCCAGTCGCTCAGGTCATGGGTGTGCATGGGACACCTTCAGTTGCCGAACATGTCGCTGGCGTCGCGCTGCGGCGCGGCGACGCCCAGGTGCCGGTAGGCCGCCAGGGTGGCGATGCGCCCGCGCGGCGTGCGCTGCAGATAGCCCTGCTGGATCAGGTACGGTTCGATCACGTCCTCGATCGTGCCCGGCTCCTCGCCGATGCTGGCCGCGATGTTGTCCAGCCCGACCGGGCCGCCATCGAAGCGGTGGATCACGGCCTCAAGCAGCTTGCGGTCCATCAGGTCGAAGCCCTGCGGATCGACGTCGAGCATGGCCAGCGCCTTGTGCGCCAGCGCCTCGGTGATACGCCCGTCGCCCTTGACCTGCGCGTAGTCGCGCACCCGGCGCAGCAGGCGGTTGGCGATGCGCGGCGTGCCGCGAGAGCGGCGTGCGATCTCCAGGCCGCCGGCGTCGTCCGTCGGCACCGAAAGCAGGCCGGCGCTGCGGCGCACGATGCGTGCCAGTTCCTCGGCCGTGTAGAACTCCAGCCGCGCCACGATGCCGAAGCGGTCGCGCAGCGGGTTGGTCAGCATCCCGGCGCGCGTGGTGGCGCCGACCAGCGTGAAGGGCTGCAGGTCGAGCTTGATGCTGCGCGCGGCCGGGCCCTCGCCGATCATGATGTCGATCTGGTAGTCCTCCAGCGCGGGGTAGAGGATTTCCTCCACCACCGGCGAGAGGCGATGGATCTCGTCGATGAAGAGCACGTCGTTGCGCTCGAGGTTGGTCAGCAACGCGGCCAGGTCCTTCGGCTTCTCGAGCACCGGGCCGGAGGTCTGGCGCAGGTTGACGCCGAGCTCGGCCGCGATGATGTGCGACAAGGTGGTCTTGCCCAGGCCCGGCGGGCCGAAGAGCAGCACGTGGTCGAGCGCCTCGGCGCGGTGCCGCGCTGCGCCGATGAAGATCTCCAGCTGCTCGCGCACCTTGACCTGCCCCACGTAGTCGTCGAGCAGCTTGGGCCGCAGCGCCCGCTCGATCGCCTCTTCGTTGGGCGAGGCCGGTGCGGCGGAGACCACGCGTTGCGGGGCCGGGGCGAAGTCGTCGGTCTGGATGGTCATGGCGTAGGCTGGACGGACAGTTTAGTCGGCCGAACGGCATGCCGAGGGCTCACGCAGGGCTGCCGCCGCGCGTCGCTGCGGCAGAATGCGCCACCGAGGAGAGTGAGCGTGTCCATCTACGAGCTGAAGCCGCGATTCCAGGCCTTGCTGCGCCCGCTGGTCCGGCGCCTGCATGCCATGGGCGTGACGGCCAACCAGGTCACGGTCGCGGCCTGCGTCTTCTCGGTCGCGCTCGGCCTGTGGCTCTTCTTCGCCGCGCCTTCCGCGGCGGCCTTCGCGCTGATCCCGCTCTGGATGTTCCTGCGCATGGCCTTCAACGCCATCGACGGCATGCTGGCGCGGGAGCACGGCCAGCAAAGCGCGCTCGGCGCCTTTCTCAACGAGCTGACCGACGTGCTCTCGGACGCGGCGCTCTACATGCCCTTCGCGCTGGTCGCGCCGTTCAGCCCCTTCTGGGTCGGGACCGTGATCGTGCTGGCCGGTCTGTCCGAATTCACCGGCGCGTTGGGTCCGACGGTGGGCGCCTCGCGCCGCTACGACGGCCCGCTCGGCAAGAGCGACCGCGCCTTCGTGTTCGGCGCGCTGGGCCTGTATGTGGCGCTCGGCGGGCCCTTGCCGGCCTGGAGCGCCGGGCTCATGCCGCTGCTGGCCCTGCTGGTGGCGTGGACCATCGTCAATCGCATCCGTCGCGCGCTGGCCGAAGCCGGCGCCGCATCGCACAGCCGAGGAGATCCGACCCGATCATGAGCGCCACCCGCGTGCCACAAGAACATCAATTCCAGACCCACGACGGCGTCTCGCTGTTCTACCGGCACTGGCCCGCGACCGGCGGCGCGCGGCGTGGGGCGGTCGTGCTGTTTCACCGCGGCCACGAGCACGGCGCGCGCATGGCCCACCTGGTGGACGAGCTGGCCCTGCCCGACTTCGACTTCTTCGCCTGGGACGCCCGCGGCCACGGCCGGTCGCCGGGCCAGCGGGGCTTCAGCCCCGGCTTCGCGACCTCCGTGCGCGATGTGCAGACCTTCATCGAGCACATCGGCAGTGCGCACGGCGTGCCGCCCCAAGACATCCACGTGGTCGCGCAGAGCGTGGGCGCGGTGCTGGTCGCGACCTGGGCGCACGACTACGCGCCCAAGGTGCGGGGGCTCACCCTCGCCTCGCCGGCCTTTCGGGTGAAGCTTTACGTGCCCTTGGCGCGCCCCGGGCTCGCGCTCATGCACAAGCTGCGTGGGCTCTTCTTCGTCAACAGCTATGTGAAGGCGAAGTTCCTCACGCACGACCCAGAGCGTATTGCCAGCTACGAGAGCGACCCGCTCATCTCGAGGCCGATCGCCGTCAACATCCTGCTGGGCCTTTACGAGGCCGCCGAGCGGGTGGTGGCGGACGCCCATGCGATCACGCTGCCGACGCAGCTGCTGATCTCCGGCGCCGACTGGGTGGTGCATCACCAGCCCCAGCACGACTTCTTCGACCGGCTCGGCAGCGCCGTCAAGCGCAAGCTGGAGCTGCCCGGCTTCTTCCACGACACGCTGGGCGAAAAGGACCGCGGCCCGGCCGTGAAGGCCATCCGCGACTTCGTGCTGGAACTGTTCGATCAGGCGCCGCCGCCGGTGGATCTGCGCGGCGCCCACCTGAGTGGCGCGACCGCCGACGAATCGCGCGCGCTGGCCGAGCCGCTGCCCGCGTTGTCCCCGCGCGGCGCCTACTGGGCTCTCACGCGTGCGAGCCTGCGCTTCGGCGGCCTGCTGTCGCGCGGCGTCAGGCTGGGCCACGACACGGGCTTCGACTCCGGCAGCACGCTGGACTACGTCTATCGCAACCAGGCGCAGGGTGCCGGCCCGCTGGGCCGGATGATCGACCGCGCTTATCTCGATTCGATCGGCTGGCGGGGCATCCGCCAACGCAAGCTGCACGTCGAGGAACTACTGCGCAAGGCCATGGAGATGCTGGCCGAGCAGCATCGCGATGTGCGACTGATGGACATCGCCGCCGGCCACGGCCGCTATGTGCTCGACGCCGTGCTGGCCAGCCCCGTCAAGGCCGGGTCGATCCTGCTGCGCGACTGCAGCGACATCAACGTGCGCGACGGCCGCGCGCTGATTGCCGAAAAGTCGCTGCAGGACAGCGCGCAATTCGTGCAGGCCGATGCCTTCGACCGCGCAAGCCTGGCGAGCGTGACGCCGCGGCCCACGCTCGCGGTGGTCTCGGGCCTGTACGAGCTCTTCCCCGACAACGAGATGGTGAGCCGCTCGCTGGCGGGCGTGGGCGATGCGGTCGAGGACGGGGGCTACCTGGTCTACACCGGCCAGCCCTGGCATCCGCAGCTGGAGATGATTGCGCGCGCCCTCACCAGCCACCGCCAGGGGCAGGCATGGGTGATGCGCAGGCGCACGCAGGCCGAGATGGACCAGCTGGTCGAAGCCGCGGGCTTCCGCAAGATCGACCAGCGCATCGACGAGTGGGGGATCTTCACCGTCTCGCTGGCGGTGCGCACAGGAAGATGAGCGCAGCACGGCCGCGCCCCTGGAAGCGCGCCGCCGCCTGGCTGGCGCTGCTGGGCCCGTTGTTCTACGCCAGCTACGGCTTCGCGAACTGGTGGGCCTCGACCCGCGCCCAGGTGCCGGTGCTGGCCTTCGAGTGGGAGCGCAGCCTGCCCTTCTGGCCCTGGACCATCTTTCCCTACTGGACCATCAACGCCTTCTACGCGCTCTCGCTCTTCCTCGCGCGCGATCGCCACGTGCTGGACTGCCATGCGGCACGGTTGTTGACGGCGCAGGCCGTGGCGGTGGCCTGCTTCATTCTCTGGCCGCTGCGCTTCAGCTTCGGCCAGCCCTCCGTCGAGGGTGCGCCGGCCTTCCTGTTCAACGCGCTGCGCGGCTTCGACCAGCCCTTCAACCAGGCGCCCTCGCTGCACATTGCGCTGGCCGTGATCCTGTGGGACTTCTACCAGCGCCTGATCCACGCGCAGTGGGCGCGTATCGTGCTGCACCTCTGGACCTTCGCGATCTGCGCCTCGGTGCTCACCACCTGGCAGCACCACTTCATCGACATTCCGACGGGCGCACTGTTGGGCCTGGTCTGCGTGTGGCTCTGGCCGCTGGAGCGCGTGGTCGCGCTGCCGCGCGCCTGGCGACTCGCGCGCGACCCGCAGCGCTGGAAACTGGCGGGCTGCTACGCCGCCGGGGCGCTGCTCTTCCTCGCCGTGGCGCTGAGCCTCCGCGGCGCGGCGCTGTGGCTGGCCTGGCCGGCCGCGGCACTCGCAGGGGTCGCGCTGAACTATGCGGGCTTCGGGGCCCGCGGCTTCCGGATGGATGGCCATGGCCGCATGCATTGGAGCGCGCGCTGGCTGTTTGCACCCTATCGCCTCGGCGCCGCTCTCAACGCCCGGCTCTGGACGCGCGGCCTGCCGGCCTCGGTGGAGGTCGCGCCGGGCCTGCGACTGGGCCGGCGTCCCAGCCTGACCGAGTGGGAGGCGGCAGGCCGCCCCCGGCTGCTCGGCCTGTGCGCCGAGCTCCAGTTGCCGGCGGTGCCCGGCGCCCGCTGCGTGCCGATGCTGGACCTCGCACTACCGGGCCCCGCGCCATTGCGCCGCGCAGTCGCCATCATCGAAGGGCTGCGCGGCAGCGGCCAGCCGGTCTGGGTCTGCTGCGCGCTGGGCTTCTCGCGCAGCGCCGCCTCGGTGGTCGCCTGGCTCGGCCTGCACGGCGCGGACTCCACACTGGCCGCGGCGCACGCAGCGGTACGCCAGGCGCGGCCCCAGATCGTGCTGCGCGCAGGCTGGCTCGCCCTGCTGGACCAGCTGACTTCCGGGAAGCTACGGCCATGAACGACGACGACCGCGCGCTGTGCGCCACCACCGCCGCCCTGCTCCGGGCAGGCGGCGCGCTCGCTTTGTGGGGCTTGGCGCTCTCTCTCATCTCGGGCCTGGTGCTGGCGCTGACGGGTCGCTCCCTGCCGTCGGCCACCTGGGCGGCCTTCGCCGTCGTCGCGTTGATCGGCTTGCCCGAGCGCTACCTGGCCATGCGTGTGGGGCTCGATGCGGCGCTGTTCGACGGGCTGGCAAGGAGCACGATCGCCTCGGCGCCTGCCATGGATCGCGCGCTCGCGACCCTCGGCCTGCGCCGCCGCGCGGATGGCACGCGCCCCCTGGCCGACCGCGTGCTCGGCGCCCGGCACCTGTTGCAGCGCCACGGCATCGCGGTGATCGCGCAGACGGTCCTCTTCGCCATGGCGCTCGCGATGCAGGACTGGCGTTGAGCCATGGATCGCAAGGAGCCCCGTTCATGAGTTCTTCCGCCCCCGGCCGGTCGCTCCAGGCGGCCGCCGTCGTCTCGGCCTGGCTGATCGTGCTCTTCGCCAAGCTGCTGACCGGCGTACGCGCCATCTGGAGCGGCACCGGCCCCACGGCCGAGCAGACCCTCTACTTCGCCAACCACACCAGCCATGGCGACTTCGTGCTGCTGTGGGCCACGCTGCCGCCTGACCTGCGCGCGCTCACCCGCCCCGTGGCCGGACAAGACTATTGGAAGGCCTCGGCGCTGCGGCGCTTCATCGGACGGGACGTGTTCAACGCACTGATGATCCGGCGCGACGGCAGCGCCGCACCGGGCAGCCAGGCAGCCCTCAACCCCGTCGAGCAGATGACCGAGGCGCTGCAGGCCGGCGACTCGCTGATCATGTTCCCCGAGGGCACCCGCAACGTCGGCGAGGAGGTGCTGCTGCCGCTGAAGAGCGGGCTCTACCACCTGGCACGCGCCTGCCCGCAGGTACGACTGGTGCCGGTGTGGATCGAGAACCTCAAGCGCGTGCTGCCCAAGGGCACGCTGGTGCCCGTGCCCCTGGCCTGTACGGTGCGCTACGGCACGCCGATCGCGCTGGCCGAGGGCGAGGACAAGGCGGCATTCATCGCGCGCGCTCGTGCCGCCATGCTCGACCTGCGGCCCGAATACGACCGCGCAGAGGACTGATGACCGTGACCGCTTCCCCCAATGCCACCTGGATGTTGTTCGGCGGCGTGGCCGCCGTGCTGATCCTCGCCTCGGCCATCGGCGCGCTGCTCAAGTGGCGCGTCGCGCACGGCCAGCCCCATTCCGTGATCGACAACCTCAACGCGCGCGTGAACGCCTGGTGGGTGATGGTCGCCGTGATCGGCCTGGCCTTCGCCCTCGGCAAGGGCGGCGTGATCATTCTGTTCTACCTGATCTCCTTCTACGCGCTGCGCGAATTCATGAGCCTCGCCTACACGCGCCGCGGCGATCATCATGCGATCGCGGTGGCCTTCTTCGTCGCGCTGCCGGTGCAGTACTTCCTGATCTGGATCGAGTGGTACGGGCTCTACGCGATCTTCATCCCGGTCTACGCCTTCCTCGTGCTGCCCATCCTCGCGGCCGTGGGCGGCGACACCAAGCGTTTCCTGGAGCGCACGTCCAAGGTGCAGTGGGGGCTGATGGTCTGCGTGTTCTGCATCAGCCATGTGCCCGCGCTGCTGACGCTGCCGATCCCCGGCTTCGAGGGCCGCAACCTGCTCCTGATCGCCTTCCTCGTGATCGTGGTGCAGGGCAGCGACGTGCTGCAGTACGTGTGGGGCAAGCTCTTCGGCAAGCGAAAGGTGGCCCCCGAGCTCTCGCCCTCGAAGACCTGGGAAGGCCTGGTCGGCGGAGTCGCCAGCGCCACCGCGCTGGGCGCTGCGCTCTACTGGGCCACGCCCTTCAACCCCTGGCAGGCCGCGCTGATGGCGCTCACCATCTGCGTGATGGGCTTCTTCGGCGGCCTGGTGATGTCGGCCATCAAGCGCGACCGGGGCGTCAAGGACTGGGGCACCATGATCGAAGGCCACGGCGGCATGCTGGACCGGCTCGACTCGGTGATCTTCGCGGCGCCGATTTACTTTCATGCGCTGCGGTTCTGGTGGGTGCCGTAGCCGGCCCTGCGAGCGCCCCTACTTCGCGAGCGCCTTCAGCGCGAGCTTGATCCCCTCGCCCACCGCCACGTCCTTCGGCAGCGCCTTCAGCGCCGCCGCCGCTTCCCGGTCGCTGTAGCCCAGCGCGAGCAGCGCCTGCAGGATGTCGGCCTGCGCATCGGTAGCGGCATGTGCGGGTGCACCGATGTCGGCACCAAGCTTGCCCTTCAGCTCGAGCAGAAGCCGCTCGGCCGTCTTCTTGCCGATGCCGGGGATCTTCACCAGCCGACCGGCCTCCTGCAGCGTGACAGCCTGCGACAGCTCCCCCACGCTCATGCCGCTCAGCAGGCCCAGCGCCGTGCGCGGCCCCACGCCGGAGATCTTGATCAGCTGGCGGAAGGCGGCACGCTCCTCTGCGCTGCCGAAGCCGTAGAGGATCTGCGCGTCCTCACGCACCACGAAGTGCGTCAGCAGCGAGACGCGCTCGCCGGCCGAGGGCAGGTTGTAGAAGGTGCTCATCGGCACGTCGACCTCGTAGCCGACGCCGTTGCAGTCCACCACCACCTGGGGCGGGTTGCGCTCGGCCAGGATGCCGGTGAGTTTGCCTATCATGGGTGCCCTTCTCGCTTTTGAAAATGAAACTCGCGTGATTCTGCGACACACCTTCGCTCCGCCCAACAACACTCGCCTGAGCCATCTCTGCGGGCCGCTGGACGGGCACCTGCGGCGCATCGAGGAGGCGCTGGACGTCAAGATCGCGCACCGGCACGAGCAGTTCAAGGTCGAAGGCCACAAGGAAAACGCGCAGCGTGCAATGGACGTGCTGCAGGCGCTCTACGAGATCGCCCAGCGCCCCATCGACGCAGCCGTGGTGCAGCTCACGCTGGCTGGCGACAGCACGCTGGGCGAGGCCGAGGATGGCGCCGCCAAACTCGCCACGCGGCGTACCGACCTGCGTGCGCGCACGCCCAACCAGAGCGTCTACCTGCACAACATCGCCGAGCACGACATCACGCTGGGCATCGGCCCGGCCGGCACCGGCAAGACCTACCTGGCAGTGGCCAGCGCGGTCGATGCGCTGGAACGCAGCGCGGTGCAGCGCATCGTGCTCACGCGCCCGGCGGTCGAGGCCGGCGAGCGGCTCGGCTTCCTGCCGGGCGACCTGACGCAGAAGGTCGATCCCTACCTGCGTCCGCTGTACGACGCGCTCTACGACCTGATGGGCTTCGACCGCGTGCAGAAGGCCTTCGAGCGCAACGCGCTGGAGATCGCGCCGCTGGCCTTCATGCGCGGGCGCACGCTCAACAATGCCTTCGTGATCCTGGACGAGGCACAGAACACCACGCCCGAGCAGATGAAGATGTTCCTCACGCGCATCGGCTTCGGCGCCAAGGCGGTGGTCACCGGCGACGTGAGCCAGATCGACCTGCCCAAGGAACAGCTGAGCGGGCTGATCGATGCAGAGCGGGTGCTCAGGCGGGTCAACGGCATCGCCATCACGCATTTCACCAGTGCCGACGTGGTGCGGCATCCGCTCGTGGCCCGCATCATCGATGCCTACGACGGCGCGCGCAAACGCGCGACTCCGCGCTGATGGCGCTGGCCAGCTTGTCGCTGTCGCTCCAGTTCGGGCGCTTTCGCGAGGTGGCGCGCCACCGCGCCGCGCTGCCGCGGCATCGGGTCGCGCGCTGGATCCGCCATGCGCTCGAGACCGATGGCGAGATCACGGTGCGCATCGTCGATGCTGCGGAAGGCCAGCAGCTCAACCGCGAGTTCCGCGGCAAGGACTATGCGACCAACGTGCTGACCTTCGACTATGCGCAGCGACCGGTCGTGATGGCCGACCTGGTGCTGTGCGCGCCGGTGGTCGCGCGCGAGGCGAAGGAGCAGCGCAAGACCCTGGCCGCGCACTACGCTCACCTGCTGGTGCATGGCACGCTGCATGCCCAGGGCTGGGACCATGAGACGGGCGAAGCCGACGCCCATGCGATGGAGGCACGCGAGATCGAGATCCTCGCGGGCTTGGGGATCAAGAACCCCTATTGACTATGAAATCTGCAGCGGGATAGTGACCGGCCCGTCGTTCACCAGGTGCACTTGCATGTCCGCGCCGAATTCGCCGGTGGCGACCGCCGGATGCGCCGCCCGCGCCTGCGCGACGAAGTACGCGTAGAGCCGCCGCCCTTCATCGGGCGGCGCAGCCTGGGTGAAGCTGGGCCTGTTGCCGCCGCTGGCATCCGCCGCCAGCGTGAACTGGCTCACCACCAGCAGGCCGCCGCCCGTGTCCTGCACGCTGCGGTTCATCTTGCCGGCGTCGTCCGAAAAGATGCGCAGCTTGAGGATCTTCGCCAGCATCCGGTCCGCCTGCGCCTCGCCGTCGCCGCGCTCGGCGCACAGCAGCACCAGCAGGCCCGGGCCGATGGCGCCGACGGTGTGGCCCGCGATGTCGACGCGTGCCTCGGCCACGCGCTGCAGCAGCGCCTTCACAAGGGCGGCTCCTCGATGCGCGTGGCGCGCGCCTCCATGCCCAGCGGAAGCAGCTGGATGGTCACGCGCAGCCCGGGCACGGCGTCCATCAGGGCCTGCTCGAGCGCGTCGCGCAGGTCTGCGGCGCGCTGCAGCGGCCACTCGCCGGGCACGTGCATGTGCAGGTCGGCGAAGCGGCGCTGGCCGGCGCGACGCGTGGCGATATCGTCGAAGCGCAGCTGCCGGCCCTCGGGCACGCTGGCAGCGAAATGCTCCAGGGCGGCATGCAGCAGCGCCTGCGACTCGGGGTCGAGCGCCTCGTCCATCAGGCCCTGCGAGGAGCGCCAGACCAGTCTCACGCCCTCGCGCGCGATGTTGAGCGCCACCCCGATCGCGAGCAGCGGGTCGAGCCACAGCCACCCCGTCAGTCCGACGGCGACGACGCCCACCAGCACCCCCGCCGAGGTCCATACATCGGCCATCAGGTGTTTCGCATCGGCCTCGAGCGCGATGGAACGATGGGTGCGCGCGGCGCGGAACAGCGCAAGGGCCAACGCCGCATTCAGAGCCGAGCTCAGCACCGAGAGCGCCAGGCCCCAGCCCAGTTGCTGCAGCGGCTCGGGCGAGAGCAGCCGCACGACTGCCGCCCACACGATGGCCGCGGCCGCGGCAATGATCAGGACGCCCTCGAAGCCGGAGGAGAAGTACTCGGCCTTGTGATGGCCGTAGGGATGGTCCGCATCGGCGGGCCGCGCCGCGATCGTGACCATTGCGAGCGCGAACATCGCACTGGCCAGGTTGACGAAGGACTCCAACGCGTCCGAGATCAGGCCCATGGAATTGGTCAGCCAGCCGGCCGCGCCCTTCAGCACGATGGTGGCCAGCGCGACCGCGATCGAGATGCGCAGCAGCAGCTTCGGGCTCAACGCCCCGGACGATGGAGAGGGAACCAGGAAGGACAAGAAGCAATCAGACAGGCGCCGCGGCGGGTGGCCGATTATGCGGTTCAGCCCGCACGGCTCGCGCGGTCGCGTACCATCTTCCGGCCATCGGGAACTTTGTTGCATACATATGAATAAGCAATGCCTTGCCACGATGCTGTGTGGCCTTCTCCTGTCCGGCGCCGGTGCGCTCGCCCAGACCACTCCTGTTGCGTCGGGCATGCCGCCTGCCGGCGCCGAGCACGCAGGCATCCTCAAGTCCGTGCGCGGCAAGGTCCTGCTGCTGGGTGCCGACGGCAGCACACGGCCGGCGCAGGCCGGTGATCCCATCGCGCCCATCGATCGTCTTCAG
Source organism: Variovorax stachyos (assembly GCF_051400855.1). Taxonomy (NCBI): domain Bacteria; kingdom Pseudomonadati; phylum Pseudomonadota; class Betaproteobacteria; order Burkholderiales; family Comamonadaceae; genus Variovorax; species Variovorax stachyos. The sequence goes on along the minus strand of NZ_JBLFFN010000001.1, from coordinate 101,320 downwards.
ACAGAGGCCGACTCGGCCGCCAGCCTGATGCTGCGCGACGGCACGACGATGGTGGTGGGGCCCTCGTCGCGGCTCGATTTCAAGCAGTTCCACTTCGATTCGACGACGCGCGATGGCGGTCTGCTGGTGTCGCTGCTGCGCGGCTCGTTGCGCATGATCACCGGCCTGATCGGCAAGACGCAACCCGATGCAGTGCGCGTGGAGACCCAGACCGCCACCATCGGCATCCGCGGCACCGACTTCATCGTGGAGGCGGACGCCGCGCAGTAATGGTGCAGCGCCGCCTCGCCCATTTCGCGACTGCCCTGTTGACCGCAGTGCTCGTGGGCTGCGCCGCGCCTTCCACCACGCGGGTGGTGCTGCTGCCGCAGGCGGACGGCACGCCTTCCGCGGTGGTCGTACGTGCCAACAACGACGACGAGCGGACGCTGTCCCAGCCCTATCAGCGCGCGACCGCCAAGGCCCGGGGCGCGCCGTTGATCGACAAGGCCGACCCCGTCGGGCTGGAAGCCGAGCACAAGGCGCTCTTCGAGATGCTCCCCGCGCCGGTGCAGAGCTATACGGTGTACTTCGACATCGGCGGCTCTGTCCTCACCGGCTCCTCGCAGCTCGCAATGAACGACGCGCTCAAGGATGCGCTGGCGCGCAGCGGGGGCGAGATCGTCCTGACGGGGCATACCGACACGATCGGTTCTTCGGCGCGCAACGACGAACTGTCGCGGCGCCGGGCCGAGCAGGTCAGGCAGCTGTTCCTTGCGCGGGGCTTCCCGGCGCAGCGAATCGAGGCGGTGGGCCGCGGCGAGCGCGACTTGACCATCCCCACTGCCGACGAAGTCGAAGAACCGCGCAACCGGCGCGTGGTCATCGAGGTCCGCTGAGAACCGGGACCGTCAGCTGAGCGTCACGCGCGCGAACTTGCGTTTGCCGACCTGCACGACATAGGTGCCAGCGCCCAGCTTGAGCCCCTTGTCGCCGACCACGCCGGAGTCCACGCGCACGCCGCCGCCGTCGATCAAGCGGTTGCCTTCCGAAGTCGACGGCGCCAGACCCGCCTGCTTGAGCAGCTGCGCGATGCCCAGCGGGGCGCCCGACAGCGAAACCTCCGGGATCTCGTCCGGCACTCCGCCTTTGCTGCGGTTGATGAAGTCCTGCTCCGCCGCCTCTGCCGCGGCTGCGCTGTGGAAGCGCGCGGTGATCTCCTTGGCGAGCGCGACCTTGGCGTCCTTCGGGTTGCGGCCTCCATCGACCTCGGCCTTCAGCGCCGCAATCTCGGCCAGCGAGCGGAAGGACAGCAGCGTGTACCAGCGCCACATGAGCTCGTCGGAGATCGACAGCACCTTGGCGAACATGGTGTTGGCGTCCTCGCTGATGCCGATGTAGTTGTTCTTGCTTTTCGACATCTTCTCGACGCCGTCCAGCCCCTCCAGCAGCGGCATGGTGAGGATGCACTGCGGCTCCTGACCGTATTCCTGCTGAAGATGGCGGCCGACCAGCAGGTTGAACTTCTGGTCCGTGCCGCCCAGTTCGAGGTCGGATCGGAGCGCAACCGAGTCGTAGCCCTGCATCAGCGGGTAGAGGAATTCGTGCACCGAGATCGACTGGCCGGCCTTGAAACGCTTGCTGAAGTCCTCGCGCTCCATCATCCGCGCCACGGTGTACTTCGCGGCCAGCTGGATCATGCCGCGCGCTCCCAGCGGGTCGCTCCACTCGGAGTTGTAGCGAATCTCGGTCTTCGATGGATCCAGCACCAGGCTGGCCTGGCGGTAGTAGGTCTGCGCGTTGGCCTCGATCTGCTCGCGCGAGAGCGGTGGTCGGGTGCTGTTGCGGCCTGAAGGGTCGCCGATGGTCGTGGTGAAGTCGCCGATCAGGAAGATCACCGTATGGCCCAGATCCTGCAGTTGCCGCATCTTGTTGAGCACCACCGTGTGGCCGATGTGGATGTCCGGGGCGGTCGGATCGAGGCCCAGCTTGATGCGCAACGGCTGGCCGGTGGCCTCCGAGCGCTCGAGCTTCTTCACCCACTCGTCCTGGGGCAACAGCTCGTCGGTGCCACGAAGTGAAATTTCGAGGGCTCGTCCTACACCTTCGGACAGACTTGTGGTTGTAACAAAACCCGGTTTCATGGCTAATTGCGGCAGTTTTCCGTATGTCCGAAGCTATACTTGCCCGGACTTTTTCAAGCGCCGGATTCTAAGCGGCGCTTTTTTCCGCACCGCCCTGCCGCCCGTCCGACACGGCTTCTTGCAGCGCGGATTTGCAGAACCTGAGCTGGAATTCGTAGTTTTGATCAACGGCATCTTGGCCGCCGAAGAAGCGCTTGCTTCCCGGCTGGCGCACACTTTCCGGACATACCCGCGGCAGATCACGGCGGCGATCGCTGCGCTGCTGCTGTCCGCCGGCGGCGGCGCCTTCGCCGTCGCCTCGCTCGGTCCCGACGCGTCCGAACTGCCCGTCCAGCAGGTGTTCGAGGCCGTCAAGCCGCTCGCCTTCGAAAGCCAGGTGGAAGCGCTCGACACCCACGGCTTCACTCTCTTCCGCACCGAAATCACCCGCTCGAGCGAGACCGCCGAGGCGCTGCTGCGGCGCCTGGGCATCGCCGACGATGCCGCGGCGGCCTTCGTGCGCGGCAATCCCGAGGCGCGCATGGCGCTGCTCGGCCGCGCAGGCCGGACCGTCACGGCCGAAGCCAGCCAGGACAACACCCTGCAGAAGCTCAGCGCCCGCTGGATCCCCGATGGCGACGGCGCCTTCAAGCGCCTGGTGGTCGAAAAGGTCGGCGACGGCTTCCGCGCCCGTACCGAGACCGACGCCCTGACTCCGGGCACCCGCCTGGCCAGCGGCATCGTCCGCAGTTCGCTCTTCGCCGCGACCGACGAGGCGCGCATTCCCGATTCCGTAGCCAGCCAGCTGGCCGACATCTTCTCCGGCGACGTCGACTTCCGCTCCCTGCGCAAGGGCGACCGTTTCGCCGTCGTTTACGAGACCTTCGACGCCGACGGCCAGACGCTGCGCAGCGGCCGCGTTCTGTCCGCGGAGTTCGAGAACAACGGCAAGCTCCACCAGGCGCTGTGGTTCCAGGAACCCGGCCAGAAGGGCGCCTACTATCGGCCCAATGGCGACAGTCTGCGCCGCGCCTACCTGAACTTCCCGGTCGAGTTCACGCGTGTATCGAGCGGCTTCGCGACGCGCCTGCACCCGATCCTCAACACCTGGCGCCAGCACAACGGGGTCGACTATGCGGCCCCGACCGGCACGGCGGTGCGCACGGTGGGCGACGGCACCGTGGAGTTCGCGGGTACGCAGAGCGGCTACGGCAACATCGTGATCGTGAACCATCGCAACAACCAGCAGACCGCCTATGCGCACCTCAGCCGCATCGACGTCAAGGCCGGCCAGACCGTGGCCCAGGGCCAGACGCTGGGCGCCGTCGGCTCGACCGGCTGGGCGACCGGACCGCACCTGCATTTCGAATTCCGCATCAACGGCGAGTACCACGATCCCACGACCATTGCCCAGCAGGAAGGCGGGGCACCGATCTCGGCGGCCGCGCGGCCTTCCTTCGACCGCTTGGCAGTGGCCACCCGTAACGAACTGGCTGCCGCCTTCTCCGTCGTCCAGGCCAGCGCCGACTAGGCCACTGCTCTTCCGGCATGGCTGAAGAGCTCTTCATCGGCCTGATGTCCGGCACTTCGCTCGACGGGGTCGACGGCGTTCTCGCCGACTTCTCCGGCGGGCACATCGCGGTGCGCGCCCACGCGACAGCGAGCTTCCCGGTTTCGCTGCGCGCCGAGCTGATGGCGCTCAACTCCCTTGGCGGCGACAACGAATTGCACCGCGCCGCCCTCGCCGGCAACGGACTCGCGCGGGTCTACGCCGGGGTGGTCCAGCAGCTGCTCACGAACACCGGCACCTCGCCCGCGGCAGTGACCGCCATCGGCGCGCATGGGCAGACGGTGCGGCACCGGCCCGGCGAGTTCGACGATGTCGGCTATACCCTGCAGATCAACAACCCCTCGCTGGTCGCGGAGCTCACCGGCATCTGCGTGGTCGCCGATTTCCGCAGCCGCGACCTCGCGGCCGGCGGGCAGGGCGCGCCGCTGGTGCCCGGCTTCCACCGGGCACTGTTCGCTCGCGACGAGCAGCCCATGGCGGTGCTCAACATCGGCGGCATCTCCAACTTGAGCCTGCTGCCGGCCGGCAGCGGCACGGTGCTGGGCTTCGACTGCGGCCCGGGCAACGCGCTGCTCGACCACTGGTGCCAGAGCCATATCGGCCAGCCCTTTGATGCGGGCGGCCGCTGGGCCGCCACCGGCCGCGTGCTGCCTGACCTGCTCTCGCGCTGTCTGGCCGACCCCTACTTCGCCAAGCCACCGCCCAAGAGCACCGGCCGCGACCTGTTCAATCCCACCTGGCTCGCCGCACGCTTGGCCGGCGCAGCCGCCCAGCCGGCCGATGTGCAAGCCACGCTGGCCGAGTTGACGGCCCAGGTCTGCGCCACCGAGGTGCAGCGCCATGGCGGAGATACCCGCTTGCTGATCGTCTGCGGCGGCGGTGCGCTCAACGAGCACCTGATGGGCCGGCTGCGGGCCCTGCTGCCCACGGTGCAGGTGCTCTCCTCGGCCGAGCGCGGCCTGCCGCCCCAGCAGGTGGAGGCGGCCGCCTTCGCATGGCTGGCGCGCCGGACGATGCGCCGGGAATCCGGCAACCTGGCGAGCGTGACGGGAGCACGCGGGGCCCGCGTGCTGGGCGCGATCTACCCGGCCTGAATCGCCGCGCCTAATGCTGGCCCGAGACTTCGGGCTGCTCGGGTTGCACGGCCCTCGCGTGCGGCGGCAGGTGCCAGAAGATCAGGGCAGAGGCCACCGTGATGAGCCCCATGCTCGCGAAGGTCGCCTGGAAAGCATGCAAGGTGGTCAACGCGTTGAGGCTGCCGAAGACCTCGGTGAAGCCCGCCAACACCGCGCCGGCACCCGCGACCCCCAGGCTCATCGCCAGCATCTGCACCATCGAAAGCAGGCTGTTGCCGCTGCTGGCCATCCCCTCGTCCAGGTCCCGCAAGGTCACGGTGTTCATCGCGGTGAACTGCAGGGAATTGACCGCGCCGAAAGCCAGCAGTTGCAGGACGTGCATTGCCACCGGCTGCGATGGCGCGGCCAGGCCGAAGCTGGCCATCGTGAGGCCGACCAACGCGGTATTGACCACCAGCACCCGGCGATAGCCGAAGCGGGTGATCAGCGGCGCGGCAGCCCGCTTCATCGCCATGCCGGCGAGCGCGATCGGCAGCATCATCAGCCCGGCCCTGAGCGGCGTGTAGCCCATCGAGACCTGCAGCAGCAGTGGAATCAGGAAGGGCATGCAGCTGCTGCCCAGGCGCGAGAACAGGTTGCCGAGCAGGCCGATGCTGAGCGTCGGGATCCCGAAAAGCGAAGGGTCGAAAAGCGGGTCCGGCCGACGAACCGCATGCAGCCAGTAGGCAGTAATGCTGGCGAAGCCGAACACCAGCAGCAGCAGCACGCCTGCCTGGCGCAAGCCCAGCCCCGAAACGCCATCGAGCGCCAGCGAGATCGCCACCATGCCGAAGGCCAGCATGGCGTAACCGAGGCCGTCGAAAGGCCGCTGCTGCACGGCCCGCAGGTCCGGCATCAGCCTGAGCGTGGCCAGGCAGCCCGCCAGCCCCACCGGCACGTTGATCAGAAAGATCCAGTGCCAGGAGGCGTACTGCACCAGCCAGCCGCCCAGCGTGGGCCCGAGCAGCGGACCGATCAGCCCCGGAATGGCCACGAAGCTCATGGCCGCCAGGAACTCCGCACGCGGCACCGTGCGCAGCAGCGCCAGCCGGCCTACCGGCAGCAGCAGTGCACCGCCCAGGCCCTGCAGCACCCGCGCGGCCACCAGAGGGCCGATGCTGCGGGATAGCGCGCAGGCCACCGAGCCGAGCACGAACAGCACGATGGCCGAGAAGAACACCCGCCGGGTCCCGAAGCGGTCGGCGATCCACCCGGAGGCCGGGATCAACATCGCCATCGTCAGCGAATAGGCCACCACGACCGACTGCATCCGCAGCGGGCTCTCCCCCAGGCCGGCGGCCATGGCCGGCAGGGCGGTGTTGATGATGGTGGCGTCCAGCGTCTGCATGAAAAAGCCGACGGCGACCAGCCACAGCAGGCTCTTGCGCGCGGAGAGGGAGGTGCTCATGAGACCCAAGCGACGGGCAGCAAAAAGCCGCCCGAAGGCGGCTCTTTGTGGCGGGGTTAAAGCATCAGGCCGAGAAGCTGGACCCGCAGCCGCAAGTGCTCGTGGCGTTGGGGTTCTTGATCACGAACTGGGCACCCTGCAGGTCTTCCTTGTAGTCGATCTCGGCGCCGACGAGGTATTGGTAGCTCATGGCATCGATCAGCAGGGAGACGCCGTTCTTGGTCATCGTCGTGTCGTCCTCGTTCACGATCTCGTCGAAGGTGAAGCCGTACTGGAAGCCCGAGCAGCCGCCGCCTTGGACGAAGACGCGAAGCTTGAGATCGGGATTGCCCTCTTCCGCGATCAGGTCGGCCACCTTGGCGGCCGCGCTGTCCGTGAAGACGATCGGTTCAGGCATCTGGGTTTGAATGTTTTCGGCAACGGCGCTCATGGATGGAGAACTCCTGTGGAGGGGCCGAACGGAGCGGCCAACTCAAGAATGCTACTGCAATAACCAAAAAACCGCCCGAAGGCGGCTTTTTGGCAGTACGAGCAATAAGCCCAAGGCAATCGGCAGACCGATCAGCGCTTCGAGAACTGCTTGCGGCGGCGTGCGGAGTGCAGGCCGACCTTCTTGCGCTCCACCTCGCGGGCGTCGCGAGTTACGAAGCCAGCTTGGCTCAACACCGGCTTGAGCGACGCGTCATAGTCGATCAGCGCACGGGTGATGCCGTGGCGAGTCGCACCAGCCTGGCCCGATTCGCCACCACCCGCCACATTGACCATGATGTCGAAGGTCTCGATGTTGCCGGTCAGGAAAAGCGGTTGCTTGGCGATCATGATCGAGGTTTCGCGGCCGAAGAACTCATTGATGTCCTTGCCGTTGACCGTGATCTTGCCGGAGCCTTTTTTCAGAAACACGCGGGCGACGCTCGATTTGCGACGGCCGGTGCCATTGTTCCATTCACCAATCATTCTCAAGGCTCCTTAGAGTTCCAGCACTTTGGGCTGTTGGGCGGTGTGCGGATGCTCTGCACCGCCGTACACCTTGAGTTTCTTGATCATGGCGTAGCCCAGCGGACCCTTGGGCAGCATGCCCTTGACGGCCTTTTCCAGGGCGCGAGCCGGATGCTTGGCTTGCATGTCGCGGAAGCTGGTGGCCGTGATTCCGCCCGGGTAACCCGAGTGGCGGTAGTACACCTTGTCAAGCGGCTTGGCGCCGGTGACGCGCAGCTGGGCTGCGTTGATGATGACGATGAAGTCACCGGTATCGACGTGAGGCGTGTAAATGGCCTTGTGTTTGCCGCGTAGACGGAGAGCAACTTCGCTGGCTACTCGTCCGAGGACCTTGTCGGTCGCGTCAATCACAAACCACTCGTGCGTCACGTCAGCGGGCTTGGCGCTGAACGTTTTGGTCATGAGTTTTCCTTGAAGGGAAAGTGGTTTGGCGGGCCCTTTTCCACGGTCGGCGTTCCTCTGACGGGAATCTCTTAGGTGGGGGTCGAGTGCTCCGCCGCGGGGCCACAAAACGCTGCGAAGCCTGCGATTATACAAAGAATGGCCCGCGCAACGCGGCGACGGCGCCATGGCAGTTACCATCCCCCCATGTTCAGCTACCGCCACGCCTTCCATGCCGGCAACCACGCCGATGTGCTCAAGCACACGGTGCTGATCGCCGCGCTCGAGCACCTGCTCGAGAAGGACACCGCGCTCACGGTGGTCGACACCCATGCCGGCGCCGGCCTGTACCGCCTCGACGGCGACTACGCCGGCACCAGCGGCGAAGCCGCCGAAGGCGTGCTGCGGCTGCTCTCCGAAGCCAAGTCAAAGGCCGACGAGGCGCCGCTCGCCGACGCCCTGGAACGCTACCTCGCAGTGGTGCGGGATTTCAATCCCAAGGGCGGTGCCCGCATCTATCCCGGCTCGCCCTTCATCGTCCATCACCTGCTGCGCGAGCATGACAAGCTCAAGCTCTTCGAGCTGCACCCCACCGACGCGCGCACCCTCAGCGCCAACATCGCCCAGCTCGAGGCCGGCCGCCAGATCGCGGTGCTGCGCGACGACGGCTTCGGCAGCGCCACCAAGTTCCTGCCACCACCTTCGCGCCGGGCGCTGGTGCTCTGCGACCCCAGCTACGAGATCAAGAGCGATTACGGGCGGGTGCTCGACTTCGTCGCCGAGGCGCTCAAGCGTTTCGCGACCGGCACCTACGCGGTCTGGTATCCGATCATTCCGCGGCCCGAGGCGCACGACCTGCCGCGCCGTCTCAAGACCCTGGCCACCAAGGCCGGCAAGCCTTGGCTGCACGCCACGTTGACCGTCAAGTCGAGCAAGATCCTGACCGACGCCTCCGGCGTCCAGCACCGGCCGGGGCTGCCCGCGAGCGGCATGTTCCTCGTCAATCCGCCCTTTACGCTGAAGGCCCGGCTCGAACCTGCAATGCCCCAGATGGCGCAGCGCCTCGCGCAGGACCGCCACGCCGCTTTCTCGCTCGACAGCGGCGGCTGAGCGGCGATCTTCAACGCCGCAGGCGCGGCGGCACCTCGCGAATGCGCCGGGGCGCCGGGTTCCTGGCAGGCTTCGCGGCCTTGGCTTCCGGCGCCGGCGCATCGATTGCGACGGGATCGATCTCCGTATCGCCGCAACGCGTGCTGTTCTCGCCCATGATCGACAGCGCCACCTGCTTGATCCCCAACCCCAGCATGCCCAGCGTGTCCGCCGCGGCCCGGCTGAGGTCGATGATGCGCCCCGCCGCATAGGGGCCGCGATCGTTGATGCGCACCAGCACCTCGCGGCCATTGACCAGGCTGCGCACACAGACGCGGGTGTTGAAGGGCAGCGTCCTGTGCGCGGCGGTCATGGCCGTCATGTCGAAGCGCTCGCCGTTGGCGGTCTTGCGCTGATGAAACTGGATGCCGTACCAGGATGCGCCGCCGCGCTCGAAGATCTCGCGTGGCCCTGTGTCCCCGGGCACGCCGTCGTCCTCGGCCGCGCCCGAAACCGCAAGGTCGTAGCGCACCGAAGGCACCTGCGATCGCGGCGGTGCGCCGGGCGGCAGCGCGGGCTGGCGGGCCAGCGGGCGCAGCCCCGTGCCACTTTCGCCGGTCGCTGGCGCCGGTGCCGCCGGCGGCGCGGGTTGCTGCGTGGTGCAGGCGGCCAGCGCAGCGGCCGACAGGACCAGCGCGAGACGCTTCGCGAGCCAGGGCCCCCTCATCCTTCCCAGCCCAGCCGCTCCAGCAACGCGAGCGTCGCCACCGACTGGTTCATCGTGTAGAAGTGCATGGCCGGCGCGCCGCCACTCGCCAGGCGCGCGCAGAGCTCGGTCACGACGTCGAGACCAAAAGCCTTGATCGAGGCGGTGTCGTCGCCGAAGCCCTGCAGGCGCAGCCGGATCCAGCGCGGGATCTCGGCGCCGCAGGCATCGGAGAAGCGCATCAGCTGGGTGGAGCTGGTGATCGGCATGATGCCCGGGACGATCGGGGTGTCGAGGCCGAGTTTGCGGGCCTCCTCGACGAACCGGAAATACGCCTCCGGACTGAAGAAGTACTGCGTGATGGCAGCGTCGGCCCCGGCGCGCACCTTGGCTGCGAAGGCCTGCAGGTCGGCCTCGGGCGAGCGCGCCTGCGGATGCACCTCGGGATAGCAGGCGACCTCGATGTGGAAATCGCGGCCGGTCTCCTCGCGGATGAAGCCGACCAGATCGCTCGCATAGTGGAACTCGCCGCCCATGCCGTACCCGCTGGGCAGGTCGCCGCGCAGCGCCACCAGGCGCTTGACGCCCATGGCCTTGAGCTCCTTCAGCTGCTCGCGCACCGTCGTGCGCGTGGCGCCGATGCATGAGAAATGGCAGGCGGCGTCGACGCCCTCGCCCAGGATCTCGCGCACCGTGCCGAAAGTGCCCTCGTGCGTGGAACCACCCGCGCCATAGGTCACCGAGCAGAACTCGGGCCGCCGCGCATAGAGCTGCTGGCGTACGGCGCGCAGCTTGACCACGCCTTCGGGCGTCTTGGGCGGAAAGAATTCAAAGCTCAATGGAAGGCGCACGGCCGACTCCTGGTGGGCCGCTCGCGAAAGCGGCATGGATGAAGAATTCGCGGTTGCCGTCGCCGCCCGCGATGGGACTGTCGAACCAGCCCCGTACCTGCAGGCCGAGGGCGTCGCAGGCCGCGCGCAGGCGCTGCTCGACCAACGGATAGAGCGAGTCATCGCGCACGATGCCGCCCTTGCCGATCTGGCCTGGCTGCAATTCGAATTGAGGCTTGACCAGCATCAGGAGTTCGCCTGTCGCAGCGAGCAGAGGAACAAGGGCAGGCAGCACGAGCGTGAGCGAAATGAAGGACAGGTCGCCGACGATCAGGTCGAACTGCGTCTGCGCCGGCGATGCGGCGCCCCAGGCCGAGGCGTCGAGCACGCGCGCATTGACCCCCTCGAGCGCAGTGACGCGCGAATCGCCGCGCAGCCGCGGATGCAGCTGGCCATGTCCGACATCGACACCCACCACGTGCACGGCCCCTTGCTGCAACAGGCAGTCGGTGAAGCCGCCGGTCGACTGGCCGACGTCGAGGCAACGCCTGCCGCGTACCTCGATGCCAGCCGCAGCCAGCGCGCCCTCGAGCTTGAGCCCGCCGCGCGAGACATAGCGCGCTTCGGCCGGGTCGAGCAGTTCGAGTTCGGCATCCTTCGGCAGGTCCTCGCCGTTCTTGGCCACCGTGCGCCAGAGCGCACCGTCGCGCCAGCGCAGGCCCCCTGCGATCAAACGCACGGCCTGCGAGCGCGAAGCGGCCAAGCCGCGTTCGACGAGCAACTGGTCGGCGCGCACGGCGTTGCGCGGCCCCCGCTCAATAGCGGTAGCTGTCCGGCTTGTAGGGGCCGTTCTTGTTGACGCCGATGTACGCGGCCTGCGCGTCCGTCAGCACCGTGAGCTCGGCCCTGAGCTTGGAAAGCTGCAGGCGCGCAACCTTCTCGTCCAGGTGCTTGGGCAGCACGTAGACCTTGCCGACCTGATAGGCGTCGGGCTTGGTGAAGAGCTCGATCTGCGCGATCGTCTGGTTGGCGAAGGAGGAGCTCATCACGTAGCTCGGATGGCCCGTGCCGCAGCCCAGGTTCACCAGTCGGCCCTTGGCCAGCAGGATGATGCGCTTGCCGTCCGGGAAGATCACGTGGTCGACCTGCGGCTTGATCTCTTCCCACTCGTACTTCTCGAGGGAGGCGACCTCGATCTCGTTGTCGAAGTGGCCGATGTTGCAGACGATCGCCTGGTCCTTCATTGCGAGCATGTGGGCGTGCGTGATGACGTCCTTGTTGCCGGTCGTGGTGACGAAGATGTCGGCCTTGTCGGCGGCATATTCCATGGTCACGACGCGATAACCTTCCATCGCGGCCTGCAGCGCGTTGATCGGGTCGATCTCGGTCACCCACACCTGCGCGCTGAGCGCGCGCAGCGCCTGGGCCGAGCCCTTGCCCACGTCGCCGTAGCCGGCCACCACCGCCACCTTGCCGGCGATCATCACGTCGGTGGCGCGCTTGATGCCGTCCACCAGCGACTCGCGGCAGCCGTAGAGATTGTCGAACTTGCTCTTGGTCACCGAGTCGTTCACGTTGATGGCGCGGAACAGCAGCGTGCCCTTGGCGGCCATTTCGTTGAGGCGGTGCACGCCCGTGGTGGTCTCCTCGGTCACGCCGATGATCTCGGCCGACTTGCGGGTGTACCAGGTGGGATCGACGGCCAGCTTGGCCTTGATAGCCGCGTAGAGGATGCGCTCCTCGTCGCTGGTCGGGTTGGCCAGCACGCCCTGGTCCTTCTCGGCCTTCTGGCCCAGGTGCATCAGCAGCGTGGCGTCGCCGCCGTCGTCCAGGATCATGTTCGGGCCTTCGCCGGCCGCGCCCTTGGGGCCGAAGTCGAAGATGCGGTGGGTGTAGTCCCAGTAGTCCTCGAGCGACTCGCCCTTGATGGCGAACACCGGCGTGCCGGCGGCGGCGATAGCTGCGGCCGCGTGGTCCTGGGTCGAGAAGATGTTGCACGAAGCCCAGCGCACCGTGGCGCCCAGGGCTTGCAGGGTCTCGATCAGCACCGCGGTCTGGATCGTCATGTGCAGCGAGCCGGTGATCCGGGCGCCCTTCAGCGGCTGGCTCTTGGCGAATTCTTCGCGGATGGCCATCAGGCCGGGCATTTCGGTTTCGGCTATCTTGATTTCCTTGCGGCCCCAGGCGGCAAGGGACAGGTCGGCGATCGCCTGGTCGGCAGTGGACACCGGGGAAGCTTTGAGTACGGCGCTCATGAGGACTCCAAACAAGTTTGAGTGAGGCCGCTGCTTTCGGGGTTCTGGCGGAACAGACTCACCCGCGAGAACAGCGGTTGAGCGTGGTTGCGATGTGTGGTCCGAGCCTCACGCCTGGCGGCGCTGCAACGCTCCTCGGAAGGCGGCATTTTAGCGTGTGCGGCACTTCGGCGGCCAGCAGCGATTTGCCGATCGTCCTAGACTGCTTCCGGTTCGTCCCGGACTGCCACCCCTCAACCCCCATGCCCATATTCAAAGCCCTTGCCACCTCGCTCGTGGTCGCCGCCTCGGCCGCAGTGTCCGTCACTGCCTTCGCGCAGGAGACCGTGCGCGTGCGTGGCGTCATCGAGCGTGTCGACGCCGCTTCGCTCACGGTCAAGGACCGCAGCGGGGAAACCGTGACGATGGTCCGTCCCGCCGACATGAACGTCTCCGAGGTCGTCCCGCTCACGCTGGCCGACATCAAGCCGGGCAGCTTCGTCGGTGCCGGCGCGATGCCGCAGCCGGACGGCACGCAGCGGGCCGTCGAAGTCCTTGTGTTCCCGGAGGCCGCACGCGGGACGGGCGAAGGCTTTCGCCCCTGGGACCTCATGCCCCAGAGCACGATGACCAACGCCACCGTGGCCCAGCTCGAAGCTGCCCCGTCCTCGGCGCCGGGCGGGCACAAGCTGCTGCTCAAGTACAAGGACGGCGAGCAGACCGTCATCGTGCCGCCCGGCACGCCGGTCGTGACCTTCAAGCCGGGCAACGCCGATCAGGCCGCCCTGGTGGTGCCGGGGGCCAAGGTGGTGATCACCGCGCAGGTGAAGGACGGCCGACCCACTGCCTTGCGCATGCTGGTCGGGCGCAACGGCTTCACGCCGCCGATGTGAGCCGCTCTCGCTAAAATCACGAGCTTTGCCTACCAGCCGCCCGCGCCCGTGAGCGTGCACCGCGTTCACTCCCATGTCCTTCGCCTCCGAAACCCGCCGCCGTCGCACCTTCGCGATCATTTCCCACCCCGACGCCGGCAAGACCACGCTGACCGAGAAGCTGCTGCTGTTCTCCGGCGCGATCCAGATCGCAGGCTCGGTGAAGGCGCGCAAGGCCTCGCGCCATGCCACCTCCGACTGGATGGAGATCGAGAAGCAGCGCGGCATCTCCGTGGCCAGCTCGGTGATGCAGATGGTCTACCGCGAGCACGTGATCAACCTGCTGGACACGCCGGGCCACAAGGACTTCTCCGAGGACACCTACCGCGTGCTGACCGCGGTCGACTCGGCCCTGATGGTGATCGACGCGGCCAACGGCGTCGAAGCGCAGACCCGGCGCCTGATCGAGGTCTGCCGCCAGCGCGACACGCCCATCATCACCTTCGTCAACAAGATGGACCGCGAGGTGCGCGAGCCGCTCGAGCTGCTCGACGAAATCGAGCGCGAGCTGGGCATGCCCTGCGTGCCCATGACCTGGCCGGTGGGCCAGGGCAAGAGCTTCGGCGGCATCGTGAATCTGCGCACGAAGGCGATGACGGTGTTCGAGTCGGGCAGCGAGCGCCTGCCGCAGGACTTCGAAACCGTCGCGCTGGCCGAGCCCGAAGCGCTGAAGAAGCGCTTCGGCCACGAGTTCGAAACCGCCATGGAGAGCATGGAGCTCGCCACCGGCGCCTCGCCGGCCTGGGACCGCGAGGCCTTCCTGTCGGGCAAGCAGACGCCGGTCTTCTTCGGTTCCGGCGTCAACAACTTCGGCGTGATGGAGGTGCTCGACGCGCTGGTCGAGCTTGCGCCGCCACCGCAGCCGCGTACCAGCACCACCCTGGTCAACCGCCAGCCGGTGGTGCGCGAGATCAAGCCTGATGACAAGGACTTCGCCGGTGTGGTGTTCAAGGTGCAGGCCAACATGGACGCCAACCACCGCGATCGCATCGCCTTCGTGCGCATGGCGTCGGGAAAGTACACGCCCGGCATGAAGCTCAAGGTGCAGCGCACCGGCAAGGAGCTGCGTCCGACCAGCGTGGTCACCTTCATGAGCCAGCGGCGCGAAGCGGTGGAGGAGGCCTACGCGGGCGACATCGTCGGCTTCACCACGCACGGCGGCGTGCAACTGGGCGACACCATCACCGACGGCGCCTCGCTGCAGTTCACCGGCCTGCCCTTCTTCGCGCCCGAGCTCTTCATGACCGTGATCCTCAGGAACCCGCTGCGCACCAAGCAGCTGCAGCAGGGCCTGGCCCAGTTGGGCGAGGAAGGCGCGATCCAGGTGTTCCGGCCCGAAGTGGGCGGCCCGATGCTTCTGGGCGCGGTAGGGCAGCTGCAGTTCGAGGTGGTGCAGCACCGCCTGAAGACCGAGTACGACGCCGACGTGCGGCTGGAAGGCTGCCAGTACACCGGTGCGCGCTGGATCACGGCCGACACGCCGGCCGAGCTGCGCGCCTTCACCGACGCCTACCCGGCGCGCATGGCGCGCGATGCGGCCGACACGCTGGCGTACCTGTGCACCTCACCCTACGACGTGCGGCTGGCGCAGGAGCGCTTTCCGAAGATCCATTTCCATCCGCTGCGCGAGCATGCGGGCCTGGCCCTGCAGAGCGCAGGCTGACAATGCCCCCCACGCTCGGCACTGACGTGTCCTCGCTGCCCCCCAAGGGGGCGCAGCCGCCCTTGGGGCGGCCCGGCGGCCGGCTGATGCTCCCGCTCGACGCCTGGCCGATCGAGGCGCGCGCGCAGCTCGTCGGCGTGTTCACCGACATCGACGACACGCTGACCACCGAGGGCGCCGTCACGCCGGATGCGCTCGACGCGATGAGCGCGTTGCAGGCCGCCGGGCTGAACCTCGTGGCCGTGACCGGCCGACCGGTAGGCTGGAGCGAGCCCTTCGCGAGCCTCTGGCCGGTCGATGCGATCGTGGCGGAGAACGGCGCCGTCGCACTGGTGCGCACCGCGGCAGACCGCATCGAGAAGCGCTACCAGCAGGATGCCGCGACCCGGGCGCGCAACTTCGAACGCATGCAGGCCGTGCTCGGCCGCATCGAGCGCGAGATCCCCGGCGCGCGCCGCGCCGCAGATTCCACCGGCCGGGAATGCGACATCGCCATCGACCACAGCGAATTCACCCGGCTCGACGACGCCACCATCGCGCAGGTGGCCGACCTGATGCGCAGCGAAGGCATGCACGCCACTGTGAGCAGCATCCACATCAACGGCTGGTACGGCGAGCACAACAAGCTGGAAGGCGCGCGCTGGATCGTGCGCGAGCTCTGGGCCCGGCCGCTCGATGACGAGATGCAACGCTGGGCCTACGTGGGCGACTCGACCAACGACGCGCTGATGTTCGAGCATTTCGCCCACAGCGTGGGCGTCGCCAATGTGCGGCGCTTCGAGACGGCGCTGGCGCACTTGCCGCGCTACGTGGCGCCCAGCGAGCGAGGCGCGGGCTTTGCCGAGGTCGCGGCCGCCATTCTCCAGGCACGCGGCTGAAGCCGCCCTGCCGCTTCTTCAGGGCGCGACCGTGAAGCCGACCGCTCGCGCAAATGCGCGGGCGACGGCCCACGAGGACTCAGCCCAGCTGCGCGCGAGCCCAGCGCACGATATCCGCCGGGCCCATCGCACCGGCCTGGCGCGCGATCTCGCGGCCGCCGCGGAACAGGGCCAGGGTCGGGATGCTGCGGATGTTGAAGCGCGTGGCCAGCGCCGGCACCGCTTCGGTATCGACCTTCGCCAGGCGCACCTGCGGCTCGAGCTGCGCCGCCGCCTGCTCGAAGCCCGGCGCCATCTGACGGCAGGGGCCGCACCAGGGCGCCCAGAAGTCCACCAGCACCGGGATTTCATTGCGGCCGATGTGGCGCTCGAAGGCCGCCTGGTCCAGCGCGGTCGAATGGCCGGTGAAGAGCGGGCGGTGGCAGCTGCCGCAGTCGGGCGCGCTGCCCAGCTGTGCCTGGCGCACGCGGTTGGTGGTGTGGCAATGCGGACAGACGACGTGCAGTGATTCGTTCATCGGGAACTCCGGCGCGGTCATTCCCGGGAACTGGGGCCGGACGCAGCAAATGCAAGCCGGGCTGCTTCGGCACCAGCCCCCACCAGCTTTACTGCGGCTTGGCCAGGCCGAGCTTCTCGATGAGCGCCTTCTCCCGCGCGAAGGTGGTCTGCGCGAACTTCGTGTAGTCGGCCGAGCTCATGTAGATGGGAAGCATGTCGTAGCGGCCCAGCGCGGCCACGTAGCTGGGCTCTTCCATCGCCTGCTTGAAGGCATCGTGCAGCTTCTTCACCACCTCGGGCGGCGTGCCCTTGGGCGCGCCGATGCCGAACGGCGAGTTCTGCACGATGTCGAGACCCAGTTCCTTGAGCGTTGGCGCATCTGGGAACTTCGCCAGCCGCTTCTCGCCCCAGGTGTTCAGCACGCGCAGCTTGCCCGCCTCCACCTGCGGCGCGAAGCCCGTGCTGTCGGCCGCGGCCATCAACTGCCCGCTGAGCACAGCGAGCATCAGGTCGGCGCTGCCCTTGTAGGGCACGTGCTGAAGTTCGATGCCCGCCTTCTGGGCGATCAGCTCGGTGGTGAGGTGCGGACTGGTCAGCGTGCCGGTGGAGCCATAGGTCAGCTTGCCGGGGTTCGCCTTCGCGTAGTCGACGAAGTCCTTCCAGCTCTTGAGCGCGCTGTCGGCGGGCACCACGATGCCGAAGGCATAGCCGGTGACGTTGATCACATAGCTGATGTCCTTCACCGGGTCCCAGTTGATCTTGGTCGTGTAGGGCAGGCGGAACACCCCCAGCGGGATCTGCGCGATGGTGTAGCCGTCCGGCTGCGCGGTCTGCAGTGCCTGCGCGGGCAGCGTGCCGCCGGCGCCGGGCTTGTTCTCCACCACGATGGGCTGGCCGATGATCTTGGAGGCGTTTTCGGCCAACTGGCGCATCGTGATGTCGGTGGGGCCGCCGGCCGGGAAGGCGATGACCAGCTTGATCGGCTTGACGGGAAAACTCTGGGCGTGCGTGGCGGCGGCGGCCAGGCCGAGCAGGGCGGCGCACAGGAGGGAACGGCGAAACATGGGACAGCTCCAGGACAGAAAGGCCTGTCATTTGGCCGCGAGGCCGTAGCGCGGGCAATCCGGGCTGACCCCTGGCCTGTCGCCGGAGCGTCAGGCCGCCTGCTGCACGAAGCCCTCGAGCACGTTGACCGCGTTGACACCCACCTCGGCCACCGCATAGCCGCCCTCGAAGACGAACACGGTCGGCAGCCCAGCACGCGCCAGGTCCTCACCGACTCGCAGGTAGTCGGGCGTGGCCAGTTGAAAGCCTGCGATCGGATCTCCGGCGAAGGTGTCGAGCCCCAGAGAGACGACCAGCGCCCCAGCGCCGAACCCGGCGATGCCCGCGAGCGCAGACTGCAGCGCCTCGCGCCACGGAACGAACCCGGTCCCGCGCGCCAACGGCAGGTTTCGGTTGAAGCCAAGCCCGGCGCCGGAGCCCCGCTCGTCCGCATAGCCCAGGTAGTACGGGTATTCGGTGTGAGGGTCGCCGTGGATGCTGGTGAACTGCACGTCGGCGCGCTCGTAGAAGATCGCCTGCGTGCCGTTGCCGTGGTGGTAGTCGATGTCGAGCACCGCCACCCGGTCGACCCCGGCGTCGCGCAGCGCCTGCGCCGCGATGGCGGCATTGTTGAGGAAGCAGTAGCCGCCGAAGAAATCCGCGCCCGCATGGTGGCCCGGCGGACGCGTCAACGCAAAGGCGGCGCGGTCGCCAGCCAGCACATGCGCCACCGCCGCGAGCGCGCAGCCGGCGCCGGCGCGTGCCGCGGTCCACGTGCCGGCCGTGAGGGGCGTGCCGGCGTCGTAGGAGAACAGCCCCATGCGCGCAGGGAAGCTCGCGGGCAGCACGTCCGAGCGGAAGCTCCGGATCGGCCAATAGGAGGGGAGCGCATCCCGCTGCGCGTTGGCCGGATCGAGGGCCACCCATTCTTCCCACGCGCCGGCGAGAAAGTCGAGGTATCTGGGCGCATGCACGCGCGCCAATGCGGCCTCGTCGACCTCGTCCGGCGTCTCGATGACGCCGAGCCCGCGCCGCTTCAGTTCCTCCAGCACGTAGTCCACGCGGGCCGGCACTTCGAAGCACGGCACCAGCTCGCCGCGGAACATCTCCACCTTGCCGTGGTGCAAGGCGTGGCGATCGTTGTAGAAGGTCCGCATCAGGCCTCGCGACGCATCGGTGCCGGCGCGGTCTGCACCGGCAACTGCACCACCTCATGCCGCCCCGCGCCGCGCGCCAGCACCGGCGCCAGCGCGACACCCGTGTGCGTGCGCAGCCGCACCACCTCTTCCGGCGGCGCCGCCGCCACCACCCGCCCGCCGCCATCGCCGCCCTCGGGACCGAGGTCGATCAGCCAGTCGGCCTCGGCGATCACGTCCAGGTCGTGCTCGATCACCACCACGCTGTGCCCGCCGTTCACCAGCCGGTGCAGCACATGGATGAGCTTCTCGACGTCGGCCATGTGCAGGCCCACCG
This sequence comes from Variovorax stachyos, assembly GCF_051400855.1. Taxonomy (NCBI): domain Bacteria; kingdom Pseudomonadati; phylum Pseudomonadota; class Betaproteobacteria; order Burkholderiales; family Comamonadaceae; genus Variovorax; species Variovorax stachyos. The sequence continues at coordinate 82,401 of NZ_JBLFFN010000001.1, read as the reverse complement.
TCGGCTCGTCCAGCACGTAGAGCGTGTGCGGCGCCTTGTTGCCGCGGCGCGTGACGTCGTCGCGCACCTTGCTGAGCTCGGTCACCAGCTTGATGCGCTGCGCCTCGCCGCCCGAGAGCGTGGGCGAAGGCTGGCCCAGGGTGAGATAGCCCAGGCCCACGTCCTTGAGCAGCTGCAGCGGGTGGCTGATGTTGGGCATGGAGGCGAAGAACTCCACCGCCTCGTCCACCTCCATCTGCAGCACGTCGCCGATGCTCTTGCCGCGCCAGCTCACGGCCAGCGTCTCGGCATTGAAGCGCGCGCCATGGCAGACCTCGCAGGGCACCTTGACGTCGGGGAGGAAGCTCATCTCGATGGTGCGCACGCCCGCGCCTTCGCAACCCGGGCAGCGGCCTTCGCCGGTGTTGAAGCTGAAGCGGCCCGGGCCGTAGCCGCGCGCCTTGGCTTCCAGCGTGTCTGCGAAGAGCCTGCGGATGGTGTCCCAGAACCCGATGTAGGTGGCGGGACAGCTGCGCGGCGTCTTGCCGATGGGCGTCTGGTCGACCTCGAGCACGCGGTCGATGGGCTCGTAGCCTTCGATCCTGGCGCAGCCGGACCAGGCGGGACGCTTGCCGGCGGCGTCGGCGTCGCGGCCGGCCTTGGTCATGCGCTGCACGACGATGGCATGCACGTTGGCGAGCAGCACGTCGCGCGCCAGCGTGGACTTGCCGGAGCCGCTGACGCCGGTGACAGCGACCAGACGGTTGAGCGGCAGGGTCACCGTGACTTCCTGCAGGTTGTGCAGATCGGCGCCGTGCACCGTCAGCCAGCGCAAGGCTCCCTCCCCTTCCGGGGGAGAGAGAAGGACAGCCCGCCTCGACTGAAGCGGGTGCTTGATCGCATCGCGCAGGTAGCGCCCGGTCTGCGATTCGTTCGCGGCCTCCAGGTCGGCGACGCTGCCTTCGGCCACCAGCCGCCCGCCGCGCTTGCCCGCGCTGGGCCCGATGTCGATGATGTGGTCGGCACGGCGGATGGTGTCTTCGTCATGTTCCACCACCACCAGCGTGTTGCCCTTCTCGCCCAGCTTGTGCAGCGCGTCCAGCAGGATCTGGTTGTCGCGCGCATGCAGGCCGATGGTGGGTTCGTCCAGCACGTAGCACACGCCCTGCAGGTTGCTGCCCAGCTGTGCCGCAAGGCGGATGCGCTGCGCCTCGCCGCCCGACAGCGTGGGGGCGCCGCGGTCCAAGGTGAGATAGCCGAGGCCGACTTCCTCGAGGAACTCGAGCCGGCTCCTGATCTCGGGGACCAGGTCGCGTGCGATCTCGGCTTGTCTTCCGGTCAGCGCGATGTGGTCGAACCACACGCGGATATCGGTCACGCTCATCCTTGCGAGCTGCGTGATGGCGATGCCGCCCTCGCCCCAGCCCTCTCCCGCCGGCGCGAGAGGGAGCAATCCGGAGCCCGTCGACATGCCCGCGCCGGGGCTTGACGCCCTCTCCCCGCCGCGGAGAGGGCCGGGGAAAGGGGCGCTGCCCTGGGCATCCCCGCCAAACAACACCGCCCGGGCAGTGCGGTTCAAACGCGTCCCCTGGCAAGCCGGGCACGCCACCTCCCCCACGTCCTCGGCCTCGGGCTCCGCGAAGGTCTGCTCCCGACCGCGGTTGTCCGCCGCCATCGTCGAGTCGTCGTAGACCTTGCGCTGCTCCTTCGTGAGCTTGACCCCCGTGCCCACGCAGTCCGGGCACCACCCGTGCTTGCTGTTGTACGAGAACAGCCGCGGGTCCAGCTCGCCGTAGCTGGTGCTGCACACCGGGCAGGCGCGCAGCGTGGAGAACACCTGGACGCGGCCGATGCCCAAGGTGGGCACGCCCGCCATCATGGCGCCGCGCAGGCCTGTGAGCTCGCTCAGCACATGCACCACGCCCTTGCCGTGCTCCAGCGCGCGCGCCAGCGCATCCCGCAGCTCGGCCTCGTTCTCGGGCTCCACGTCGAGGCTGGCCACCGGCAGCTCGATGCTGTGTTCCTTGAAGCGATCGAGGCGCGGGAATCCGGTCGTGGGCAGGAACTCGCCATCCACCCGCAGGTGCGTGAAGCCGCGCGGCCGGGCCCAGTCCGCCAGCTCGGTGTAGACGCCCTTGCGGTTGCTCACCAGCGGCGCCAGCAGGCCGATGTGCTGGCCGCGAAAGTGCTTCAGCAGCTGTGCCGCGATGCTGTCCGGCGTCTGCGGCTGCACCGCCGCGCCGTCATGAACGCAGTGCTGGATGCCCAGCTTGACGTAGAGCAGGCGCAGGAAGTGCCAGACCTCGGTGGTCGTGCCCACCGTGCTCTTGCGCCCGCCGCGCGACAGCCGCTGTTCGATGGCCACGGTGGGCGGGATGCCGTAGACCGCGTCCACCTCCGGCCGGCCCGCGGGCTGCACGATGCTGCGCGCGTAGGCATTGAGCGATTCGAGGTAACGCCGCTGGCCCTCGTTGAAGAGGATGTCGAAGGCCAGCGTCGACTTGCCCGAGCCGCTGACGCCGGTCACCACGCTGAACTTGCCGCGCGGAATGTCGACCGACAGGTTCTTGAGGTTGTGCTCGCGCGCATGGACGATCTGGATTGCATCGCGGCCGGCCGCCTGCTGCTGCCGCGCGCGCGCCGCATACGTGCGTGCCGCGCGCTCCGCCACCTTGTAGGCGCCGGGCCCGATCGCCAGCTCGTAGTCCACCAGCGCGGCGCCGGTCAGCGAGGCGCTGTTCTCGCGCACCTGCTCGGGGGTGCCCACCGCCACCACCTCGCCGCCGCCCTCGCCGCCCTCGGGGCCGAGGTCGATCAGCCAGTCGCTGGCGCGGATCACGTCGAGGTTGTGCTCGATCACCACCAGCGAATGGCCAGCGTCGAGCAGCTTGCGCAGCGCGCGCATCAGGCGTGCGATGTCGTCGAAGTGCAGGCCCGTGGTCGGCTCGTCGAACAGGAACAGCGTGCCCTTGCGCGCCAGCGGCTGCTTGCTGGCGCTGCCGTTCTTGGCCGCCTCCGCCAGGAAGCCCGCGAGCTTGAGGCGCTGGGCTTCGCCGCCGGAGAGGGTGGGCACGGGCTGGCCCAGCTTCACGTAGTCCAGGCCCACGTCGACGATGGGCTGCAGCACGCGCAGCACCTCGCGGTCGGCAGCGAAGAGTGCCGTGGCCTCGGCCACCGTGAGCTCGAGGATGTCGGCCACGTTGTGGCTGCGCCCGCCGCGCTCAATCTTCACCTCGAGGATCTCGGGCCGGTAGCGCTTGCCGTCGCAGTCGGGGCAGCGCAGGTAGACGTCGGAGAGGAACTGCATCTCCACATGCTCGAAGCCGGAGCCGCCGCACGTCGGGCAGCGCCCGTCGCCGCTGTTGAAGCTGAACTTCGAGGCCGTGTAGCCGCGCTGCCGCGCGAGCGCCGCGGTGGCGAAGATCTCGCGGATCGCGTCCCACGCGCCCACGTAGCTTGCGGGATTGGAGCGCGCCGTCTTGCCGATGGGCGACTGGTCGACGAAGACCACTTCGCTCAGCTGCTCGGCGCCGAGCAGCCGGTCGTGCGCGCCCGGCGTCTCGGTCGCCTTGCCGAAGTGGCGCATCAGCGCGGGCGCCAGCACGTCCTGGATCAGCGTCGACTTGCCCGAGCCGCTGACGCCGGTCACGCAGACCAGCCGTGCCAGCGGGAACTCGACCGTGATGTTGCGCAGGTTGTGCTCGCGCACGCCTTCGAGGATGAGGCGCGGCGTGTTGTCGCTCACCATGCGCCTGAAGCTCATGCCGATCTGCTTGCGCCCGCCCAGGTACTCGCCGGTCAGCGTGTCGGCATGGCGCAGCTCGGCGGGGCCGCCGTCGAAGACGATGCGTCCGCCGCGCACGCCGGGGCCGGGGCCCATGTCGATCACCCGGTCGGCGGCCAGCATCACCGCCGGATCGTGCTCCACCACCACCAGCGTGTTGCCGGCGTCGCGCAGGCGCAGCATGGCCTCGGTGATGCGGTTCATGTCGCGCGGGTGCAGGCCGATGCTGGGCTCGTCGAGCACGAACAGGGTGTTGACCAGCGACGTGCCCAAGGCGGTCGTCAGGTTGATGCGCTGCACCTCGCCGCCGCTGAGCGTGCGGCTCTGGCGATCGAGGGTGAGATAGCCGATGCCGACGTCGTGCAGGTAACGCAGGCGGGTGGTGATTTCGTCGAAGAGGAGCTTCAGCGCCTGCGTCTCCCCTTGTCTTGCTCCCTCCCCTTCCGGGGGAGGGTTGACGTGGGGGCTCGCAGGCTGTGCGACCGCCACCGGCCCCCACCCCTGCCCTCCCCCGAACGCGGAGGGAGCCGCCATGCCATCGAAGAACTGCCTCAATCTTTCGATCGGCAGCAGCATCAGGTCATGCAAACACAGCCCCGGCAGCGCCTCCAGCTGTTCGCGCGACCACTTCACCCCCACCGGCATGAAGCGCTTCGAGGGCGCCAGCACCGCATCCGCGTCTGCCTTGCTCCCGATGCGCCACAGCAGGCTTTCCAGCTTGAGCCGCGCGCCCCCGCAGGCCGGGCACGGCGTGTAGCTGCGGTACTTGGACAAGAGCACGCGGATGTGCATCTTGTAGGCCTTGCTCTCCAGGTAGCCGAAGAAGCGGCGCACGCCGTACCACTGCTGGTTCCACTTGCCGTTCCAGTGCGGCGAGCCCTCGATCACCCAGGCCTGCTGCTCGGGCGTGAGCTTGTACCAGGGCGTGTCGCGCGGGATGCCGGCCGTCTCGGCATGGCGCATCAGGTCGTCTTGCGCTTCCTTCCAGGCCGGCGTCTGGATGGTCTTGATGGCGCCGGCGCGCAGCGTCAGCTTGTCGTTGGGGATCACCAACCCCAGGTCGACGCCGATCACCCGCCCGAAGCCGCGGCAGGTCTCGCAGGCACCCACCGCCGAGTTGAAGGAGAACATCGAGGGGATCGGGTCCGCGTAGCGAATGTCCGTATCCGGGCAATGCAGGCCCGTCGAGAACTTCCACACCTCTGGGGATGAAGCAGCGGGGCGGCCGCCTTCGTCCGCCGGCAGCGCATGCGCGGTGAGCCGCCCGCTGCCCCGCTTGAGCGCCACCTCGATCGCCTCGATCACCCGGGCGCGCTCGGCGTTCGCCATTCGGAAGCGGTCGGCGACCACGTCCAGCACCTTTCGCGGGCCCGTGGGCGTGGCGATCTCGCGCTCACCCTGAACCCGGGTGAAGCCGCTGGCCGACAGCCATTGCGCGATCTCGTCGTCGCTGGTGCCGGCCGGGAGCTCGACCGGGAAGGTCAATACCACCCGCGGATCGCCGGCAGCTGCGGCGCGCGCCACCAGCTCGGCATAAATGGAGTCGGGCGAATCGTGCCGCACCGGCAGCGCCGTCTCGCGATCGAAGAGCTGCGCGGCGCGCGCATACAGCAGCTTCAGGTGGTCGTTGAGCTCGGTCATCGTGCCGACGGTCGAGCGCGAGGAGCGCACCGGGTTGGTCTGGTCGATGGCGATGGCCGGCGGCACGCCTTCCACCTTGTCGACCGCCGGCTTGTCCATGCGATCGAGGAACTGCCGCGCATAGGCCGAGAAGGTCTCGACGTAGCGGCGCTGGCCCTCCGCATAGAGCGTATCGAACACGAGGCTCGACTTGCCCGAACCGCTCGGCCCGGTGACCACCGTCATCTCGCCGGTGCGGATGTCGAGGTCGAGATTCTGGAGATTGTGCTGACGCGCACCGCGTATCCGGATGGAGCCCTGTGTCATGAGTGCCTTGGGGGTGGGGCAGACATTCTAGAAACCGGCGAGCGACAACGTGCAAAGCTTCACATGGCCGCCGGTTCGGCAGGGGTTTGCGCGGAGCAAACCGGGTACCGTGGGTGACTCAACGGACGGCACCTTTGCCTACATCGAACGTATTCAGGAGAAGCTCCCATGCACATGCGCCTGCTTTGCGCAACCGCCCTGCTGGCGCTGGCCAGCGCCCATGCCGCCGCGCAGGTCCTGGTCGGACAGACGGCCGGCATCACCGGCTCCGTCGCCACGGGCGTCAACGAAACCATCTTCGGCGCGCAGCTGGCGATCGATGCCGCGAACGCGCAGGGCGGCGTCCACGGCGAGAAGATCGAGATGCTGCGCATGGATGACGGCTTCGATGTCAAGCGCGCCGGCGAGAACGCCCGCGTGCTGATCGAGGAGAAGAAGGTGGTCGCCCTCTTCATGAGCCGCGGCACGCCGCACTCGCAGGCCGTCATTCCCTGGCTCGACCGGCACGGCGTGGCGCTCATCGCCCCCTCGACCGGCGCCATGGTGCTGCACCGGCCGCTGCAGAAGCATGTGTTCAACGTCCGCGCCACCTACCAGCGCGAAGCCGAGAAGGCAGTGGCGCACCTGCTGACCATCGGCCTCGAGCGGATCGCTTTGGTGCACGTGTCCGACTCCTTCGGGCAGGACGGGCTGGAAGGGGCCATGGCGGGGTTCACGAAGGCGAAGGCCAAGCCCGCGGTGGTGCTGCCGACCGACCGCGACAAGCCGGACTACGCGGCCCTCGTGCCGCAGATCGCGGCGGCCCAGGCCCAGGCCGTGGTGTGGATCGCCTCCAGCACGGCGGTGGCCGATGGCGTCAAGGCGCTGCGCGCGGTGGGTTCGGCGGCCCAGGTGGTCACGCTGTCGAACAACGCCTCCTCGGGCTTCATCAAGCAGCTGGGCGACAAGAGCCGCGGCGTGATCGTGGCCCAGGTCTTCCCCAGCGAGCGCTCGATCGGTCACCCGATGGTCAAGGAGGCACTGGCGCTGGTGCGCGCCAAGGGAGGCCAGCAGGAACTGTCGCCGGCCGCGCTCGAAGGCTACGCCTCGGCCAAGGTGCTGGTCGAGGCCCTGCGCCGCGCCGGCCCCAAGCCGACCCGGCCCAAGGTGCTCGCGGCCCTGGAGAGCCTTCGCAACTTCGATCTCGGCGGCGGCCTGGAGGTGAGCTATTCGCCGCAGGATCACTCGGGCATCGACTTCGCCGATCTTTCGATCATCAGTGACGGGAAGTTCAAGCGTTGACGGTTCGGCACGCGAGAACGACGGCGTGCGGCAGGTCGACGCCCGCGCTACTTCGGGGCCGCGGCAGGCTCCGGCGCGTGCGTGACGTCGCCGCCGTGCTTCTCGCCCGACATGTCGACCTTGTCGCCCGCCTGCATGATGACGAAGAGCGAGATGGCCGCGAAGATGACGAAGCCGATGGCCAATTTCCACATGGTCTGAATCTCCTGGATGTTCAACGAAAAAGCCTCGCGCCATGGACACGGCACGAGGCCTCTTTGTTGAACAAAGGGCCGTGGCCCTTTGCTCAGTTCAGGTCGACTGGAAAGCCCTAGTCGTTCGCGTAGATGTCGACGTCCTTGGTCTCGCGGATGAACAGCGTGCCGACGACCAGCGTCATGCCGGCGATGATGATCGGGTACCAGAGGCCGTTGTACATGTTGCCGGTCGAAGCCACGATCGCGAAGGCGGTGGTCGGCAGCAGGCCGCCGAACCAGCCGTTGCCGATGTGGTACGGCAGGCTCATCGAGGTATAGCGGATGCGCGTCGGGAACAGCTCCACCAGCATGGCGGCGATCGGGCCGTAGACCATCGTGACCAGGAGCACCAGGTAGAACAGCAGAAGCACCACCATCAGCTTGTTCATCTTGGCCGGGTCGGCCTTGGGCGGGTAGCCCGCGGCCTTCAGGTCGTCGGCCACGCCCTTCTTGAAGGCGGCGATCTCCTTGGCCGAGGCCTCGTCGAACTTGTGGTTGACCACGTTGCCGGTCGGCGCCTCGATGGTCTTGTTGCCGATCTTGACCACGGCCTTGGAGCCGGGCGGGCCTTCGACGTTGTCGTAGCTCACCGAGTTCTGCACCAGGTAGCGCTTGGCGATGTCGCACGAGCTCTTGAAGTCGATCTCCCGCGCCACCGGATTGCCCTGGAAGGAGCAGGACTTGGGATCGGCCGTCACGGTCACGCCGGCGGTGGCCTGTGCCTTGGCCAGGTCGGGGTTGGCGAACTCGGTCAGCATCTTGAAGACCGGGAAGTAGGTCACCACCGCCAGCAGGCAGCCGGCCATGATGATCGGCTTGCGGCCGATCTTGTCCGACAGCGTGCCGAAGACCACGAAGAAGGGCGTGCCGAGCAGCAGCGCCGCCGCGATCATCAGATTGGCCGTGGTCGCATCGACCTTGAGCTGCTGCGTGAGGAAGAAGAGCGCGTAGAACTGGCCCGAGTACCAGACCACGGCCTGGCCGGCGGTGAGGCCGATCAGCGCCAGGATCACGATCTTGAGGTTCTTCCACTCGCCGAAGGACTCGGACAGCGGTGCCTTGGAGGTCTTGCCCTCGGCCTTCATCTTCTGGAAGGCTGGCGACTCGGAGAGCGACAGGCGGATCCACACCGAAATCGCCAGCAGCGCGATCGAGACCAGGAAGGGCACACGCCAGCCCCAGGTGCTGAAGGCTTCCTCGCCGAGCCAGGTGCGCACGCCGAGGATGACGATCAGGCTCAGGAACAGGCCCAGCGTGGCCGTGGTCTGGATCCACGAGGTGTAGGCGCCTCGCTTGCCGTGCGGCGAGTGCTCGGCGACGTAGGTGGCGGCACCGCCGTACTCGCCGCCGAGCGCCAGGCCTTGCAGCATGCGCAGCGCGATCAGGATGACGGGCGCCGCGACGCCGATGGTGGCATAGGTGGGCAGCAGGCCGACGATAAAGGTCGACAGGCCCATGATCAGGATGGTGACCAGGAAGGTGTACTTGCGTCCGATCATGTCGCCCAGGCGGCCGAACACGATGGCGCCGAAGGGCCGCACCAGGAAGCCGGCGGCAAAGGCCAGCAGCGCGAAGATGAAGGCCGCGCCCGCATCCAGGCCGCTGAAGAACTGCCTGGCGATGATTGCCGCGAGCGAACCGTAGAGATAGAAGTCGTACCACTCGAACACGGTACCGAGCGAGGAAGCGAAGATGACTTTCTTCTCCTCCGCGGACATGGGCCGAGGGACAGGCATCGGCCTTCCCTGCGAATCAAGTGTGGCTGCCATTTTTTGTCGTCTCCTGTTGTTCCCACGGCGTGGGGCGTGACGAATTGTTGGCGCGACGACTGACCCAGGGCTTTCGCCAAACTGAACCGGTGCTGACGATTTAAGGTGAAACCCGCAGCGCGGGTTTCAAGCTGTAGAAAAATCAGCGATTGCTGCTGCGCAGCAGCGTGGGGCGCCGCGGGGCGCCTTCCCAGTCCGGGCCATCGAACCAGGCGCTCCCGCGCAGGTAGTCGCCCAGCATGGCCAGCCCGTCGAAGCCCCAGAAGAGGCGGCCATCGACCTCGCAGGTGGGCACGCCGAACACGCCACGCCCGATGGCTTCGTCGGTGTTGGCCTTGAGTCGGGCCCTCACCTCCTCGCCGCCGGCATCGCGTTGCAGCCGCAACCGCGCAGCGAGGGCGGCCAGCCGCGCGGCATCGCCCGCCTCGCCGCCGCCTTGCCAGACATCGCGAAAGATCGTCTCGGCCACGTGGCGGTTGATGTCGCCGTCCGTCGTGGTGGCGAGCGCGAGCCGCAGATGCGGCAGCGGGTTGTAGGGATGCGTCGCCGGCATCTCCATCGGAATTCCGTTCGCCTGACCGAGCCACAGCACGTGGCGGTAGGTCCAGGACCGCTTCTCCGGAACCTCGGCGGGCCCGAGCTGGCCGTGGTGCTTGAGCAGCGCGCCCAGCAATACCGGCCGGTAGGCCACGCTGTAGCTCAGCCCTTCGAGCGCCTGCGGCAGATGCTCGAAGGCCAGGTAGGCGTAGGGCGAGATGAAGTCGAGATGGAAGGTGATGTGCTTCATGGGCGATCTTTTTCCGCTGAGTTCAGGAAGCCCGCATCCGCGCGCAGCTCGATGGATCGCCACACGCTGCGTTTGGTCGCGTCGTCTGCGCCGCTCCAGGCGGCGATCTCGTCGATGGTGCGCAGGCATCCTTCGCACAAGCCGCTGGCCGGGTCGATGCGGCAGACGGAAATGCAGGGCGAGGGCACGTCGCGTGCCGTCTTGCGCGCGGCGACGGCGCGGTCGGCCAGCGGATGGAGGGCATCCCAGCTCACACCACCTCCGCGACCGGCGCGCCGGTCAGCGCCTCGAGCTCCTGCGGCCGCAGCTGCACCACCGCATGCGGGTGCCCGGCCGCCGCCCAGACTTCGTCGAAGCGGAACAGCTCGCGGTCGATCAGCATCACCGGCGCCGTGGCATGGGCAAAGGGCGAGACGCCGCCGATCGAGAAGCCGGTCGCGCGCTTGACGAAGTCGGCATCGGCGCGGCCCAGCTTGCTGCCGACCAGCGCTTCGACCTTCTTCTCGTCGACCCGCTTGTCGCCCGAGGTCACGACCAGCACCGCCGCCTCGTCGCTCTTGCGTCGAAACACGATGCTCTTGGCAATCTGCGCCACCGAGATGCCCAGCGCATCGGCCGCCTGCTGCGCGGTACGGCAGGCGTCGTCGAGCATCCTTGGGGCATGCGGATGGCCAAGCGCCTGCAGCAGTCGCGCGACGCGCTGCACGCCTTCGGGGAGGGAAGTCAATTCAGCGCCGCACATGTATCGGGCATGCGTGCCTGGCGCGGGGGATGTTCGTCTTCATCGGCTCACCCCGCGCGCTTGGTGCGGATCGCCTTCGACACCCGCGAGTTCGGCTCGCGGCCGAGGGCCTCGTTGATGTAGACGCCGGCGTCGATCAACTGGTCGAGGTCGATGCCGGTCTCGATGCCCATGCCGTGCAACATGTAGACCACCTCCTCGGTCGCGACATTGCCGGTCGCGCCCTTGGCGAAGGGACAGCCGCCCAGGCCGCCGACCGAAGTGTCGAACTGCCACACGCCCATTTCCAGGCTGGCAAGGGTGTTGGAAAGCGCCTGGCCGTAGGTGTCGTGGAAGTGGCCGGAGATGTCGTCGATGCCGTAGTGCTCGAGCGTGGCCTCGAGTGCGCGCCGCACCTTCAGCGGCGTGCCCACGCCGATGGTGTCGGCCACACCGACATGCTGCACGCCGATGTCCTTCATCAGCTTCGCGAGCATGCCCACGCGCTCGGGCGCGATCTCGCCTTCGTAGGGGCAGCCCACCGTGCAGGACATGGCGCCGCGCACATGGATCCCTTTCTCGCGCGCCGCCGCCACCACGGGACGGAAGCGCTCGATGCTCTCGGCGATGGAGCAGTTGATGTTCTTCTGGCTGAAGGCCTCGCTGGCGGCGCCGAAGACCACGATCTCGTCGGGCCACTCCTCGCGCGGCGCCGCGATCGCTGCCTCGAAGCCCTTCATGTTGGGCGTGAGCACCGAATAGCGCACGCCGGGCCGGCGGCGGATGCCCTGCATGACCTGGGCGTTGTCGGCCATCTGCGGCACCCACTTGGGGCTGACGAAGCTGGTGACCTCGATCTCCTTCAGTCCGGCCTCCTGCAGGCGGTGGACCAGGCCGATCTTGACCTCGGCGGGTACGGCCTGCTTTTCGTTCTGCAGCCCGTCGCGCGGGCCGACGTCGACGAGCTTGACTCGGGTGGGGAGTTTCATGGGTGGGCCTTGCTCAGTGCTTCATTCAGGAATGCGGACATCCGCTTTTCAGTATCCCCGCTCCCGCTCGACCACGCCAGCCACAGGCTCACCGCGCTCGATCGCCAGGATCTTGCCGGCGATCTGGGCGATGGTGGCGTTGCGCATCGTGCGCGCCGAACCGTGCGGCGTCACCGTGATCTTCGGATGGCGCCAGAAGGGATGGTCCGCAGGCAGCGGTTCGACCTCGAACACGTCGAGCGTGGCGCCGGCGAGCTGCCCGCTCTCGAGCAGCGGGATCAGGTCGGCCTCGACCAGGTGCGCACCGCGCGCGACGTTGATCAGGTAACCGCCGGGCTGGCCGCCGTTCAGGCGCGACAGCGTCTGGCGATTGAGGATGCCGCGCGTGGCCTCGGTCAGCGGCAACAGGTTGACCAGCACGCGGGTGGCGCCGAGGAAGGCGTCGAATTCCGCCTCGCCCGCGAAGCAGCGCAGGCCCTCGATCGCCTTGGGCGAACGGCTCCAACCGTTGATCGGAAACTCGAATTGCGCAACCGCTTTCGCCACGCGCTCGCCCAGCACGCCCAGGCCCATCACGCCGACGGGAAAGTCCTCGCGCTCGCGCGGCTTGCGAAAGGCCCAGCGGCCTGCGCGCGCCTCGGCTTCGTAGAAGTCGAACTCGCGGAAATGGCGGATCAGCGCGTGGCACACGTATTCGGCCATCTGCACCGACATGCCGGCATCGTCGAGGCGCACGACCAAGGCTTCGGGCGGCAGCCGCAGCTTGAGCAGCGCATCGACGCCGGCACCGATGTTGAAGATGCCGCGCAGGCCCGGCTGCTCGTCGATGAAAGCCTGCGGCGGCGACCAAACCACGGCATGGTCGGCCTGCGCTGCGCCGGGCTGCCAGTTCTCGACCGTGGCAGCGGGCAGCGCAGCGCGCAAGCCCTCGATCCAGGCGTCGGGGCGATTGCCGGTGAGGCAGACAGTGATTCGCATGCTGGATGTCAGAGTCTTCGGCGAGTGCCATCAAATTGGAACGGGGACTCTACGCTGTTCCGTGGCCGCCTCGCCTACACCATCGCGATTGCAGCGGCCCAGTCCGGACTTGCCTGCGCCGCCTCGAATCCATCTTCCCGCCAGCGAATGGCCAGGTCCACGGCGTCGTCCAGGCGGTCGAGCAGAATGTCTGCGTTGAATGCCGCAATCTCGTCCTGAAAAGCCAAAACGATATCGCCGCTTTGCGAATCCATTCCAAGCGTGGCATTGCCACTGGCCAGCAGCAATGGATTGATTTCCAGCAACCTGCGATAGGCACGGGCGTCGTCAGCGGCGGGCTGGCCCAGACGCGCGTAGATGCTGAAGCGCCCGGGGTCGTGGGTATCGCCGTGAACGATCAGGAATGGAATGTCTCCCATCTCCATTTGAAAGGAGCATTGTTGTTCAGCATCCATTTCGAGATGGAGGTGCGCTTTCCCGAGGACATCGCAAACCTCCCGTGCCAGCGCGATGAAAGCGAGGCGATAGTCAGTCATATAAGTCAATATGCCTTTTCCAGGAGCAGACATTCAGGAAGCGGACCGACAAGGATTCGGACATGCCGCTCGACCGAGATCATGGAACTTTTCCAACCGCAGCGTTACGCAAGCTGCATGAACTTTACATCATCCCCCACCTCTTTTTCGTCTGTCGGTCACACCAACGCTTCGATATCTTTCAACAACAACACTACGGCTTTGGTGCCTGTCGGACAACAATCCAATGACCCGAAGAATCGGAGAGCGCGTCGCCACGAGGCGAAGATCCATGCAAAGGAGCAGCGACCGAAGTCCGCCCGCTATCTCAACGCAACGGAAAAGCAGAAGTTGGCGAGTGAACGGGCAAAGCAGCACTTCTTTGGGCCGCAGAGGCATAACACCGGCGAGCAGCAAAGCCCATCATCGGCAAACTCTACCTTGCCCATCGATGGGGCCGACTCTGCCGAACGGCCTCCCACTCTTTCGCATGAGCGCAACTTCATGATCGGCTCCTTGTCCCACCAGGCATGGAATGCATTCTCTAGCACGTGGAAATGGATCTCGGGCTCGCAAAGGATCGAGGCCTCGGGAGGAGAGGATGACAAGGAGCTTGCCCGTTACAAGGACTTGGTGGGACAGCTTCGGGATAAGGGAGTGAAGAAGATAATTTTGGCTGAAACCCACTATGCTTCGGCGAACATTGCCCTGATTGCCGGCACGGTATCTGGCGCAAACCAAGGGGGAGAAGGCATCTCCTACTATCGAGAGATCCAGGAGAAATACGAACGGGATTTACAGACAACCGCGGATAAGGACCTTGTCTTCCAAACGGTGCTCAAACATATCGTACTAGATCCTGCGAACGCTGCAGGCCCTGAAGTGGACATGCTGCGGGAGGAACTGACGAGTTCGCGGCGAGTAGAAGTGAAACCGCTGTCGTTCCAGAACCCGTCACGGATGGACATGCGTGAGTTTGTGAAGCACGATGGCTTCGACATCGCGAGCATGGGGACTGCACACGCGATGTTTGAGTTCGCAGGCAAAGACACCGTGCTTGTCCCATGGATGGGGTTGATTATGGCAAATCCCGCCTACAAAGCTCCGCGTTTTTCTGAAAGAGTCCAGAAGGATATGTTGGACGGCTTTGCAAAGGCACAGAAAAAAGCACCGACCGTGTTGATCCTCCAGAGCCAAGCCTGGGCCATTGGCATGAAAAGGGAAGATATATACCGTTACTACAACGAGGACAAAGGTCTTGTGGTTGTGGAGTTGCCGCTGTCGCCGTCGGTGAACGCAAGCATCATCGCTCCTCCATCACTGTTGGACCCACTCAAACTGTTTGCTGCCCAGCACCACGGCCGCGTGTGGATTCTCTGCAAGGGGATCGAGGGGTGCGAGACAGAACAAGAGCCAACGTCTCACGACGAGTTCTGACCAGCGACAGCGCCTAGTCGGCAGTGATCTTCCCCGTCTCGATCACCTTCTTCCAGCGGTCGTACTCGGCCTGCTGGTAGACGAATTGCTCCGGCGTATTGCCGACCACCTCGGTGGTGGCCAGTGCGCGCCAGCTCTGCAGTGAGGTGATCGGATGCGCCATTGCCGGACGAGGCGAAGCTCATGCGGCCCGGATGCGCCTTTTCATAGGCGATCACGTCGGCGAAAGACTTGTGCGGCGAGGATGCTGGGCGCGGCTTCACGGACCTGGTGCAAGCTCAAGAATGGAGTACGGGCCGGACGACCGGGTGCTGACAGTGGGCTGGAACGGCTGGGGTGCAGTTCGAGGGCCGCAAGCTGCGCCTGTCCAGTGCCTTGCACAGGCTGCCCGTGGCAATGCGCCCGGACCCCAGGCCGACGGCTGCTTCGACGCCTTCTTCTGTCATCACAGATTCATGCGCCTGAACCTGCGCCATTCTGCCGCTTCGGATTGAGCGTTCGAAGTGTTTACTATGTCCCCGCACACCTGTTACCCAGGTCCCCGGTCTATACAGCGGGACAAATACGAACAGCAGCGCACAGATCGAGCGTCCAGGGCCCCCACCCCAGCCCCACGCGTGACCGCGAGACGTGGTCACCCTTCGGTCAATCCGGTTCCGCGCAGGCGGAAGCGGAGCCGCTGGCCTCAGCCCCAAAGGGGAGCAAGACCGGAGCCACCTCTTTGAGTTTGCGCCTCGAATCACTTGACGCGAAGCTCGCAGCCGGCTACGCCGCAATGCGCAGCAGCTCCGCGCCCTCTGCCACTTGGTCGCCCGGCACGTACAGCAGTTCTTCCACGGTCCCGTCCGCCGGCGCCGCGATGGTGTGCTCCATCTTCATCGCCTCCATCACCGCCAGCGCCTGGCCGCGGCTGACCTTGTCGCCGGCCTTGACGGCGAAGGACACCACCTTGCCCGGCATCGGCGCGGTGAGGCGGCCCGCATCGGCATGCGTGTCCCCGGCGTGGGCCATCGGATCCAGCGTCACGATACGGCTTGCGCCCTCGTGGGCGAAGACATGCGTCGTGGCGCCCTCCTCGTAGACGTTCAGCGTGCGCCGCAGGCCGTTGAACTGCAGCTCGATCTCGCCCGAGGGGAAGTGCCCCATCGAGAGCACGCCCTCGACGCCGCCGACCTTCAGCCACAGGCTTCCGTCGCGCCGATAAGTCAGGAGCGCCTGCTGCGCCTCGCCGCGGAACTCGAAGTCGAAGCGGCGCTGGTACTCGCCGAAGCCGCGCCAGCCATCGCGGCGCGCGAAGGGCTCCGACGGCGCAGCCTGGGAGCGCTCCGCCAGCAGCGTGCGCACCACGGCTGCGGCAGCCGCCAAGGGCAGGCCCAGCGGTTCCTGGTCGAAGAGCACGGCGCGCTCGCGCTCGATGAGCGCGGTGTCCAGTTTCGCGTGGGCGAAGGAATCGGTGCGCAGCACGCCGCGCAGGAACTGCACATTGGTCGCCACGCCGACGATGTGGGTCTGCGCCAGCGCCGCGTCCAGCCGCGCCAGCGCCTCCTCGCGGGTTGCGCCATGCACGATCAGCTTGGCGATCATCGAGTCGTAAAAGGGCGAGATCGCGTCGCCTTCGCGCACGCCGTCGTCGATGCGCACGCGGCTGCGCTGGAACGAGGTGTGCTGCGGCTTGCGGTAGACGCGCAGCGTGCCGGTGGCGGGCAGGAAGTTGTTGTCGGGGTTCTCGGCGCAGATGCGTGCCTCGATGGCGTGGCCGTTGATCTGCAGTTGCTCCTGCTTCAAGGGCAGCGGCTCGCCGGAGGCCACGCGCAATTGCCACTCGACGAGATCCAGCCCGGTGATCGCTTCGGTCACGGGATGCTCCACCTGCAGCCGCGTGTTCATCTCCATGAAGAAGAAGTTCATCGAGCCGTCATTGCGCTGCTCGACAATGAACTCCACCGTCCCCGCACCCACGTACTTCACCGCGCGTGCCGCCGCCACCGCCGCCTCGCCCATCTCGCGGCGCATGGCCTCCGTCATGCCCGGCGCCGGCGCCTCCTCCAGCACCTTCTGGTGGCGCCGCTGCACCGAGCAGTCGCGCTCGAACAGGTAGACGTAGTTGCCCTGCGTGTCACCGAAAACCTGGATCTCGATGTGGCGCGGGCGCTGCACGTATTTCTCGACCAGCACCGCGTCGTCCCCGAAGCTGTTGATGGCCTCGCGCTGGCAGGAGGCGAGCGCGGCAGCGAAGTCGGCGTGCTTCTCGACCACCCGCATGCCCTTGCCGCCGCCGCCGGCACTGGCCTTGATCAGCACCGGGTAGCCGATGCGCTCGGCCTCGCGTGCCAGCAGCGCCGGGTCCTGGTCCTTGCCGTGATAGCCCGGCACGAGCGGCACGCCGGCCTTCTCCATCAGCTGCTTGGACTCGGCCTTCAGGCCCATGGCCTGGATGGCGGAGGGCGGCGGGCCGATGAAGACCAGGCCGGCCTCGGCGCAGGCGCGGGCGAAGTCCTCGTTCTCGCTCAGGAAGCCATAGCCCGGATGCACCGCCTGCGCGCCGGTGGCCTTGGCGGCCTCGAGGATCTTTTCCCATCGCAGGTAGCTGTCCTTGGGCGCGCTGCCGCCCAGGTGCACCGACTCGTCGCAGGCGCGCACGTGGTTGGCATGCGCGTCGGCATCGGAGTAGACGGCGACCGTGCGGATGGCCATGCGGCGCGCGGTGGCGGCGACGCGGCAGGCGATCTCGCCGCGGTTGGCGATGAGGATCTTGTTGAACATGGGCGGTGCTTCCTTGTCGTGGAGTGTGGGGTTCAGGCGTCGCTGCGCATGCCCAGCCGCGCCAGCAGCGCGCGGTCCTTCGCGGCTTGCGGGTTGGCGGTGGTCAGCAGGCGATCTCCGTAGAAGATCGAATTGGCGCCGGCGAGGAAGCACAGCGACTGCAGCGCCTCGTCCATCTGCTCGCGCCCGGCCGACAGGCGCACCATGCTCTTCGGCATGGTGATGCGGGCGACGGCGATGGTGCGCACGAACTCGAAGGGGTCGAGCGGCTCGGTGCCGGCCAGCGGCGTGCCCTCGACCTGCACCAGGTTGTTGATGGGCACCGATTCCGGGTACGGGTCGAGATTGGCCAGCTGCGCGATCAGGCCGGCACGCTCGAGGCGCGACTCGCCCATGCCGACGATGCCGCCGCAGCACACATGCAGGCCGGCGTCTCGCACGTGGCCGAGGGTGTCGAGGCGGTCCTGGTAGGTCCGGGTCGTGATGATCTTGTCGTAGAACTCGGGGGCGCTGTCGAGGTTGTGGTTGTAGTAGTCGAGGCCCGCGTCCGCCAGCCGCTGCGCCTGCTCGGCCTCGAGCATGCCGAGGGTCACGCAGGTCTCCAGCCCGATCGCCTTGACGCCGCGCACCATCTCGATGACGGGCTCCAGGTGCCGTTCCTTCGGGCTGCGCCAGGCCGCGCCCATGCAGAAGCGGGTGGCGCCATGGTCCTTTGCGGCCCGGGCGGCTGCCAGCACCTCGTCGAGCGCCATCAGCTTGCTGGCCTGCAGGCCGGTGTCGTGGTGCGCGCTTTGCGGGCAGTAGCCGCAGTCCTCCTCGCAGCCGCCGGTCTTGATCGACAGCAGGGTCGAGAGCTGCACGGTGTTCGCGTCGAAGTGCGCGCGATGCACCTGCTGCGCGCGGAACAGCAGGTCGTTGAAGGGCAGCTCGAAGAGGGCCGCGACGCTGTCGACGCTCCACTCGGCGTCGGGAGGAAGGGCGTGCTGTTGCGGGGCCGTGGCCTTGCGGTCGATGAAGCTGATGCTGTGTTCCATGAAAGAAGAGTTCCTGTAGGCGGGTTCAGGCGGCCAGCGCCGCGGTGCTGCGAAACGCGTGCAGTGGTCGAAGGTCGAGGTGGCGGGCGGCTTGGGCCGCCTCGGGCGTGGCCAGGTGCGGCACCACGCCGAGCAGGGGTGCATCGAGGCGCGCGCGCAGGGTTTCGATGTTGGCCTCGAGGGAGAGCATCTGCGGATCGATGACGCTGCCGACCCAGCCGGCGAGCACGAGGCCGCGCGCCCGGATCGCCTCGGCGGTGAGGAGCGCATGGTTCAGGCAACCGAGCCGCAGGCCCACCACGAGCACCACCGGCAGCCCCAGCGCCACGGCGAGATCGGCGCTGTCGAAGTCGTCGGCCAGCGGCACGCGGAAGCCGCCCACGCCTTCGACGATCACGGCATCGGCTTGCCCTGCCAGTTGCTCGTAGGCCGACAGCAGAGGTTGCAACGCGATGCGCAAGCCTTCCTCCTGCGCTGCCAGGTGCGGGGACATCGGGGCGCGCAGTACATAGGGGCAGCGAAGCGCGAGCGGTGCATCGACGTTGCCGGCGGCCTGCAACTGCTCGATGTCCTCGTTGCGCCACGTGCCGTCGATGAGCTCGAGGCCGGCCGCCACCGGCTTCATGCCGACGGCGCGCAGGCCCGAAGCGGCCAATGACGACAGCATGGCGCTGCTGACCAGCGTCTTGCCGACGCCGGTGTCGGTGCCGGTGACGAAGCAGTGCACCTTCACCGGAAAACCTCCGCGCCATGATGCGGACTTGCCCCATCCCCTTCCGCAGGGGGGTGGGGTGGGAGCACTCTGGCTGTCGAGTCGAACGTTGCTGTTGGTTTGAGTGCGGAGCCGGGATTTCGCCCCGGCGGGCGAGTCACTTTCTTTGTCTCGCCAAAGAAAGTAACCAAAGAAAGGCGACCCCACTGCGCGCGTCCCTCCGCTTCGCTACGGGCAACCTGCGGTGCTCGCTTTTCGCGGGGTCCGCGCAAACTCGCCTGCGGCTCAAACACGCGCGGCCCTTTTTCCGCGAAAAGCTCCGCTCCTCGGCACGCGCAGAGGGGATTTGAAGTCCAACGCGCCATGGCGCGTCCTTGTGTGGGGTGCAGGTTGGCGTGAGCTCCGGGTCTTCGCTCACGTTGGCTCTCGCGCACACGCTCACGCTCACGCGCACGCTCGTGCGGCTGCTCGTGCTCGTGCTCGTGTCGGTGCTGGCGCTGGTGCTGGTGCTCGCAGCCATGCTCATGCTCACGTCCGAGCGCACACGCATGCACCTGTTCCAGGCCTCGCGCAGCGAGGCCGTTGGTGGCCGAGCGAAGCAATGGCCCGACCGTCCCCCAATCCCCTCTGCGCGCGCCGAGGAGCGCAGCTTCAGGCGGATTAAGGGCCGCGCGTGTCTGAGCGAAGCGAGTTTGCGCGGACCCCGCCTGAAGCGAGCACCGCAGGTTGCCCGTAGCGAAGCGGAGGGTCGCGCGCAGTGGGGTCGCCTTTCTTTGGTTACTTTCTTTGGCGAGACAAAGAAAGTAACTCGCCCGCCGGGGCGAATTCCCGGCTCCGGACTCAAACCAAGCGCAACGCAACAACACGCGCCCGGTGCCCCCACCCCAACCCTCCCCCGGAGGGGGAGGGAGCAAGACCGCGCGCATGTCCTCCAGCAAGGCCCGAATCGAATGTCTCATGCAGCCTCCTTCCACGGCTGAGCCAGCAGCTGCCCCAACGCCTCGACCAGCCGCGCAACATCGTCTTCGCCATGGCTCGCCGACAACGCGATGCGCAGGCGCGCCGTGCCCGCAGGCACCGTGGGCGGGCGGATCGCGCCGACGCGCAGGCCAAAAGCGTCGAGCTGCGCCGACAGCTGCATCGCACGCGCGTTGTCGCCCACGATCAACGGCTGGATCGCGGTCGGCGATTCGGCGAGCCAGGCGCCGCCCCCGGCGGGCAGCACGCGCTGCAGGCCGGCGCGCAGTTGCGCGATGCGTGCGTGGAGCTGCACGCGCCGCCGGGTCCCCTCCTCGCCTTCGATCAGGTCCAGGCTGGCAAGCAGCGCATGCGCGATGGCCGGCGGCGCGGCGGTAGTGAAGATGTAGGGCCGCGCGCGTTGCACCAGGTAGTCGATCACGGTGCGGTGCGCCGCAACGAAGGCGCCCGACACGCCGGCGGCCTTGCCGAGCGTGCCAACGAGGATGAGGCGCTCGGAGCGCAGGCCCGTCTCTTCCAGCACGCCGTGGCCGCGCGCGCCGAGCACGCCGAAGCCGTGGGCATCGTCCAGCACCAGCCAGGCATCGTGGCGCTCGGCCAGCGCCAGCAGTCCGGCCACGGGCGCGATGTTGCCGTCCATGCTGAACACGGCGTCGCTCACGATCAGCTTGACCGGCGCATCGCAGGCCGCGAGTTGGGCATCGAGCGCCTGGAGGTCGCAGTGCGGATAGCGCTCGACCCGCGCCTTGGCCAGGCGTGCGCCGTCGATCAACGAGGCGTGGTTGAGCGTCTCCGAAAATATCACGGCATCAGCCCCACCGAGCGCCGACAGCACCGCGAGGTTGGCCATGTAGCCGGTGCAGAAGAACAGGCTCTGCGCCTCGGGAATGTGCGGCGCCATCCAGCCGGCCAGCCGCTCCTCGAGCTGCGCATGCGCGCGCGAGTGGCCGAGGATCAGGTGCGAGCCGCCGCTGCCGGCGCCGTAGCGCGCGGCGCCCTCGGCCAGCGCGGCGGCCAGCGCCGGGTGCGCGGCCAGGCCGAGGTAGTCGTTGCTGCCGAAAGCCAGCAGGGTTCGCGGCGCCGCGGCGCCGGGCAGCGTGAGCCGCTGCTCGGGCGCGCAGGGGGTCTCGGCGATCAGCCGCCGGCGGCGCAGGGTCTGCGCGTCCAGCGCAGCGATCTCGTGCTGGAGGCGGTCAAGCAAGCGCGACATCGCGGGCCTCCTTGGCAGCCTGCGGGGCGGCGACCGCGTCCAGCGTGACGACGGTGCCCTCGACCAGGCGATCGATCTCGTGGTCGCCGATTGCGTAGGGCGGCATCAGGTAGACGGTGCGGCCGATGGGGCGCATCAGCAGTCCCTGGTCTCGGGCCGCGAGATGGAAGCGCTCGGCAAAGCGATCGCCAGGCTCGCGCACGTCGAAGGCGGTGATCATGCCGCGCTGGCGCAGATGGTCGATGGGCCGCGCGCCCAAACCCTCGTGCAGACGCTGCAGGATGCGCGCGGCCCGCCCGCGATTGCGGTTCAGCACGTCTTCGTGCGCGAACAGGTCGAGCGTGGCCAGCGCCGCGCGGCAGGCCAGCGCATTGCCGGTGTAGGAATGCGAATGCAGGAAGCTGCGCGCCACGTCGTCGTCCACGAAGCCCTGGTAGATGGCCTCGCGGGTCATCACCAGCGCCAACGGCAGGTAGCCGCCGCTGATGCCCTTGGACAGGCACAGGAAGTCGGGCCAGATGCCGGCCTGCTCGCAGGCGAAGAAGCTGCCGGTGCGCCCGCAGCCCACGGCGATCTCGTCGGCGATCAGGTGTACGCCATAGCGGTCGCACAAGGCGCGCACCCGGCGCAGGTACTCGGGGTCGTGCATCGCCATGCCGGCCGCGCATTGCACCAGGGGCTCGACGATGACGGCTGCGATGCTGTCGTGCTGCTCGGCCAGCAGTGCTTGCAGTTCGTCGGCGGCGCGCCGCGCGACGTCGATGGCGTCCTCGCCCGGCCGTGCGCCGCGCGCGTCGGGCGACGGCACCAGGTGTGCATCGCCCAGCAGCGGCGCGTAGGCATCGCGGAACACGGAGACGTCGGTCACATGCAGCGCACCGAGCGTCTCGCCGTGGTAGCCCTGGCGCAGCGCCACGAAGCGCCGCTTGCCGATGCGGCCCGCATTGCGCCAGGCATGGAAGCTCATCTTCAGCGCGATCTCCACCGCGGAGGCACCGTCGGAGGCGTAGAAGCAATGGCCCAGCGCGCCGCCGGTCAGCGCAGACAGGCGCTCGGCCAGCTCGACCGCGGGTGCGTGGGTGCAGCCGGCGAGCATGACGTGCGGCAGCGTGTCGAGCTGCTGCTTGAGCGCGTCATTGATGGCCGGGTGCGCATGGCCGAACAGGTTGACCCACCAGGAGCTGGTGGCGTCCAGGTAGCGGCGGCCGTCGTGGTCGACCAGCCAGACGCCCTCGCCACGCGCGATCGGCAGCGGCGGCACGGCCTCGAGGCGGATGCTCTGGGTGCAGGGGTGCCACACGTGGCGCCGGCTGCGCTGCTGCCAATCGGCATTTCGCGACGCGGCGGCTGTAGCGGGAGGAGGAGAAGCAGGGTTCAGCACGGGGACCTGTACAAAAGACTCAAACCTGGCCGTCCTCGCGCTTGTTCAGGCGGAAGGCGGACGTCACGCCCGGATCCGGGCGGCCGCTGAAGATGCGGGTCAGGCGGCCGAAGAGCGCGCGCAGGAAGCGCCAGCTCTTGCGGATCAGCCAGACGGACAGTGCCAGCAGCACGACGAACAGCAGCAGGAACACGAACGGATGCGCCACCGCCAGCCACAGCCCCGCGGGCACTATGCTGTCCTCGACCAGCGAGGCGCCCACATTGCTGAAGGGCTCGGGCGAGGTGTTGATGGCGGCGCGCGTGGTGGCCTTGGCCGCATGCGCGGTGGCGGCGAAGCTGCCGCCCAGCAGCGCGGCGACGATCGCCATCACGGCATGGTCGGCGCCGAAGACGCTGGCGGCCAGCGCGGCGCCCGCGGGAATGCGGATCACCGTGTGCAACATGTCCCACAGCGAGTCGAGGCCGGGAATCTTGTCGGCGAAGAACTCGATGAAGACCATGAAGCCGCTGGCCGCGATCACCACCGGATGCGCAAGCAGCTGAAGCCCGCCCGGCAGGGGCACCCAGCCCAGGTAGCCGGCCAGGCCGGTCAGGAGCACGACCAGGTACAGGCGCAGGCCGCTGGCCCAGCCGATGGCGGCGGACAGGGCGAGCAGTTGGGGCAGGTCGAGGGAGTCCATGGCGGGGGCGTCTCAGCCGGGAATCCAGGAGGGCTTGCGCTTCTGAAGGAAGGCCTGCACGCCCTCGCGGCCCTCCTCGCTGGTGCGAATGTCGGCGATGCCCTGCACGGTCTTCGCGATCAGCGCGTCGTCGATCTCGCGGCCCGCCACGTCGGCGATCAGCTGCTTGCAGGCGCGCACCGCCGCCGGGCTGGCGGCCGTGAAGGCCTTGACGATCTCGGCCACCTTGGCATCGAGCGCATCGGCGGTCACGACCTCGTGCACGAAGCCGATGCGGTGCGCCTCGGCCGCGCTGAAGCGCTCGGCCGTGAGAAAGTAGCGCTGCGCGGCGCGCGTTCCAATCGCGCGCAGCACATAAGGGCTGATGGTGGCCGGGATCAGGCCGATCTTCACTTCGCTCAGGCAATACCAGGCGGTGTCCACGCTCACCGCGACGTCGCAGGCCGCCACGAGCCCCATGCCACCGGCATAGACGTCGCCCTGCACGCGCGCGATCACCGGCTTGGGGCTTTCGTCGATGGTGCGCAGCATCGCGGCCAGGCCGCCCGCATCGGCAACGTTCTGTTCGTGCGTGAACTCGGCCGCGCGGCGCATCCAGTTGAGGTTGGCACCCGCGCAGAAGGCCGGGCCGTTGGCACCCAGCACGATGACACGCACCTCGTTCGCCGCGCCCGCCTGCGAGAAGGCTTCGTCGAGCTCGCGGATGACGACCTCGTCGAAGGCATTGCGCAGCTCGGGCCGGTTGAGCCAGATGCGTGCGACGGGGCCTTCGAAGGCCAGCTCCAGCGTGGTGAATTTCATTGCTTTGCCTCCTGCTGCAGCAAGTAGACCCAGTCGAGCTCGGGCCCGGGTTGGACCATGCTTGTGAGCGCCGCCGTGAGCTGGCCGCGATGATGGGTCGCATGGTTGAACACATGGCCTAGCGCCGGCGCGAAGGGAATGCGCACCTGCTCGCCGTTGTTGCGGGTGTAGGCCATCTCGCCGTCGTAGCGCTCGGGCGCGAGCGTGGCGAGCCAGGGGCTCCAGCGCGTGACGGCCTGCGCCAGCGCCTCGCACAGCGCGGCGCGGTCGGAGTACAGCTCGGTGTCCAGCGGCACGCGCGGCGAGCGGCCTTCGGCGAAGCGGGAGTACCAGATGTTGTCGGTCACCAGCAGGTGGTTGACCGTGCCATGTACCGAACGGAAGAACAAGCCACAGTCGCGGCGCCAGTCGACCTCGGGCAGCGTCGTCAGGTTGGACGCGAGCAGCTTTTGCGTGGCCCACACGTGATAGCGCGCCAGGCTCGCGAAGTAGTTCGGCAGCGACATGCTCTTCTCCCTGGCGTCACATGCGGAAGATGCCGAAGCGCGGTTCGGGCACGGGCGCATGGCGCGCCGCGGCCAGGCCGAGCGCGAGCACGCGGCGCGTATCGGCCGGGTCGATGATGCCGTCGTCCCACAGGCGCGCGGTGGCGTAGTAGGGATGGCCCTGCTGCTCGTACTGATCGCGGATCGGTGCCTTGAAGGCTTCTTCTTCCTCCGCGCTCCACTGCCCACCCTTGGCTTCGATGCCGTCGCGCTTGACGGTGGCCAGCACGCTCGCGGCCTGCTCGCCGCCCATCACGCTGATGCGCGCGTTGGGCCACATCCAGAGGAAGCGCGGCGAATAGGCGCGCCCGCACATGCCGTAGTTGCCCGCGCCGAAGCTGCCGCCGATGATGATCGTGAACTTGGGCACGTTGGCGGTGGCAACCGCTGTCACCATCTTGGCGCCGTGGCGCGCGATGCCTTCGTTCTCGTATTTGCGCCCGACCATGAAGCCTGTGATGTTCTGCAGGAACACCAGCGGGATCTTGCGCTGGCAGCACAGCTCGATGAAGTGCGCGCCCTTCTGGGCCGACTCGGAGAACAGGATGCCGTTGTTGGCCACGATGCCCACCGGCATGCCCTCGATCTCGGCGAATCCGCAGACCAGCGTTGCACCGAAGCGCGCCTTGAACTCGTGGAACTCGCTGCCGTCCACGATGCGGGCGATGATCTCGCGCACGTCGAAGGGCTTGCGGGTGTCGGTGGGGATCACGCCGTAGAGTTCCTCCGTCGCATAGAGGGGGGCGCAGACCACAGAAGGACCGGGCGCTTGCGCCCGGTTTAGTTTTTGTATTGCCGTGCGTGCCAGCGCCAGCGCATGCAGGTCGTTCTGCGCGAGATGATCGGCCACGCCCGACAAGCGCGTGTGCACGTCGCCGCCGCCCAGATCCTCGGCCGTCACCACCTCGCCGGTGGCCGCCTTCACCAGGGGCGGGCCGCCCAGGAAGATGGTGCCCTGCTCCTTGACGATGATCGATTCGTCGCTCATCGCCGGCACATAGGCCCCCCCGGCCGTGCACGAGCCCATCACCACGGCGATCTGCGCAATGCCCTGGGCGCTCATGTTGGCCTGGTTGTAGAAGATGCGGCCGAAATGGTCGCGGTCGGGGAACACCTCGTCCTGGTTCGGCAGGTTGGCGCCGCCCGAGTCCACCAGGTAGATGCAGGGCAGGCGGTTCTGCTCGGCGATCTCCTGCGCGCGCAGGTGCTTCTTGACGGTGATCGGGTAGTAGGTGCCGCCCTTCACCGTGGCGTCGTTGCACACGATCATGCAGTCCACGCCGCTCACGCGGCCGATGCCGGCGATCAGTCCGGCGCCGGGCGCCGCGCCGTGGTACATCGCGTGGGCGGCCAGCGGCGCGATCTCGAGGAAGGGCGTACCCGGGTCCAGCAATTGCGCCACGCGCTCCCGCGGCAGCAACTTGCCGCGCGCGGTGTGCTTGCTGCGCGCGGCTTCGCCGCCCCCGGCCTCGACCTTGGCGAATTGCGCGTGCAGGTCTTCGACCAGGGCGCGCATGGCCGCAGCGTTGGCCTGGAACTCGGCGGAGCGGGCGTTGAGTTTGGTTTCTAGTTGGCTCATGGTTCAGCGGGGTTGGAATGCGGGTCCGTATTCATGCGGTCTTCTCCTCTCCAAGTCCCAGCTGCGCCTTCATCGCCTCGCGGATCTTGAACTTCTGGATCTTGCCGGTCACGGTCATCGGGAACTCCTTGACGAACTCGATGTACTTCGGGACCTTGTAGTGCGCGATCTGGCCCTTGCAGAACTCGCGCACCTCGTCGGCGGAGAGGGTCTGGCCGGGCTTGGGGATGATCCATGCGCACAGCTCCTCGCCGTACTTCCTGTCGGGCAGGCCGACCACCTGCACGTCCTGGATCTTCGGATGGCGGTAGAGGAACTCCTCGATCTCGCGCGGGTAGATGTTCTCGCCGCCGCGGATCACCAGGTCCTTGATGCGGCCGACGATGTTGACGTAGCCCTCGGCGTCCATGGTGGCGAGGTCGCCGGTGTGCATCCAGCCCTCGACGTCGATGGCCTCGCGGGTCTTTTCCTCGTCGTCCCAGTAGCCGTGCATCACCGAGTAGCCGCGGGTGCAGAACTCGCCGGAGACGCCGGGCGGGACGATCGCGCCGGTCTCGGGGTCGACGATCTTGATCTCCAGGTGCGGCTGCACCTTGCCGACGGTGGAAACGCGCTTGTCCAGTGGCGTGTCGGTGGAGCTCTGGCAGCTCACCGGGCTGGTTTCGGTCATGCCGTAGGCGATGGTGATCTCGGAGAGGTGCATCTGGTCGACCACCCGCTTCATCACCTCGGTGGGACAGGGCGAGCCGGCCATGATGCCGGTGCGCAGCGTCGAGAAATCGAACTCCTTGAAACGCGGATGGTCCAGCTCGGCGATGAACATGGTGGGCACGCCGTGCAGCCCGGTGCAGCGCTCGGCCTGCACCGTCTGCATCACGGTCAGCGGATCGAAGCCGTCGTTGGGGTAGACGATGGTCGCGCCGTGGGTGAGGCAGGCCAGGTTGCCCAGCACCATGCCGAAGCAGTGGTAGAGCGGCACGGGGATGCAGAGGCGATCTTCGGGCGTGAGCTTCATGCATTCGCCGATGAAGAAGCCGTTGTTGAGGATGTTGCGATGGGTCAGCGTCGCGCCCTTGGGAAAGCCGGTGGTGCCGCTGGTGAACTGGATGTTGATCGGGTCGGTGGCCTTCAGGGTCTTCGCGATCCCCGGGACGCGCGGGTCGCCGGGCCTGCCCATCTCGAGCAGGGCCGAGAAGCGCATCAGGCCCGGCAGTTCCTCGCCCTCGCCGGGCTTGTCGATCCAGGCCACCGTGCGCAGATGCGGCAGGCGCGCCGCCTGCAGCGCGCCCGGCTGCGCACTCGCGAGCTCGGGTGCCAGTTCGCGCAGCATGCCGACGTAGTCGCTGGTCTTGAAGCGCTGCATCGTGACCAGCGCCTTGCAGCCCACCTTGTTGAGCGCGTACTCCAGCTCGGACGTGCGGTAGGCCGGGTTGATGTTGACCAGGATGAGCCCGACCTTGGCGGTGGCGAGCTGCATCAGCACCCAGGCCACGTTGTTGTGCGACCAGATGCCCACGCGGTCGCCGGGCGAAAGGCCCAGCTGCAGCAGCGCGCTGGCCAGGCGATCGGCTTCGCGCTGCAGTTCCAGGTAGCTCAGGCGCCGCTGCTCGTGCGCGCTGACCAGCGCATCGCGATCGCCCTGGCGCCGGGCCATGTCGTCGAAGAAGTCGCCGATGGTCTGCTCGATCAGCGGGACATCGGTGGGGCCGCGGTCGAGGCTCTCAGTCAAAGCCATATCGTCTCCTGTCTTGCCCTCGTGTCCGTGGGAGGGAATGAAGTCCAATGCTAGGCCGTCTCGGCGAACAGCTCGCGTCCGATCAGCATGCGCCTGATCTCGCTCGTTCCGGCGCCGATCTCGTACAGCTTGGCATCGCGCCACAGCCGCTCGACCGGGAAGTCCTTGGTGTAGCCCACGCCACCCAGCGCCTGGATGGCCTCGCCGGCCATCCAGGTCGCCTTCTCGGCAGAGTAGAGGATGGCGCCGGCCGCGTCCTTGCGGAAGGTGCGCGCATGGTCCTTGCGGTCGCAGGCCTTGCCCACCGCATAGACGTAGGCGCGGGTGGCTTGCCAGGTGGAATACATGTCGGCCAGCTTGCCCTGCATCAGCTGGAACTCGCCGATGCTCTGGCCGAACTGCTTGCGCTCGTGGACGAAGGGGAGCACCGCATCCATGCAGGCCGCCATGATGCCCAGCGGGCCGCCGGAGAGCACCGCGCGCTCGTAGTCGAGGCCGCTCATCAGCACCTTGGCGCCCTGCCCCTCGCCGCCCAGCACGTTTTCCTCGGGCACCTCGCAGTTGTCGAAGAACAGCGGGTACGTGTTGGAGCCGCGCATGCCCAGCTTGTCGAGCTTGGTGCCGGCCGAGAAGCCCTTGAAGCCCTTCTCGACGATGAAGGCCGTCATGCCGCGCGCGCCCATCTCGGGCTCGGTCTTGGCGTAGATGACCAGCGTGTCGGCGTCACCGCCGTTGGTGATCCACATCTTGCCGCCGTTGAGCACATAGCGGTCGCCCTTCTTCTCGGCGCGCAGCTTCATGCTGACCACGTCGGAGCCGGCATTGGGCTCGCTCATCGCCAGTGCGCCCACGTGCTCGCCGCTGACCAGCTTGGGGAGGTATTTCTTCTTCTGTGCCTCGCTGCCGTTGCGGTGGATCTGGTTGACGCAGAGGTTGGAATGCGCGCCGTACGACAGGCCCACCGAGGCCGAGGCGCGCGACACCTCCTCCATGGCCACGATGTGGGCCAGGTAGCCCAGCTCGGTGCCGCCGTATTCCTCCTTCACCGTCATGCCGTGCAGGCCGAGCTCGCCGAGCTTTTTCCAGAGGTCGTGGGGAAAGAGGTTGTCGCGGTCGATCTCGCCGGCGCGCGGGGCGATCTCGTGGGCGGCGAAGTCGACCACTGCGCCGCGCAGCGAATCGATGGTGTCGCCGAGATCGAAATTGAGGCCGGGATCATGCATGGGGTGTCTCCTTGGATGCGGATTCGTTTCGCGGGCCGTTGAAACCCCGCGCGGGCAGTTGCAGCTTACGCCGGCTGCCGTTGCATTTGGCGTCACAATGGTTGCATATCGCGCCATCGAAATCTCGTCTCTTGTGACTGCTTCCCCCTTCAAGCCAGCCCGCCGCGCGGCAACCCCCATGGCCTTCGTCCGAGCGATCGTGCAGGGTTACGAGCGCTATGGCAAGGATCCCTCCGAAGCGCTGGCACAGGCACGGATTGCGCCGCACGAGCTGCAATTGCAGGAAGGCCGCGTAACCGCGGCGCAGTTCGAGGCGCTGTCGGGCCACGCGATGCAGGAGCTGGACGACGAGGCCCTGGGCTGGTTCAGCCGCCGCCTGCCCTGGGGCACCTACGGCATGCTGTGCCGCGCCTCCCTGAGCTCGCCCGACCTCGGCGTGGCCATCAAGCGCTGGTGCCGCCATCACCGGCTGCTGACCTCGGACATCGGTTTCGAGCTCCAGGTGGCGGGCGGCGTCGCCGCCGTGTCGATCCGGGAGAACGTCGACCTGGGCGAGCTGCGCGAGTTCTGCCTGGTTTCCAACCTGCGCTTCCTGCACGGCTACGCCTCCTGGGTCATCGATTCGCGGGTGTCGCTGCGCGCGGCCCGTTTTCCCTTCGAGCCGCCGCCGCACAGCGATGCCTATCCGCTGATGTTCGGCGGCGAGCTGCAGTTCGGGGCCGAAGCCGCCAGCTACAGCTTCGACGAGCGCTACCTTGCGCTGCCGCTGCGCCGCGACGAGCAGGCGCTGCGGAACATGCTGCGGCGCGCCTTGCCGCTGACGGTGCTGCAGTACCGCCGCGACCGGCTGCTGGGCCAGCGGGTGCGCGAGCTGCTGCGCACCCACGGGCGGCAGGCGGCCACGGCCGAGGCGCTGGCGGCGATCCTGAACCTCTCGGCCCGCACCCTGCACCGCCAGTTGCTGGAGGAAGGCGTCTCGCTGCAGCAGCTCAAGGACGCAGTGCGCCACGAGCAGGCGGCCGAGCAGTTGCGGCGCACCGAGCGCCCGATCAAGAACATCGCGCTGTCTGTCGGTTTTCGCAATGAAAAAAGCTTCTCGCGCGCCTTCCGCGCCTGGGCCGGCGTCACCCCCGGCGCGTTCCGGCGCGCGGGCGCAGCTACCGCACCAGGAAGCTTGCAGGGCGGCGACAATCCGTGACAAAGTTCGCCGCTGCACCGGACGCCGCCCGCCACGCGGATTCCGGCCCCGCTTTCTCGCCATAGGATCGAGGCATGCACATTCCCGACACCGACACTTCCGAATACGCGGCGCTGATCGAGTTCGCCGCTACCTCCGGTCGGTCGCGCATCCATCCCAAGGTCGAGAAGAACGCCGACCAGCTCATCGCCGGTTTCTGGTCGGCCCGCGCCCGGGCCATGATCCAGGCGCTGGCCGCGATGGCCAAGGCCGCGACCCAGCGTCGCAGCTGACCCTTCTTACTCCCTCCGCTCCGGCCCTGCGCCTCAGACCGAAGCGCGACGCCAGCCCGCCAGCAAAGCCGGCAGCTCGGCCATATCGCTGAACACATGGGCCACGCCGGCGGCGCGCAGTGCCTCGGGGCCGCTGTGGCCCAGGTCGAAGGGGCTGTAGCCGAAGACGGTGGCGCCGGCCGCCACGCCGGCGGTGGCACCGGTCACCGTGTCCTCCACCACCGCGCAGCGCGCCGGGTCCACGCACAGGGCCGCGGCCGCCGCCAGGTAGACGTCGGGCGCCGGCTTGGAGCGCGGCGTCTCGTGGCCGCTGAATATGCGGCCCTCGAAGGCATCCAACAGGCCGATCTTCTCCAGCTGCAGCCGCACCTTGTGCCGGTCCGCGCCCGAGGCGCAGGCGATGCGGCCGGCGGTGCTCGCGTGCAGGCTGCGCACGGCGGCGGGCGCGCCGGCGATCTCGACCAGTTCGCGGTCGAGTGCCTCGTTGCGCCGCGCCCGGAACTCGGCCAGCCACTCGGAGGTGACGGTGAAGCCGGTCATGGCCTCGATCAAGGCGGTCTCGTCCTTGACGGCCTTGCCGGTGAAGATGCGCATCGAATCCTCCACCGTGAGCGCCCAGCCGAGCTCGCCTAGCATCTCGGCGAGCACGCGGTTGGTGATGGGTTCTGAGTCGACGAGCACGCCGTCGCAATCGAAGAGGACGGCGTCGAAGGGGATGGAAGGCATGGGGCGATCGTAAGCAATACGCCCCCACGCTCTGTCACTTCGTGTACTCGCTGCCCCCCGAGGGGGCTGAGTGCCGCGGCTCCAAGCCTGCCTGCGCAGGCTTGGACGGCACGAAGAGCCGTCGCGTCTCGCGGCGGCGCGACCTGCAAGGTCAGGCCGCCTTGGGGCGGCCCGGCGCCGGCCTGATCGCCCCCATGCCGCCCACTTCAGCTCGACCGGATCGGGATGTACATCTCTCCGCCCGCCGCCTTGAACTCGGCCGACTTGCCCGCCATGCCGTCGACCACCGCCTCTTCCTCGGCGAGCCCGCGCTGGGCCGCGTACTCGCGCACCTCCTGCGTGATCTTCATCGAGCAGAACTTGGGGCCGCACATGGAGCAGAAGTGCGCCACCTTGCTCGAATCCTTGGGCAGGGTCTCGTCGTGGAATTCGCGCGCGGTGTCGGGGTCCAGGCCGAGGTTGAACTGATCCTGCCAGCGGAATTCGAAGCGTGCCTTGGACAGCGCATCGTCGCGCGCCCGCGCGCCCGGGTGCCCCTTGGCGACATCGGCCGCATGGGCCGCGATCTTGTACGCGATGATTCCCTGCTTCACGTCCTCGCGGTCCGGCAGGCCCAGGTGCTCCTTGGGCGTCACGTAGCACAGCATCGCGGTTCCGGCCCAGCCGATCATGGCGGCGCCGATGGCGCTGGCGATGTGGTCGTAGCCCGGTGCGATGTCGATGGTCAGCGGGCCCAGCGTGTAGAAGGGCGCCTCGTGGCAATGCTTGAGCTGCTCGTCCATGTTGGCCTGGATCAGGTGCATGGGCACATGGCCGGGGCCTTCGATCATGGTCTGCACGTCGTGCTTCCAGGCGATCTGCGTGAGCTCGCCCAGCGTGCG
The DNA here is from genome assembly GCF_051400855.1 of Variovorax stachyos. Taxonomy (NCBI): domain Bacteria; kingdom Pseudomonadati; phylum Pseudomonadota; class Betaproteobacteria; order Burkholderiales; family Comamonadaceae; genus Variovorax; species Variovorax stachyos. The sequence goes on along the minus strand of NZ_JBLFFN010000001.1, from coordinate 50,258 downwards.
CAGCTCGGCGAACTGGGCCTCGTCGTTGGCATCGGCGGCGCAGCCCGGGCGCAGGCCGTCGCCGAGCGAGAAGCTCACGTCGTAGGCCTTCATGATCTCGCAGATGTCCTCGAAATGCGTGTAGAGAAAGCTCTCGCGGTGGTGCGAGATGCACCACTTGGCCATGATCGAGCCGCCGCGCGACACGATGCCGGTGCGGCGATCGGCCGTGAGGTGGATGAAGGGCAGGCGCAGCCCCGCGTGGATGGTGAAGTAGTCCACGCCCTGCTCGGCCTGCTCGATCAGCGTGTCGCGGTAGATCTCCCAGGTGAGGTCCTCGGCCACGCCGCCGACCTTCTCGAGCGCCTGGTAGATCGGCACGGTGCCGATGGGCACCGGGCTGTTGCGCACGATCCAGTCGCGGGTCGTGTGGATGTTGCGGCCGGTGGAAAGGTCCATCACGTTGTCGGCACCCCAGCGGATCGCCCACACCAGTTTCTCCACCTCCTCCTCGATGCTGGAGGTAACGGCGGAGTTGCCGATGTTGGCGTTGATCTTGACCAGGAAGTTGCGCCCGATCGCCATCGGCTCCACCTCGGGATGGTTGATGTTGGCGGGGATGATGGCCCGGCCGCGCGCCACTTCATCGCGCACGAACTCGGGCGTGATGAGCTTCGGGATCTGCGCGCCCATCGGGTTGCCGGCTAGGCGCTTCTCGCGTGCGGCATCGGCCAGGTATTCGGCCATCCATTCGCGCTTGCCGTTCTCGCGCAGGGCCACGTACTCCATCTCGGGCGTGACGATGCCGCGGCGCGCGTAGTGCATCTGGCTCACGTTGCGGCCGGACAGCGCGCGCCGGGGCTGGCGCTGCAGCCCCGAGGCGGCGCCACGCAGCTCGGCGAGCTTCTGGGCATCGCGGTCGGCGTGGGTGGCGCCGTCGTCGAGCATCTGGCGCATGCGCCCGATGTAGGGCTCGGTGTCGTTGCGCTCGGCGATCCAGGCGCCGCGCACGCTGGGCAGGCCGCGGCGCACGTCGATGTCGGCGGACGGGTCGGAGTAGGGGCCGGAGGTGTCGTAAAGCGAGACCGTCTCGCCGTTGGTCAGGAGCACGTCGCGCACGGGTACGCGCACATCGGGGCGGCGCGGGCTCGCGATGACGCTCTTGGTCGAGGCGGGGAAGGGCTCGCGCGTGAGCGTGAGCAGCGAGGCGAACTTGTCCGGGGCATTCATGCGGGGCACTCCTTCAGGTTGGATGGGTGCTCCGCAATCGCTCCGGATCGGCGCGGCGGAAAGGGAGGGTTCCGTGGCCGGGGGAGTCGCAGCTCTTCTTACGCTGGTATGAACCAGTTCAAGTTCGCGGGTTCGGCCGCTTGGCCATCTCAGTACGCATCGCGCGTACACCCCGGAGCGGGGCCGATTCTAGGCCCCGTGCGCCAGAATCATCAAGCGGCATGTGCGGCGACGTCCCGCGCGTCGACATCGAGCGGGGCCGGCTCCGAGGCCAGCGCCTCTGCGGCGGCCCAGGCCGCGATGCCGCCGGCGAGCACGCGCACGCGCGGCAGGCCGGCCCTCGCCAGGAGCCGCGCCGCGGCGATGGCGGTCTCGTCGTTCGGGCAGTCGCAGAACACCACCACCTCGCGCGCCGCCTGGAGTTCGGCGAGGCGGTCGGTCAGCTCGCGGTACGTGATGCCGACGGCGCCGGGCACGGCCCGGTCGTCGATCCTGCGCGAGTCGGGTGAACGCAGGTCGACCACCATGAGGCGCGCGCCCGCGGCGAGGGCCTCGCGCAGCGCGCTGACCTCGATGTGCGCAATGTCCTCGGCCTGCCGCGCGATACGGCGCTCGCGATAACGCCAGGCAACGAAGATGGCCAGCAGCAGCGTGCCCACCAGTGTCGCCGTGAGGCCGACATTGGACATCACCGCCAGCACGTCCTGGATCGCGGCATGGAACAGCCCGCCGAGTGCCAGGAAGCCCAACGACCAGATCACCGCCGCGAGCGTCTCGTAGGCCATGAAGCGCGCGTTCGACATGCCCAGGGCCCCGGCCATCGGCGGCGCCACCACCGACACGCCCGGCACGAACTTGGCCGCGATCAGCGACAGGCCGCCCCAGCGGCCGAGAATGGACTCGCTGCGCCGCACGCAGTTGTCGGCCGACAGCGAGACGCGGCACAGGAAGCGCATCACGCGGTAGCCCCAGCGGCGCCCGGCCAGGAACCAGGCGCCGTCGCCGAGGATGTTGCCCAGCACGGCGGCAAGCATCACGGCAATGAAGGACAGCTGCCCGGCGACGGCGAGCCCGCCGGCCACGACGAGAAAAGGCGCGGCCGGAACCGGCGCGCCCAGGCGGGTCGCCAGCGTGGCAAGGAAGACCACGGCAGCGCCCTGCGCGGAGAGAAGAGCGATGAGATCGTTCATCGCTATTCCGCCGTGCCGGCGCGCGCCGGCGGGAGTTGGACCCCGGCACTGCGGGTCGCTGGAATGCCGCGCAGGTCGATGTCCGAGAAATAGGCCAGGCCGTGGCCTCGGGTGTTGTCCGCGTCGGCCGAGACCGCGACCGCGACCACGTCGGGCAGGGTGTCGCCGGCCTCGTCGCCGAAGGCGCGCTTGTAGTCGGCCAGCAGGTTGCGGCGCTCGCTCACGTAGGCCGCCGGGTTGGCCGCGGCACCTGACTCCAGCACCACCATGCGCATGCGCTGGGTAAAGGCGTTGACCAGCGCGGTGCCCTTGGCTTCTTTCTTGTCCCACACGTAGCACAGCGCCTCGCTGGGCACCTCTTCGCCGGTGGTGCGGCGCGCCAGCGCCAGCCGCGTGCGCTCGCCGAAGGACAGGCGATCGGCCGGGAAATCGAAGAAGACGCAGAGCTTGGCGGCGCCGTCGTCGCCGGCGCGGGTGCGCAGGTTGGCGTCGTCCACGAAGGTGTCGACGCGCCAGCGCCAGGCCAGCGTGGTGGAGGGATTGAGCGGCACGCGAGTGGCATGCACGAGGTTGCCGTAGGACTGGTCGGCCTCGACCTTGAGCACCTTCTGCGCGCCCTCCTGGACCACTTCGAAGCGGGTCGGCGCCTTGTTGGGCAGGCTGGTGAAGCGCCAGGGCTGGGGCGCCTGGGCACCGCTTGCGGCGGAGAAGGGGGTGACCGCGGCCTGGTCCGCATGTGCGGCCGGGGCGGCGAGCCAGAGGGCGGCAGCGGCGATCGGAGCAGCCAGCACCGCGCCGATCCAGCGGGATGCGGTCGGGATGATCGTGCTGTACTTGGTCGCCATGGGGTCCTCGGGGTGCGGTGCGTGCTGGGTACTGGGTGGTGTGCTGTCTGAGCCTGAGGGGAGTGTGGGGGCCGGAGCGCGCCAGATAAAGTAGCCAAAAGGAATCGGACTGTCGCCGAATCGCGCACAATGCGCGGCCTTGCTATCAAATCCGTAGCGAGCAATGCAGGCTGCGCCACACAGCCTTGGTATTTCAAGCGCAGGAACGATTCAGCGCATCACCCCGTCGATGTAGTACCAACGGAGGAGATCGCCCTCGCCTTTCTCGCGCACGAAGCGGCTGCGCTCCGCCAGCCGGGTGGCCGCGCCCGATCGATCGCGCTGGCGCGCCACGAACTCGACCTCGGCATGGCTGGCATCTGTCGCGACATGGGCACGCACCTCCAGGCCCAGCCATTTGACGCCGGGCTCGAAGTCGAGGCGATCCGGACGGTGCGAGGGATGCCAGGTCGCCAGCAGGTAGTCGGCCCGTTCCCGCACGAAGGCGGTGTAGCGCGAGCGCATCAGGGATTCGGCGTCGGGCGCCGGCGTTTGCGCGAAGTCGTCGACGTAGCGGCCGCAGCATTGAGCGTAGGGCAGGACGGCGCCGCGGCGGTCGCGGCGGCCACAAGGGCAGGGATCGGGCTCGGGTCTGGGCATGGGGGCGTGGCGGGTGCAGGCATTGTGCAACCCTGAATCGCCCCGATGGCGCGCTGCTTGCCCGCACTCTAGGCTCCGGCACGGACGAGGAGAACGGCCATGTATCTGAAGGCTTCGGAACAGCACGCGCTGCGCGGCATCTTCGCGCTGCTTGCGGAGGACCAGGGCGAGCGCGAGATCCGCGAGCGCCTGGGCTGGGCGCTGCTGGACTTGCTGCGGGCGGACCAGTTCGCCTCCTTCGTGTGGGATGCGGACAGCGGCACTTTCGGGAAGCGCGTTGCGCTCAACATGGAGCCGAGCAACCTCGACCGCTATGCGCAGTGGCACCAGCATCACGATCCCATCACCTTCGTGCTGCAGTCGCGCCGCCGCGCCACCCGCGTGACCGAAGTGATGCCGCAGCGCACGCTGATGCGCAGCGCCTTCTTCAACGACTTCCTGTCGCGCGACGGCCTTCACTGGGGCATGAACCTGCATGCATTCGAGGGCGAGCACGCGCTAGGCGACCTGCGGATCTGGCGGCGCCGCGGCCGCGGGGACTTCGGCACGCACGAGACCGCGCTGCTGGATCTGGTCGAACCGGCCTTCATCGGCGCCTTGCAGCGCGCGCAGCGAAAGGCCTCGCCGGCCGCCGCGCGCGAGGCTGCCTGGTCCAGCCTGAGTGCGCGCGAGCAACAGGTCGCACGAGCGGTGTGCGAAGGCCTGACCGACAAGGAGATCGCGCGGCGTGCGGGTGTCGGCGTGCCGACCGTGCGCACCTATCTGCGGCGCATCTTCGGCAAGCTTGGCATCGAGCGACGCTCCGCGCTGGCGGCGTGGGTGCCGGGGCGCTGAGCCTTCCGGGCCGCACGCCAGCAGCGCGGCAGCAGGTCCTGCAACGATCAACACTTTTTCTTCGGCGCTCCGGCGGCGCCGTGCCGACTACTTCGGCGGAGGCAAACGCCCCAGGGCCCCCTCGACTGCGAGCCCCACCGCCAGCAGCCGGCGGTCGCTGCCCGCCGGCCCATCGAGTTCCAGCCCCACGGGCAAGCCGCTCGATGCCCCAAGCCCGGCGGGCAGCTGCAGGCCCGGGATGCCGGCGTTGCTGCCGGGGTCGGTGTTCTGGATGAGGAGGCCGAAGTTCTCCACGCTGCTGGACTCGGGCGTGGCGGCCAGCGCCACGCGCGGCACGGTGGGGAAGACCAGCGCGTCGAGCCGGTGTTTCGTGAACGTGTCGCGGTAGAGCTTCTGCAGGGCCGGACGTGCCTTGCGCATCGCGTTGTCGTAGGCGGGCTTGGCATCGACCACGCCCTGCGCCGCCGGCAGCTTGCGCGGCAGCACCAGGCCTTCGAAGGTGCTCTTGACGTCGGGGCTGGCAATGCCCGCGGCCACCTGGCCGATGTCGACGCCGGCACGGTACTTCGCGAGGTAGCTCGCCAGGTCGTCATGGATCTCGTACAGCGCGACAGGAAAGCTGACGGCGCTGTTGAGCTCGGCCAGCCTGGGCATCTCGACATCGACGAGCGTGACGCCCGCGCCGCGCAGCTTGGCCAGGGCCGCATCGGTGGCACTGCGGGTGTCTTCGTCGAGGTTGGCATAGAACGCCTTCGCGACGCCCAGCCGCACGCGCTTGAGGTCCGCAGGCACCACCGGCGTGCCGCCGGTGATGACGCGGTCGAGCAGCGCCAGGTCGGCCACCGAGAGCGCCATCGGCCCGGCCGTGTCGCGCGTATGAGAGATCGGCACGATGCCCTGCTGCGAGTAGCGGCCCATGGTGGGGCGCAGCGCGGCGCAGCCGTTGAAGGCGCAGGGGATGCGCACCGAGCCGCCGGTATCGGTACCCAGCGCGGCGGGCGCCATGCGCGCGCCCAGCGCTGCGCCGTTGCCCGAGGAGGAACCGCCGGCGATGCGCGTCGTATCGTAGGCATTGCGCACGCCTACCTCGGGCCCGGTCTGGAAGGCCGGGTTGTAGCCGCTCACGCCGAAGGCCAGCTCATGCATGTGGGTCTTGCCCAGCACCACGGCACCGGCGGCGCGCAGCTTCGCTACCACCGGCGCATCGGCGCTGGCGATGAAGCCCTTGAGCGCGGGCGTGCCGGCGCTGGCCGGCAGGCCTTGGACCTGGATGTTGTCCTTGATCGCCACCGGCAGGCCATCCATCGGCTTGCAGGGGCCGCCGCGGCGGCGCGTCGCATCCGCAGCCCTCGCGGCCTTGAGGGCCCCTGCCTCGTCCAGCGTGATGAAGGCATTGAGTTGCGGCTTGGCCTTGGCCTGTGCGAGATAGGCCGTCACCAGTTGCTCGCTGGTCAGCGAGCCGGCGCACAGGCGCTGCGCAGCTTCGCTGGCGGTCAGCATGGCGAGGTCCAGCGGCGCACCTTGCGCACCCGCGGATGAAGCGAGGGCAGCGGCGCACAGCGCGAGCGTGGCGGTGCGGACGGACGATGCGCGACGGTCGAGGGACATGACAGACGCCTCCGTGAAACGAAGACTCGATGGTGCGCCGCCGCGCCGTGCCTGTCTGTCATCCGTATCGATGACGCCGCGACAGCGCTTCAGGCCAGCGCTCGATGGATCAGCAGCTTCTGGATGTCCGACGTGCCTTCGTAGATCTGGCACACGCGCACGTCGCGGTAGATCCGCTCCAGCGGAAAGTCGTTGACGTAGCCGTAGCCGCCCAGCGTCTGGATGGCCGCGCTGCAGACGCGCTCGGCCATCTCGCTGGCGAACAGCTTGGCCATCGCGGCCTCCTTCAGGCAGGGCAGGCCCGCATCGCGCAGGCTGGCCGCATGCCAGATCAGCTGGCGCGCCGCCTCGAGCTGGGTCGCGCATTCAGCGAGCCTGAAGCCCACCGCCTGCTGCTCGAAGATCGAGCCGCCGAAGGCCTGCCGCTCCTTGGCGTAGGCCAGCGCCACCTCGAAGGCGCTGCGCGCCATGCCCACGCTCTGCGCGGCGATGCCGATGCGGCCGCCCTCCAGCGCGCCGAGCGCGATCTTGTAGCCCTCGCCTTCCTGGCCGATCAGGTTCTCGGCCGGGATGCGGCAGGCGTCGAAGTTGATCTGCGCGGTGTCGCTCGAATGCTGGCCGAGCTTGTCTTCGAGCCGGGCCACCGTGTAGCCGGGCGCGTCGGTAGGCACGATGAAGGCGCTCATGCCGCGCTTGCCCGCGCCCTTGTCGGTGACGGCGATCACGATCGCGACCTGGCCGTTCTTGCCGCTGGTGATGAACTGCTTGACGCCGTCGATCACCCAGCCGTCCGCATCCTTGCGCGCGGTGGTGCGCAGCGAAGAGGCGTCGCTGCCGGCCTGCGGCTCGGTCAGGCAGAAGGCACCCAGCATCTGTCCCTGCGCGAGCGGCTGCAGCCACTTCTTTTTCTGCGCCGCATTGCCGTAGCGCATGAGGATGGCGTTGACCGGGCAGTTGGTGACGCTGATCGCAGTGCTGGTGCCGCCGTCGCCGGCCGCGATCTCTTCGAGCACGAGGGCCAGCGTCAGGTAGTCGAGGCCGGCGCCGCCGTCCTCCTCGGGCACGCAGATGCCGTAGGCGCCCAGCGCCGCCAGGCCTGCGTGGGCTTCTTTCGGGAAGAGGTGCTCGCGGTCCCAGCGCGGCGCGTTGGGCCAGAGCTCGGCCTGCGCGAAGGCGCGCACGGCGTCGCGGATCGCTTCGTGGTCGGGGGTCAGCAGCATGCGGGGCTCCTTGCCGGCGCTTACCTGGAGGCGCCGAGATCCATGATCAGCCTGCTGGCCATGTACAGGCGGCGTGGGATGGCGTCGATCATCACGTACTCGGCCGAGTCGCTGTGATAACCGAAGCCGGGCAGGCCCAGGCTCTCGATCACCGGCTTGCCCGAGAGTGCGGCGTAGGCCGCATCGGTGCCGCCGCCGGTGCGCTCCTCGATGCCCAGCGTGCCGCCGGCCTCCTTGTAGTAGGCCACCGCCTTGTCGACCAGTTTCCTGCCGCCCTCGCCCGCATTGAAGGCCGGGCGGCCGCGGGTGACCAGCACCTTGACCTCGGCGTCCTTGAGCTTCTTCTTCTGGGCGCGCTCTTCCAGCGTCTTCATCGCGGCCTCCAGGTCCTCGTTGCGCGCGTAGCGCACGTCGGCATTGAGACTGGCGCTGTCGGGGATGATGTTGGAGACCGCGCCGGCCTTGGCGATGGTCCAGTTGAACCGAAGGTTCTTCGACTTGTCGTCGAGGTCCATGGTGCGCAGCACCAGGTCGGAGGCTTCGACCAGGGCGTTGACGCCGAGCTCGGGCGCGGCGCCCGCGTGCGAGGCCTTCCCCTTGATGTTGACCTGCACATAGGCGATGCCCGAGGTGCCGAGCGACAGCTTCTCGGATTCGGCGCCGGTGGGCTCGAAGGACAGCACGTAGTCGCTGGCCTTCGCCTCTTCCTGGATCAGGTCGCGTGAACCGAAGGAACCCTTTTCCTCGTCGGTGTTGAACAGCACGGTGATCGTGCCGAAGTCCTGGAAGCCGCGCGCCTTCAGCAGCTTGAGCGTATGCAGGATCACGGCGTTGCCGCCCTTGTCGTCGGCAATGCCGGGGCCGTAGGCCTTGTTGCCCTCGAGGCGGAACGGCGCCTTGGCCAGGATGCCCTTCGGGTACACCGTGTCCATGTGCGACATCAGCAGGATGTTCTTGCCGCCATTGCCCTTGAGCTTGCCGACGATGTTGTCGCCGACGACGATGCCGGCCGACTTGCTGCGCGTGACGGTGAAGCCCAGCGCCTTGAGCTCGTCCTCGAAGACCTTGCCGGCCGCGGCCAGGCCTTCGGCATCGCCGGTGCCGGTCTCGATGTTCACCAGCCGCTCCAGCGTCTTGACCACCGCGGGCTGCTCGGCCGTGGCCGCGCTGAACAGCGCGTCGTCACGCGTCTGGCTCCAGGCAGCGGGCGTGAGCAAAGGGGCAGCGAGCAGCGCGGCGAGCGCGTGGCGATGGAAGGCCAGGTGCATGAAGGAGTTCTCCGAGGGTTGGGGAATCCGTCATTCTAGGGAGCGCTCGCCTTCTCTGGCCCGCGTGCGCGGCGGGCCAAGAAATGTCACGCCCTGCCGAAAAGAGCGGCCAAAAAATGTCAGTGGGCGCGCGGCGCGTCAGAAGGTGTGAATGAATCGGGCGTGCCCTTCAAGCGGCCAGCAGGGCCGCGGCGGCCCGCGCGATGGCTCGCGCGTTCAACTGCGCGGAGGTGCGCAGCACGCCTTGCCAGTAGCGCTCGACGGCCTCGAGGCCGCCGGCCTTCTCCTGTTGCTCGAACGGGATGTGGAGCGACCAGTCGCTGAGACCAAGAAAATGAGCGCGAAAGACCTCGCCATGGAACTCGGCAGTCTCTTCCGCCGTGACGTCGCGCGTGATCAGGGGGCCCTTGTCGAACTGCAGGCCCAGGGCGTCGAGGTAGCCGCAGGCCATGGCGAGCCGGATCTGCGTGAGCTCACCGGCCTGCAGGTTCTGCCCCGTTTCCAGGCGCAGGCCCGGCACAGTGCCGGGCCGCGGCTCGGCCGGCGAGTTGCCGTGGACCTCGCCGGCGGCCCAGCATGCGTAGTAGTAGCCGTGATCGGCCAGGTAGGTATAGACCGAGCCCACCCGCCCCTGGCCGAGCAGCAGGCGAAGCTTCCTGAACTGGGCCTGCGAGATCGGTGAGGGCATTCAAGGCTCCGGCATCGGCAGGGGTTGCGCATCGAGCGAAGGCGCCCTGGGCCGATGGTCGGCGCCTTCACGTTGCTGCAGCAGCAGTTATCGTGCCCGCGGCTTCAGACCAGTTCGAGCGCGACCGCCGTGCCCTCGCCGCCGCCGATGCACAACGTGGCGACGCCGCGCTTCTTGCCCTTTTGCTGGAGCGCATGGATCAGCGTGACCATGATGCGCGCGCCGCTGGCGCCGATCGGGTGGCCCAGCGCGCAGGCGCCGCCATGCACGTTGACCACCGCGTGCGAGACGTCGAGCTCGTGCATCAGCGCCATCGGCACCACCGCGAAGGCCTCGTTGACTTCCCACAGGTCCACGTCCTTCACGCCCCATCCGGTCTTCTTGAAGAGCTTGGCCACCGCGCCCACCGGCGCGGTCGAGAACCACTCGGGCTGCTGCGCATGGGTGGCGTGGCCGAGGACGCGCGCGATGGGCTTGGCGCCCAGCTTCTTCGCGGTGCTCTCGGTCATCATGACCAGCGCCGCGGCGCCGTCGTTGATCGAGGAGCTGGAGGCGGCGGTGATGGTGCCGCCCTCCTTCTTGAAGGCCGGCTTGAGCGTGGGAATCTTGTCGAGCTTGACCTTGCCCGGACCCTCGTCGATCTCGACCAGGGTGTCGCCGCCGCGGCCCTTGACCAGCACCGGCGCGATCTCGGCCTTGAAGGCACCCGAGGTGGTGGCGGCCTTGGCGCGCTCCACGCTGGCGATCGCGAACTCGTCCTGCTGCTGGCGCGTGAACTTGTACTTGGCCGCACAATCCTCGCCGAAGGTGCCCATCGAGCGGCCCGGCTGGTACGCGTCCTCCAGCCCGTCGAGCATCATGTGGTCGAAGATGCGGTCGTGGCCCATGCGGTAGCCGCCGCGGCCCTTGAGCATGAGGTAGGGCGCGTTGGTCATGCTCTCCATGCCGCCGGCGACCATCACCTCGTGCGTGCCGGCCAGCAGCAGGTCGTGCGCGAGCATCGCGGCCTTCATGGCCGAGCCGCACATCTTGCTCAGGGTGACGGCGCCGGCGCTGTCGGGCAGGCCGCCCTTGTAGGCCGCCTGGCGGGCCGGTGCCTGGCCCTGGCCGGCCATCAGGCAGTTGCCGAACAGCACCTCGCCCACCGTGTCGGGCGCAATGCCCGCTCGCTCGACGGCCGCCTTGATGGCGACCCCGCCCAGGTCATGCGCGGCGAGGGAAGAAAAGTCGCCCTGGAAGCCGCCCATGGGGGTGCGCGCGGCGCCTACGATGACGATCGATTCGGACATGAAGTGCTCCTTGTGAAGTTGAAGAGGAATACGAGCTCGAGGGCCCGCGATTTCATTTCAGAAGTAAGGTGCATGGCCATCATGCTGAAAGCGCTGCGCCTCGTCGTAGGGAAAAACGTCCAGCATCTGGCCGGCCTGGATGCGCTCCTTGTGGCTCTGCCAGAAGGCGGCATCGAGCAGGTCGGCGTGGTGGGCCATGAAGGCCTCGCGCACTGCCTCGTTGCCGAGCAGGAAGGGGCCGAAAGTCTCGGGGAACACGTCCTTCGGGCCCACCGAGTACCAGACCTCGCCGCTCATCTCGTCCTCCTCGGTGCGAGCCTCCGGCACGCGGCGGAAGTTGCACTCGGTGAGGTATTCGATCTCGTCGTAGTCGTAGAACACCACCTTGCCGCCGCGCGCGACGCCGAAGTTCTTCCACAGCATGTCGCCGGGGAAGATGTTGGCAGCGACCATGTCCTTGATGGCATTGCCGTACTCGATGACCGCGTGCTCCAGCTGCTGGCTCGCCCGGTGGGCGTGCTCGGGATGCTCGAGCTGGTCGAAGGCCTCCTGCAGGTAGATGTTGAGCGGGATCATGCGGCGCTCGATGTAGACATGCTTGAGCACCAGCTCCATCTCCCCGTTGCCGTCGCGGTCGCCGATCTCGAGCTGGCTGGGCGCGAACTGCCTGATCTCCTCGATCAGCTCGGGCTCGAAGCGGTCCAGCGGGAAGCCGACGTCGCTGTACTCCAGCGTGTCGGCCATGCGGCCCACGCGGTCGTGCTGCTTCACCAGCATGTACTTGCTCTTGATCTGCTCGCGTGTGGTGTCCTTCTGCGGCGGGTAGAAGTCCTTGATGACCTTGAACACGTAGGGAAAGGAAGGCAGGTCGAACACCAGCATCACCATGCCCTTGATGCCGGGCGCGATGCGGAACCGGTCGGTGGAGTAGTTCAGGTGGTAGAGGAAGTCGCGGTAGAAGAGCGTCTTGCCCTGCTTGGCCAGCCCGAGGGCGCTGTAGATCTCGGCGCGCGGCTTGCGCGGCATGAGCGAGCGCAGGAACTGCACGTACGCCGAAGGCACCTCCATGTCGACCATGAAGTAGGCCCGCGCGAAGCTGAAGAGCATCTGCAGGTCTTCCTCGCCGAAGAGCGCGGCGTCGATGTAGAACTTGCCGGCGCGGTCATGCAGGATCGGCAGCGCGAAGGGCAGCTCGATGAACCCGTTCATGATCTTGCCCACCACGTAGGCGCCCTTGTTGCGGTAGAACAGGCCGGACAGCACCTGCAGCTGGAAGTTCGCGCGCAGCTTGACCTGATGGAAGCGCCCGAGGATGGCGGCCGCCACGCGCTCGGCATCGCGCCGGATGTCGGCAAAGCGTCCCTGCAGCGCGTAGTCTTCGAGCAGCCGGCGAACCGTATCGGCCAGCGTGTGCGGCTCGGGGTAGTAGGCGCGGTAGGTGGGCGCGCCGCGCGGCTCGATGTACTCGGTGCTGATGGCCGGCCGCACGAAGATGAAGTCGTTCTGGAAGTAGGCGCGGTGCAGGATCTTGGTCGTGACCGAGTTGAAGAAGGTCTCGGCCAGCTCGGGCTGGTGGTGGTCGACCAGGAGGCCGATGAAGTGCAGCTTGACCTGGTGCCAGACGTCCATGGGCTGCTCGCCGGCCTTGAACTCCTTCTCGAGCCGGGCCACCGCCTCGCTCACGCGCAGGTCGTAGAACTCGATGCGCTCGCGCTGCGCCCGCTGCTGGCCGTGCCAGTCGGCGGTCTCGAAGCGGTGCTTGGCGCGCGCCGATTCGGCGCGGAACAGCCGATAGTGGCGGTCGAAGCCGTCGCGCAACGCCTTGGCGATGTCGTAGGCAAGCGGGGAATCGAGGCGCTGGGGAAACATGCGTTCAGGACTCGGCTTGCGCCGGGTCGGCATCGGCCTGCGGCTCCTCGGCCCGCTTGCTCCACTTGTAGCGGATGCGCTGCACGGCTGCCTTGTACAGGGCCTCGACGGGCTTGCCGCCATTGAGCGTCATGCCGAGGTCCTGCAGCAGCCCGTCGTGCACGCCGAAGGCCCAGCCGTGGATGGAGACGGTCTGCCCACGGCTCCAGGCATCTTCCATCACCGTGCTGACAGCGACGTTGACCACCTGCTCCGTCACGTTGAGCTCGCACAGGGCATCGGCGCGCAGGTCTTCCGGCAGGGAACTGAGCAGCACGCGGTGGCGGTCGCGCACGTCCTGGATATGGCGGATCCAGTTGTCGGCCAGCCCGATGCGCGCGCCTTCGAGCGCCGCCTTGACGCCCGCGCAGCCGTAGTGGCCCACCACCATGATGTGCTGGACCTTGAGCCGCTCGACGGCGAACTGGATCGCCGAGAGCGCGTTGAGGTCCGAGTGCACCACGATATTGGCGACGTTGCGATGCACGAACACCTCGCCCGGCTCGAGCCCGGTGATCTGGTTGGCCGGCACGCGGCTGTCGGAGCAGCCGATCCACATGTACTTGGGCGTCTGCTGCTTCACCAGGCTCGTGAAGAAGCCGGGACGATCCCGCTCCATGCGGGCTGCCCACGTGCGGTTGTGGGCGAAGAGATCATCCAGGTTGTCGGGCGTGTCGTTGTCCATGGGGTCGTGCATAGTGAGTGAGGGACGATGATGAGGCCTCAGCGGGCCTTCGGCTTGGCGGCGCGAGTCAGGGCGGCGCGGGCCTGCTTCTCCTGCGCGCGGATCTCGGCGAGATTGGTCTGCATTTCCTCGAGCTGCGCCTCGAGCTGGGCGCGGTGGCTGCCGAGCACGCCGAGGAAGCGCTGCAGCTGCGGCACGGTGTCGCGCGGGCTGTCGTACATGTCGAGGATTTCCTTCACCTCGTTGAGCTTCAGGCCCAGGCGCTTGGCCCGCAGCGTGAGCGCGAGCCGCGTCCGGTCGCGCGCGGTGTAGACGCGCTGCTGCCCGGCACGCTCGGGGGCGAGCAGGCCCACGTCCTCGTAGAAGCGGATCGCCCGCGTGGTGAGGTCGAATTCGCGGGCGAGTTCGCCGATGGTGAAGGTCTGCGAGGACATGGGTAGGGCGGTTGGTCAATTGCGCGGGCGACAGCGGCTTCGGGCCTGACTACCTACAATGATGGGTCTTCCCCATGACGTTTACGTTAACGTCAATCCTACATGAACTTGCTCGAACGCGAACTCCACTACCCCCACGGCGACACGCTGCCCGCGCCGGGCCGGACCTTCGAAGTGGCGCCGGGCGTGCGCTGGCTGCGCATGGCGCTCCCCTTCGCGCTAGACCATATCAACCTCTGGCTGCTGCGCGACAACATCGACGGTGCAGAGGGCTGGACGGTGGTGGACTGCTGCATCGCGCACGAGGCCTCGCGCGCGCAGTGGGAGCAGGTCTTCGCGAACGAGCTCGAGGGCCTGCCGATCCTGCGCGTGATCGTGACGCACATGCACCCTGACCACATCGGGCTGGCCGACTGGCTCTGCCAGCGCTGGAACGCGCCGCTGTGGATCAGCTCGACCGACTACCACGTCGCACGCGTGCTCACCAGCAACGGCGACACGCTGGCCGGCGGCGATGCTGCGGCGGACTTCTTCGTCTCGCACGGCATGGTTGATGCCGAGGCGCTTGCGGTCATCCGCGGTCGCAACAGCTACTACGCCGACATGGTGCCGTCGGTGCCGGCGAGTTTCGTGCGCATGCTCGACGGCGACACGGTCCGCATCGGCGGGCGTGCCTGGCGCTGCATCGGCGGCTACGGGCACGCGCCGGAGCACATCTCTCTGTACTGCGAGGAGCTCAATGCCTTGCTGGGAGGCGACATGATGCTGCCGCGCATCTCCACCAACGTGAGCGTCCATGCGGGTGAGCCCGAGGCCAACCCGCTGCGCCTGTTCCTCGACAGCATCGAGCGATTCAACGCGCTCCCGGCCGACGCGCTGGGCTTGCCCTCGCACGGCAAGCCATTCACCGGCATCCACCAGCGCGTGAAGCAGCTGCAGGACCACCACCGCGACCGCCTGGCCGAGCTGCTGGAGGCCTGCGCGGCCAAGCCGCTCACTGGCGCGGAAGGGCTGCCGGTCCTGTTCAAGCGTGCGCTCGATGTCCACCAGACCACCTTCGCCCTTGGCGAGACCGTGGCGCACCTGCACCTGCTGTGGTTCGAGGGACAGCTGCAGCGGCGCAAGGGCGAGGACGGCGCCTGGCGCTTCGGCGTGTTCTCATGACCGCCGCTCGGCCACCCGGAGGTGGTCGCATCGCAGCCGAAGGTGCAGCGAGGCCGACAACCACGCTGGATCAACTGCGTGGCGGGCAGCTGGCGGGGGCACGGCGCCTTGCGCTGCGCTGCGGCTTGACCGAGTTTCCGCCCGAAATCTTCGCCCTGGCCGACACGCTGGAGGAGCTCGAGCTCTCGGGCAATGCACTGTCGGCGCTGCCCGAGGACCTCGGCCGGCTGCACCGGTTGCGCGTGCTCTTCTGCTCGAACAACCGCTTCACCGAACTGCCCGCTGCGCTGGGCCGGTGCAGCAGCCTCGACATGGTCGGCTTCAAGGCCAACCGCATCCGTACGGTGCCGGCCGAGGCGCTGCCGCCCGCGCTGCGCTGGCTGATCCTGACCGACAACGAGATCGATGCGCTGCCGCCTGCCATCGGCGGCTGCACCCGGCTGCAGAAGTTGATGCTCGCCGGCAATCGCCTCCAGACCCTGCCGGCCGAACTGGCCGCCTGCCGCGCACTGGAACTGCTGCGCATCTCGGCCAATCGCCTCGAGGCCCTGCCGGATTGGCTGACCGCCCTGCCCCGGCTCGCCTGGCTGGCTTTCGCAGGCAACCCCTTCGACGACCGCGCCGAGACGGCGGCGGTGGAGGCGGCGGCCATCCCGACGGTCGGCTGGCGGCACCTGTCGCTGCGCGACAAGCTGGGCGAAGGCGCCTCCGGCGTGATCTACCGCGCCGACTGGGAACAGGAAGACGGCAGCGTTCGGCCGGTGGCCGTGAAGCTGTTCAAGGGCGAGGTGACCAGCGACGGCTGGCCGCACAGCGAGATGGCAGCCTGCATCGCCGCCGGCGCACATGCGAACCTGATCGCGGTCGAGGGCCGGGTCCAGGACCACCCCGAGGGCACATCGGGCTTGGTGCTGGCGCTGGTGGACCCGCGCTTTCGCAACCTGGCCGGGCCGCCGAGCCTGGATTCGTGCACCCGCGACGTCTATGCCGATGGCGCCTGGCCGGTGACAACCGCCCTGCGGCTGGCCCGCGGCATCGCCTCGGCCGCCGCGCAGCTGCACGCGCGCGGCATCGTGCATGGCGACCTCTACGCCCACAACATCCTGTGGGACGGCGGGGGCAACGGCCTGCTGGGCGACTTCGGTGCCGCCTCCTTCCTGCCGCCGGACAACGCGGATCAGGCCCTCGCGCTGCAACGCATCGAGGCGCGCGCCTTCGGCCTGCTGCTCGGGGAGCTGCGCTCGCGCTGCCGCCCGGCGGACGATGCGGAACGTGCCGTGCTGGAACGATGGGCCGAGCTCGAAAGGCGCTGCACGCAGCCGGAGGCAGCGGCGCGTCCGCGGCTGGGCGAGATCGCCTCGGCCCTTGCCGCCGCCTGAGGCCCGCCATGCCCGCCGCCCCGCTGCCCACCCGCGATGGCGTCGGCCCGAGCCGCGTCGCCCTGCCGCCCGGCCCCTGGGCCACCATCGCCGAGTTCCTGTGCGAGCGCTTCGCGGCCATCCCGCGTGCCGCGTGGGAAGCGCGCATGCGGGCGGGCGATGTGGTGGACGAGCACGGCGTCCCCCTCACGACGAGCCGGCCGTATCAGCCGCGGCTGCATGTCTTCTACTACCGCTCGCTGGACAACGAGCGGCCCGTGCCCTTCGAAGAGACAGTGCTGTTCCGGGACGAGCATCTGCTGGCGGTGGACAAGCCGCACTTCCTGACCGTGGCGCCGGTGGGCAAGTATGTGCAGCAGAGCCTGCTGGTGCGTCTGCAGCGCAAGCTGGGGTTGGACCAGCTCGCGCCCCTGCACCGGATCGACCGCGAGACCGCCGGCCTGGTGCTGTTCTCGGTCCAGCCGGCCACGCGCCATGCCTACCATGCGCTGTTCGCCGCGCGCGCCATCACCAAGGGCTACGAGGCCATCGTGCCGTGGCAGGGCACGCCGGCTCTGCCCGCCGTGCGCCGCAGCCGCCTGGTCGACGACACGCATTTCATGCGCATGCGCGAGGTGGCGGGCGAGCCCAACGCCGAGACCCGCTTCGAGCTGCTGGAGGCCCGTGACGGCTGGGCCCGGCTGCATCTTTCCCCGCTGACAGGCCGCCGCCATCAGCTGCGCGTGCATTGCGCCGCGCTGGGCCTGCCGATCCGCCACGACGCCCTCTACCCCGCGCTGCTGCCGGAGGGCGCCGACGACTTCGACCGCCCGTTGCAGCTGCTGGCCAGGTCACTGGCCTTTCGCGACCCGCTCGACGGGCGGCCGCGCGTCTTCGAAAGCCTTCGCTCGCTCGCCTTGTGAGCGAGCCTCGCGGCTCCCGACAAACCCGCTTCGACCAAAGTCGAAGGTCGTTCAATCCGGGCCTGTTCTGATGAATACTCCCGTCGATGAACGTACTGATGATCGACGACCACGTGATGTTCCTGCAGGGCATGAAGAACCTGCTGAGCGTCCTGGTGCCTGAACTGCGCGTGGAGACCGCGGGCGACATGAGCACTGCGATCAAGCTGGTGGAGCTGGCCGAGTTCGACCTCGTGCTGCTGGACTGGCACCTGGCCGACTGCAACGGCGAAGAATCGATTCGCCGGCTGCGCGACGCCGGCTGCATGGCTCGCATCGTGGTGCTGTCGGGCGACACCAACGCCACCATGATCCGCAACACGGTGGACCTGGGCGCGGGCGGCTTCATCCCCAAGAAGTACAGCTCGGAAATGATGGTCGCGGCCCTCCAGCAGGTGCTGGCCGGCCGCATCTTCCTGCCGCTCGAAACCCTCAACGCGGCCCCACCGCCGGCGGTGGAAGGCGCTGCGGCGGCCGACCACGACCCGCGGCTCGCCGGCCTCACCCCGCGCCAGATGGACGTCTACCGCGCGGCGGCGCGCGGCCTGCCCAACAAGCTGATCGCGCGCCAGCTCGATATCGCCGAATCCACCGTCAAGGCCCACCTCACCGCGGTCTACACCGCGCTTGGCGTACGCAACAGGACCGAGGCCGCTTACCAAGCCTCGCGCGAGGGCATGCGCATTGACTGAAGCCATCTCGGTCTCGATGCCCCTGGCCGCGGCCTCGCGCGAGGCGCGTATCGAGCAGCGCGTGCTGGAGCGCCGGCTGCAGCTGATCCTCCAGTACTCGCGGCGCCTGCCGCTCAACTACCTGGGCTACATCCTGGTCGCGTTCATCGTCTGGCGCCAGGGCGTGGAATTCTGGCCGTGGGCCTGGCTGGTGATGACCGGCGCCGTGATGGTGTATCGCTGGCGCATGGGCCTGGCGGTGGAACGCGCCGAGCCGGACACCCAACTGCAGTACCTGCCGCGGCTGCTGCGGGGCTTCGACTACAACGGCGTTTCGACCGCGACCATCGTTCCCTTCGCCTTCCACGCACCGGGGGACTTCGCGCCGATGGCAGTGGCCGCGGTGCTGATGGCCGGCTGCACCATCGGCGCCGCCTCGGTGGCGGGCTCGCAGCGCGCCTTCGTCGGCTTCTGCACCCTCACCTTCTGTTTTCTTGCCGGCGGCTGGGCCTGGCGCGGCGGCGCCATCGGCTACATGTTCGCGGCCGGCATCCTGCTCGTCTATTTCATGCTGCTGGCCACCGTGAAGGACCAGGGCCGCATGCTGAACAAGCTCATGAACGTGCTCGACGACAACGCCGTGCTGTCCGAGGCCGTGCGCCAGGAGCGCGACCGCGCCACCGCCGCCAGCGAGGCCAAGACCCGCTTCTTCGCGGCCGCGAGTCATGACCTGCGCCAGCCCCTGCACGCGCTGTCCATCAACGCGACCACGCTCGACATCCTGGCGCGCCGCTCGCCCGACCCGCTGCTCAGGGAGGTCAGCCGCGGCATCGGCAGCGCGCTGCGCCAGAGCAGCGGCCTGCTCGACGGCCTGCTGGACATCTCGCGCCTGGACGCCCACACCATCGAGGCCCGGTTTGCGCCGCACGAGATCGGCGCCGTGCTGCGCGCCTCGCGGGACGAGTACGCAGCGCTGGCGGCGCAGCAGGGGCTCTTTCTGAAGGTGACGGTGCCGCAGACGCCGCTCTGGGGGCTGACGGATGCCGACCAGCTGATCCGCATCGTCGGCAATCTGGTGAACAACGCGATCAAGTTCACCAGCCGCGGCGGCGTCACGTTGTCGGCCGAAGCCGCCGCCGATGGCCGGGTACTGGTGCGGGTGAGCGATACCGGCCCCGGCATTCCGGAGAACGAGCGCGAGCGGGTGTTCGAGGAGTTCTACCAGATCGGCAATCCCTCGCGCGACCGCAGCCAGGGGCTGGGCCTCGGCCTGGCGATCGTGCGACGCACGGCCGAGCTGCTGAAGATCGAGATCGGCCTGGACAGCGAACCCGGCCGCGGCACCACCTTCACCCTGCACCTCCCCGCCGCGGTGCCGATGGACGAGACCCGTCCCGAAGTCGCGTCCACCCAGGCGCGCGCCTCCGACGGCACGCGCCTTGCGGTGCTGCTGGTGGACGACGAAGCCGAGGTGCTGTCCGCGATGTGCACTTACCTGCACCAGCTGGGTTGGTCGGTGAAGGGTGTGTCCACCGGCGCCAAGGCGCAGCAGGCGCTGGCCGACGGCTTCGAGCCCGACGTGATGGTCGTGGACTACCGCCTGCGCGAAGAAACCGGCCTGGACGTGATCGCACGCGTGCGCCAGCAACGGCCGGCGCTGCCGGCGGTGATCGTGACCGGCGAGACCGCGCCCTCGCGCTTCCGCGAGTTCTCGACCGTGGCGGCGCGCGTCCTGCACAAGCCGCTGGACGGCGACAAGCTCGCTCGCACGCTGCAGGAGGTGGTGCGGGCGCTGGACGAAGACGAAGCGCCGGAGCCGGTGGCGCCAAGGTGACGCCCGGCGGCGCCCGCGCGCACTAAGCTTGTTTCAAACCTCAGGAGACACAGCGCATGGACACCACCCGACTCTTCTCTCTTGCCGGCCGCACCGCCCTCGTCACCGGCGGCTCGCGCGGCATCGGCCGCATGATCGCCGAGGGCTTCCTGGCCCAGGGCGCGCGCGTCTACATCTCGGCACGCAAGGCCGAGGCCTGCGACCGGACGGCGCAGGAGCTCTCCGCTTTCGGCCCCTGCATCTCGCTGCCGGCCGACGTCTCGACCGTCGAAGGCGCCCACGCGCTGGTCCAGGCCTACGCCAGGCACGAGAGCACGCTGGACATCCTGGTCAACAACGCCGGCGCTGCCTGGGGCGCGCCCTACGAGGAGTTCCCCGAAAGCGGTTGGGACAAGGTGGTCGACCTCAACCTCAAGACCCCCTTCTTCCTGACCCAGGCGCTGACGCCGATGCTCAGGAAGGCGGCCACCGATCACCTGGCGAAGGTGATCAACATCGCCTCGATCGATGGCATCTCGGTCAATCCGCAGGAAACGTACTCGTACGCGGCAAGCAAGGCCGGGCTGATCCAGCTCACGCGCCGCATGGCATTGCGCCTGGCGCAGGAGCGCATCGTCGTCAGCGCGATCGCGCCAGGCGCCTTCGCCTCCGACATGAACAAGGTCGCGCGCGACCACGGCGACGAGATCAAGGGCCGCATTCCGGCCGGTCGCATCGGCGAGCCGGAGGACATGGCGGGGGCGGCGATCTACCTGGCCTCACGTGCGGGCGACTACGTGATGGGCTCGACGCTGGTGGTCGATGGGGGCGTCACGCACGCGCGCTGAGGTAGCTCCTTCCCCTCCGGGGGAAGGTTGGGATGGGGGCAGGCGCTCGATGGAAGCGCCGTGTGCCCCCGCCCCTGCCCCCCCCCCGGAGGGGAGGGAGAAAAGACATCACCACTTAGGAACAGGCTGCTCCTTGAGTTGCTGCCGCAAATCGTCGTAGTTCGGTACCACCGTCTCCACGGTTTCCCAGAAACGCGCACTGTGGTCCATCACGCGCAGGTGGGCCAGCTCGTGGGCGACCACGTAGTCGATCACCGGCAGCCGGAAGTGCACCAGGCGCCAGTGCAGGCGGATCGCGCCGTCGACGCGGGCGCTACCCCAGCGCGTCGAGGCGTTCGACAGCGTCAGCTTGTTCCAGGACACGCCGAGGCGCGGCGCGAAGTGGTCCAGGCGCTCGGTGAAGATGCGCCGTGCCTGGCGCATCAGCCAGGCCTGCGCGGCATCCTGGATCTGGGTCGGGCTGGCATTCTTCGCGAGCGCCAGGCGCAGGATGCGCGCCTGCGCGCCGACACCCGCATCGAGCATCGCGCCCACGCCTTCGAAGTGGTGGTGCGGATCGAGCCGCACCACCACCGGCTCGCCCAGGAACGGAAAGCTCACGCCGTCCCGCCACTCGATGCGCGCCGCCTCCAGCCTGGCATGGCGCTGCTGCGTCTCGGCCAGCTTGCGCAGGATCCAGTCGGCCTTTTCCTTCACCGCGGCATCGACGTCGCGCAGTGCCACCCAACGCGGCGCGCGCACTGTCAAGCCCTCGGCGCCGACGATGAATCCGATGGTCCGGCGCTTGCCGCGCGTGAACTCGTAGGCCACGCGGGCATTGCCCAGCCTGAGCTCGCGCGTGGCGCGCGGATGGACGAAGCTGGCCGGGCTCATCGCCTCGGCCAAGGGGATCGCGGGAGGCGCGGCGCTCTCCACAGGCGCCGGTGGGGCCGGCGCAGGGGCCGGCGGTGGTACCGGCGCGTCGAACAGGTCGAGCGTGAATTGCAGCAGGCTGCGCATGATGCCTGTCCTCAGGCCGACACCGTCTCCACCGAGACGTAGGCCTCGGGGTCGAGCCGGCGCATCTCGCCCTCGATCCAGGCCTCGACCTCGCGCATCAGCTCGTCGGGCTTGCGCCCGACGCTGGGGATGGCAGGGCCGATGGAGACATCCACCACGCCGGGGCGCTTGATGAAGGCCTTGCGCGGCCAGACCTTGGCCGAGGTCACCGCAATGGGAACCACCGGCACCCCGGTCTCGCAGGCTAGCCGTGTGCCGCCGGTCTTGTAGATCCCCTGCTGCCCGCGCGGGATGCGGGTGCCTTCCGGGAACATGATGATCCAGATGCCCTGCGCCAGCAGCGCGCGGCCCTGCGCGACCACCTTGTTGAAGGCCTGGGTGCGCTGGCTGCGGTCGATGTGGATCATGTCCAGCCGCGCCATCGCCCAGCCGAAGAAGGGCACGTAGATGAGCTCCTTCTTGAACACGTAGGCCAGCGGATGCGGCATCAAGGTCGGCATCAGGAAGGTCTCGAAGGTCGACTGGTGCTTCACCAGCAGGACGCAGCCGGCGAGCTTGTCCTGCGGCAGGTTCTCCATGCCGGTGACGCGCGTCTCGATGCCCAGCAGCACGCGGGCGCCGCCGATGGCCCAGCCGAGCCAGCGCGCCGCCATCCAGTACAGCGGGATGCCGCGCTTCCACAGCGAGCTGACCACCATGATCATCCCCCATGGCACCACGGTGACGAGCATCCACAGGGCGTGGACGATGGATCGGAGGAGGGACATCAGACGGCCAGGTTGAGTGCGTTGCGCTCTTCGCGCTCCAGCAGGAAATCGACGAAGGCCGCCAGGTCTTCGTGCACGCGCGTTTGCGGCGGGTATTCGGGCGGCAGCGGCACCCCGCGGCAGGCCGCGCCCATGCCGGTCAGCAGCAGGTGCGGCTCGCACCCCGCCGCCGCGCCCGCCAGCATGTCGCGCAGGCTGTCGCCGGCGGTCGGCACGTTGGCGAGATCCACGCCATAGCGCTCGGCGATCTGGAGGAACAGGCCCGGCTTGGGCTTGCGGCATTCGCAGTTTTCGTCGGGGCTGTGCGGGCAATAGAACACCGCATCGACGCGCCCGCCCACCGCCGCCAGCATCTTGTGCATCTTGGCGTGCATCGCGTTGAGCGAGGCGACGTCGAACAGCCCGCGGCCGAGGCCGGACTGGTTGGAGGCGATCACCACATGCCATCCCGCATGGTTGAGCCGCGCCACCGCCTCGAGCGCGCCGGGCAGCGGCGTCCACTCGATGTCGCTCTTGACGAAGTCCTCGCGGTGCACGTTGAGCGTGCCGTTGCGATCGAGGATGACGATTTTCATGAGGACTTCTTCGCTTCAATCTGGCGACGATCGAGCCATTGGCCGATGTGCGTCAACGGATAAGTCGCCCCATCCAGCATCGCGATGCGCTCCTTCAAGATGGATTCGGACACCAACCCATGCCTCAGCAGCTCGCGAACGAAATCGGCGTCCTTCTCGCGTCCGGCCACGCATTTGGACACCGTTAAGTCGTGGAGATCAGGACAGATCGCCGTGATGTCCCCGATGTAGTGAAGACTCGCGCGACTCATCCAATCCGCGGGCATGACCGCTGTCTCTGGACGTACACCGTCTGCGAAGTAGCCAAAGGTCTCATGGAAGCTGGAATGCATGCCGATGGCACCGTCGATCAGATCGGCGCGTTCAGGATGAAGCGCCGGATACAGATCGACTTCGCGCGAGACCAGCAGCGATTCAGGGGGCTTGTCGATGAGGAGCAAGACCGCTTGGCTTCCGACGACCACCATGGAGTTCTCGCTCGCAATGGCCGCCGAAGCCCGCAGCACGTGCTTGAGCTCGTCAAGGTTCATCGCGCATCGGCTTGTTCGCGTGCCCGTTCCAGCAG
Organism: Variovorax stachyos; assembly: GCF_051400855.1. Taxonomy (NCBI): domain Bacteria; kingdom Pseudomonadati; phylum Pseudomonadota; class Betaproteobacteria; order Burkholderiales; family Comamonadaceae; genus Variovorax; species Variovorax stachyos. Next base: position 26,719 of record NZ_JBLFFN010000001.1, on the reverse strand, counting down.
CACCAGCCGATCGTGCTGATCGACGAGGCTGCCCAAGGGCGAGACGCTTCGCATCAGCGTCGCATGATCCGACTCGGCGAGGACGGCCCGCTCCAACTCGGGGAGCTCCGCATCGAGCAACTGCTCCCATTCCACCCAGAGCGGGTCCGACCGGCTTTCACCGGCCCGCGCGCGCCAGCGCTTCAAGGTTTCGCATGCTCGCGCGCGCAGCGCTGGTTCGCGACGCAGCGCAGCAATGGCCTGACGATGCAGGGCCAAGGAAAACTGATCCAGTTGCAGCTGCCGGTTCATGGCAAGAATTATTGAGCCGATTTCACGCCGCCAGCCGCTCCAGCTGCGCCACCCGGTTCATGGCCCGGTGCAGCAGCATCAGCAGCCCCAGGCGGTTGAGCCGCAGGTCGGACTGGTCGGCATTGACCATCACGTCATCGAAGAAGGCGTCGACTGGTCCACGCAGCGCAGCCAGGGTCTGCAGCGAGGCGGTGTAGTCGCCGGCTTCGAACTGCGCATTGGCGGTGGGCAAGATCTTCTGCATGGCAGCGTGCAGCGCCTTCTCGGCCGGCTCCTGCAGCAGCAGCTCGCTCACGTGCGCATCGGCTTCGGGCGATTTCTTGAGGATGTTGCCGATGCGCTTGTTGGCCGCGGCCAGTGCCGCTGCCTCGGGCAGGGCCGCAAAGGCGCGCACGGCGGCCAGCAGCTTGGGCACCTCGCCCAGGCACTGCGGCGCGGGCGCCAGCACCGCCTCGACTTCCTGCGCGCTGGCCCCCTGCTCGCGCAGGCTGCCGGCCAGGCGGTCGTAGATGAAGGCTTCGAGCGCCTCGGTCGGGTCGACCAGCGGATGGTCGCCGGCCTTGGGCGCGTTGAAGGCGGCATAGGCCTGGCCGATCAGGTCGCGCACGCCCAGCGGCAGCTGGCGCTCGGTCAGCATGCGGATCACGCCCAGCGCGTGGCGGCGCAGCGCGAAGGGGTCGCGGTCGCCGGTCGGCAGGTTGCCGATGCCGAACATGCCCACGAGCGTCTCGAGCTTGTCGGCCAGGGCGGCCACGATGCCGACCGGGCCACGCGGCAGTGCGTCGCCGGCGAAGCGGGGCTTGTAGTGGTCCTCGATCGCATCGGCCACGGCATGCTCGAGGCCGTCGTGCAGCGCGTAGTAGCGGCCCATGATGCCCTGCAGCTCGGGGAACTCGCCGACCATGTCGGTCACCAGGTCGGCCTTGGCGAGCTGGGCCGCCTGCACCGCGCGGCGGGCCAAGGTCGGGTCGCTCGAAGCCGCGCCCAATTGCTCGCCGATGGCGTGCGCGATGCGCATGACGCGCTCCACGCGCTCGCCCTGCGTGCCGAGCTTGTTGTGGTAGACCACCTTGCCCAGCGACTCGACGCGCGAAGCGAGTGACTTCTTGCGGTCCTGGTCGAAGAAGAACTTGGCGTCGGCCAGCCGCGGGCGCACCACGCGTTCGTTGCCGCCGATCACGGCGCTGGCGTCTTCGGGTCGGATGTTGCTGACCACCAGGAACTTGTTGGTGAGCCGCCCGGCGGCATCGAGGAGCGGAAAGTACTTCTGGTTGGCCTTCATCGTGAGGATGAGGCATTCCTGCGGCACGCCGAGGAACTCGCGTTCGAATTGGCAGACCAGCACGTTGGGGCGCTCGACCAGTGCAGTGACTTCGTCGAGCAGCGCCTCGTCGTCGATCGGCTGCGTGCCGACACCGGCCGACAGCGCGGCCTCGGCCAGCTGGCGCGCGATTTCGAAGCGGCGCGCCTCGAAGCCGGCAATCACCGCGCCTTCTTCCTCCAGCTGCACGGCATAGCTGTTGGCGTCGCGCAGCACGATCGGGTCGCGCTGGGCCTCGAAGCGGTGGCCATGGGTCTCACGCCCCGCCTGGAGGCCCAGCGCTTCGACCGGCACCACGGTATCGCCATGCAGCGCGACCAACCCGTGCGCCGGACGCACGAAGCTCACGCTGGTCCACCCGGGCAACGCGCAGCCGGCTTCGAGCTGGTAGCTCATGACCTTGGGAATCGGCAGCTTCGCGATGGCTTCGGCCAGTGCCTTCTGCAGGCCCTCGGTCAGCGTCGCGCCCTTGGCGCTGCTGTCGAAGAACAGGGCCTCGGCCTTGCCATCCATCGCGCGGCGCAGGCCGGGCACGGCAGTGGCATCGGTGCCCAGCGCGGCCAGCTTCTTGAGCAGCGCCGGCGTCGCCTGGCCGGCGGCATCGAGCCCCACGGCCACCGGCATCAGCTTCTGCGAGACCGCGCGGTCGGCGGCCTGCGCGCCGACGTTGGTGAGGTGTGCCGCCAGCCGCCGCGGAGAGGCATAGGCCGTGAGGACCGAGCTCACGTCGGCCAGGCCCTGGGCCACCAGTTGGTCGCGCAGCACACCGCCAAAGGCGTCGCCCAGCTTCCTGAGCGCTTTCGGTGGCAGTTCCTCGACGAACAGTTCGACGAGCAGGTTGTTCTTTGTGGTCATCAGTAGGCAACCTCCGCGCTACGCGCTGCGGTGCTATTCGACTTGGGAGCGGCCCGGCGTCTCATCGCTCAGGCCGCCTTCTTCGTCATCTCGGCCACCCACTCGCGCGGCGCCAAGGGGAAGCCGAGGCGTTCACGGCTTTCGTAGTAGCTCTGCGCCACGCTGCGCGCGAGGTTGCGGATGCGGCCGATGTAGGCCGCGCGCTCGGTCACGCTGATGGCGCCGCGTGCATCCAGCAGGTTGAAGCTGTGGGCCGCCTTGAGCACCTGCTCGTAGGCCGGCAGGGCGAGCTTCTGCTCCATCAGGTGTTTCGCCTGCTTCTCGTGCGCGGCGAAGGCGGTGAACAGGAAGTCCGCGTCGCTGTGCTCGAAGTTGTAGGTCGACTGCTCGACCTCGTTCTGGTGGTACACGTCGCCATAGCTGATGCCGGGCGCCCATTGCAGGTCGAAGATGCTTTCCTTGCCCTGGATGTACATGGCCAGGCGTTCCAGGCCGTAGGTGATCTCGCCCGTGATGGGCCGGCAGTCGATGCCGCCGACCTGCTGGAAGTAGGTGAACTGCGTCACCTCCATGCCGTTAAGCCAGACCTCCCAGCCCAGGCCCCACGCGCCGAGCGTGGGGTTCTCCCAATCGTCCTCGACGAAGCGGATGTCGTTCTTCTTCAGGTCGAATCCCAGCGCCTCGAGCGAGCCCAGGTAGAGCTCGAGGATGTTGGCCGGCGCGGGCTTCAGCACGACCTGGTACTGGTAATAGTGCTGCAGCCGGTTCGGGTTCTCGCCGTAGCGTCCGTCCTTGGGCCGCCGGCTGGGCTGCACGTAGGCGGCCTTCCAGGGCTCCGGGCCGAGCGCGCGCAGGAAGGTCGCGGTGTGCGAGGTGCCGGCCCCCACCTCCATGTCGTAGGGTTGCAGCAGCGCGCAACCCTGGGCGTCCCAGTAGGACTGCAGCTTGAGAATGATTTGTTGGAAGGTGAGCATCTTGGGGGGGTGGCTGTTCGAGTCTTCGACACAGCGAACCGGGCATTTTAAGAGCGCCCGGATGGACGGCGGCCGCAGGGCTTGCGCCGCTGCGGCCGTCGGGCAAGGCGGGAAGCCCCGCGGGTTCAATACTCCCAGAAGATCCTTTGCAATTCCTTCGGGTCGTTGGTCCTGGTCAGCGCCACCATCGCGAGGATGCGCGCCTTCTGCGGCTTCAGGTCGTGCGCCGCCACCCAGTCGTACTTGTCGTCGGGCTGCTCGGCATTGCGCAGCACGAAGCCGTCGGGCACGCGGGAGCTGCGGATGATCTGCACGCCGTCGCCGCGCAGCTTCTGCAGCACGGGCACGATGCGGTCGGCCACCGAGCCGTTGCCGGTGCCGGCATGGACCAGCGCCTTGACACCGCTCTTGGCGAGCGCATCGATGGCCGTGGGGGGCACGCTGCCGTAGCCGTAGACGATGTCGACAGCGGGCAAGGCCGTGATCTCGTCGATGTTGAATTCCGACTGGGTGGTGTGGCGCTTCACCGGCGCGCGGAACCAGTAGTTCTTGCCCTCGACGATCATGCCCAGCGGGCCCCACTGGCTCTTGAAGGCTTCGGTCTTGATGTTGACCACCTTGCTGACGTCGCGGCCGCTCTGGATCTCGTCGTTCATGGTCACCAGCACGCCCTTGCCGGACGCGTCCTTGCTGGCGGCGACGTTGACGGCGTCGTACAGGTTGAGCGCGCCGTCGGCCGACAGCGCCGTGCCCGGGCGCATCGAGCCGACCACCACGATGGGCTTGGAGGTGCGCACCACCAGGTTGAGGAAATAGGCGGTCTCCTCCAGCGTGTCGGTGCCGTGGGTGATCACGATGCCGTCGACGTCGGCCTGCTTGGCGAGCGCCGAGACGCGCTTGGCCAGCACCATCAGGTTGTCGTTGGTGAAGCTCTCCGAGGCGATCTGGAACACCTGCTCGCCGCGCACGTTGGCGACCTTGGAGATCTCGGGCAGGCCGGCGATCAGCTTGTCGACCGGCACCTTGGCAGCGGCATAGGTGGCGCTGTTGGCGGCCGAGGCGCCGGCGCCGGCGATGGTGCCGCCGGTCGCGAGGATCACGACGTTGGGCTGTGCCTGCTGGGCATGGGCGATGGCGGCGGCGGCCGTCAACGCCGCGGCGGCTGCGAAGGCACGGAAGCGGGGGGCAAAAAACATGGGGGCTCCTGTTGGCGTGAAGAATTTCACGAAGCGCAAGGACGATACCGGAAGCCCGCGGCACCGTCTCGCGCGCCAAATGCTTCCTGCGCATGGGGCAATGCCGGCGGCCGAGGCAGCCAGGGACGAAGCGCTACCATCGCCCACGCGGCAGCGCCGCCCCACCCATGAGCAGTCCCACCATTCCCGCCGCGGCCGGGCCGGCGCAGCAGATGCCGGCCCCCGAAGGCCCGCTGTCGCGCGCACGACCGGGCCGCGAGCGCATCCTGGCCGCCATTCGCAGCGCGGCCATCGCCGAGTTCAGCCTGCACGGGCTCAAAGGCACTTCCACCCAGGCGATCGCGGCGCGCGCCGGCCTGACCAAGCCGCAGCTGCACTACTACATCGCCGGCAAGGAGGAGCTCTACGAGGAGCTGCTGATGCAGGTGCTGCACGACTGGAAGGTGGTGTTCGCCTTCGAGGAGCACGCCAGCGCGCCGGGGCCGGTGCTCGAGGACTACATCCGCAAGAAGCTGGACCATGCCTTCGACAACCCCGAGATCTCGCGCATCTTCACCCGCGAAGTGCTGGACGGCGGGCGCAACCTGCAACGCTACTGGCCGAACGCACGCGCCTGGACGCAAAAGAAGGTGGACATCATCAACGGCTGGATCGCGCGCGGCCAGATGCGGCCGCTGGACGCGCGCCTGCTGCTGATGCACATCTGGGCCATGACCCAGAGCTACGCCGACTACGCCCTGCAGACGCGGGTGATGCTGGGCCTGCCGCCCGATGCGCCGATCGAGCGCGAGCCGATCGCGCGCGAGCTGGTCGCCTTCGTGCTGGGCGGCTGCGGGATCGAGCGCTGATTCGCCGCGCCGGCCGTGCCGGCGCGACTCAGCGGTTGGCGACGGCATCCTCCACCGGCCTCGAGTCGGCCGATCGCCGCGCCGGTGCCGGCGGCAGCTTCATGGCCAGCAGGGCGGCGCAGGCCGACAGGCCGAGGCCGGCGGAGAGCCAGAGCGCGCCGGCACCCCAGCGCTCCAGCGCCAGGCCGAACAGGAAGGGCGCACCGGCCTGCACGATCCGCGCCGGCACCATCAGGAGGCCCTGGCGCTGCCCATAGCCCTGGGGCCCGAAGATCAGCAAGGGCAGCGTGCCGATGGCGATGGTCAGGATGCCATTGCCCAGGCCGTGCAGCACGGCGAAGGCCGCCGCTGCCTGCATGCCGAACAGCCCGAGGCACAGCGCACCCAGCGGGTGCGCCAGGGTGGCCAGGCGCGCCGACAGCAGCGGGTGCGCACGCTTGAGGAAGCCGAACTCGATCAACCGGCCCGCTACCTGTGCCGGCCCCACCAGGGCCGCGATCGACACCGCCAGCGCGAGCGTCGCCCCGCCGGCGAGCAGCAGCCGCGGCAGATGGGCGGCCATCGCGGTGCTGACGAACCAGGTGACGGCGAAGACGTAGGCCATGATCCAGCCCGCCCGGCGCTGCTGCGCCGGCGTGAGGGCAGCGGTGCGGCCCTGCTCGGCCTTGCCGTCCTCCGCCTGGATCGCGTGCGCCGCAGGCGGCCGCGGCAGCAGCGCGTTCAGCGGGAGGCCGAGGACCAGGTGCAGTCCGGCCCAGGCCAGGCATGCGCCTCGCCATCCCGCGACATCCTCGAGCCAGGCCGAGAGCGGCCAGCCCACCGTGCTCGCGAAGCCTGCCAGCAGCGTGATACCCGTGATCGCGCCGCGCGCATCGCGCCCATGCAGGCGCACTGCCGTCGCGAACGCGGCCTCGTACAGCCCGCTGCCCATCCCGACGCCGAGCAGGAGCCAGGCCGCGAAGACATGGACGGCATGGGTCGCCAGCGCGAGCCCGGCCAGGCCCGCGGCGAACACCAGGTTGCTCGCGACCAGCACCGGCCGGCCGCCGAAGCGGTCGATCGCGCGCCCCGCCCAGGGCCCGGTCGCCGCGGACACGATGAGCGCGAGGGAAAAGGCCGCGAAGATCGTGGAAGCGGAAACGCCGAGCTCGGCGCCCATGGGCCCGGCGAGGACCGCGGGGAGGTAGTAGGAGGAAGCCCAGGCGAGCGTCTGCGCCACGCCGAGCATCAAGGTGGTGGTGCGGCGGCCGGGCAAGGCTTTCCCGCTCAGAGGCTGCGCTGGTTGACGCGCGTCGAGAGCGCTGCTGCACTCTCCCGCCGTTCGCTGTAGCGGTCGACCAGGTAGCCGGCGCAGTCGCGCGTCAGCAGGGTGAACTTGACCAGTTCCTCCATCACATCGACCACGCGCTCGTAATAGGGCGACGGTTTCATGCGCCCATCTTCGCCGAATTCGAGGAATGCCTTTGCAACCGAGGACTGGTTCGGGATCGTGATCATGCGCATCCAGCGGCCCAGCACGCGCATCTGGTTGACCGCATTGAAGGACTGGGAGCCGCCGGACACCTCCATCACCGCGAGCGTCTTGCCCTGCGTGGGCCGGACCGCGCCGATCGACAGCGGGATCCAGTCGATCTGCGCCTTCATGATCCCGGTCATCGCACCGTGGCGCTCGGGCGAGGTCCAAACCATGCCTTCGGACCATTGCGCCAGTTCGCGCAGCTCGCGAACTTTCTTGTGGTCTTCCGGCGCGTCGTCGGGCAGCGGCAGTCCGCGGGGATCGAAGATCCGGGTCTCCGCTCCCATGGCACGCAGCAGGCGGGCGGCTTCCTCGGTCAGGAGCCGGCTGTAGGAGCGCTCCCGCGCCGAGCCGTAGAGCAGCAGGATCCGAGGCGCATGCGCGGAACGCTGCGGCGGGATCAGCTGATCCAGGCCGGGTCTGTCGAACAGGGCGGGGTCGATGTTCGGAAGCTCAGGACTCATACCAGCCCCGCGATGCATTCACCACCTTCACCACCGCCAGCATGATCGGCACCTCGATCAGCACGCCGACCACGGTTGCCAGTGCGGCGCCGGAATGAAAGCCGAACAGGCTGATGGCCGCGGCCACGGCCAGTTCGAAGAAGTTCGAGGCACCGATCAGCGCCGACGGGCAGGCAACGTTGTGCTTCTCGCCGAGCTTTCGGTTCAGCCAATAGGCCAGCCCGGAGTTGAGGATGACCTGGATCAGGATCGGCACGGCCAGCATCGCGATGACGAGCGGCTGCCTGAGGATCGCCTCGCCCTGGAACGCGAAGAGCAGCACCAGGGTCAGCAGCAACGCCGCGATGGACCACGGGCCGATGCGATGCAGGGCGCGCTCGAAGGCCGCCGGGCCGGCGCGCAGGAGCCGCCGGCGCAACAGCTGCGCGAAGATCACCGGCAGCACGATGTACAGCGCCACCGAGGTGATCAACGTGTCCCAGGGCACGGTGATGGCGGACAGGCCCAGCAGCAGCCCGACGATGGGCGCGAAGGCGAACACCATGATGGTGTCGTTCAACGCGACCTGCGACAGGGTGAAGACCGGATCGCCGCCGGTCAGGCGGCTCCACACGAAGACCATGGCCGTGCAGGGTGCCGCGGCCAGCAGGATCAGGCCGGCGACGTAGCTGTCGAGCTGCTCGGGCGGCAGGTAGCCCGCGAAGACCTGGCGCACGAACAGCCACGCCAGGAAGGCCATCGAGAAGGGCTTGACGGCCCAGTTGATGAACAGCGTGACGCCGATGCCGCGCCAATGCTGCTTCACCTGCCCGAGCGCCGCGAAGTCGACGCGCAGCAGCATCGGGATGATCATCACCCAGATCAGCACGCCCACCGGGATGTTCACGCGCGCGACTTCAAGCCGCCCGACTGCCTGGAAGGCGGCGGGGAACAATTGCCCAAGCGCAATGCCCGCGACGATGCACAGGAACACCCAGAGGGTCAGGTAGCGTTCGAAGACGCTCATGGAGGCCGCGCCCGGCGGCCGGGTTTCGATCACTGCGCTCATGGAGGGCTTCAACGCTTGCCGATCTCGCGCACCTCGTGCTGGATGGCCATGTGCTCCAGCTTGTCGAGCGGCAAGGAAAGCATGAACTCGACGCGTCGCTTCAGCGTCACGGCTGCATCCATGAAGGCCCGCTTTTTCTCTTCATCGCTGCCTTCCGCTGCAGCCGGATCCGGCAAGCCCCAGTGGGCCGTGACCGGTTGGCCGGGCCAGAAAGGGCAGACTTCGCCGGCCGCCTGGTCGCAGACCGTGATGACGAAGTCCATCTTCGGTGCGCCATCCTTGGCGAATTCGTCCCAGCTCTTGCTGCGGTAGTCCGCGTCGGGGACGTGGAGGGTGCGCAGGGTCGCCACGGCGAGCGGGTGCACTGCGCCCTTCGGCTGGCTGCCGGCGGAGAAGGCCTTGAACCTCGAGCGGCCGAGGTGGTTGGTCAGGCCTTCTGCAATGATCGAGCGGGCGGAGTTGCCCGTGCAGATGAAAAGCACGTTGTGGATCGTATCGGTCATGGATGGGATGGTCGAAGTGGGGAACGGGATGGGAGCGCGCTTCAAGGGTTCTCCCTTTCAGCAGCTGTTGCAGGCGGCCGCGCCCTCGGGAAGACAGGCCTCCCCCTGGCAACAGTTCTCGGTGAGGTAGCCCAGCAGGGCGGTCATGCGATCGAAGGCGGCGCGGTAGATCAGGTTGCGGCCCTGGCGCTCCTGCGACACCAGGCCGGCGTTGACGAGTTCCTTCAGGTGAAAGGACAGGCTGGTCGCGGGCACCTCAAGCGCCTCGACCAGTGCGCCGGGGGTCAATCCCTCGGGACCGGCGACGACCAGGCTGCGGAACACTCGCAGCCGAACCGGCTGGGCAAGAGCGCCAAGCGCTCGTACGACGTCGTTTTCTTCCATAGTTCAATCATAGTTGAATGATTGGATCTAAAAGGCAATCGGTTGTTGAAAGCTCAAATGCCACCCTGTCGGGGGGTCTCAGGCGAGGCTGACGATGAGCCCTTCATGGCCTTCGCATGGCATGGCCCCATCCATCGGCGTGGCGTGAGGCGCCTGCGTGGTGGCGTGAAGCACGTCGGCACGGCACCCGCCGGGAAGCGGCACCATCTGCCGCTTCTCACCCAGATTCAGCAGCACGAGCAGGCGGCGGTCTCGAAAGCGTCGGGTGTAGCCGAGCACCGTGCCGGCCGAGAACGGATCTTCGAGCACGCCGTCGCGCAGCGCCGGGTCCGATCGGCGCAGCAGGATCAGTTCCCGGTAGAGCGTCAACAGCGAGCCGGCATCGCCGCGCTGCGCCGCGACGTGCAGTGCTCGAAGTCCTCCGCGAGCGGCAGCCAGGGCTGCCCCTGCGTGAAGCCTGCGTTGGCACTCGCGTCCCATTGGATGGGCGAGCGCTGCGGATCGCGGTCCAGGCCCCAGCCGGGCACCAGGCGCTCGAAAGGGTCGTGCACCTCGTCCACCCGGGCTCCACGCATGCCGATTTCCTCGCCGGCATAGAGGATGGCAGTGCCCGGCAAGGTGAGCAGCAACATGGCCACGACACGCAGGTGCTCGGGACCGCGCAGGTCGCGCATGCGCTTCTTGTCGTGGCCGCCCACCACCCAGTCCGGCCAGCCATGCGCAGGCACCAGCTTGAAGTAGTCCTCCAGCATCCTGCGCACCGCTTCGGCTTCCCAGGGCACGTCGAGCAGCCCGTAGTTGAGCGGCAGGTGCAGGATCGGCCGCTGCGCACTTCCGTAGAAATCGGCGATGCGGTCGCCCGAGGTATCCACCTCGCCGAGCAGCACGCGGTCTCCGAAAGGCTCGACGGCGTGGCGCAGTTCGGCGAGCCAGTCCAGCACTTCGGGCCGGTAGTTGGTGTAGACGCGCTTGTACCGCTCCGGCGGCGGCGCTTTCTCCGCCTCGGGGTTGGGCGGGTCGTTCCGCAGGTACCGGTCCTCGGCCAGCACGGCGGCCGCATCGATGCGGAAGCCGTCGACCCCGCGCCGCAACCAGGTGCACATCACTTCGCACATCGCCGCGCGCACGTCGGGGTTGCGCCAGTTCAGATCGGGCTGCTCCTTCAGGAAGGCGTGGTAGTAGTACTGGCCCGTAGCCTCGTCCCAGGCCCAGGCGCTGCCTCCGAAGCGGCTGAGCCAGTTGTTGGGCGGCCCTCCGTCCGGAGCGGGATCGGCCCAGACGTACCAGTCGCGCTTGGCACTCGAACGCGAAGCGCGCGAATCCTGGAACCAGGGGTGCCGGTCCGAGGTGTGGTTGGGCACGAAGTCGAGGATGAGCCGGATTCCACGCGCATGGAGCAGGGCCAGCAGGCGCTCGAAATCCTCGAGCGTGCCGAAAACCGGGTCGATGCCGGTGAAGTCCTCGATGTCATAGCCGAAGTCCTTCATCGGCGAGGGATGGACGGGGCCGAGCCACACCGCCTCCACCCCGAGCCATGAGAGATGGTCCAGGCGCGCGGCGATTCCGGGCAGATCGCCCTTGCCGTCACCGTCGCTGTCCTGGAAGGAGAGCGGGTAGACCTGATAGATCAGCGCGTGGCGCCACCAGGGCGGCGCGGCGTCCTGCGGCGCAGGAGGCATCTGCTGGAGCTCGAATCGGGCGGGTTTCATCGGCGGGTCTTGGTAAAGCGAGTGTCGCTTCCGCAGGGCAATCGGCGTGCCGGTGCCAATCGCCGAGCCCCATCGCGACCGCACGCAAGGGGTCCGAATCAGCCGAACGTTCACCATTCCGGTGCGCCACAGCTGGCACATCGCTTGCGTAACCTGACCACTTGCTCTGATTAAGCGGTCAAAAATCCCCATGCGCGTGCTCGTCGTCTACTGCCACCCGGTCGAAACCAGCTTCCATGCGGCCCTGCACCACGAAGTGGTGCGCAACCTGAAGGCCGCGGGGCACGAGGTGGACGACCTGGATCTCTATGCCGAGGGTTTCGACCCGGTCCTCTCGCGCGAGGAGCGCCTGGGCTACCACGAGGTGCCGGGCAACCAGCTGCCGCTCATGCCCTACATCGAGCGCCTGCGCCGGGCCGAGGCGATCGTCTTCTGCTTCCCGACCTGGTGCTTCGGCCTGCCCGCGATGCTCAAGGGCTACTTCGACCGCCTGTTCATGCCCGGCGTCGCTTTCGACCTGAGCGATCCCGCCAACGTCAAGCCGATGCTGACCCACATCAAGCGCATCTCGGCCGTGGTGACCTATGGTCGGCCGCGCTGGGTTGCCTGGTACATGGGCGACCCGCCGCGCAAGATCGTGACGCGCTACATGCGGCGCCTCACCGGCCCCCAGGCGCGCGTGGACTACCACGCCCACTACCACATGAACGTGGCAACCGAGCCCCAGCTCAAGCGCTTCCTGCAGCGCGTAGGCCAGGCGATGGCGCGCTTCGCCTGAGCCCCTCCTCCTTCTCACCACGCTCCACCACGAGGCCTCCATGCTGCACGGCTACATCCCGCCCCACCGCTTCCTGCCCTATCTGAGCTGGACCGAGATCGACGCGCTGCCCGACCGCGAGAACACGGTGATCGTGCTGCCCTGCGGCGCGATCGAACAGCACGGTCCGCACCTGCCGTGCTCGGTAGACAGCGTGATTGCCTCCGGCGTGATGGGCAAGGCGCTCGAGCGCCTGCCGCCCGAGGTGCGCGCCTTCGCGCTGCCGACGATCACCTACGGCAAGTCGGAGGAGCACCTGCACTTCCCCGGCACCATCACGCTCACCGGCACCACCCTGCTCGCGACCGTGACCGAGATCGGCGAATCGGTCTACCGGGCGGGCTTTCGCAAGCTGCTCTTCGCCAACGGGCACGGCGGCCAGCCCCAGGTGCTGGAGATGGCGGCGCGCGAGCTGCGGCTGCGCCATGGCGACTTCATCATCGTGCCGCATGGCGTCTCGCGCCTGCCCAATGCGTCGAGCAAGCAGATCAGCGAGCAGGAGAAAAGGCTCTCGATGCACGCCGGCCATTCCGAAACCGCGCTGATGCTGGCACTGGCGCCCGATACGGTGCACATGGAGCACGCGGCGGCCAACTTCCCGCCACCCTTCCCGATCAAGCTGCTGTCGGCCGATGGCCGCCCGGCCTGCGCATGGACCGCGCGTGACTTCGGGCCCAGCGGCGTGATCGGCGACCCCACCAGCGCCACGCGCGAGCAGGGCGAGGAGATCCTCGACACGCTGGCAGCCAGCTGGGTGCAGGCGCTGACCGAGCTGCATGCCCTGCGCTGGGTGGTGCGGGAGGAAGCGACCTGGGAGCGGGGGCACCAGCGAGGCTTCATCCAGTCCGTTGCGGCCTGAGGCGCGCTCCTTGCAACCGCCACTTTTTCTTCAACCTTTCCTTCCCGTTCAAGAGGTCTTCACCATGCGCGATCTATCCGCCTCCCGCCTCGGCCGCCTGGCCGCTGCCGCCGTCCTTGCCTGCGCCAGTGCCGCGACGGCGCACGCGCAAGACAAGTTCACCTACATGACCAACTGGTACGCGCAGGCCGAGCACGGCGGCTTCTACCAGGCCGTCGCCCAGGGCATCTACAAGAAGTACGGGCTGGACGTGACGATCAAGATGGGCGGGCCGCAGGTCAACATCACGCAGATGATGGCCGCCGGCCAGGCCGACTGCATCATGGGTTCGAGCGACATCCAGATGATGCAGGTGCGCGAAGGCGGCGTGCCGGTGGTCAACGTGGCGGCCTTCTTCCAGAAGGATCCGCAGGTGCTGATCGCGCACGACGACGTCAAGAAGTTCGAGGACCTCAAGGGCAAGACCATCCTGATCGGCTCGCAGGCCAATCGCGGTTACTGGCCCTGGCTGAAGGCCAGGTTCGGCCTCACCGACGAGCAGAGCCGGCCCTACACCTTCAACATCCAGCCCTTCGTGGCCGACAAGAACACGGCGCAGCAGGGCTACCTGACCTCCGAGCCGTACGCGATCCAGAAGGCCGGCGTGAAGAGCACGGTGCTGATGTTCAGCGACCACGGCTTCCCGGCCTACGCGACCACCGTGACCTGCATGGACAAGACGGTGAAGGAGCGCAGCAGGCAGGTGGCGGCCTTCGTGAAGGCCTCGGCCGAGGGCTGGAAGAGCTACCTCGCCGACCCGGCGCCGGCCAACGCCCTGATCAAGAAGGACAACCCCAACATGACGGACGACCAGCTGGCCTACAGCGTGGCCAAGCTCAAGGAGATGGGCATGGTCACGGGCGGCGACGCGGCGACGATGGGCATCGGCGTGATCACCGATGCGCGTGCGAAGGCGAGCTACGACTTCTTGGTGAGCGCCAAGCTGCTCGACCCCGCCAAGGTCGAGATCTCCAAGACCTACACGACCGAGTTCGTGAAGGACGCCAAGGTTCTTCCCTGAAGTGCAGGGCCCGCATCCGATGAACCGCATCGAACCCGCCGTGCTCGCACCCCGGGCCGCACCCGCTGCGCCCGCGGTGGAGCTGCTGTCGGCCGAGAAGACCTATCCGAACGGCACGCGCGCCCTGCTGCCGGTGGACCTTGCCATTGCCGAGGGCGAGTTCGTCACGCTGCTCGGCCCGTCGGGCTGCGGCAAGAGCACGCTGCTCAAGATGGTGGCGGGGTTGCTGGAACCCAGCGACGGGCGCCTGCTGCTCTGGCGCCGTCCGGTGGCCGAGCTGCACAGCCGCGCGCACAAGATGGCCTTCGTGTTCCAGTCGCCCACGCTGATGCCCTGGGCCAGCGTGCGCAGCAATGTGCGGCTGCCGCTGGACCTGGCGGGTGTGGCGCGCAAGGAGGCCGATGCGCGCGTGGCCGAGGCGCTGGAGCTGGTGGGCCTGCACAAGTTCGCGACCGCATTGCCGCGCGCGCTCTCGGGCGGGATGCAGATGCGCGTGTCGATCGCGCGCGGGCTCGTGACCCAGCCCGACCTGCTGCTGATGGACGAGCCCTTCGGCGCCCTGGACGAGATCACGCGCCACAAGCTCGACGCGGAGCTGCTCGACCTGTGGCGCAAGAAGAAGCTCACAGTGATCTTCGTGACGCACTCGATCCACGAGGCGGTGTTCCTCTCCAGCCGCGTGGTCATGATGGCCGCGCGGCCTGGCCGCGTGGTGGAGGAGTTCCACATCGACGAGCCCTATCCGCGCAGCGCGGACTTCATGGTGTCGCCGCAATTCAGCCGCTATGCGAAGCAGCTGCAGGACAGCCTGCTGCGCGCCAGCGATGGCACGTACGACGAGGCAGCGCAATGAGCCGCACGGCCGCTCCGAAGGCGAATAGCACCGCAGCCGAAGGCGAAGGTACTCCAGTGAGCCGCGCCGCCACTCCGAAGGCGAATGGCGCTGCGACCCGGCGAGTGCCCCTTCTGCAGCAGCCGCGCGCGCAGCGCGTGCTCTACCCGCTGCTGGTCGGCGTGGCACTGGTGGCGCTGTGGCAGGGCTTGGTGACCGCGATGGAGCTGCCGCCTTACCTGGTGCCCTCGCCCTGGCTGATGACGACAACGCTCGTCGCGGACTGGGTGCCGCTCGGCACGGCCCTGCTGGTCACGCTGAAGATCACCCTGCTGTCCTTCGTGCTGGCCACGGTCGCGGGCGTGCTGATCTCCTTTCTGTTCGTGCAGAGCAAGCGGATCGAGACTGCGCTCTTTCCCTACGCGGTGCTGCTGCAGGTGACGCCCATCGTCGCGGTGGCGCCGCTGATCATCATCTGGGTCAAGAACCCGACGGCCGCGATGGTGGTCTGCGCCGCGCTCGTCGCGCTGTTTCCGATCATCAGCAACACCACGCTCGGGCTGCGCAGCATCGAGCCGGATCTGCAGAGCTACTTCAAGCTCAACCGCGCAACGCGCTGGCAGCAACTGGTGCGGCTGCGCATCCCGAGCGCGCTGCCGTATTTCTTCGGCGGTTTGCGCATCTCGAGCGGGCTGGCGCTGATCGGCGCGGTCGTGGCCGAGTTCGTGGCCGGCACCGGCGGCAGCGGCGCCGGGCTGGCCTACCAGATCCTGCAATCGGGCTTCCAGCTCAACATCCCGCGCATGTTCGCGGCCCTGCTGTTGATCTCGCTGACGGGCGTCGCACTCTTCGTGCTGATGGCCTGGCTCACCAAGCTCGCGCTGGGCTCCTGGCATGCGAGCGAACTCTCTCAAGACTGATCTTCTTTCCATGAACGCCCCCGTTTCCGCCGTCGAGCAGCTGCATCTCGAACTACCCGAACTCGACTGGATCACCGACGAGAGCCGCATCGCGCGGCTGTCGCAGGACTTCTCGTGGTTCAGCCCGGTGCTGCAGCGCCAGCTGAAGGACAAGCGCGCCGACGCGGTGGTGCGCCCGCGTACCGAGGACGAGATCCGCGCCGTGGTGAGCGCCTGCGCGCGCCGCAACATCCCGATCACCATCCGCGGCAGCGGCACCGGGAACTATGGCCAGACCACCCCGCTCGCCGGCGGTGTGGTGCTGGACATGACGGGCTACAACGCCATTCAATGGGTGCGCCCCGGCCTGGTGCGCGCGCAGGCCGGCATCCGGCTCGGCGAGCTCGAGAAGCACACGCGACCCACCTGCCAGGAGCTGCGCTGCGTGCCCTCCACCTACCGCAGCGCGACGCTGGGCGGCCTCTTCGGCGGAGGCTTCGGCGGTGTGGGCTCGATCAACTTCGGGCCGCTGGGCGCGGCGGGCAACGTGCTGGGGGTGCGGGCCATGACGATCGAGGCCGAGCCGCAGGTCTTCGAGCTGCGCGGCGCTGAAGCGCTGCGCATGCATCACCTGTGGGGCACCAACGGACTGGTGCTCGAACTGGAAGTGGGACTGGCACCCGCGCATCCCTGGCTCGAGAGCCTGGTGGTCTTCGAGGACTTCGATGCGGCGCTGGGCTTCGCCGACTTGCTCGCGCATGCCCCGGGCATCGTCAAGCGCGAGATCGCCTTCTTCGGGAGCCCGGTGCCTGATCACCTGGCGCAGCTGGCCGAGCACCTGCCGCAAGGCTGCCATGCCGTGCTCTCGCTGGTGGCCGAATCCTGCGAGGACCCGCTGCTGGAGCTGGTCGCCGCGCACGGCGGGCGCATGAGCTACCGCAAGACCGCAGAGGAGGTGCGCAAGAGCAACCGCACGCTGGTGGAATTCACCTGGAACCACACGACGCTGCATGCGCTGAAGGTCGACAGGAACCTGACCTATCTGCAGAGCGGCTTCACGCCGGGGCAGCATGTGCGGCAGGTTGCCGAGATGGAAAAGCTCTTCGCGGGCGAGGTCATGATGCACCTGGAGTTCCTGCGCAACGCCGCTGGCCTGATGACCTGCAGCGGCTTGCAGCTGGTGCGCTTCACGAACGAGGAGCGGCTGGACGAAATCATTCGCCTGCATCGGCAGCACGGCGTGCACATCAACAACCCGCACGTCAACATCGTCGAGGACGGCAAGGCCGGCGGGCCGTTGCCCCCGGAGGTGATCGAGCTCAAGAAGCGCTTCGATCCGCTGGGCTTGCTCAACCCGGGGAAGCTGCGCGACTGGCCTGTTGCCGCGTGAAGAAGGGTGCGGCAACCAAGATCAGGAGAGCCAGGCCCCACAACGGCCACAGCCCAAAGCGCGAGACCCAGGACGCATAGGGTGTGAGCCCTGCGCGACCTTCGACCGACGCGACCAGCACGCCGCGCGTGAGACGCGGCAGCGCGTGCGTGACGCGGCCGCGATGATCGATCACCGCGGTGGCGCCCGTGTTGGTGGCACGCACCATGGGCCGCTGGAATTCGAGCGCGCGCATGCGCGAGATGGCCAGGTGCTGGTCGATCGCCACCGTGTCGCCGAACCAGGCGATGTTGCTCACGTTGAGCAGGATGGTGGGGGCGCTTGCCTCGTCGCGGAAGTTGGCGCCGATCTCGTCGCCGAACAGGTCTTCGTAGCAGATGTTGGGCGCGATGCGCTGGCCCTGCCATTGCAGCGGCGGCTGCGCGAGCCCGCCGCTCTGGAAGTCGCCCAGAGGGATGTTCATCATGTCGGTGAACCAGCGGAACAGGCCGGGCACGAATTCGCCGAAGGGCACGAGGTGGTGCTTGTCGTAGCGGTAAGGCGTACTGCGCCCCGGACCGAAGCCCAGCACCGTGTTCGTGTAGACGCGGCCATCGCCCAGCGGCAGGCCGACGATCGCGGTCTGCGAGCCGTTCGCGTAGCGCGCCGCGATGGCGTCGAGGTAGCCAGGGGGCAGTTGTGAAGGCAGCAGGGGCAGCGCGGTTTCGGGCGTGATCACCAGCGGCGCGGTGGCGCGCTGCAGCTGCTCGCCGTACCACTGCAGCGCAGTCGCGATGCCGCCACTGGGGATGAACTTCTCGTCCTGCGGGATATTGCCTTGCAGCAGCGCCACATCGATGCGGCCGCGCGAGAGCGCCGCGTCGTCAGGCGTGCCGCGCACGGCGGCGAACAGCGCCGGCGCGGCCAGGAGGATCAGGGCCACGCCCAGTTCACGCATCCGCGTGCCGGCTCGCGCGGCGCGCAACGCAGCTGCAGCGAGCGCGGCGATGGCAGCCGCGACCGCACCCACGCCATACGCGCCCAGCCAGGGCGCGTAAGCCGCGAGCGGCCCATCGACGTGGGCGTAGCCGCCCGCCCCCCACGGAAAGCCCGTGAACAAGCTGTTGCGCAGCAGCTCGGCCAAGGTCCAGCCGGCGGCGAACAGGAGTACGGCGCCCGCCCGGTGGACAGGCGCGAATGCGACGTAGAAGGCCGCCGCGGCGGCGTAGTACAGCGACAGGGCCGCAGACAGCGCCAGCACGGCCAGCGCAGCCAGCGGCGCGGGGAGCCCGCCGTAGGTGTGCATCGACACGAAGAGCCACCAGAAGGTGCCGCACAGCCAGGCGGTCGAGAACAACCAACCGTAAAGCGCCGCACTGCGCCACGCGCGCCGCGGTGCAGTGCGATCCCGCAGCGCGTCGAGCTGCCAGGCCAGTGCGGCCAGCGAAAGCAGTTGCAGCCACCACAATGGCTGGCCGTTCCAGGGAGCCGCGATCGAGGCGGCCTGGGCGAGCCCCGCGAATCCGAAGCCCAGCGCGCGCACCAACGTTTTCAATCGCCCGCGTCGTCGCCGCGCGCTGGCGAGACCTTGAACCAGCGCACGGCGCCGCCCTTCGTGTGGAGCACGACGAAGTCGAAGGCACCCAGCGCATAGTGCTCGCCGCGCTTGGGTACATGGCCCATCTCGTGAGCGATCAGGCCGCCGATGGTGTCGAAGTCCTCGCTCAGCATCTCCTCGTCGAAGACGATGCCGAAGGCCTCGGCCACGCGCTCGATCGGGGTGTCGCCCGAGACGCGGTAGGTGCGGTCGGCCAGGCCGAAGATGTCGCCCTCGTCCTCGGCAATGTCGAATTCGTCCTCGATCTCGCCGACGATCTGCTCCAGCACGTCCTCGATGGTGATGAGCCCGGCCACTCGGCCGAACTCGTCGATCACGATCGCCAGATGATTGCGGTTGCCCCGGAATTCGCGCAGCAGGTCGTTCAGGCCCTTGCTCTCGGGCACGAAGGCGGCCGGACGCAGCAGCGCGCGGATGTTGAGTCCCGGCGCGCGCTGCAGCTTGAGCAGGTCCTTCGCGAGCAGGATGCCGATGATGTTTTCCTTCTCGCCCTCGTAGACGGGAAAGCGCGAGTGCGCCGTGTCGATCACCAGATTGAGCAGCGACTCGTAAGGCGCATCGATGTTGACCAGGTCCATGCGCGGCGCGGCCACCATCACGTCGCCAGCGCTCATGTCCGCCATGCGCAGCACGCCTTCGAGCATGACGCGCGATTCGGCGCCGATCACGTCGTTGTCTTCGGCGTCGGCGAGGGTTTCGATCAGCTCGTCGCGCGAGTCGGGTCCGGGGTGAATGAACTCGGCGAGCTTCTGCAGGAAACTGCGCTTGTCCTCGCGTTCAACGGGCGCGCGGTCGGGGTGAGGGTCAGCCACTGCGGGAGGGCGAAGTTGGGGAATCCCAAGGATACCGGAACGGACCCGCTCCGCGGGGCTCCGCCGGTCGCCTGCGGCAACGGCCGTTCAAGGAGAGGATTGCTCACGCGCGGCGCGCACGCCGCTGCGGATCTCCTGCAGGGTGGCCAGAATGGCCCAGAACTGCTTGGCGCGCGTCTTGAGCTGGAAATCGACCTCGGCATAGTGCTCGAGCGCGATCTCGCTCATGCGGCTGTCGAACGTGGCATTGGGCAACTGCAGGTGGGCTTCGGATTCGGAGCCGCTGCGCACCACGGTGGCGCCGGCATTGCGCGCGATCTTGAGCATGGCGGTGTTCTCGCTCAGCGCGTGGATGAAGAGCATGCCGACGCCCTCGTTGCGCGCGATCACCACGGCGCGCTCGAAGAGGCGGGCGCCATATCCGCGGCCGCGTGCGTGCTCTGCGACGGAGACACCGAATTCGGCGCAGTCCTTGAGCTGATCGTCCGGGGCAAAGGCGAGGTGCGCCATCGCGATCAGGTCGAGGCGACGGTTGTAGATGCCGAAGAGCTCGTCGCGGTCGAAATCGAGACCGTCGACATAGCGCTGGATCTGCTCGTCCGAGGCGGCATAGCCGAAACGCAGGTAACGGTCATGGGGCTTGAGCGCGAGCAGGTGCTGCGCGATGCGATCGCGCTCTCGTGGCCCGATCGAGCGGATCGGCACCATGACGGGAGCGGGCGCAGCGGCGCGGGGCTGAGCTTCAACCATGGGCGCTTTCAAAAAGGAGCCGAGGCCGAGCGAGGCTTTGAGAAGTGCCTTGGCGGTATGCATGGCCCAAATATAAGGGTTTTCCCCTAACCACCAAGCTCGCAAGGACTAAAAAGTAATTCATAAGATTACAAAATCGAAGCGAAAGACGGGCGATGCCCTTCCCTGTTGCTATACCGGCACAGCGGTGGTGGCTTTCACCCTGTCCAGCACAAAGCTGGTCTTGCAGTCTTCCACGCTCGGATGCTTGAGCAGCGTGTCCATGATGAAACGGCTGTAGTGCGCCATATCGGCGACAACGACACGCAACAAATAGTCCATATCCCCTGTCAAGGCGGCGCATTCCACCACTTCCGGCCAGGTCTGGACGCTGGCACGGAACAGGTCCATGGGGTTGCGCTTGTGGGTTTCGGTGTGCTTCTCGAGGCGGACGTTGAGGTATGCCGTCAGACCGAGGCCCACCGCCTCAGGCTTGACCAGCGCAACGTAGCGGTCGATGACGCCGGTCTCCTCTAGGCGCCGGACCCTCCGCAGGACCGCGCTGGGCGAGAGGCTGACTTTCTCGGCCAGTTGGTCGTAGGTGGCCCGGCCATCGCTTTGAAGGGTGCGCAAGATCAGTCGATCCAGCTTGTCGAGTGCGTTCATTTCTGCATTTTTACAGCTTTCCTGCGTTGTGGCGTCTATCCAGGCCTGAATACGCTGAAATCATGAGGGCGTGCGCTTTTACAGTTCAACACCGGCTCGCGCGACCGCCGCGCCACACTGAATAACCTTCCACCTCTTTCTGGAGACACCCCATGAGCACCGCCGACGCCCCCGCCTTCACCCCGTGGGAGAACCCCATGGGCACCGACGGCTTCGAGTTCATCGAATACGCCGCGCCCGATCCGGCTGCCATGGGCCAGGTCTTCGAGCGCATGGGCTTCAAGGCCGTGGCGAAGCATCGCCACAAGAACGTGCTGCTGTATCGCCAGGGCACGATCAACTTCATCGTGAACGCCGAGCCGGACTCCTTTGCCCAGCGCTTTGCGCGCCAGCACGGACCCAGCGTCTGCGCCATCGCATTCCGCGTGCAGGACGCCAAGGCTGCCTACGAACGCGCCATCTCCCTCGGTGCCTGGGGCTTTGCCGACAAGGCCGGACCTGGTGAACTGAACATCCCGGCGATCAAGGGCATCGGCGACAGCCTGATCTACCTGGTCGATCGTTGGCGCGGCAAGAACGGCGCGCAGCCGGGCGACATCGGCAACATCGGCTTCTATGACGTCGACTTCGAAGCCCTGCCCGGACTGACGGCGCAGCAGGCGCTCGCGCCAGAAGGAAATGGCCTGACCTACATCGACCATCTGACCCACAACGTGCACCGCGGCCGCATGAACGAGTGGGCCGACTTCTACGAGCGCCTGTTCAACTTCCGCGAGGTCAAGTACTTCGACATCGAGGGCCAGGTGACGGGGGTGAAGAGCAAGGCGATGACCAGCCCCTGCGGCAAGATCCGCATCCCGATCAACGAGGAAGGCAAGGAGCAGGCCGGCCAGATCCAGGAGTACCTGGACCTCTATCGCGGAGAAGGCATCCAGCACATCGCGATGGGCTCGGACGACCTGTACAAGACGGTGGACGCGCTGCGCGCGAACGGGGTCAAGCTGCTCGACACCATCGACACCTATTACGAACTGGTGGACAAGCGCATCCCGGGCCACGGCGAAAACGTCGAGGAACTGCACAAGCGCAAGATCCTGATCGATGGCAAGAAGGGCGCGCTGCTGCTGCAGATCTTCAGCGAGAACCAGCTGGGCCCGATCTTCTTCGAGTTCATCCAGCGCAAAGGGGACGACGGCTTCGGCAACGGCAACTTCAAGGCGCTGTTCGAGAGCATCGAGCTCGACCAGATGCGTCGTGGCGTGTTGAGCGCCGCACAATAGTTGCTCCATCACATACAGGAGCAAGGAATGCGCCCCAGCCTTTGGATTCGTTCGACATCGATCGCGGCAGCGGTCTTCGCCCTCGGTGGGTGCGCGATGAACGCCCAGCAGCAGCCGCAAGCCGCGGCCGCGTCGCATCTCGATGCAGTGCAGAAGGCTGGGGTGCTGCGTATCTGCACGCCGGGCGACTACAAGCCTTTCAGTTTCCAGAAGGCCGATGCGAGCTACGAGGGGATCGATGTAGACCTGGTGACGAGCTTCGGCAGCAGCCTCAATGCGAAGCCGGAGTGGGTCAAGACGACCTGGGCCAACCTGCTGCCCGATCTCGCCGCCGGCAAGTGCGACCTCGCCGTGGGCGGAGTCTCGGTGACCACCGAGCGACAAAAGCGCGCCTTCTTCAGCGCGCCCTACATGATCAACGGCAAGACGCCGATTGCGCGCTGTGCCGATGTGGCCAAGTACCAGAGCGTCGCCGCCATCGATCAGCCCGCGGTGCGGGTCATCTTCAACCCCGGCGGCAGCAACGAGCGCTTTGCACGTGCCAACTTCAAGCGGGCCCGGCTCACGATGCACGGCGAGAACGTGACGATCTTCGACGAGATCCTCGCGAACCGTGCCGATGTTTTCGTGACGGAGGCGGCCGAGGCGATCACGCAGCAGAAGCTCAAGCCCGGTTTGTGCGCCATCAATCCCGATAAGCCGCTGCAGTACGGCGAGATGGCCTGGATGCTGCCGCGCGACGACGTGGCATTCAAGGCCTACGTCGACCAGTGGCTGCACCTGGCAAGAGCGGGCGGCGAGTTCCAGCGCGTCATGGACCGCTGGCTCAAGTAATCATCCTTTCGGAGCTTTCCATGGAGACGCCTTCAGGTGCGGTCATGCCCGCTGTCTATGGTCAATCGGATCGGCCGCCGCGCGGCGACTATTCGCGCGGCGGCGCCGTGCTCACCGACTACACCTGCCCGCAGGACTGGGGCAGCTACACGCCGGCCGACCACGACACCTACCGGCGCCTCTATGAACGGCAGGCCGCGCAGTTGCCTGGACTGGCCTGCGACACCTTCATCGAATCACTGCCCCTGCTCGGCATCAAGGACCGTATCCCGCGCTTCGACGAGATCAATGAGCGGCTCTACAAGGCAACCCGCTGGGAGATCGTCGCGGTACCGGGGCTGATCCCGGAACTGCCTTTCTTCACGCTGCTGGCCAATCGCAAGTTTCCGGTCACCGACTGGATCCGCAAGCCGGAGGAGTTCGACTACATCGTCGAGCCGGACGTGTTCCACGATCTGTTCGGTCATGTGCCGATGCTCTTCGACCCGACCTTTGCCGATTACGTGCAGCGCTACGGGCAGGGCGGTATCAAGGCGCACGACCTGGGCGCCGGCGAGAAGCTCGCGCGGCTCTACTGGTACACGGTCGAGTTCGGGCTCATCCGCCAGCCGGAGGGTCTGCGTGCCTACGGCGCGGGCATCCTGAGCTCGGTCGGCGAACTGAAGCACGCGGTGCGCAGTACTGAGCCGCTGCGCTTGCCGCTCGATCTGCTGCGAGCCATGCGTACCCGCTACAAGATCGATACCTACCAGCGCAACTACTTCGTGATCGACAGCTTCACTCAGCTCTTCGAGTTGACGGCGCCTGATTTCACGCCGCTCTACGAGGCACTCGCCCAACAGCCCGACATCGAGGCCGGTGTACTGCTGCCGGGCGAATCGTCTCTCTGAGGGCGACGATTCTTCAGTCGTCGAGCAGTGCGAGGGTCTGCTGCCGCAGGCTCGAGACGAACGCCATTTCCACATGGCCGCGCCCTGGCGCGAGCCGGTTGTCTGCGCCCGGAAGCGTGGCCGACGAAGTCGGGAACACGATGTTGTCGCAGTTCGAATACCAGCAGGTGAACGGCACTTCGGGTGCGCTGCCGCAGGCGCTTTCCATTTGCCGCATCCATTCGCCGTCGATTCGCATCTGGCGTCCGTTCACGGTATGGCCGAAGCGCGCCAGCCAGGTACCGCGGTGGGGCGTGCCGATCGTAATGATGCGATGCACGCGCGCCATATCGGCACTGCGCAGCCAGGCTCTGGCGGCCAGGCCGCCCATGCTGTGGCAGACCATGACCGGCGGGCGTCCGGTTGCTGCGGTCACGCGTGAGATCGCTTCGTCGAGTACCGTCACGTAGCGCTCGATCGAGTCGAAGACTGGCTCGAGATCGACGGCGACGAAGGCGTGGCCTCTCGCGCGCAGTTCCCGCAGCCAGGGATTCCAGAACCCCCGGTTGCACAGGAAGCCATGGACCAGCACAACGCCGCGGCGACCGCTGCTCATTGGCAAATGATCGGGCACCGCTTGCGAGCGGAACGGCTGCTGCCAGCAGAACACCCGCAGCGCCGCCCGGCTTTCGGCGACCCAAGCCCGTACGCTCTGCCTTGCGCTGGCGCGTCCTAACGGGTCTCGTCTGCTGACGTGATAGCTCGCAATGAACTCCAGCGCCAGGAAAGCCGCGTGAGCCAAGCTCAAGGTCAAAAGCCCGCCCAGGGCAATGCCGGGCGCGTGCGGCCACCAGCTGGCCGTCCACGCGGCAGCGACCAGCAGCCAAGCCAACACGATGCATTGCTGAAGACGCGCGACCATGCGGGCGACTATCGCATGCGCGACAAAACTGGGATGCCCCTGGGACAAGCCCCCTGGCGGCACCGCCGAGCTCGCTTCGACAATCCGCGGCAAAGGAGTTCGCATGCAATCAGCCGTCTTGAAAAGCTATCCGCCGGGCGTGCCGCACGAGGTGCACCCGGAGCAATACCGGTCGCTGGCCCACCTGTTCGAGGAGTCGTTCGAACGCTACGCAAATCGTCCCTTCTCGGTGTGCATGGAGAAGTGGATGAGCTACGCGGAGCTCGACGAGTTGTCCAGGGCGCTGGGCGCCTGGCTTCAGGCGCGGGGGCTCGAGGCGGGGGCGCGCGTGGCGATCATGCTGCCCAACGTGCCGCAGTTCGCGGTCACCATGGCGGGAGTGCTGCGCGCCGGCTACACCTGCGTCAATGTCAATCCGCTGTACACCGCGCGCGAGTTGGAGCACCAGTTGAAGGACTCCGGTGCGACGGTGATTGTCATTCTCGAAAACTTTGCGGCGACACTCGAACAGGTGATCGAGCAGACGCCGATCAAGCATGTAGTCGTCGCTTCGATGGGTGACCTGCTCGGCGGGCTTTACGGCACCTGGATCACGCTGGCAGTGCGGCATCTCGCGAAGATGGTGCCTCCATACAAGCTCCCGCTCGACAAGGGCCGCACTGTGACGCCCTTTCCGCAGGTGATCGCCGAAGGCAAGGGGCTCAAGCTCGGACCCGACACGAGCACGCTCGACTCGATCGCCTTCCTGCAATACACGGGAGGCACCACTGGGCTATCGAAGGGTGCCGTACTGACGCACCGCAACATCATCGCGGCCACGCTGCAGGCCGAGGCCTGGTTCACGCCGGCGCTCGAGCGCGCAGGCGACTCGTCCAAGGTCAACAGCATCGCGGCGCTCCCGCTTTATCACATCTTCGCACTGACACTGTGCTTGCTGGCGATTCGTCTTGGATCGCATCTCACGCTGATCCCCAACCCACGCGATATTGACAAGTTCATCGCTGTGCTCAAGAAAAGGCCGTTCCACATGCTGCCGGCGGTCAACACGCTCTTCAATGCGCTGTTGGTGCACCCAGAGTTCAAGACAGTGGACTTTTCCACCTTACTGGTCTCCCAGGCCGGCGGCATGGCCGCATCCGAGGGCACGGCCCGCAAGTGGTTCGAGACGACAGGCTGTCCAATGATCGAGGGCTGGGGCATGAGCGAGACCTGCGCGATCGGAACGAACAACCCAGTGTCTAACACTGCCTTCACCGGCACCATCGGCCTACCCCTGCCGGGCATCGAAATCGCGATCAAGGATGACGAGGGCCGGTCGCTGCCAATTGGCGAGCCGGGCGAGCTCTGCATCAAGGGCCCCAATGTGATGGTCGGCTACTACAACCAGCCGGCGGAGACAGCAGCGGCGTTCACGGCCGATGGCTTCATGCGCACCGGCGACATCGCGGTCATGCAGGAGGACGGCTACAGCCGGATTGTCGACCGCAAGAAGGACATGATCCTCGTGAGCGGCTTCAACGTGTTTCCGAACGAGCTCGAGAACGTTATTTCGCTGTGCCCCGGCGTGCTCGAGTGCGCGGCGATCGGAGTGCCAGACGAGAAGCAAGGCGAGGCGATCAAGGTCTTCGTGGTCCGCAGGGACTCCACGCTGACTGAGGATGCCGTGATGCGCTACTGCAACGATCAGCTGACCGGGTACAAGCGGCCCAAGCACATCGAGTTCCGAGATAGTCTGCCGAAAACGAACGTCGGCAAGATTCTTCGGCGCCAGCTCCGCACCGGCACGACTGCTTGAGCGCCGCCTGCAGTGGCTCGATCGCTGTCGATGGGGCGGAGGCGGGCCCACTTCGATCTGTATAGCCGTTCGTGGCCTAGCGACAGCCAATCTCGTGAACAAGGACGAATTGCGCGGCGCGTCTTGATAGCTCGAGGCGGGGGTGGTGCTGGGGCGGGTGGTGGGCAGAGGTGGGTGGCTAAAAGGCAAAAAGCCCAACCATTGCTGGCTGGGCTTTTTGTGGCTGTAAGAGCCTGACGATGACCTACT